>CAZFKC010000037.1:57351-86298 GCA_964519175.1 uncultured Nannocystaceae bacterium
CGACGTCCACGACTGCCACGACGTCGACGACGAGCTCCACGTCGACCGGCGGCGACACGAGCAGCGGCGGCGTGCCCGACGGTCCGCCCTGCAGCGTGGAAGTCGTCACCCACGGCGCGCTCTACGATCCGCTGGTCCGCGGGGAGGCCCCCGGCGTCTTCCCGAGCCTCGTCGCCGACACGCTCGAAGATGCGTGCGGCTGCCACACGCTCGAGGGCGGCGCCGAGAACCTCGAGTGGCCCGGCCTGCAGGCGCCCGGCGACGCCCTGTTCGTCCGCTACGAAGACCTCGCGCGCGGCTTCGAGGCGAGCACGCTCGGCGCCGCCATCGAGTCCGAGGTCCGCGGCTTCCGCATGCCCGTCGGCAGCTGCCCCAAGCCCACGGAGATCGCCGACGTGCTGATCCCGTGGTTCGATCAGGGCATGCCCGACGGCGCGAGCTTCGTCCCTTAGCCCGCCTGCATCTTCCTCGACCGTGCGTCGGTCGGAAGTGCGAGAGTGCGGCCATCGTTTCGCGAGCGCGGGCGATCGGAGCGAGCATGGCCGACACGAATCCCACCGACGAAGATCAACGCGCGCTCTGGAACGGATCCGCCGGGCAGGCCTGGGTCGACGCGCAGGAGACGCTCGATGCGATGCTGCGGCCGTTCGAGGACCTGCTCGTCGAGGCGGTCGCGGCGGGCCCCGGTGGACGCGTGCTCGATGTCGGCTGCGGCACGGGCAGCACGACGCTGGCGTTCGCGCGGCGGCTCGGCGAAAAGGGACAGTGCACGGGCGTCGACGTCTCCGCGCCGATGATCGCGGCCGCGCGCGCACGTGGCGAGCGCGCGCGCTCCTCCGCGCGCTTCGTCTGCGCCGACGCGGAGGAGCATCCGTTCGAGCCCGCGAGCCACGACATGATCGTGTCGCGCTTCGGCGTCATGTTCTTCGCCGACCCCGTGCGTGCGTTCGCGAACCTGCGGGGGGCGACGAGCGTCGGCGGCGAGCTCCGCATCGTCGTCTGGCGCAGCGCGGCGGACAATCCGTTCATGACCACGGCCGAGCGCGCCGCGGCTCCGTTGCTCCCGCAGCTGCCGGCCCGCCGTCCCGACGGTCCGGGCCAGTTCGCGTTCGCCGACGAAGGCCACGTGCGCGAGATCCTCGAGCACGGCGGCTGGACGGACGTCGACCTCCAGCCACTCGACGTGACCTGCACGCTGCCCGAGCCCGAGCTGCTGGGCTACGTGACGCGACTCGGGCCGATCGGGCGCATCCTGCCCGCGCTCGACGAGGGCGCGCGGACCCACGTCGTCGACACCGTGCGCGCGGCCTTCGATCCGTTCGTGCACGGCACGGAGGTCCGCTTCACCGCGGCGTGCTGGTCGGCCGGCGCGCACGCGCGCTAGCTCGCCCCGCTCGCGCGCTACAGCCCGCGCACGAGCATCGCGGCGTAGCTGGCGACGAACTCCTCGCCCGCGTCGGAGGGCACTTCGCCGCGCCGGAACGCATCGATGAGCCCGTCGAGCGCGAGCGTCATGAAGCGCGCGTGCTGTCCCGGATCGCCCTCGGCATTCGAGGCGACCAGGATCGCCTCGAGCCGCGACGCCAACGCGTCGGCGAGGCCGGGCTGCGCGGGTGAGCTCTCGATGGTGGAGGCACCGGCTTCGTACAGCCACGGATGTCGACGCGCGAACTCCACGTACGCGCGGCAGAGGTTCGCGAGCATCTCGGTGGCCGAGCCGCCGCGTCGCTCGGCCTCGGCCAGCTCCGCCTCGAGGTAGGGGCGATCGACGCGGCGCATCTCCTCGAGCAACGCGGCCTTGTCCGCGAAGTATGTGTACATCAGCGCAGGGCTGATCCCGGCATGCTCGGCCACGCCGCGGATCGTGATCGCCGCACGCCCCGAGCTGCCGAGCGCGAGCGCGGCCTCGATGATCCGCGCGCGAACCTCCGCCTTGGTGCGCTTCTCCGTCCCCACACGCCCGTCCGCGTCATCGGTCTGCAACGCATCGAGACCCGCGCCACCACGAATCGTGACTCGCCACCGTGGAATGCTGCCTCGGTGTGCGGCCACGAGACGCTCACCGACCGCGTTCCGGTGTAACAAGCAGCCAGGGACGAACGATGGCGAGCATGCAATCCGCGAGGCGGGTCGGGATCGGGCTCTGGTTCGTGCAGGGCCTGTTGGCCGTGACGTTCGTCGGCACCGGGCTGTGGAAGCTGGCCACGCCGATCCCGGAGCTCGCCGCGAAGATGCCGTGGATGGGCGAGGTCTCGCCGCGGTTCCTCTACGCCACGGCGGTGCTCGACGTGCTCGGTGGGCTCGGGATCCTGCTGCCGTCGCTGACGCGCATCAAGCCGGGGCTCGCCGTGCTCGCCGCGATCGGCTGCGCGGCACTGATGGCGGGCGCGATCGTCTTCCACCTCGCGCGCGGCGAGGCGGCGAGCACTCCGTTCAACGCACTCATGCTCGCGCTTTCGCTGCTCGTCGCTTGGGCCCGCCGCTCGCATCCGTAGCTGCCGCGCCCTGCCCCACGTACGCCGCGAGGTGCTCGCCCGTCAGGGTCGAGCGTGCGGCCACCAGCGCGGCCGGCGTGCCCTCGAACACGATGCGGCCCCCGCCCTTGCCCGCGCCCGGACCGAGGTCGATGATCCAGTCCGCGTGCGCCATCACCGACTGATGGTGCTCGATCACGATGACCGACTTGCCGGAGTCGACGAGGCGATCGAGCATGCCCAGCAGCTGCTCGAGATCGGCGAGGTGGAGCCCGGTGGTGGGCTCGTCGAGCACGTAGATGCCGCCCTGCTCGCCCATGTGCGTCGCGAGCTTGAGGCGCTGCCGCTCGCCACCCGACAACGTGGTGAGCGGCTGACCGAGCCGTAGATAGCCGAGCCCCACGTCGGCCATGCGCTGCAGGATCGCGTGCGCAGCCGGCGTGCTGGCCTTGCCCTCGCCGAAGAACACCACCGCGTCGCGCACCGGCAGATCGAGCACCTCGGCGATGTTCAGCGCGCCGAGCCGGTACTCCAGCACCGAGGCCTGGAACCGCTTGCCCTCGCAGTCCTCGCAGACCGACGTGACGCCGGCCATCATGCCGAGGTCGGTGTAGATCACGCCCGCGCCGTTGCAAGCCGGACACGCGCCCTCGGAGTTCGCGCTGAACAGCGCCGGCTTCACGCCGTTGGCCTTCGCGAACGCCTTGCGGATCGGCTCGAGCAGATCGGTGTAGGTCGCCGGGTTGCTGCGCCGCGAGCCGCGGATCGGGGCCTGGTCGACCGAGACGACGCCGTCCTTGCCCGACACCGAGCCGCGGATGAGCGAGCTCTTGCCCGAGCCCGCCACGCCGGTCACCACCACCAACACACCGAGCGGGATGTCGACGTCGACATTCTGCAGGTTGTGACGATTGGCTCTGCGCACCTCCAGCACGCCCGACGGCTTGCGCACCGACGTCTTCAGCTGCACGCGATCGGCGAGGTGACGGCCGGTCAGCGTGCCGCTCTGTTGCAGCCCCGCGACGGTGCCTTCGTAGACCACCTCGCCGCCCGCCGTGCCGGCGCCGGGGCCGAGGTCGACGACGTGGTCGGCGATCGCGATCGTCTCCGGCTTGTGCTCGACCACGAGCACGGTGTTGCCCTTGTCGCGCAGCCGCAGCAGCAGGTCGTTCATCCGCTGGATGTCGTGCGGGTGCAGCCCGATCGTCGGCTCGTCGAACACGTACGTCACGTCGGTGAGTGACGAGCCGAGGTGGCCGATCATCTTGGTGCGCTGGGCCTCGCCGCCCGACAGCGTGCCGGACGGCCGATCGAGGCTGAGGTAGCCGAGCCCGATCTCGACGAACGACTCCAGCGTGTGCCGCAGCTTGCCGAGCAAGGGCGCCACCGTCGGCGCATCGAGCCCGCGCACCCACTCCGCCAGGTCGCTGATCTGCATTGCGCACGCCTGCGCGATGTCCAGCTTGCCGATCTTCGACGAACGCGCCGCCGCGTTGAGGCGCGTGCCACCGCAGTCGGGGCAGGGGCTGAACTTGACCGCCCGCTCGACGAACGCGCGGATGTGCGGCTGCATCGCATCGACGTCCTTCGCGAGGAAGGACTTCTGGATGCGCGGGATGATGCCCTCGTAGGTGAGGTTGATGCCCTCGATCTTGATCTTGGTGGGCTCCTTGTAGAGCAGCGCGTCGAGCTCTTTCTTCGTGAACTTGCGGATCGGCTTGTCCGCGTCGAAGAAGCCGCAGCCGTTGAAGATGCGCCCGTACCAGCCCTCCATGCTGAAGCCGGGGATCGTGAGCGCACCCCCGTTGAGCGACTTGCTGTCGTCGTACAGCTGGGTGAGATCGAAGTCCGAGACCGAGCCCATGCCCTCGCAGCGCGGGCACATGCCGCCCGCGACCGAGAACGTGCGCTTCTCGACCTTCTTGCCCTCACCCTTCTCGACCGCGATCGAGCCGACCCCGCTCACCGACGGCACGTTGAACGAGAACGCGTTGGACGAACCGATGTGCGGCTTGCCGAGGCGGCTCCAGAGCACGCGGAGCATCGCGTTCGCGTCGGTCGCGGTGCCGACCGTCGAGCGCGAGTTGGCGCCCATCCGCTCCTGATCGACGATGATCGCGGTGGTGAGGCCCTCGAGCAGGTCGACCTCGGGGCGCGCGAGCGTGGGCATGAACCCCTGCAAGAACGCGCTGTAGGTCTCGTTGATGAGGCGCTGCGACTCCGCGGCGATCGTGCCGAACACGAGCGAGCTCTTGCCCGAGCCGGACACTCCGGTGAACACGGTGAGCCGACGCTTCGGGAGCTCGATGCTGACGTCCTTCAGGTTGTTCTCGCGTGCGCCCTGGACGCGGATCAGATCGTGGCTGTCGGCGGAGTGTCGGCTCGAGGAGGCCATGCGCGCTCACGAGTATTCGAGTGCGACCGGTTTGTGAAGCGGCGTCTGTTCACGCCGCCTGCGCACGTCGTCGGCTGCGCCACCTCGCGCCATACGGCAGCGCGAACAGGTAGAGGCCGGTGAGCAGCAAGACCACGAGCGGGAGCAGCGCGAAGAGCCCGAGCCACGCGGGCGGCGTGCCGCCGGACATCGCCACCGTGTACGTGATGACGCCGATCGTGAAGGCGATGCACGTCCAGCGATGGATCTGCCGGATCCAGGCGTTCACGACACCCGCCCCAGCAGGTCGACCAGCTTCTCGCCCATGTTCTTCCAGCCGTAGCGCGCACCGCCGGACTCCCGCTTCTGCTCGGCCGTGAAGCCCGTCTGCACGATCGACAGCCGCGTGCCCGCCTCGGTGGGCAGGAGCGTGAAGGTCACGACCGTGTCGAGGAACGGCACCGTCCACGCGTAGCTCAGCTTGCGCTGCGGCTCGATCTCCAGCATCCGGCAGCTCACCGTGCCGTCCCAGCCGGGATACGCCTGCGTCTTGAACGTGAACTGCTTGCCCGGCACGAGCTCGAGGTCGATCACCGGCAGCAGCCACTCGGCGAGCAGCTCCGGATCCGTCAGCGCGCGCCAGACCTTCGCGGGCGCGTGCTTCAGCTCGATCTCGAAGGCGATGGTTTCCGTTTGCGAGGGCTCGGTCTTGTCGATGACGCTCATTTGTCCAGCTTCTCCAGCAGTCGTTCGAGGCGAAGCGCGTGCTCCGTCCAGAACGCTCGGTAGTGCGCGATCCAGTCGATGAGTGGCTTCATTCCGCGGGGCTCGATTCGGTAGTAGACGCAGCGTCCGTCGCGTCGCTTGTCGACGAGGCCCGCGTCCTTGAGCGCGGCGAGGTGCTGCGAGATCGCGGGCTGCGAGATCTCGAAGCGCGCGGTCAGGTCCTTCACCGCCGCTTCGCCGCGCGTGAGCGACTCGAAGATCGCCCGGCGGCTGGGATCGGCCAGCGCCTGGAAGATCTTGTTCTCGGCCACCGCGGCGGTCACGTCTGGACATATAAGCCATGACTTATCGATCGTCAAGGGCGATGTCCGCGGGCCCGAGTGAACCGATCGACGGGGTCGCGGGTCTGGTCCGCGGCACATGGCCTTCGTCCGTACCCTTCGACATGCCCCCACCGTCGCGATCGTGCTGGCGCTCGCCTGCGGATCGCGCGACGACGCAGCGACCGCCGCCGACGACACCGACGACGGCACGACCGCCGAGCCGAGCGGCAGCAGCGAGCCGTCCACCAGCGCGTCCACCAGCAGCACCGGCGCGCTCGACGAGAGCACGTCGGCGAGCGACGAGAGCTCGAGCACCGGCGAGCCCCCGACCGAGTGCCCCGAGCCCCCCGCGGAGCCGCCGTGCGCCGCGACGGGCGACGGCCGCTGCTTCTACATCGACCCCGAAGCGGGCGACGACATGGCCGACGGCTCCGCGAGCGCGCCGTGGCGCACGTTCGTCAACGTCGACAGCAGCATCTACTACGGCACCTATCCCGCGCCGCCGCAGTGGGTGGAGCTGCAGAAGGGCGACGTCGTCTACGTCGGCGAGGGCACGATCGCGGACGTCTTCCACCCCGGTGACGACTCGGGACCCGAGGGCGGCGGCAGCTACATCGTGTACTTCCGTGGCCTCGCGGGCACCACCGAAGCCCCGATCACGATCACGCGACTGCCGGGCACGCGGCCGATCCTCGCGCCCGCGAGCGCGGCGATCGGCATCCTTGTGCAGCAGTCGAGCGGCATCGTCGTCGATGGCTTCGAGGTGCGCGGCGCGTGGGGCCGGGGCATCCGCATCGAGGAGTCACAGGACGTCGCCGTCGCGCACGTGCTCGTCTACGACACCGACGGCACGGCGGCCGACAACGTGGCCGGCCTGGAGATCCTCGGCAGCACCGACGTCGAGGTCACGGGCAGCGTGTTCGCGGACAACTACGACCGTGCGGCCGCCGAGGCCGGCAACCAGACCGGCAACAGCGGCAACCTGGTGATGTTCAGCAACGACGGGTCGATCGCGATCCGCGGCTGCGCGTTCTACCAGAGCGGCGGTCCCGACTCGCAGTTCTCCGGCTTCGGCGTGAAGTACAAGCACGCGGGCGCGTTCGCGTCGAGCTTCGAGCTCGTCGACAGCTACGTCGAAGGCGCATGGTTCGGCGTCGGCATCGGCACGGCGCACGCGCTCGTGCACCACAACGTCATCGTCGACAGCGGCACCGGCATCACGAGCGAGGACTTCGGCGGTCCGACGCACCAGTGGGACCAGCGCTACGTCGCGAACACGATCGTCGCCGAGGTCGGCTTCTGGGTCTCACCGAGCCTGGACTGGATCGACGAGGACGGCGAGGCGTGGCCCGACGTCACGGAGAACGCGTTCGAGCGCAACATCGTCGTCGACACGTCGGCGGAGCAGATCCAGGACGCGCGCACCGTGCTGTTCGATCCTTACATGAGCGACGAGCGGTACGACGCGCTCGCGCACGGCATCGGGCTCGACGAGAACTGCTACCACCGCGAGGCGGGTCCGGCGTCGTTCGGCTTCGCGGAGTCGACGAGCTACGGCGAGGCCGGTGGCGCGTTCGACCTCGCGGGCTGGCGCGCCGCGACCGGCTTCGACGGGTCCTCCGTCGAAGCCGATCCCGGGCTCGCCGCGCACGTGCCCGCCGCCGACGGCCCCTGCGCGGAGCAGGGCGCGTTCACCGACGAGCATGCACCCGCGATCGACCTCGCCGACCCGCTCGCCTGCGGCGACGCGACCACGGTGAGGCGGTGGGAGCGGTGAGCCCGGAGCTGCTCAGTGGCAGAGCTCCGTGCGCTGCTTCTTGTACGGGCTCGTCACGCCGTCGAGCTCGTACGAGGCGTCGCAGTCGAACGTGGCGGTCCCGCACCAGATCGTCTTCGCGGGGTTGCTGTAGTAGGTCGTGATGACCCGGTTCGGCAGCGCCTCCGCCGGCCGCGTCATCAACACCGATCCCACGGCCGCGATGCCCAGCGTCACACCCAGTTTCCACATCTTCATCGTGTCTCGTCTCCTGTGACCGAACGGGTCACGGTGCGAACGACCCCGCTGTCCTCGATCTGATCACGGCGAAGATCGTCGTGATCGAATCGCGCACGGCGGGGACCCCAGCGCTGCCGGCGGGAAGCCAGGCGAAGGAGCCGTGGAACATGAGACGCGTGGGATGGGCAATCATTGCGCTGCTGGGTTGTGGTGCGGCGGAAGAGCCGCAGCCGGACGCCGAAGGCGGGCGTCGGCTCGAGGACTTCGATCCGGCGCGCTACGAGATCATCGCGGTCGAGGAGCTCGAGGCCGCACCGATCTTCGTCCAGAAGGACGGCGAGCGGATCGAGCTCGCCAGCGTGGTGGACGGCGAGATCATCGTGCGGGAACGCGATCGACCGACGCTCGGCGATGCGGCACCCGCCGCACCGATCGACGACGGCGGCTTCTCGGCCGATGTCGATCCGCAGAGCAGCGGGCTCAGCTGCCAACGGCACACGAAGTACGAGGTGCCGTTCGAGGAGACGATCATGTTCTGCACGTGGACGAGGGCGGGCTGGATCTGCTCGCCGTACGACACCGTCGTCTACCACACGATCAACTGCATCCAGTCGTGCAGCCATCCCAGTCAGGAGAGCTGCTACGACATGGACGCGGACGAGAGCACGACGACGCCCGACGGCGCGTACCTCGTGGATCAGTTCAACACCGCCTGCCCGGGCAAGGTCTGCGGAGGCTGAGATGGGGCGCTCCACCATCACCACCAGCGCGCTCGCGCTGCTCGCCCTCGTCGCGTGCAGCGTATCGGAGCGTCCGGCCGACGAGCCGGGCACGACGCGCGAGCTCGCCGACTTCGACCCTGCGGTCTACCGCATCGTCCCGATCGCCGAGCTCGACGACGAGCCGATCTTCGTGGACAGGGACGGCGAGCGCGTCGAGCTCGCCAGCGTCGTCGACGCGGACCTCGTCGTGCTCGAACGCTCCGGCGGCGAGCCCATCGACGCTGGCCCTGCTGCCGACGGCCTCGGGCTCGCGGCGGACAACGAGCCGGAGGCGTTCTGCAGCTGTCGCTACGACCGCGACTACTCCGTCCCCCACAAGGAGTCGGTGTGGAGCTGCACGAACGGACCGTTGGGTGCGGTGTGCAGCTGGCACATGGAGGTCGTCTATCACTGGGTCACCTGCACGAGCACCTGCACCTCGTGTCTGCTCTACACGTGCACGGATCACTCGACCGGCGCCGTGGGGAACACCACGCCGCAACCCCAGTACCTGATCGACTCGCACCCGCACGAGTGCTGGGACGGGACCTGTCCTTGAGCCTTCGTGCGCGCACGGGCGGTGACTCGCCCGTGCGCGCATCGTGACTTCGAGTTCACCGAATCTCCGAGCGGGCGTGAAGCCGGCGACACGTTCGCGCGCGACGATGCGGAGCCGATGCAGCTCCTGCGCATCCTCCTCGTGGGCGGACTGGCCGCGACCGCGGCGTGCGAGACGAGCCCGGACGATCCGCTCGGGCACTACGCCTACGCCGATCCGGTGCACGAGCTGCGGCCGCTCTTCGCCCGCTGGGAAGAGCCCTGGCCGTGGGTCGATCCGTGGGGGTGCACGAAGCCGACCGCGCCGGAGGACGGGCCGCGGATCACGGATCGTCGCCGAGCTCGGTCGCCCAGCGCTCGATGCTGGTCGTGACCTTCGCGACTACCTCGGGCGAGCTCGCGAGCTCGGGGATCTGCGCGCGCAACAGCTCGAGCCCGCGCCGGAGCCGGCTGCGCACCGTGCCGCCGGGCAGGTCCAGCGCGATCTCCAGCTCGCGACCGCGCACGCGCTCGAAGTAGTAGAGCTCGAGTGCGACCTGCAGCTCGACCGGCAGAGCGCGCAGCGCGTTCAGCAGCAGCTGCTCGTCGGCCTGGCCCGCGATCGCCTGACTCGGCGAGATGCCGGCGTCGATGACCGACGAGACCCCGAAATCGAGCACGACCGGGGAGCGCGATCGCGAACGGATGTGCTTGTAGAGCTTGTTGCGCGCCGCCGCGAACAGGTAGCCCCGGAACGCGCCGGGATCGCGGATGCTCTCGCGCTGCGCGACGCAGGCGAGGAACGTCTGCTGTACCAGGTCGTCGACGGAATCGGCGACCTTGTTGTGGAAGAAGCGCCGCACCGGCTCGAAGTAACGATCGATGAGCGCCCCACCGGCCTCACGATCGCCCGCCTTCCACGCGTCCAGCAGCTCCGCATCCGAGCGCACCGAGCGTCACGATAGCAAACGCGAGCTGCATGGGACACCACGAAGGCAGGTGTCGGATGCGGGTTCGGTCCGAAAAGGGACGGGCGCCGCGCTCGCCCGACCGTAGGATCGGTCACCGGATGGAACGCGTCGTGACGTCGAGAGCTGGAGCGCACCCGGACCAACGGCGAACGATGCAGGACATGAGCCTGCTCGATGGCGAGCAGATCGCGAGCCCGACCCCGAGCACGCCGCCGACCCGCGGTGCGCGCATCGATCGCTACATGCTGACCGCGTGCATCGCGGCCGATCGCCGGCGCGAGGTGTTCCGCGCCTACGACCCCGTCGAGCGGCGCGACGTCGTCATCCGGCTCATGCGCGACGGCGTCGATCCCGAGGCCGCCCACCGCACACTCGCGCAGGCCCGCGCACTGACGCGGCTCGAGCACCCCAACGTCCAGCGCCTGCACGACGTCGGCACACACTGGGGCCGCGTCTTCGTCGCGCTCGAGCCCGGCCGCGACCCCACGCTCGCGGCATGGCTGCGCGTCGGGCAATCGTTCGAGCGTCGCGTGGCCGCGCTGCTCGATGCCGGCGCGGGGCTGGCGGCGGCCCACGCCGCGGGCATCGTGCACGGCGACTTCTCCACGATCTCCGCGCGCGTCCGCAACGTCGGCACCACCCGCAACACGGTGCCGGCTGCGTACGTCGTCGAGTTCGCGGCCGAGCGCGGCTTGCAACCGACCGGTTCCGGCACGACCGCCTTCATGGCGCCCGAGCTGTTCGACGGTGGAGCGCCGAGCGTGCGCTCGGATCAGTTCGCCTTCTGCATCGCGACCTTCGTGGCGCTCACCGGCACGTGGCCGTATCCGGGTGACACCTACGATGCCCGCGTCGAGTCGGTCCGCGCAGGCCGACTCGTCGTCGACGAGCGCGCGCGTGCGCTGCCGAGCGGCGTGCTCGAGGCGTTGACGCGCGGGCTCGCGGTGGATCCGGGCCTGCGCTGGCCGTCGATGACCGCGCTGCTCGCTGCGCTGCGAGCCGCCGTCGTACGATGAGGCGTGTCGCGAGCCCGGCTCGTCCTGGTCTGGGGGCTCGCCACTGGACGGCCGCGGCTCGGACGTGTGCCGCTCGTCGTCCCCACCGTGGGTGTGGATGTCGAAGCGCCGGTGGCCCGCCGACTCTCCGTGCTGCTCTGCACGGGCGTCGGCGTGCCGCTGCTGCGTCCGATCTTCCGCGCGGGTGCGGCGCAGTTCCGCGGCTGGCCGGTCGTGGTGCGCGTGCTCGTCGGCATCGCGGTGCACCTGGGCTACACCGCTCGCCGTGCGTGAGCGTCGTGCGCTCGCGCGCTTGCTCCGACCTCGCGTCTGGCGGAGCATGCGGGCGATCATGCCCTGCCGCCCTTCGCTCGCGTTCCTGCTCGCCTCGCTGCCGCTCGCGTGCTCGTCCGACCCCAGCGGCGCAGAAGCGGCCGACACCACGCTGGACACGACGGTCGGCGCCGAGACCACCAGCAGCTCGTCGTCGTCGGCCGAGACCTCGACGCAGACGACCGCCCCTGCCGAGTCGAGCTCGGGCGCGGGCTCGGAGTCGAGCACGAGCACGAGCGAGAGCTCCGGCAGCAGCGAAGGCTCGACCGCCGCCGACAGCGGCGGCGACTCGTCGAGCGGCACCACCGGCGAGCAGCACGTCGCGCCGTGCGAGACGCCCGCCACGATGACGTGGGAGGGCGACATGTACATCTTCGAGGCGGAGCACATGGCGCTGCTCGACGGCTACGCCGTCGTCGAGGGCAACATCGCGATCTCCAACGAGGCGATCGACAACCTCGACTTCCTCGCGTGCCTCACGGAGATCGGGGGCAACCTGCAGATCTTCGGCACCAGCGCCCCGGACGTCGCGGGGCTCGGCAGCCTGGCCACCGTGGGTGGCTCGATCTCGATCTCCGAGAACCCGAACCTGACCGCGATCTACGGGCTCGACGCGCTGACCGAGCTCGGGGGCTCGTTCATCGTGACGGAGAACCCGGTGCTCGAGACGATCGAGGGCATCTCGTCGCTGCAGGAGGTGGGCATCTCGGTCAACATCGATCAGAACCCCTTGCTCACCGACATCCTCGGCTTCACGGGGCTGGTGGCGATCACCGAGGATCTCTCGATCAGCTACAACGAGACGCTGGTCGGGCTCGCCGGGCTGCACGGGCTCGCCGTCCTCGGCATGGAGCTGCTCATCACCGGCAACCCGGAGCTCTGCATCACCGAGGTGCTCGAGGTCGGCGGCGACCTCGAGGAGTGGAGCGGGCTGGGCGACACGACCGGCAACCGCTACGACTGCTGATGCCGGCGAGAGGAGCGACATGAGCAAGCCGACCATCCTCCTCGTCGAGGACAATGCGAGCGACGAGGCGCTCACGCTGCGCGCGCTCCAGAAGAGCAACGTCGTGAACGAGGTCGCGGTGGTGCGCGACGGACCCGCCGCGCTGGACTACCTGTTCTGCAAGGGCGCCTACGCCGACCGCGATCCCGAGCAGGCGCCACACCTCGTGCTGCTCGATCTGAACCTGCCCAAGCTGAGCGGGCTCGACGTGCTGCGGCGGATCCGGGCCGACGAGCGCACGAAGCTGCTCCCGGTCGTGATCCTCACCACGTCGAACCAGGACTCGGATCTGGCGACGAGCTATGCGCTCGGCGCCAACAGCTACGTCGTGAAGCCGGTCGACTTCCAGGCGTTCTCCGAAGCCGTGCGACAGCTCGGGCTCTACTGGTTGCTCGTGAACCAGCAGCCCCCGCGCCCACACGGCTGAGCGTGTCCCACGAAGACGCGGCGAGCGCCCGGCTCAGGCGTCGCGCAGGCGCAGATCGGCGACCACGGGCAGGTGATCGGAGACGACGTCGGCGAGCACCTCGTGGCGATCGAAGCCGAGCTGCGGCGAGGCGAGGATCCAGTCGAGTCGCACCGGCAGCGTCTTGAACGTGCGCGTGCGGGCTTCGGGCGCGTAGGCCACGAGCCCGAGCGCGTCGGAGAGCTCGCGCACCGCCGAGCGCCGATCGTGCCAGCCCGCGTTGAAGTCGCCCATGACGACGAGTGGGCGGCGCCGCGGGCCGAGCACCTCGACCATCTTGGCGACCTGCTGCGCTCGCACCTTCGCGCGCAGGAAATCGAGGTGCGTGGACACGACGTCGAGCTCGACGCCGTCGCCCACCCGCACCGTCGCGAGCGTGAAGCCCTTCGACGGCGTCGGCAGCGAGCGCGGGAACGTGTGCGCCTGCGGCTCGTGCAGCTCGAGCCGGCTGAGCAGGCCGGTGCCGTAGCGCAACCACGGACGCTCGACGTGACGACCGTGGGCCGTGAACGCGAAGCCACTACGGCGCGCGAGCGACTCGACGTGGCAGAAGCGTCCGCTCCAGAACGACGGGCCGTCGGCCTCTTGCAGCGCGACGATGTCGGGACGCTCTCGTTCGAACAACGCCGCGATGCGCGACAGCGTGCGCTCGCGGTGGCCGGCGCGCTGGAGGAGCTGATGCACGCCGTCGGCGCGACCGTGCGCGACGTTGAGCGAGAGCACGCGGAGCATGCAGAGCAGCCTGCCACCCTACGCGAGCGCGGCAAGCCGCGCCGCGTGAAAGGCCGGTGAATCGTCGCGGCGCCGGTCGACCGCGCGAGCGCGCGCTCGGCTCCGATCGCAGTCTATCGATGCACGGCGCCGCTGCGGGAACCCGGCCTACGCGCGGACCCACCGATCCGACGTTCATGCCCACGCCCAGCCGACCGCGCTCGCTCGCCTTCGTCGTCCTCGCGCTCGGCTGCCACGCGGGCGAGGGATCGCGCGACGACGCGGGCGACGCGAGCGTCGCGACGACGGTCGGCACGGCGGGCAGCGAGCACGGCGACGCGACCGGAGAGCCCGGCGAGAGCGGGGGTCCGGAGAGCGGCGACGGCACGGGGGAGACCGGCGAGTCGGGCGCGCTGCAGCGGCTCGAGCTCGCGGGCCACTCGCTCGCCGCTCACCCCTGGTTCCACGTCGTGCAGACGTTCGACGACGACGATGCCGTCGAGCTCGCGATCGATCCGGCGCGCACGCCCGGGCTCGACGGGCGCACGTGCGACGTGTGGGTGACGGCCGCGCGCACGACCGACGCGTGGCAACAGGATCCCGCGCTCGTCGACGTGCGAGCCGGCGGTGCGCAGGAGCTCGCGGTGAGCGGCACGATCGCCGATCTGCGCATCCCGATCGCAGCGCCGGGCGAGCTCTCCTCGGCCGCTGGCGACGGGGTCGGCGTCGGCTACGACGTCGTGCTCGACTGCGATCGCGACGGCCTGCTCGGCGATGCCGACCTCATCGACGGCGGCGACGCGCCCGGGCTCTGGCGCATCCACGACGTGGGCGAGCCCGGCCCCGTGGCGATCACGAGCCTCGAGGCCTACGCCGCGCAGTTCCTCGACCAGCGCATCTTCCATCCCGCCGACATCGCGTCCCGCGGCGTGCTGCCGCTCGTCGTGGTGACCCACGGCTGGGCCTACACGCACGAGTACTACGACTACATCGGCGAGCACCTCGCGTCGTACGGCTACATCGTGATGTTGCACGAGGCCGACGTGCAGGACGGCGGGCCCGAGGCCACGCTCGCGGCCGCCGCGACGACGCTGGACAACACCGAGGACCTGCTCGCCAACCAGGCGGTCATCGGCAACGGCGTGCTGGCCGGTCACATCGACGCCCGCCGGATCATGCTCGTCGGCCACAGCACCGGCGGCGAGGCGGTGGTGCGCGCGGTGACGCAGCTGCGCGAGGGCTCGTTCACGTCGACGAACTTCGGCATCGACGACATCGCGATCGTGAGCAGCCTGGCGCCGGTGTCCTGGCACCCGCGCACGGTCATCGATCCGGGCGACGTGCCCTATCACATGTTCGTCGCGGGGGCCGACGACGACGTGTCGGGCGCCCCCGAGCCGTCGTACACCCAGTGCCGTTCGATCTTCGAGCGCGCCACGGGCGAACGCCAGCTCACCTACATCCACGGGGCCGGCCACGGCGATCTGTTGAGCTGCTGCGGCGAGCTGTTCATCGACGCCTCGGCGCCCGATCTGATCGGACGCCCCGAGACCAATCGTGTGGCGCGCGGGTATCTGCTCGGGCTCGCCGAGCTGTACCTGCGCGGCAACCCGGCGGTGCGCGAGCTGTTCACGCGGCCGTTCGGCGAGTTCCATCCGCCCGGCATCGGCGCCCAGGTGGTCGTGACCAACGAGTATCGCAGCGCGCGCGAGGGCGCGGTGGTGCTCGACGACTTCCAGGCCAATCCCGAGCTCGAGCTCGCGAGCTCGGGTGGCGCCGTCACGTTCGACGTCGCGAACGCGGCCGAGGTGCTCATGAAGGACAACGACAGCTCGTTCGCGTGGACCGGCGAGCAGCCGAGCAACGGGATGACCCACGCGCGCCACATGGGCGACGACCCGCGCGCGCTCGTCTTCGACTGGAGCCCGGGCGACGATGCGTACTACGAGCAGACGATCCCGGAGGGCCTGCACGATTTCACCGGGTTCGAAGCGCTCTCGTTCCGCGTCACGCAGGGCACTCGCCACCCCGAGACGGTGGCGCTCGCGGGGCCGCTCTCGTTCACAGTCACGCTGCGGGACGAGGACGGCGTGACCGGCTCGGTGCCGCTCGCCGAGCTCGCGCCGGTGCCCCCGCCCTACGCGCGCGACGGCTTCGGAGCCGGCGTCGGCTGGCAGAACGAGTTCGTCACGATCCGCGTCCGGCTCGCGGAGCTCGCGGTCGGAAGCGAGCTCGATCTCTCACGCATCGCCGCCGTGCGCTTCGAGCTCGGCGAGGCCCACGGCTCGCCGCGCGGCCGGGTCGCGCTCGACGACCTCGAGCTCGTGCCGCGCGTCACGACGCAGTGATGCGGAGCGCACCCGCGCTCGTGCGCCGCCGGATGCGGAAGCAGGTCCCGTCCGGTCCGGTGTGCGCCAGCGCGACGCGGTAGCCGAGCGCGGCCAGCTCGTCGGCGACCGCACCCATGCCCACGCCCTGCCCTGCGAGCGCGTCGGCGTCGGTGCGACTCGACAGCCCATCGACGAACATCAGCTCCTCGTCGGCGAGCCCCAGCCCGCGCCGGCCCGCGCGTGGACGGAGCACGTCGAACGCGATCCCGCCGCCGTCGTCGCGGACCTCGATCGACGTGCCGTCCGCGTCCGCTTCGCAGCGCACCCGCACGAGCCCGATCGCCGGCTTCCCGGCCGCCGCGCGCTGCTCGGGCAGCTCGATGCCGTGGGCGATCGCATTGCGCACGATCTGCGTCACGGCGCTGCGCAGCCCGTGGGTCTCTTCGCGGTCGACGCGTACGTCGGCGCCCTCGACGACGAGCTGCGCGCGCTTGCCCTCGCTCGCTGCCCAGAACTCGAGCGCGTCGGAGAGCCCGGTCACGACCTCGGCGAACGGGCGCGCACACAGCCGATCGATGCAACCGCGCACCGCGGCGCTGGCCTCGTCGCGGAGCCCGGCCAGGCGATCGAGATCTCGGGCCGATACCGTGACCTGATCGAAGACCTGCTCACCGAGCGGCGACGCGGCGACCATGCGCTCGCGCGCACGTAGGAGGCCCTCGCGCGCGGCCTCGAGCGCGCGAGTCAGCGCCGGCCGCCAACCAGCGGGGATGAGCGTGGCGGCACGCACGGCGTCGCGAACGGGTCCCAATACACCTTCGGCCTCGGACAGCGCGGCCTCGAGCTCGAGCAGGCCGAGCGAGCGCGCGCCGCCGCGTACGGCGTGGACAAGCCGCATGAGCTCGAAGACCTCGGCATCGCTGCACGTGGAGACCATCGACTCCACGCGGTCGAGACGTGCTCGGCTGCGCATCTCGAACTCGACGAACACCTGTACGCCGACCGCGAGCAGTCGACGCATCGCTGCGATCTCGGCCGCGTGCCGGTCGCGCAGCGTACCGATCTCTCGCTGCACGCGTCGGGCCTCGGTCTCGTCGGTGGCGGTCACCATGACGCGCTGGAGCCGACCGTCGGCGACGAGCGGGATGATCTCGATGACGAGCTCACGCTCGTGCTCGGTGCCTTCGAACGCGCGCAGCTCGCGGGGGGCGAGCTCGACGAGCTCGTCCCATGCGCTCGGGTCGATGTCGAACACGACGGCGAGGAACGCCTCGATCGCGTGGAACTCCGGTGCGCTCTCGGGGATGCCGCGCAGCAGGAGCTCGCGCGCATCGAGGCCCTCGATCGGACCGCCGAACACCTGCATGCACGCGCGCGAGCCCCGACCGACGACACGGAGGTCCGGCCCGAAGGTGAAGATGGCCTGACGCATGCCGTCGAGCAGACGTGCGACCTCGGCGTGTGCACTCTCGAGCCCGCGCTCTCGCTCGTGGATCGCCCGCGCCATGCCGTTGAACGCCGCGGCGAGCCGACCGACCTCGTCACGCGACTCGATGGCGACGGCGACGGAATCGCCACGACCGACGGCCTCTGCGGCGCGCGCGAGCCGGCGCAATGGCAGCAGCACCATCGCGCGCGTCGACGCGACCAGCCCGAACAGCACCAGCACGCCGAACCCGGCGCAGGCCAGCAGGATGAGCTCGCGCTGGTGCGTCCAGTCCTCCTCGAGCAGCGCGAGCGACAGCCCGATGCGGACCTGGCCGAGCGCCTTGCCGCGCTCGTCGACGATGGGCGCGGCGAGCCATAGCGTGTCCTCGTCGCGCGCAGCGGCGGTCCCGACGAGCGGCGGCGCGACGAGATCGGTGCGGCCCATGCGTGCGGCGGGGCCCTCGCGGTCCGCGTCGGTCAGCTCGAGATAGACGAGCTCGGGCTGCCGCGACAGCGGTGCCAGCGCATCGGCGATCGCGATGTCGTCGTCGAACTCCAGCGGCGCCGAGAGGCCGAGCGCGAGCTGTTGCAGGGTCTGGGCCTCGGCGCGCTCGTGGTGCTCGAGCAGGCGAGCACGCTCGTGGTCGAGCAACGCCAGGAGTCCGTATGCGGCCGCCGCGAGCACCAGTGCGGCGGTGAGCGCGAGCTTGCCGCCCACCGACCACTGTGCACGCGACCACGCCCATGGCCTCCGAGGCACGTCCGCCCACTTCGGCACGATGCGGTCGCGGCCACAGTCCCGTTGTGAGCCACCGCCGGCCACTATCGGCACTCAATGCGGGGATACCCGCGACCGATTCTTCCCCGAGCCCCGATGAGTCACGCGTCCGCCAAGACCAAGGTCGTCTACATCGACGACAACCCCCAGGATCTGCGGATCGCTCGTGACGCGCTCGTCGCCGCCGGCTACGAGGTCGCCGTCCACGTGAACGACGCGACCGCCGACGTCGACGTCGTCGATGCGGACATCGTGCTGATCGACTTCCACATGCCCGGCCTCGACGGCGGGGAGGTGCTCGCGCGGCTGCGGGCCAGCCTGCCGCCCCGCCACCGACCGTTCTTCTATCTCTACACGAGCGATCGCTCGCTCTCGGGGGCCTACCGACAGCTCGGTTTCGACGGGCAAGTGATCCTGAAGGGGAACACCGACGCGCTCTTGCGACAGCTCGATGCTGCGCGGCGTGCGGTGTCGCTCCGGCGCATGCGACCCGCCGTATGAGCACGGCGCGCGAGCTCGCCGAGTTGCGTCGCCGTCGGATGCTCGGGCTGCTGGTCGGGCTCGGGCTCGCACCGTGGTGGCCGCGTCGGGCGAGTGCCGAGGATCCCGACGTCCCGGTCGAGACTCAGGTGAAGCTGCTCGGCAAGGTCGTCAACTACGACCGCAACGCCGCCGCGCGCATGGCCGGCACCGCCCGCGTGCTCATCCTGCGTCGCAAGGGCGACAGCGGCTCGGCCAGCGTCGCGGCGAAGCTGCGCACGGATCTCGCCGAGCTCGCCGAGCTCGCGGGAGCGCCCATCGACGCGCGCGAGCACGACTTCAGCGACATCGCGACGCTGTCGCGCGCCTGCACCGATCAAGGCACCGCCGTGCTGATCCTGACCCCCGGCCTCTCGCCGCACGTCGAAGCGATCGCCGACAGCCTCGACGGCCACGACATCCTGAGCGTGTCGACGCTCGCGCGCGACGTGCCCAGCGGTATCGTGCTCGGCTTCGCGCTCGAGTCCTCGCACCCGACCATCTGGATCAACCTCGGCCGCGCGAAGCGACAGAACGTCGACTTCAGCTCCCGGCTGCTCGCGCTCGCCAAGGTGGTGGGACAATGATCGCTGCCCCAATCATCTTCTCGCTCGCCCTGTTCGCACCTGCGCCCGCTGCGGCGGATCCTCCTCCCGACGCGCCGATCGACGGCGAGCTCGCCGAGCTGCTCGACGAGCCGATCGCGAGCACTGCGAGCAAGCGGCTCGAGCCGGTGAGCGCGGCCCCGGCGACGGTCTTCACGATCACCGCCGAGGAGATCCGCCTCCACGGGCTGCGCACCGTCGACGAAGCGCTGCTCTACCTCGGCAACGGCATCGCGATTGCCCAGCCCTACGACGGCATGGGCGCCCGCGGGCTCACCATCAATGCGGACGAGGGCGCGCACTTCCTCGTGCAGGTCAACGGTCACCGCATGAACGGGGTGTGGGGCGGCGCCGTGCACCTCGATCGCTCGCTCGGCGTACCGATCGAGACCATCGAGCGCATCGAGGTGAGCCTCGGACCCGGCTCGGTGCTCTACGGCGGCAACGCGATGTTCGGGGTGATCAACGTGATCACCCGCGATCCCGACGACGACGAGGGTGTGCACGCGGTGGTCAACGGCGCAGTCTCGCCGGCGGTCGGCCCGAGCGGCGAGCTACGCGGAGTGGGCGGCGGCTACGGCCTCGGCCGCGATGCTCGCGGCTCGCTCGGCTACAGCACCCCGTTCCGTCGCCTCCGTCGCGGTGGTGGCTTCTCGATCCAGGCCGAGGCGTTCGACGCCTCCGATCCGTCGATGCACTACGCGCTGCAGCCCGGGCAGTACGACGCCGGTCCCCGTGTCGAGCGTCCGGGGATGTGGGGTGGCGTGGCGCGCCGTTCCGCACGTGGTGCGGGCGGGATGATGTCGCTCCACCTCGGCGCGTTCGAGGTCGATCTCGTCGCGCGCCACTTCGATCAGGCCGATCCGTTCGAGTACGACAGTGCGTTCGCCGACCCACGCAACCGCACGCAGGACACCGCGCTGCACCTCGATGTCCGCCACACGGCCGACCTCGGTACGCGCGTCCAGCTACGCAGCCGGGTCTTCGGCGACGCGGCGCGGTGGTCGGGCAACTGGGTCTACAACGACGTCGGCTACTGTCCCGGCCTCACCGCCGCGTGCCACCAGAACGAGACCAACAAGGAAATCCGCGCCGGCATCGACGAGCAGGTCTCGGTCGACTGGCTGCACGACGCGTCGCTGGTGACGCTCGCGGGCGTCACGGGGCAGGTCAACGGGCTCACCGACGCGGTGAAGATCGAGGATCTCCGCACCCGGGCTCCGAGCAGCTACGATGATCTGCTCGACGTCCGCAACGTCGTCGGTGCGGGCGCGCTCTACGTCGAGCAGAGCTGGTGGCCGGTCAAGCGCCTCGCGCTCGATGCCGGCCTGCGCTTCGACATCGATCAGACCTTCGGATGGCACTTCTCGCCGCGCGCGGCGCTCACGGTGCTGCCGTGGCGCCTCGCGAACCTGAAGGTGCTGTATGCGGAGGCCTTCCGCGCACCGGGTCTCGGCGAGCTGCTCTACGAGGATCCGTACTACTACGTGCGGGCCGGCAACATGAAGCCCGAGGTCGTGCGCTCGCTCGAGGTCACCGGCGAGCAGCGGTTTCCCGGCGGACGCGGCTCGTTCAAGATGGGCGGCTTCTACGGCTGGTGGTACGACCTCATCGCGCAGCAGAACGTCGACCAGGCCACGTTCGACGCCGCGGTCGCGTCGGGCCGTCTGCAGGCCGACTCCGATCCCGCGTACGTGCTGCAGTACAAGAACGCGAGCCGCGTCGAGAACTTCGGCGGCTTCGCGGCGCTGCAGGCCCACACCCTCGCCCGCGACGTGCAGTTCGGGCTCAATGTCGGCGTCGCGCAGGCGATCGATCGCCAGGCGCGACCGGCCATCCGCCCGCTGGCGCTCTACCCGACCGTGCAGGGCAACGCGCGGCTCGCCTGGCGCCCGCGCGATCCGATCCCGAGCCTCGGCGTGATCGCGACCTACCAGTCGCGGAGACGTACCACCGAGGACGTCGAAGGTGCGTTCGTCGACCCGGTGCGCTCGCCGCATCACTTCCAGTGGCGATTCACGGTCGAAGGCGCGATCCCGAGGACGTTCGGCCTGCGCTACACGCTCTCGGTCGACCACACCGTGAACCGCTACGGCGCATTCCTGGTCGGGCCCAACCGCTCGTCCGACACGCCCGGCTGGGGCGGCGCGCTCAATCCCTTGCCGCGCCTCACGGTCATGGCCGGTCTGCGCTACGACTTCTCGCTGCACGCGGCCAAGAAGCGCCGCGACGAGCGGAAGGCGGCTGCACCACCTGCGCCGTGACCACTCCACCCCCGGCCGCGGCCCTGCTATCCTCGGTGCATGGCTCGCCTGGTGACTTGTCCTTCGTGTGAGCTCCACGTCCGGATCGAGGAGTCGCGCTGCCCCCACTGTCACGTCGAGCTGCGCTCGACCGCCGCACCGCTCGCGTCGGTGGTGCTCATCGGGCTCGCGCTCACGGGCTGTCCCGCCGACGACGACGGCAACACCGACACGCAGGCCGGGTCGAGCTCGTCGAGCACATCGACGAGCAACAGCACGTCGATGACCGGCAACACCGCGACCACCACGACGATGGGTGCGACGACCGAGGACACGCTCACCGACAGCGGCGGCGTCGAGTACGGCACCGCCGACACGTTCGAGACCGGCATCGTCGACAGCGGCAGCACCACGTCCGGCGACACCGGCACGTCGACCGACACCGGCACGTCGACCGGGACCGACACCGGCACGAGCACGTCGAGCGGCAGCGACTCGGCCGGCGAGCCCGAGTACGGCGTGCCCGAGAGCGGTTGATCGCCGGGGCGCGTCGGCCTGCGCTAGCATGGTGGCCTTCGAGGTGACCATGCGTCTGATCTCCTGCCCCGCGTGCACCGAGCACTTCCGCGACGACGAGAGCGCGTGTCCGCACTGCGGCGCCGCGCTGCGCACCACCACCGCACCGACAGCGATGGGCGCGCTCGTGCTGCTCGGGCTCATGCTCTCCGCGTGCCCGTCCGACGACAGCGGCAACGAGGGCAGCGCGTCGATGAGCTCGACGATGTCGACCACCACGACGAGCGAGTCGAGCAGCGGGAGCACGGGGCTCGACACGAGCTCGACGACGATGCCGACCACGACGATCGGCGAGGACTCGGCCTATGGCACGCCCGACACCGGCATCACGCAGACCGACACCAGCTCCGACGGCTCGAGCACGAGCGGCGTCGACTCGAGCACGGGCACTGGTGACACCGATGCCACCACCGGCGACAGCTCGAGCAGCGGCACCAGCGGCATCGAGCCGCTCTACGGCGTGCTCGACGGCGGCTGATCGCGTCATCCATTGGGCTCGTAGCCGACGTCGCAGCCGTAGCGCACGTCGATGTGCGCCATCGCGTCGGCCTGCACCACCGCGCAGACCTCGGCACAGAGATGGATCGAGGTCGCGTCGACCCAGAACGCGTCCGCTTCGCAGTCGCCCTCGCTCGGCACCTGGTGGAACACCTCGCCGGGCGCGACGCCGGCCGGCAGGTACTCGACCTCGAACGTGTCGGGATCCAGGGTCTCCCCCTCCGGCGCCTCGGGGATCGCGAAGTCGCACGTGACCGGGGTGAGCTCCGCCGCCTGGACGCCGATGTCGTCGAACAGCGCGGGGAAGCTCGCGTAGTAGCAGAGCCCGAACCGAAAGCCGCCGGTGATGATCGCGGCCTGCTGCAGCGGCTGGCCCGGCTCGCCCTCGCACTCGCTGACCACGAGCGGCGCCTCCGGGGGCCATGGCAGCTCGGGCGGCGTGTTGGGCCCGATCGCGGTGATCGCATGCAGCACGTAGTTGCGCGCGTCGGGCGTGCCGAACTGCTCCGGTGCGAGCGCGAGCAGCTCCGCATCGAACGCGTCGCCGAGCGCGGGGTTGGTCGACATCGACGCCGCGTCGGTGACTCCGATGATCACCTTGAACGCCTCGGGCCGCGCCCACTCCTGCCAGCCATTCGGCGGCGCCGCGTAGAGGGACGCCGTCGCCGGGGCTTCGCCCGTGTACGTCGTGATGATCGCGTCGAGGAACGAGCCCGAGCCGAGCCCGATCGAGTACTGGAACAGCTGCGGCCCCACGGGCGCGAGTGGCCCTGGCGGCATGCAGTCGTCGGGGCCGAGCGGGGCCGGCACGCACATCGCGGCCGCCGTGCCGTAGAGCGCGACGAGGATGACCCGCACGTCGGCGGACTCGATGGTGGTGATCGCATCGAGCAGCGCGATGAGGCTGGTCTCGACGCCGTTGCTCACGTCCTGCATCGAGCTGCTGGTGTCGACGAACAAGATGACGTCGACCGGCTTCGGCACGAGCTCGGCCTGCGCGCTGTCGCTGACACACTCCTCGGGGTCCTGCATCGGCAGGTCCGAAGCCGGCGCGAGGTCGAGCTTGCCCTCCGGGCCGGTCTCGAGCTCCCCGTCGTCGTCGCCCGTGGTGCTCCCACCGAGGCTGCCGACCCCGGTCGCGAGGCTCGGATCCATGCCGCTCATGTCGGGGCCGCTACAGCCCAGCTGCGCGAGGATCGGGAGCGCAGCGAGCACGGTGCGATGTCGAGCGATGTACTTCATGTTCGTTCACCCTCGCGGCGCCACAGCCTCGGGCCGCTCGGGGGAATTCGCCGGACCCGGGGAGCGGATCACGGGGTCGCGAAAAAAGCCGCGGCGCTGGCGAATTCGCGGTCGCAGGCGGCCAACCGTCGGCCGTCTCGGGACACTCCATCCAAGAGGGGGGCGAACGATGGACCGGGCGATCGAGCGGGCACTCCGCGGATGCGGCGAGGCAGAGGCAGAGGCTGCCCCGGGCCTGCTCGACGAGGTCCGCCGGCGGATGTTCGGCATCGCGGCCCCCGAGGTGTGGCTCGGACGCTACCGGCTCGTGGGTCGCATCGGCGCCGGCGGTGGCGGCATCGTCGTGCGCGCCGAGGACCCGCAGCTCGCCCGCGAGGTCGCGATCAAGCTCGTGCGCTCGGACTCCCGCAACGATCCCGACGCCGCACGCCGGCTGCAACGCGAGGCCCGTGCGCTCGCGCGGCTCTCGCATCCCGACATCGTCACGATCTACGACGTCGGTCGCGTCGATGCGCGCCGCGACGTGGCGCTCGAGCGGATCGTCGGCGCGCCGGTCGACGGCAGCGTCTACCTCGTGATGCAGTGGCTGGACGGCGGGGATCTGTCGCAGTGGCTCGCTGCGACGCCGCGCCCCTGGGCGGAGATCGTCGACGCGTTCGTCGCGGCCGGGCGCGGGCTCGCGGCCGCACACGCGGCCGGCCTGCTGCACCGCGACTTCAAGCCCGCGAACGTGCTGCTCGATCGCCAGGCGCGTCCACGCGTCGCGGATTTCGGGCTCACGCGCGTCGACCAGGACACGACCGTCGCGCAGCACGGCCACGACACGCTCCTCGACGGGCCGACGCGCACCGACCTCGTGGTCGGCACGCCGCTCTACATGGCGCCCGAGCAGCACCTCGGCGAGCACGTCGACGCGCGCACCGACCAGTACGCGTTCTGCTTCGCGTTGCACGAGGCGCTGTTCGGACGCCTGCGCTTCGCCGGCATCGACGAGCTCGTGCGCGCGAAGCTCGAGGGCGTGCCCGCCGGTACCGCACGAGGTGTGCCGCGGGCGCTCGGGCAGGTCCTCGCGCGGGGGCTCGCCCGCGATCCCGCCGCGCGGTGGCCCACGATGGACGCGCTGCTCTCCGCCCTCGCGCTCGCTCGGAGGCCACGCACGAGCCGTCGCATCGCCGTGATCACGGGTGGCCTCGTCGTGCTCGCGCTCGCGGCCGGCTCGCGATCGCCGGCCGAGCCCTGCACCGCGGACGATCCCGGGTGGGCGAGCGTGTGGGGCGAGCCGCGGCTGCAGATCGCGGAGGTGTTCGCGCGCGCGGACGGATTCGGCCGCGACACCTTCGCGACCGTCGACGAGCGGATGAGCGCGCTCGGCCGGCGCTGGGCGCAGACCCGCGACCACGTCTGCGGCCTGCCCGATCCCGAGCCGGGCATCGCGTGCCTCGAGGCCCAGCGCACGCGCGCCAGCGAGATCGTCGACGCGTGGCATGCGGCCGGGCGCGATGGCGTCGCCGAGGCTGCGCGCGAGCTGGGCGCGCTCGACGAGCCCGAGGCCTGTGCAGAGGCCCGCCGCGCCACGCCGGTCCGCGATGCTCGCCGCGGGCGTGTGGCGCAGCGCGTCGACGCACTCGTGGCCGCGGGGCGCATGATCGAAGCTGCCGAGCTCGCGGAGACCATGCTCGGCGACGATGCCGACGCGACCCCGGCGGAGCGCCTGTCCGCGGCCACCGCCTTCGACCGCGCCGGACGCTATGCGGACGCCGAGCGCGAGCTGACGACGGCAGTGCACGATGCCGAGGCCGACGGCGACACCGTCGGCGTCGTGCATGCCGCCGCCCGACTGATCACCGTCGTCGGCTCCGAGCTCGATCGACCCGAGGACGGCGAGCGCTGGGGTCGACACGCGTGGGCGGCGCTCGCCCGCGTCGACGACGACGGCACGCTCGGCGCCGAGGTGCACGAGCACCTCGGTCGGCTCGCGATGGGCCGCGGGCAGTGGCAGCGCGCGCTCGATCACTTCGAGCAGAGCTCGCGCATGCTCGTGGCGGCACGTCCGGACGACGAGCTGCGGCGCGCGACACTCCTGGCGAGCGCCGCAGGTGCGCGCATCAACCTCGGCAGCTACGTGGATGCGATCGCCGGCTTCGACGAGGTCATCGAGATCCAGCGCGCGCTGCTCGGTGAAGGTCACCCGGCGCTCGCGATGACGCGCCACAACCTGTCGATCGCGCTCTCGCTCACCGGAGATCAGCGCCGCGCCCGCGAGGAGTGCACGCGCGCGCTCGATGCCTGGACGATCGCGTACGGCGGCAAGCACCCCGACCTCGCGCTCGGCGAGCAGACGCTCGCGTCGATCTGCCGCAACGCCGGCGACCTCGGCTGTGCGATCGACCATGCCGAGCGCGCCGTCGCGCTGCGCACCGAGCTCGCGGGGCCCGACCACCCGGACACGCTGACCGCGGAGATCGCCCTCGCGACCGCGTACGACTCGGCGGACCGCTTCGACGAGGCCGGCCGGATCCTGCAGCACGTGGTCGCGGCCCACGAACAGGATCCGACGCTCACGCCACACGGCGGGATCGCGTGGATGAACCTCGGCGACGTGCAGCGGCGCAGCGGGCAGCTCACCGCCGCGCGCACCAGCTTCGCGCGCGCGCGCGAGCTCTTGCTGGTCAGCCACGGTCCCCGCCACCTCGCGATCGGCATGCTGCTGCTCAACCTCGGCGCGCTCGCACGCGAACAGGGTCGCTTCGACGACGCGCTCGCCAGCATCGACGAGGCCGAGGCCGTGCTGATCGCCGCGATGGGGCCGAAGCACGGGCTCGTGGCCTCGGCCCGCCGCGACCGCGAGACGGTGCTGGCGGCCCGCGCCGAGCGGCCACAGGAGGCGACGCTGTGAGCACACCGAGCCCCGACTCGGGCGATCGCGAGCTGCTCTCGGCGTGGGCCGAGGGCGACCAGGAGGCCGGCGACGCGCTCTTGCAGCGGCACTTCGCCAGCCTCGTGCGGCTGTTCCACTCGCGGATGCCGGCCCGCGCCGCCGATCTCATCCAGAGCACGATGCTCGGCTGCGTCGAGTCGCGCGCGCGGATCCCCGAGGGTGTGCCGTTCCGGGCGTGGCTCCTCGGCATCGCGCACCGCGTGTTGGTGTCGTGCTACCGCGACGAGGAGCGCCGCGAGCGTCGCGATGCCGCGCTCGCGTGCTTCGACCGCACGAGCGCGACGTCGCCGAGCCAGGCGATCCTGGCCCACCAGCGCCACCGCGATCTGCTCGGTGCGCTGCGCCAGCTCCCGCTCGAGCTGCAGCTCCCGCTCGAGCTGGCCTACTGGGAAGAGCTCGACAGCGCGGAGATCGCGGTCGTGCTGGAGGTCCCGGTCGGCACCGTGAAGAGCCGGATCCGCCGCGCACGCGCGAGCCTCGTCGAGGCGCTGCATGCCGGCGCGCCGGCCTCGGTGACCAGCGTCGACGATCTCGAGCGTTGGGCCCGCGAGCTGCGGTGGTTCCTCGGACGCACGGACGCGCGCTCGCCTACGTGACGATCGGCAGCGAGCGCCGGCGTTCCTCGGCGGGCGGCGCGTCGGACCACGGCTCCTCGCGCAGCTCGAAGCGCCCGAAGTCGTAGGGGTCGCCGGGCGGACGCTCGGCGTGCACCAACGCCTCGCGCACGCCCCGTTTCTTCAGCTGGCTCGCGCGGTAGTAGCAGAACGGGTTGTTGCCGCGTCGGCCGAGTGCGCTGTGCGTGGTGAACGAGCAGCCCGCGCGGCAGACGTCGGCGTAGTAGCAGCTCCGGCAGAAGCCCCACAGCTCCTCGACCGTACGGTCGCGCGTGAACTTCATCGCCTCGCCGTCGTGCCAGATGTCCTCGAGCGAGAGGTTGCGGACGTTGCCGCCCGTGTACGGCGCGGTCGGCAGCGACGGGCAGCCCTTCACGGTGCCGTCGGACTCGATGCCCATGACGTACTTGCCGGCCTGGCAACCGCCGAAGTAGCGCTCGCCCTTGCCCGGCCGCGAGCGCAGCAGCTTCTCGTGCGGGCCGTAGTAGCCCATGTTGTTGCCCAGCGCGACGTGGAACGCCCGCTGACGCGGCACACCACGGGCGTCGGCGCGCGCGAACGCGTCGTTCTGGATCTTCGCGAGCGTGTCGATGATGTCGAGGATCATCCAGGGCTGGATGATCCAGTCGGGGTGATCGCCGGCGCGGCCCATCGCGGCCGTGAGCTGCGCGCGCCAGACCGCGACGCCGCGGGCTTCGAGCTGCGCCGCGATCTCGGGCAGCTCGTGCATGTTGAGCCGGTTGACCTGCGTGTTCGAGCTGACCACGAGCCCGGCCGCGTTCCCGTTCTCGATCGCACGCATCGCCGACTGGAAGCTGCCCGGGCTCGCGCGCAGCGTGTCGTGGCTCGTCTCGGTGCCGTCGATCGAGACGCCGATCGCGGCGAGGCCCGCGGCGCGCAGCTTCTTGGCGCGCTCGGCGGTGAGCCCTCGGCCGCCGGTCTGCATCGTCACGCGCATGCCCTGCTTCGCGAGGTGCTCGACCAGCGTGTACACGTCGGAGCGCAGGTACGCCTCCCCACCGATGAGCGTCACCTCGCGGGTGCCCAGGCGCACGAGCGCATCGGCGACCTCCAGCAGCTCGGAGGTCTCGAGCTCGTCGTCGCGCACGGGGCCGGCCCGCGAGCCGCAGTGCTCGCAGGCATGGTCGCAGCGCAGCGTTATCTCCCACACCGCATAGATCGGACGCGGCGCGTCTCGATCCTCCACCCGGATCGTTCGCGGACTCCTCACCGCCCCCGAGCATACGCGACCCGCGCCCGGCGAGCCACCCGCCGTCCTCGGCTCGAGCCCGACGTGGCTCCGCCACGGCGGGACAGCGAGCATGGCGGCGCAGAGGGCGGGACCAGAGCTCAGAGAGTCGTCAGCCAATCGAGCCCGACGTGGCTCCGCCACGGCGGACAGCGAGCATCGCTGCGCGTACCAGGAAGAGCGCCGGAGGGCGCGACCAGAGCTAGCAGGGTGCGGAAGAACGCGAAGCGTTCTTCCGGACACCCTGCTCCGTG
>CAZFKC010000038.1:0-23757 GCA_964519175.1 uncultured Nannocystaceae bacterium
CTCAGCCGTGGTAGACGCGGGACGCCACGATGCGGCCGTCCGTCACGTCGAAGCTCTCCGAGACCGGCAAGGTCGGCTCGCCGGGCACGTGGCGCAGGTACTCGATCACGACGCGGCGATCGTCGCCGACGATCGCGGTCGCCTCGTAGCGCAGCTGCGGCAGCCGCACGATCGCGTCGCTCCACCACTCGGTCAGCGCGGCCTTGCCGACGAGCTTGCCGCCGGTCTCCGGGTGCAGTACCCGGATCTTCGGCGAGGTGTGGGTGCAGTCGTCGGCGTAGAGGGCCACGAGCGCGGGCACGTCGTGGGCGTTGAAGGCGTCGAGCCAGGCGCGGGCCAGAGAAACCGTGCTCGGGAGCTCGGAGTGGGCATCGCTCATGGCGCGCATCATCGCAGAGCCGGGCCCGTGCTAGCCTGGGAACGTGCTCCGCTCCACCCTGCGCTCGATCGTGCTCTTGCGCGCGGCCCGTGATCACGCCCGCGCGGCCTTGTACGTGATCGCCGTCGTCGCCGTGCTCGCGGCCGGCAACGCGCCGCCCGGGCCCGGCGCCGCACCGCCCACGGGTGCGGTCGATCCGTCGGTCCGCAGTGCGATCCGCGTGCATCCCCGCGATCTCGACGAGCTCGAGCAGGTGCGTGAGCTCGCGCCTGACGTGTGGAGCGAGCACGTCGACATCTCGACCGCGGACGCGCTCGCGATCGACGTCGTCGTCGATGCAAGTGGCTTCGCCGCGCTCGACGAGGCCGCGATCCCGTGGGAGCTGCTCGTCCGCGACATCGATGCGGTCGCCGCCGCGGAGCACGAGCGGCTCGAGTCGCCCGAGGCCCAGCGTCCCACCGATTGGTTCGCCGAGTACCACGACTTCGGAGCCATCGAGTCGCACCTCCGCGACCTCGCCGAGGCGCACCCCGAGCTCGTGCAGCTCTCCGTGATCGGGGGCTCCGCCGAGGGTCGCCCGCTCCTGGCGCTGCGCATCGGTGGCCAGCACGAGAGCGACGTGCCGATGCTCGTCAATGGGGCCCAGCACGCGCGCGAGTGGATCGCCGCGATGGCGCCGATCTGCGTCGCCGAGCGGCTGGTGACCGGCACCGATGCGAAGCTGCGCGAGCTCGTCGACACCACCGAGCTCTGGGTCGTCCCGGTCGTGAACCCGGACGGCTACCAGTACTCGTGGAGCTCCGATCGCTACTGGCGGAAGAACCGCCGCGAAGGTCACGGCGTCGATCTCAACCGCAACTGGGGCGTGGCGTTCGGCGGCCCCGGCTCGAGCAGCGAGCGGCGCTCGCAGATCTACCGCGGGCCGTACGCGTTCTCCGAGCCCGAGAGCGCGGCGCTGCGCGATCTGGTCAAGCGCGAGTCGATCGCGGTGCACGTCGACTTCCATGCCTACGGGCAGCTGCTGCTGCATCCGTGGAGCTACACCGCCGCGCCGGCGAACGATGCCGCGCGCTACGCCGCGATCGCCGACAAGCTCGCGTCGGCGATCTACGCCGAGCACGGCCAGCGCTACACGATCAAGGCCGGCGCGCAGCTCTACGCCGCGGCCGGCACGATGACCGACTGGGTCTACGGCGAGGCGAACGCGGTGTCGTTCACGATCGAGCTGCGCCCGAAGGGCGGCAGCGGGTTCGTGCTCCCGCCCAGCCAGATCCGCCCGACCTGCGACGAGGCGCTCGCGGCCGTGCTCGAGCTGCGCAAGGCCGCATCGCGAACGGCCGCCGCCGCGACGCAGCCGTAGCCGTTCTCAGTGTGCCGCGCGTGCGCGCACCCACCGGGCGAGCGCGGGCCCGGGCCCCGGCGCGTCGAACCGGTGGCGGGTGAGCGCGCCGGTGCGATCGGCGACGAAGAGCTCGCCCCCTTCGCCGGGCGCGAGCGAGGCATCGAGGTCGAGCCGGTGGCGCCCGCCGTCGACGACCGAGGCGCGCTCGGCAGCGATCGGCGCCGCGTAGGAGACTCCGGTCCGCAGATCCCAGATGTCCACGGCGCCATCGCGATCGACCGTCGCGAGCGCGCGCCCGCCGTCCAGCGGCAACGCGTCGAGCAGCACCGCGCCGGACTCCCGCAGCCGCGCCCGCACGGTGCCGTCCCGCGTGACCGTCGTCAGCCGATTGCCGCCGTGCGCCACCGCGAGCGTCTCGGCATCCAGCGGCACGACGCCTGCCACGTCCTCGAGCTCGAGTGGAGCCCGCGAGCGCTCTTCGCCGTCGAGGGCGAGCTCGACGAGCTCGGAGCCGTCGCGCGCGCCGAACACCGCGACGAGCCGATCGCCGTCGGCCGCCAGCGCGCGCCAGAAGCCCTCGCGCGGGACCGGCACGCTGCGCCGCGCTCCGCCCTTCATCGGCTGGATCTGGATCGCGTTCTCGTCGACCCACACCAGCGTCTCGCCCCCGCGTGCGAAGCCGAGCGCGCTCACGGTCTGGTTGCGCGTCTGCACGCTCGTGAGCACCGTCCCGTCCTTGCTCCGCACCTCGAGCAGCCGGGCGCCGGTCGTCGCGACCATGCTGCCGTCGGGCGAGAGCGCGAGGTCGGCGGCGTCGCGCTGCACGCCGACGCGCACCAGACCGCCGTCGCCGACCACGTCGATCGCACCGTTGCGCCGCAGCACCGCGAGCCGTCCACCGGCGCCGTCGATGCGCAGCACCTCGTCGCCGATGCGGCGCACGCTCGGCGCCGGATAGTGGCGGTACTCCATGGCCCCGAGCACGACGAACGAGCCGTCGGCATGCCACGCACAGTCGGTCGGGTACGCCACGCCACGCAGGCGTGCGAGCTCCTCGCGGAGCGCGAGGTCCCAGAACACGACTGCGCCGTCCTTCGCGATCGCGCACAGCTGCCCGCCGTCCGGCGAGAGCTGGAGCCTCCGCACGGCACCGGTGTCGAGCTTGGCGAACGCACGCGCGGGCGCCTCGGCCTCGTGCACGTCGACCAGCCAGATGCCCCCGTCGTTCACCGCGACTGCGAGGCGATCGCCATCGCGGGAGAACCTCGCCACCACCGGCGTCGCGGGGAGCTCGACGGTGCGCCCGCGATCGGCGTCGAGATCCCAGAGCACGAGCGGATCGATCTCGCGGTCGAAGGTCCGCTCGACGCGCGCCTGCATCAGGCCGCGCCGCGTGAGCAGCTCGACGGTGCGGCCCTCGAACGAGAGCTGCATCGTGTCGACGCTCGACTCGAGCGCCTGGCGGTGACGTTCCGTCGCGTTGCGGGGCTGGCGGAGGATCCCGCGCATGAACTCGAGCGAACCCACGAACACGTGCGGTGCACCGCGCTCGAAGCGGAGCGCTTCGTCGGCATGCGTCGGGGTCTGCCAGGAGAGCGAGTAGTCGTGGCCGTCGCGGCAGCGCACCTCGAGCCGCGGACGATCGTCGGGGAAGACCGAGGCCTCGCAGCCGGTGATGTCCCAGCGGGACTCGGCACCGGTGGCGAGGTGCCGGATCCTCAGCGTGTCGCCTTCGCCGACCGCGAGCCACGTCCCGTCGGGCGAGAACGCCAGCGGACCACCGGGCGCCGGGCCCAGCGGCTCGACCACGCCCGTGTCCAGATCCCACGCCGCATGGCGCTCGGGGCTGGCCAGGATCACGGTGTGCTCGTCGAGCACGAAGCTGGCGTCGTAGGACTCCGGCACCGCGAGCACGCGATCGGCTGCCCCCGCATCGATCGCGCGCTGGACGACCGGCCATGCGGCGCCGTCCCACGACTCGGCGTCGTCGGGCAGCTCGGCCAGCTTCGCGAGCGCGGCGTTCGGATCGTCGAACAGCGCGAGCTTCGCCTCGCCGACGACGATGGCTTCCTCGCGCGCACGCAGGCGCAGCTCGGCCTCGTCCGCGCGCACGTTCGCCACGTCGGCCGCGTCCGCGAGCTCGCCGGAGCGCACGCCGAGCCAGCCCGCGGTGCCGATCGCGAGCACCGCCGCGGCCGCGAGCGCTCCGAACGCACGCGTGCGCGTGCCGAGCTCGCGCAGCAGCTCCGGCATCGCCGCGAAGCGGGCCGCGGGATCACGCTGCAACGCGCGACGCAGCGCTCGGATGACGCGCGAGGGCACACGCCGTCCCGAGGGGAGGTCGAGCTTGCCCGCCAGCGTCGCGCCGAGCACCTCCGCGACGGTGTCGCCGACGAACGGACGGCGCCCGTACAGCGCCTCGAACAACGCGACCGCGAAGCTGAACTGATCCGAGCGCGCGTCGGCGCCCCGACCCTCGAGCTGCTCCGGTGCCATGTAGGCCGGCGTGCCGACCAACGCACCGGTCACGGTGAGGCGTGCGTCGTCGTTGGCGGCGGTGACCCGCGACAGCTCGGGCTCGAGCGGGGCGCGGCTGGTGAGCGCGAGCCCGAAGTCGAGCACGCGCACGCGACCATCGGCGCCGACGATCGCGTTGTCGGGCTTGAAGTCGCGGTGCACGAGGCCCGCGGCGTGGGCCGCCGCGAGCCCCCGCCCCGCCTGGAGGTACAGCTCCAGCACCTCGGCGACGCCGCGCGCTTCGAGCTCGCACCACCGTCGCAGCGTCGCGCCCTCGACGAACTCCATGGCGAGGAACACCTGGCCGTCGTGCTCGCCGACCTCGTAGATCTGCACGATGCTCGGATCGGAGAGCTGCGCGAGCGCCCGCGCCTCGCGGAGCATCCGCGTGCGCATGCGCGTCGCCTCGGCCTCGTCGTGGACCTCGCCGCGGCGCAGGAGCTTGAGCGCGATGCGTCGATCGAGCTCGTTGTCGTAGGCGGCGTAGACGACGCCCATCCCGCCCTGGCCGATCCGCCGCAGGATCGGATACCGACCGATGCGGATCGGATCGAGCGGCTCGCCGAACACCCGGCGCGCGATCATGTTGCGCAGCCGCGCCGTGTCGAGCTCGGCGAGCGGCCCGCTGTCCGACTCGGGCGTGCGGTCGGCCGCGGCCGCGAGGGCCGGGCCGGGTCCGATCAGCGTGTCGGCGTGTTGTTCGTCGGGCATGACGTCCCCGGAGCTGTGTCCACGGGCGGGGCCTCGGATCGAGCGATCCTACGCGACCCGGCGCGGCCGCCCCCAGGGCTCATTTCTTGCCGAGCAGCGCGGCCAGATCGACCCGGGCCAGCACCTCGGCCGGGACCTTGTTGCGGGTCACCTCGCGGCGCGGCACGAGCGGCCGCGTCGCATCGATGCCGAGCTTGCTGCCGATGCCCTCGGGGTCGTCGTTGCTGGGATCGAGCGGAGTGCCGCGCACGCCGGCCAGCACCTTCACCGCGTGCTCGGGCTGGCACTGCAGCGCGACGGCGGCGAGCACCTTGCCGAGGTCGTTCGGATCGACGTCGTCGTCGACCACGATCACGATCTTCGCGTAGACATCCGCGAGCATCGCATCGATGACCCGCATCGGCTCGGCGTCGTCGGCCTTGTGCATCGCGACCACGGCGGTCAGCGGGGCGACGAGGGCCACGCGCGTGACGCCGGCGGCGGCCGCCTTCGCGTCGCGCAGGCTGCGGTGCTCGAGCGCGGGCATCGAGAGCACGAGGTGCTCGAGGTGCCCGGACACGACGTCTTGCACGAGCGGATCCCGACGGTGCGTGAGCGCCTCGACGTGCAGCACCGGCGAGCGCGTGACGCCGGTGCCGTAGCCGGTGAACTCGCCGAACGGGCCCTCGTCGACCAGCTCGCCGGGCGCGATGCGGCCTTCGAGCACGAGCTCCGCGCGCGCGGGCACGTGCAGCTCGGGGTGCGTGAGGCAGGCCGCGAGCTCGAGCGACGCGCCGAGCAAGCCGCCGATGATGTCGTACTCGTCGACGTCGGCGCGTCCGGCATAGAGCGCCCCGAGCGACCACGCCGGATGGGCCCCGACGAACACCGCGACCGGCACGTCGGTGCCGCGCGCCGCGTGCTTGCGCACGATGCCGTCGAGGTGACGCCCCGGCTCGATGTAGATCGCGGTGCGATCGCGGCCGAGCACCATCAAGCGGTGGTAGCTGAGGTTGGCGACGCCGTCGTCGGGATCGCGCGCGACGACGATCGCCGCGGTGATATAGGGCGCTTCCGCGTCGCCCTCGTGGTAGCGCAGCGCGGGCAGCAGCCCCAGGTCGACCGCGTCGCCGCGGAGCACGACCTCGTGCACCGGCGCGTCCGCGACGACCACCGGGGGAATCGGGCGCTCGGCCGCCGCCGCATAGCGCGTGGTGACCTCCTTCAGCCCGCAGCCGAGCGCGAGCGCGAGCCGGCCCATCGCGCCGCACACGTTCGTGACGAGCGGCCACGGACAGCCGCGCACGTGCTCGAACACCAGGATCGGCGAGCGCTGCTTCTCCTCGAGCTTGGTGAGGATCGCCGCGGTCTCGTGGGCCGGATCGACCTCGGTCGCGACGTCGAGCACGTCCGACGGCCGAGCCTTGCGCACCTGCTCGAGGAAGCTGCGCAGGTCGGCCGACGAGCCGGTGCTCACGCGCCCCCGGGCATGATCAGCTTCTTCAACGCGCTGCGGCTGATCTTGCCCGAGTCGGTCTTGGGCAGCTCGTCCATCACGTCGAAGGTCTTCGGCACGCGCACGAACGGCAACGCCGTGAGGCAGTGCTGGCGGAACTCGGCCAGCTCGATCGCCGGGCCCGGATGCAGCGCGACGTAGGCCGCGATGCGCTCGCCGAGCAGCGGATCCGGCAGCCCGATCACCGCCACCTCGCGCACGCGCGGATGCTTCGCGATGACGCCCTCGATCTCCTGCGGGAAGATGCGCTCGCCCGCGCTCTTGATCATCTCGGAGCTGCGCCCCGACAGGAACAGGTGGCCCTGCTCGTCGAGGTAGCCGAGGTCGCCCGTGCGCAGACGGCCCTCGTCGTCGATCTTCCCGAGCGCACGCTCGTCGCCCGAGACGTAGCCCTTCATGATGTTGGGCCCGCCCGCGACGACCTCGCCGATGACGCCCGGGCCGACCGGCTTGCCGTCGCCACCGAGGATCTCCAGCTTCACGTTGGGCAGCGCGCGGCCCAGGCTGCCGCGTCCGCGATACGTCGCGCCGAACAGCTCGTCGGGGCCGATCCAGGTGATGCGCGGCGCGGCCTCGGTCTGTCCGTATGCGACGTGGATGCCGGCGTCGGGCAGCGCGGCCTGCAGCCGCTCGAGCTCGTCGGGCGTGAGCGCGCCGCCGGTGCACAGCACGTAGCGCAGCGCCTTGGGCGGACGCTGGGCGATCTTGCTGCGCTCGAGCAGCTGCTTGAAGTGGTAGGGCACGCCCGAGAACCCGCTGCAGCCGTACTGCTCGAGCTCCGCGTGCACCTTGGCCGGGAACTGGAACCCGGCGCTGAAGTAGACCGTGCCGCCGAGCATCGCGTGCAGCAGCAGCTGCATGCGACCGTGCACGTAGTAGAGCGGAACGACGACGAGGATGCTGTCGTCCGAAGCCAGGTGCATGAGCTCGTTGGCCGCACGCAGGTTCGACAGCATGTTCTCGTGGCTGAGCATCACGCCGTTCGGGCGCCCCGTGGTGCCCGACGTGTAGACGATCATCGCGACGTCGTCGGCGGTGCCCTTCGGATCGTTGCGCTCGGCCTTCTCGGAGCCGACGATGTCGGCGAGCGTGTGCAGCCCGGCCTCGGCCGCGCGCGCGTGCTCGCCGGCCTCTTCGGTCGACAGCCATACGGGCGGCAGGCGCAGCGGGTCGTCGCCCTCGAGCACCTTGGGCAGCTGCTTCGCGTCGACGGCGATCGCCTTCGGGCGCGACTCGTCGAGCACGCCCTGGATCGTCGGCCGGCCCGCGAGCGTGGGCACGTCGACGGTCTGCGCGCCCGCCTTGAGCACGCCCCAGAACCACGACAGCGCGGGTGCGGAGTTGTCGTGGAAGATCGCCACGCGGTCGCCGTGCCCGATGCCGAGCCGACGCAGTCGCTGCGCGACCTGGTCGGAGCGGCGATCGAGCTCCGTGAACGAAACGACCTCGTTGCCGGGGAAGACCGCGGCCGGTTTGTCGCCGAAGCGCTCCGCGTCGGCACGCAACAGCTCGAACAGGCGCACGGCGGCCCTCACTTCTTGCGGTGCTTCTCGATGTACGCGACGAGCGTGTTCACGCTGCCGAAGTTGTCCGGCGTGATGTCGTCGATCTCGACGTCGAAGCCGTACTTGCCCTCGATCCACACGACGACCTCCATCACGGCGGTCGAGTCGACGACGCCGGCGAGGTTGGTGTCGGCCTCGAGATCGCCGCTCTGCGGCGAGGCGAGCTCGGTCTTGATGTAGGTCAGCAACTCGTCCCTGATTTGGGTGGAACTCGACATCGTGGAATCGTTCTGTGCAGTCAGCAGGAAAGCGCGTCGACGCGAGCGCGGCTCACGGTGATGCCCAGGCCGGGCGCGTCGTCACGGGGTGGATCGGCATCGGGATCGAGGATGTCCTCGGCGAGGAGGAACGCATTTTGCCCCTTTCCATCGAGGTGATCAAACCCGGGCACGGCGCGTCCGAACAGCTCCGCAGCGCGGGAGAGCACCCCGGTCTCGCCGACCATGGTGCCCAGGGAAACCGCGATCTCGGCGGCTTTCGCCCGCGCGCAGATCCGTGCCGAGCCGAGCACGCCCCCCAGCTTGCCCAGCCGGACGTTCACGACATCGAGCGCGCGCGCGGCGATGAGCCGCTCGAGATCGCCGAGCGTGCACACCGACTCGTCGGCCATCACCCGCAGCCCCAGCTCCTCGCGGATCCGACGCATGGCGTCCGCGTCGCGATCGGCGACCGGCTCCTCGACCCATGCGATGGCGAAGCGCGCGAGCGTGCGCAGCCGCGCGAGCGCCTCGTCGGGCGTCCACGCCGCATTCGCGTCGATGCGGATCGGCAGATCCTTGAACACCTTCGCGACCGCGGCCATCCGCGCCTCGTCGTCGTCCGCCCCGACCTTCAGCTTGATGTGCTTGCGCCCGCCGAAGCGCAGCTTCACGCAGTGGCGCTCGAGCGCGGCGGTCTCGACCTCGAAGCCGATCACCGCGCCGGCCGGCAGCTCGGGGCCGAGTGTGCCCCCGAGCACGTGCGCGAGCGGGACGCCGAAGCGGCGGCCCGCGAGATCGAGCAGCGCGAGCTCGATCGCGCCGAAGCTCGCGAGCGCGCGGCCGACCTCGGGGCGATCGATCTGCGCCTGCAGCTCGGCGACGACGCGATCGTGATCGGCCCACTCGCGATCCAGCCACGGGGCCGCGATCGCCGGCAGGTGCTCGTCGAGCACGCTCGGGATCGTCTCGCCCGTGACGTAGTCGCGCGGCAGCGCCTCGCCCCAGCCGACGTTGCCGAGCTCGTCGTGCGCCGCGACCAGCACGACCTCGCTCTGCGATCGCATCGACGCGGCGTGCCCGAAGCTCGTGCGCATGGGGATGCGCAGGTGCAGGCGCTCGACGCGGGTGATCTTCATCCGCCCGCCACGAAGCGCTCGACCACCTCGAACTGCTCGCCGAAGGCGGGGTCGCGGGTGAGGTGGGTCGGCTTGATCTGGCTGTCGCTCGCACCGCCCGCGAGCCGCTGGCGTCGGCGGGCCTCGTAGCCGCCCGGCTTGACCTGCGCGAGCTCGGGCGCCGCCAGCCGCTGCGACGAGCGCTTGCCGCCGTACTCGATGTTGTGTTGCTCGAGCGCGTCGTCGAGCCGCTCGGGGAACGCCCGCATCGCGCGGGGATCGGGGTGGCCACCGAACTCGACGTACGCGATGTAGCGGGGGAAGCCGCCGCGCGCGGGCGCGAGCGTGAACCCGACCACCGCGAGATCGAGCGCGCGGGCCACGTCGCGCACCGCGGCCGTGACCTGGTCCTCGGTGAGCTTCTCGCCGGTGAGCGAGCAGGTGGCGCCCGCGCGGTGCAGGAACTCGATCGCCGGCGTGCGCTCGACGAAGCCGCGCACGCGCACGACGTCGCCGATGTTGTAGCGCCACAGGCCGCTGCCGTTGCTCATCACCAGCACGTAGGTCTTGCCGTCCTCGAGCTCGTGCGGCGAGAGCACGGTGGGCTCGGGCTTGTCGACCTCGTCCTCGGGGATGAACTCGAACAGGTGCACGCCGAGCGCGAGCGGTCCGCCCGAGCGCCCGTCGTCGATCGGGATCGCCATCACGCCCTCGGAGGCCATGAGGATGTAGTCGCGCGCCGCGACGCCGGCGAGGTGCGGCGCGAGCAGCTCGAGGTAGGGCTGCAGCATCGGGCTGCGCCAACAGATCGCGAGCCGCAGGTCCGGCCACGCGCGGTGGGCGAAGAGCTCGCCCGCGGCCTTCAGCGCGCGCAGCTCGTCGGCGCGCGCGGGGTTGCCCCGGTAGCGCTCGGTGACGTAGCTGCGCACGACGTCGCCGACCTTGATGCGCTCGGAGATGCCGCCCTTCTCGATGTCGTCGGCGAGCTCGTCGGCGTAGCTCTCGATCTTCTGGAAGAGCAGCAAGATGGTGCTCGGGTTGAGCGTCATCATCACCGCGAAGCGCTCCTCGAGCAGGATGCGCGCGAGCGCGTAGTAGCGGCCCTCGTGATCGCCGATCTGCGCGACGGTCTTGGGGATGATCGGCGTCTCGGCGAGCGAGGTCGCCCGCGTGACGCCGGCCCAGTACGCGCTCTCGGAGCTGCACGGCAGCCCCGAGCCCGCGGCCTTCACCGCCTCGCCCGAGTCGGAGAAGTTCGTGACCATGCGCCCGGCCTTCACCGCCGGATGGCGCGCGAACACCTCGGCCCAGTACACCCCGAACGCGCGCGACTTGGCGCGCACGAACGTGTTCGTGACCGGGATGTACTTCGACTTCGCCATCGAGCCCGAGGTGAGGAAGAAGCGCTTCACCGGCTCGGTGGTGAGCACGCCCTGCTCGCCTGCGACGATGCGATCGATGGCGGGCTCGAACGCCTCGTACTTCGCGATCGGCACCGCGCGCTGGTACTCGGCCAGGCTGCCGATCTTCGCGAAGCCGTGCGCGCGGCCGAACTCGCACTCGGCGTTCGCGGCGAGCAGCTTCTGCAGCAGCTCCTCCTGCACGCGCTCGGGCTGCTGCAGCCCCGCCAGGAACGCGTGGGCCTCTCGCGAGCGGAACTCGCCGGCATTCGTCATGATCTGATCTCCGGGAACGCGAAGCGGACGATGGCCTCGCCGAGCGCGGCGGGGGCCTCGAAGCTCACCCCGTGGTGCGTCGGCAGCGTGACGACCGTGAGACGCTCGGGCGCCAGCTTCGCGAACGCGGCGAGCGTGGCGGCATTGTCGGTGGCGCCGTCGTGCTCGGCGAGCACGAGCAGGCACGGCACCGCGAGTCGGGGCAGCCGCGCGAGCGCGAGCGCCGACATCTTGGCCGACAGGGCGGCGAAGCGCGGCGTGATCGCGAGCAGCCGCTCGGGGTCGGTCCGGATGAAGCCGTCGAGCGCGGGACCCTCGGTGAACAGCTCCTCGCGGATCGGCGTGGGCACGCTCGGCTCGTCGTCGGGGCGACCCGCAGCCGCGCGCGCGTTCGCGTCGGCCTTGCCGCGCACCTCGGCGCTGGGCAAGAGCCCCGGGGTCACGAGCACGAGGCGATCGAGCCGCTCGGGCCCGAGCGCGGCCGCGACGTGCAGCGCGAGGATCGCTCCCCAGCACCACCCGACCAGCACGAGCGGGCGCGCGGGGTCGTGCTCGGCGGCGATGATCGCGAGCGCGTCGTCGACGAGCGCGCTCGCCGAGACGGCGTCGCCCCTGCCCTCGCGATTCGGACCGCTGCCGCGACGATCGGCGCCGACGACGTGCAGGCCGGCGCGCGCGAGCTCGGGGGCGAGCGGCGCGAACCAACCCGAGTGGCTCATGATGCCGTTCAAGAGCACGCAGGTCCCCCGCGCGGCGCTCGCATCCGGGGCCGGCCACACGCGATAGCGCAGCGGAAGAGCGCCCTGGGCGAGCTCGGCGATGCGACCCGTCGCGTCCATCGCGGTCACATCGCGAAGCCGCCGCAGACGTTGAGCGCCTGCCCGGTGATGCCGCGCGCGTCGTCGGACATCAGGAACACCGCGAGCGCCGCGACCTCGCGTGCGGTGATGAGCCGCTTCTGCGGGCTCTGCTCGATGATGCCCTGCATGTAGGCCTCGGCGGTGGTGCCGAACAGCTTCGCGCGGCTGGCCATCGCCTCGTGCACGAGCTCGGTGTCGACATGCCACGGCCGGATCGAGTTGCAAGTGATGCCGAGCTTCGCGACCTCGCGCGCGATCGAGCGCGTGAAGCCGTCGATCGCCGCCTTCGACGACGCATAGGCGCTGTTGTAGCTGGCCCCGAGCTCGCCCGAGACCGAGCCGATGTTGATGATGCGGCCCGACTTGCGGCGGATCATCTGCTTGAGCGCGAGCTGGCTCGCGCGCATCACGGCGAACACGTTGAGCTCGTAGACCTTGCGCCAGCCGTCCTCCTTCGACATCACCAGGTTGGCGACGTAGTTGGTGGCGGCGTTGTTGACGAGCACGTCGATGTGGCCGAAGCGCTCGACCACGGTGGCGAAGGCCTTGGCGAGCGCGCCGTCCTCGACGATGTCGCAGGGCAGCGGGAGCGCGCGGCCGCCCGCGGACTCGATCGCGGCCGCGACGGCCTCGAGCTGCTCCGCGGTGCGAGCGACGAGCACCACCTGCGCGCCGGCCTCGGCCGCGACGGTCGCGATCTCGCGCCCGATGCCGCGACCGGATCCGGTGACGACGACCACTCGATCGGTGAGGTCGATTTTCAAGGTTCGAGCTCCGGGAACGAGATGCGAAGCGAGGGGCAAGAGGACGCCCGGCAGGCCTCGCTTGTCAACGTGAGATGGCTCGCGGTCGGGCGGTTGCGCCCGGGTTGCTACGAAGCAAGCTGCATCGCGGCCGAGCGCGGGCCCCGTCGCGCGCTCCGTTGTAGAGTCGACCGCCGATGCGCGAAACCTCGCCCGCCCCCGAGTACCTCACCGAGCCGACCGCCGTCCACGAGACGTTGAGCCGGTGGATCCTCGTCGACGGCTATCACATCGTCTACGACGCCGTGCGCAGCAAGGGCGCGACGATCGTCGACGCTGCGACGGGCGCCGAGTACCTCGACATGTTCTCGTTCTTCGCGAGCATGCCGGTCGGCCACAACCACCCCAAGCTCCACGATCCCGGGTTCCTCGCGCGGCTCCACGCGGCGACGCTGACCAAGGTCTCCAACTCCGACGTGTACACGCCGGCGATGGCCGACTGGGTGTCGGCGATCGGGCGCACGATGCCGGCGGGGTTCAAGCACCTCTTCTTCATCGAGGGCGGCGCGCTCGCGGTCGAGAACGCGCTCAAGGTCGCGTTCGACTGGAAGGTGCGCAAGAACATCGCGCGCGGGATCACGAAGGGCACCGACGAGGACCTCGTCGGCACCAAGGTCATCCACTTCGAGCACGCGTTCCACGGCCGCTCCGGCTACACGCTGTCGCTGACCAACGGGTTCTCGCGCGAGAAGACCCAGTACTTTCCCAAGTTCGCGTGGCCGCGCATCTCGACGCCGGCGATCTTCCACGAGCTCGACGACGCCAGCCGTGCGGCCGCGGTGATCGAGGCCGAGAAGAAGAGCCTCGCCGAGATCCACGCCGCGATCGAGAAGCACGGCCACGACATCGCGGCGCTGCTCATCGAGACGATCCAGGGCGAAGGCGGCGACAACCACTTCCGCACCGAGTTCCTGCAGGCGCTGCGCGACATCTGCGACCAGCACGAGATCCTGCTCATCTTCGACGAGATCCAGTGCGGCATGGGGCTCACCGGCAAGTGGTGGGCGTTCGAGCACCACGGCGTGCGCCCCGACGTGTTCTCGTTCGGCAAGAAGAGCCAGGTCTGCGGCATCGCCTCGACCGATCGCGTCGACGAGGTCGACTCCTGCTTCAAGGTGCCGAGCCGCATCAACTCGACCTGGGGCGGCAACATCGTCGACATGGTCCGCGCCACCCGCTACATCGAGATCATCGAGCAGGACGGCTTGATGGCGAACGCGCAGGCGATGGGCGACTACCTGCAGAGCTCGCTGCGGGAGCTCCGTCGGCAGCATCCCATGATGTACCACGTGCGCGGGCGCGGGCTGATGTGCGCGTTCCGGCTGCCGACGCCCGAGATCCGCGCCGCGGTCGTCCGCAACGCGCTCGCCGACGAGCATCTGCTCGTGCTGCCCTGCGGCCCGCTGTCGATCCGCTTCCGGCCGGTGCTCGACATCGGCAAGGCCGACATCGACGACGCGATGGCCCGGCTCGGCCGCGTGCTCGCGAAGCTCGCCTGAGCGCCGGACGGCAACTCGAGCCCGCCGTGGCTTCGCCACGGCGGACAGCGAGCACGACCGCCCGCGCCAGGAAGAGCGCCGGACGGCGCGACCAGAGCAGGCTCTAACCGCCCGTGCTGCCCTCGGGCAGCGCGCACTGGAATTGCTGGCCCGGTACGAGCCCGACACCGACGCACTCGCGGCCCTCGGTGCACACCGGCTCGACGCACGTGCAGTCGGCCGGCATCGCGCTGCAGCCGGCCGTCGACACGCAGCGATGCGTCGCATCGGCTTCGTCGCCGTCCAGCGGCTCGTCCTCCACGCACACCTCGTGGTCGCCGCACTCGAGGTTGCCGCACAAGGTCGGCTCGGGCGTGCCCGACTCGCCGGAGCTGGCGTCGATCGGGATCACGTTCTGATCATTGTCTTCGAAGCCGCAGGCGAGCAGCAAGCTCGCGAGGATCCATCGCGCCTTGGTCATGGTCCGCTCGCACGGCGTCGTCGCACCGCGTCCACCCCCGGCATAGCAACCGCAGCGCGGCGGTCTCGTCGCCGCGCGATTCTACGCCGGCGGCAGCGTGTCGACCTCGCTCGGACGCGGCGACGCGTCGGCGGAGGGCGACGGGATCGCAGGCACCGTGCGCGCGCGGAGCAGCGCCCAGCGCGGCGGTGGCGGCGGCTGGCGCCCCGCGATCGGAGCCTCGCGCAGCGCGCTGCGCAGCGCCCGGATCGCGTCGACGAAGCCGGGGTCGCGCGCATCGAGCTCGAGCACGCGGTCGAGCAACGCATGCAGCGCGGGATCGTCGGGGCCGCGCCTGCGCGCCGCGTCGCGCAGCACGACCAGCGCAGCGCCCGTCTGTCCGAGCGCGGCCTGGCACCGCACGGCCAGCTCGATCACCTCGAGCCGTGACGGTGCGATGCGCCGCAAGAGCTCGAGCTTCACCAGCGCCTCGTGCACCTGCCCACGCCGCAGGTAGATCCGCACGAGCTCGAGCGTCGTGTCGGCGTCGTGACGACCGTGGGCGATCATCGTCTCGGCGATGCGCACGTACTCGCCGGTGCGGCCGCTCGCATGCATGCGCTGCGCGGCCTCGGCCAGCGTCGTCTCGGCCGCCTCGGCGTCGCCGTGCACGAGCCCGAGCTCGGCGGCGCGCAACGTCTTCGTGACGCTGCCGGGATCGCGCAGCGCCAACAGCTCGCGCAGCGAACGAGCCTCGTCGAAGCGCCCCGCGTGGCAGTGCACCCGCGCCGCCTGCTCGCACAGCGCGTCGCCGTCCGGTCCGCACGCGGCGACGACCGCCTCGATGCGCGTGCGCACGAGCGCCGCCGGATCGCACTCGAGCGCGCGGCGGGCCAGCATCAGCGCGCGGCGGGCCAGCATCGGCGCGCGGCGGGTCGGCTCGCGACGTGCGAGCGCGGATGCGGCCGCGAGATACGCGACCGCGGCACGCTCGCGCTGGGCGCCGCGCACGAGCGCATCGGCCCAGCGCAGCGCCGCGCGCAGGTCGTCGGGATCGAGCCGCACGAGTGCCTGGTACTCGAGCGCCGCCGCGAGGTATCGGCCCTCGCGATGCAGGCGATCGGCCCGCTCGGCCAGCGTCTGCGTGACGAACGGCAGCGGTCGGTACTCCCCCGAGGTAGTGCGTGATGCAGCCAACCGAATCCCCCCTCCGCGAACCGCATGCGGTCCTCGCCCACATCCTTCGACACCGAGCACCGCGCGGTTTTCCGCGCGCGCATCGATCCGCGACGGGTGATCGCCGAGCAGCGCCGCCGGGCCTGGCGGATCGCGTCGGCATGCTAGGCTGCCGCCGCCCCCGTCGACATGCGCCTGCTCGTCCTCGTCCCCGATCTCGTCCGCCAGGGTCCGCTGCACAAGGTGACCGAGTTCCTCGGCCGGCACCCGACCCTGGAGCGGGTGGCGATCGATCACCGCGTCATGATCCACCCGCGGCTCTACACCGACGTGGCGTGGGGCGGCACGCTCAACAACATGCGGCACGCCGCGATCGCCCGCTCGCTCGGGGTCGACGCGCGCCTCGTGTGCCCGTCCGGCAAGGACACCTACGGCGAGTTCAACGTCGTCGACCTGCCCTATCTGCGCTGGTCCGACCGGCGCGACGACGACGTGATCCTGGTGCCGGACTTCTGCAGCGCCCTGGCCGACGACGTGAAGGGCCAGACCATCGTGTACCTGCAGGTGCCGATCCATCTCCACGCGAACTTCGACTACAAAGCCGACCGCGTACGGCTGTGGACCGACTCGCCGTTCATGCTCGAGAAGTGCCAGCGGGTGTTCCCCGGCAAGCACATCCCGATCGTGCCGAACATCGTCGACGACCGCGTGTTCCCGTTCATCCCGCAGAGCGAGCGCGAGCCGGGGCTGATCTTCGCGTTCCCGCGCAAGGGCCCCGACTACATCGCCGCGACGCGCGAGCACTACGCGAAGCTAGGCGGCAAGTACTGGCACTTCGAGCTGATCGACGGCGTGCCGCTCTCCGAGCTCGCGCGCCGCATGCGTCGTCCGCAGGCGTTCCTGGCCTCGGCCGACGTCGAGGGCTGCGCCCTGCCCCCGCAGGAATCGATGGCGGCGGGCATGATCGTCGTCGGCAAGAACGCGACGGGCGCGAACTTCTCGATGCAGCACCGCCACACCGCGATGATCGCGGACACCCCCGAGCGCGCGGCGGAGTGCCTCGTCGAGCTCGAGGACCACGCGCTGCGCGAGACGATCTCGAAGCACGGGCACGAGTTCATCTCGCGCTACTTCCCCGACGGCGAGCCGCGCACGTTCTGGCGTCAGACGCTGACCGAGCTCGGCTTCGACCTCGTCGACTGAGTCGCGATGGCCAAGGTCGAGCTCAGCACGCTCGCGCGCAGCTCGGTGGTCGCGTGGCTGGCCGAGGCGTGGCGCATCGGCTCGCGCTTCATCCTCACCCCGCTCGTCCTGTCGCAGATCGGCAAGGACGGCTACGGGGTGTGGACGCTGGTGTTCAGCGTCTCGAACTACGTGTCGATGGTGAACGCGAGCTTCGGCGTCGCGTACATCAAGGTCACCGCCGAGTGCGCCCGCTCGGGGGATCGCGAGCGGCTCGAGCGACTGCTCGGCTCGGGCATGATGGCCATCGGCGGCATCGCGGTGATCGGCCTCCTGGTCACCTGGGCGGTCGGCGAGCTCATCCTCGCCGCGATCAACGTGCCGCCGGAGTGGCTGCACCAAGGGCGCATCGCCCTGCTCATGGTCATGGGCTGCCTGGTCCTGCGCATGAGCTTCGGCTGCGCGCTCGAGGTGCTCGCGGGGCTCCAACGCATCGATCTGCAGTATCGACTGTCGATCCTCGCCTCGATCATCGAGTTCTGCATCACGCTGCCCCTGTTGTTCCTCGGCTGGGGTCTCGTGGGCATGGGCATCGGCTACATGGTCGGGCAGCTGGTCATGATCGCGCTGGCGTTCTCGCTGGTGAAGAAGCACGCGCCCGGATTGCGACTGTCGCCGCTACTGTGGTCACGCGAAGGCGTACGCGAGGTGTTCTCGGTCGGTGGACGTTTCCAGCTGCTCGGCATCGTGACCACGAGCGTGATGGAAGGCGTCAAGATCCTGATGTCGATCATGCTCGGCGTCGGCTGGGTCGCGATCTACGATCTGTGCGACAAGCTGCTCACGCTCGGCAAGTCGCTCGCATCCTCGGTGCTGGCGCCGCTGCTCGCCGCGTTCGCGGATCTCCAGGCGGGTGGCGAGCACGCCCGCGAGCGCGCGCTGTTCGTGCAGGCCAGCAAGGCACTCGCGCTGGTCTCGTGCGGCACCTTCGGGTTCCTCGCTGCGCTCGCGCACCCGGTGCTGCTCGGCTGGACCGGGCAAGACGTCGCCGACGCCGCGATCGCGCTGCAGCTGCTCGCGTTCGGCGAGGTGATGATGCTGCAGACCGGCGTCGTGTCGGCGAACCTGCGCGCCCGCGGCATGGTGCGCATGGAGCTGACCTGTGCCCTCGTGGCGACGAGCATCATGCTGGTGACCGTCTGGCCGCTGGCGCAGTGGCTCGACTTCCAGGGCATCGTCGTCGCGCGGCTGCTCAGCCAGACGATCGCCGCCGCCTGGTACATGCTCGCGTACTTCCGCTGGGCGCAGCTGCCGTGGACGGGCTACATCAAGGATGCCCAGCTCCCGCGCGTGCTCGCGGTCGTCGGCGTCGCCGCCTCCGTCACGCTCGCCGGTCATCTGCTGCTGGGGCCACTGCTCGGTCGCTTCATCGGCGCGCGCTGGGCGGCGGTGCTCGAGGTCTGCGTCCTGTCGGTGCCGTACACGCTCTTGCTCGTCGGCGGCCTCCTGCGCTGGACGTTGTCCGACGAGGAGAAGGCCAAGCTCGGCGCGCTGGTGCAGCGCAAGCTCGGCAAGCTGCGCAACCGCGGGTGAACCGCGATCGATCGTCCGCGAACCACCGCGCCCGCTTCGGTACCACCCACGCGGTGCGGACCCTGCCCCCCGGCTTCCGGCACGGACCGCCGCGGCCTACCATCGCCTTCGGCATGGCTGCGGCGGACGACGAGTCGGCAGCGACGCTGGACGACGCGCTCGGCCCCGCACCCGCGCTGCTCGACAGCGCGGCCGGCCGGCGTCAGCGCGACGAGATCCGCGCGCGGCTGTTCGACACCGCGATCGATCCCGAGCACATCGGCCGCTACGAGGTGATCCGTCGGCTCGGCGCAGGTGCGGTCGGCGTCGTCTATCTCGCCCGCGACGCACGGCTCGATCGCGAGCTCGCCATCAAGGTGATGCGCGAGCGCGGTGGCGATGCGGCGCGGCTGCGACGCGAGGCGCAGACGATGGCGCGGCTCTCCCATCCCAACGTCGCCGCGATCTACGAGGTCGGCGAGCACGACGGGCGCGTGTTCGTCGCGATGGAGCTCGTACCCGGCCAGACGCTGCGCACGTGGCAGAGCGGTCGGAGCTGGCGCGAGGTGCTGGACGCGTACCTGCAGGCCGGCCGTGGGCTCGCGGCAGCCCACCGCGCCGGCATCGTCCACCGCGACTTCAAGCCCGACAACGTGATGATCACGCCGCCCAGCGGCGACGGTGAAGCGCGCGTGCGCGTGCTCGACTTCGGGCTCGCGCGCGGCGACGCGTCCGAGCCCGAGACCCCGGGCTGGCTCGACCCCGAGCTCGGCGCGCTCGCGACGACGCTCACCGGCACGGGCACCACGCTGGGCACGCCGGCCTACATGCCGCCCGAGCAGCTGCGCAGCGCGGCCGTCGATGCGCGTGCCGATCAGTTCGCGTTCTGCGTCTCCGTGTTCGAGGGTTGCTACGGCGTGCGCCCGTTCCTCGGCGACACCGTGCGTGCGCTCTACGAGGCTGCGCTCGCGGGCCGCGTGCGCGACGTCCCGCGCGATCGCGACGTGCCGCGGCGCGTGCGTGCCGTGCTGCTGCGGGGGCTCGCCGCCGATCCCGGCCAGCGCTTCGTCGACCTCGATGCGCTGCTCACCGCGCTCGCCCGCGTGCGTGCCCGCCCCACCCGCATCGCGATCGCCAGCGGTGCGCTCGCGGTCACGGCGCTCGCGGGCGCGCTCGCACTGCAGCGCACCGACGCCTGTGCCAGCGCCGGCGCAGCGCTCGACGACACCTGGACCGGCGACCATGCCGACGCGCTGCGCAGACGCGCCCGCGCGGAGACCTCCGACGCACAGCCGTGGCTGACGCGCGTGGACGAGCTCGTGCGCGGCGCAGCTTCGTGGCGCGCGGAGGCCGTCGCGCTGTGCCGGGATCCGCAGCTCGAGGCGGCGGAGCTGCGCCGCACCTGCCTCGGCGACGTGCGCACCGCGATCGCGAACGCCGAGGCCGGCCTCGTGCTCGCGCTCGATCGCGGGGCCGCGCGCCCCGATGCACGGGGCCTGCTCGGCCTGCAGGAGTGCGCGAGCGCGCGCCGTCGCGGCAGCCTGCCTGCCCTCGGCGCGCCGCAGCACGAGGACGCGATCGCGGCGATCCACGCCGCGATGGAGGCCACGATCGACGCCGTCCATGCGGCCGACTATGCGAAGGCCGACGCCACGATCGCGCCGGCGCTGGCCCACGCGCGCGAGCTCGGCGAGCCCGCGCTGCTCGCCGAGTGCCTGCTGCTCGCGGCCGCGGTCGCGCACCAAAAAGGCGAGCTGGTGCGCTCCGAGCACGACATCGAGGAGGCCTGGGACGTCGCGCGCGCGGCCGGTGCCGACCGCCTCGCCCTGCGCGCCGCGACCGAAGCCGTCGATCTCGTCGGCCACGACCAGCGGCGCCACGACGACGGCGAGCGCTGGGCGCGGGCCGGCGACGCGATCGCGGCGCGGCTGCCCGAGTGGGATCAGCCGCGCCTGCACTTCCTCGTCAACCGCGGGCTCATGCGGCTCACCTTCGGCGATCGCGACGCCGCCTACGACGATCTCGAAGAGGCGCGGCTGGGCTACATCGCGATCGACGGCCCCGAGAGCCAGGATCTCGTGCCGGTGCTCGGCAACCTCGCGCACATCGAGATCCTGCGCCGCGAGCCCTCGAAGGCGCTCGCGCTGCTCGAGGCCTCGATCGCGATCGCCGAAGCGGCACACGGCCACGCGCATCCGGAGCTCATCACGTCGCTCGTCAACGAGAGCCTCGTGCTCATCGCGCTCGAGCGGCGCCCCGACGCGATCGCGGTGCTCGAGCGCGCGCGCGCCATCGCCCGCACGCACGGGCTCACGGTCGAGGACGCCTGGATCGAGAGCGACTTCGCGGAGGTGTACTGGGAAGAGGGCCGCTTCGCCGACGCGCACGTCGCCGCCCTCCGCGGGCTCGAGGGCCTGCGCGTCGTGCACGGCGAGGCCCATCCGCTGGTGCTGTCGGCGCGCAACCGACTCGCGCGCATCCTCGTGGCGCAGGGCGAGGACGCGGCCGCGGCAGAGCTGCTGCACGACGTCATCGCGCGCGCCGAGGCCCGCGGGGACTCGGCGATCCACATGGCCGAGGCCCGCGCCACGCTCGTCGGCATCGCAGTGCGCGCGGGCGCGATGGACCAGGCCACCCGCGAGATGTCGCATGCGCTCGCGCTCGGCGAGGTCGACCCGTGCGCCGGTGCGCTCGCGCTCGCGAACGTGAGCACCGCCGACGTCGAGGTCGTGGGCGCCCCCGAAGGTGCGCGCGATCCGATGGTCGAGTCGCTGCGCACGATCGTGTCGGGCAGCACCCGCTGCAGCGGGCTCGAGCGCGCGGAGATCGAGCTGGCGTTCGCACGGGTGCTCGCCCGGGCCGGCCAGACCGGCCGCGAGTGCCGCGAGGCCGCGCGCCATGCCATCGAGAGCTGGCGCGCGCGCGGCAACGGCTGGCTTGCGCGCGCCACCGAGGCCGAGCGCTGGCTCGCGAGCTTGCCCGACGCGCCTGCGAAAGGCCCGCTACCATAGCGACGTGGACGACGACCGCACGCTCTTCGCGGCCTGGTGCGCCGGCGACCGCACCGCCGGAACGACGCTGTTCGATCGTCACTACGAGGCGGTCGCGCGCTTCTTCCACAACAAGGTCGAGGGTCCGGCCAGCGCCGACCTCATCCAGAACACGTTCCTCGCGTGCGTCGAGGCCCGCGATCGCTTCCGCGGCGAGTCCGGCTTCCGCACGTTCCTCTTCGCGGTCGCGCGCAACCTCCTGCACAAGCACTACCGCGCGCGCCACGGCCCGACCGGTCGCATCGACTTCGGCGAGGTCTCGGCCTGCGATCTGTCGCCGACCGCGAGCGAGGTGATCCGCGCGCGGCAGGAGCAGCAGCTCCTGCTCGAGGCGCTGCGCCGCGTCCCGCTCGAGTGTCAGGAGGTGCTCGAGCTGCTGTACTGGGAGAAGCTGCCCGTCGCCGAGATCGCCGAGATCGTCGGCACGCCGGTGGGCACCGTGAAGACGCGACTGCACCGCGGCCGCCGCTTGCTCGAGGAGAAGATGCGCGTGCTCGCCGAGACGCCCGACGTGCTCGAGAGCACGCTCGCGAGCTTCGAGCGCTGGGCGGACGAGCTGCGCGGTCGCATCGGGCAGCGCTGATCAGCGCTGCAGCGCGCGCGCGAGCGCGATCACGGCGTCCACGGCGGCACGTCGGGACCCGGCAGCCCGAGCCGCGAGCGCAGCGCGGCGACGCTGCGCGCCGCGGCTCGCCCGTCACCGAACGGATTGCGCGTGGGCACGGCCGCGCGATACGCCGCCTCGTCGCCGAGCCAGCGCTCGCACCACTGCAAGAGCAGCTCGGGATCGTAGCCGACGACCTGCGCGGCGCCGAGCTCGACGGCCTCGGGCCGCTCGGTCGCCACGCGCGTCACGAGCGCGGGACGGCCGAGCTCGGGCGCCTCCTCCTGGATGCCGCCCGAGTCGGTCACGACGAAGCGCGAGCGCTGGATCAACCAGACGGACGCCGGGTAACCGACCGGCGGGCACAGCTGCACGTTCGGTGCGTCGGCCAGCGTGCGATCGACCTCGGTGCGCACGTGCGGGTTCAGATGCACGGGGTAGACGATGTCGAGCTCCGGATGCCGCCGCGCGAGCTCGCGGAGCGCTGCACACACGCGCGCGAGCCCGCCGTCGAAGGCCTCGCGGCGATGGCCGGTGACGAGCACCATCGGCGAGTCCGCGCGCAGCCGCGGCAGCACCCTGGCGATCTCGTCGGGCGCGCGTCCGCCTTCGGGGAGTCGCGCACGGATCCAGCGCACCGCATCCACGACGGTGTTGCCGGTGAGCACGATCTGCTCCGGCCTCGCGCCCTCGCGCGTCAGGTTCGCGACCGCGCGGGTCGACGGACACAGGTGCAGCGTCGCGAGCTGACCGACGAGCACGCGGTTGCTCTCCTCGGGAAACGGCGCGCTGCGATCGTGCGTGCGCAACCCGGCCTCGACGTGCGCGATGCCCAGGCCCCACTGCGGTGCGACCTGTGCGGCCGCCAGCGCGGCCCCGAGCACGGTGGTGGTGTCGCCCTGCACGACGATCCACGAGGGCCGCTCGGCGAGCAGCGTGCGCTCGACGGTCGCGACGACCGAGCCGAGCAACGCGCCGAGCCCCTGCCCCGGCACCATCAGCCCCAGCTCGACGTCGGGCACGAGCCCGAACACGTCGAGGAACGGCGCGAGCAGCTCCTTGTGCTGACCGGTGCTGACGAGCGTGACCTTCCAGTCGTCGAACTCCCGCGCGGCGTGGACGACCGGCGCGAGCTTGACGGCCTCGGGTCGCGTACCGAGCACGAACATCACACTGGGACGATCGCCCATCTGCCCCGCACGATAGCAGCGATCGACGGCGATTGGTACGGTCGGCGCATGCGCAAGGCGATCGGCTTCGCGGCGATGACGATGATCGCGGCGTGCAGCGAAGGCACGCACCGGCGCGCGTGCAGCAAGGGCGCGGTGACGATCACGACCCGCGAGGTGTGGCGCGAGCTCGAGTGCACGATCGCCGAGACGCTCACGGTCGAGGACGGCGGCGAGCTCGTGCTCGAGGACACCGTGATCCGCTTCGCGCCCGAGGTCGAGGACACCGATGCGTTCGTCGTGCGCGGCCACGGCCGCGTGCAGGCCGATCACAGCCGGCTCGAGTCGGGCTCGGGTCTGCAGTGGAACCTGCAGGCGATGGACGACGCGGTGATCGAGCTCG
>CAZFKC010000038.1:23857-59276 GCA_964519175.1 uncultured Nannocystaceae bacterium
AGCACCTCGGGCACGCTCGAGCTCGACGACGCCGACATCTACGGCTGGCAGCTCGATCTCGAGAACGACTCGAAGATCGCGATCACGGGCGGCGAGGAGATCGTGCTCGCGCTGCACCTCACCGACGTGGTGGCCACCGTCGCCGACGACGTCACCACGAACGGGCCGAGCACCGGCGCGCTCGACTTCTTCGCGCAGGGCGGACCGGGCTTCACGTACACCGACAGCGCGATCGCCAGCTTCAACCTCTACGCCGCGGGCGCGTGCGACCTGTCGTTCACGGGGCACATCACGGTGAACGAGCCGAACGCCGAGGGCACCAGCAAGGTCGCGTTCGGGCCCGACACGACGCTCTTCGCGAACCTGGCGCAGACCTACGAGCAGGCCGAGATGATCTTCGACGGCGTCACGCTGTCGGTCGACGGCGACGACGGCTCGTCGCCCTCGTTCACCGCCGACGACAGCTCGATCATCCGCATCCGGGACGTGAAGGCGATCCCCGACACGTACGCGAGCGCGGTCGGAGGCGGGCGGGTGCTCATCGACGGCGGCTCGGGCTGGGCGGATCAGACGCTCGAGGCAGTCGACCCCGAGGGCGAAGGCGGCGTCTACCTGGACGGCGTGCGCGTCGCCCCCTGAACCGGCACGACGTTCGCCTCCGCGCACGTGCCTCGTGCTAGCCTCCGCGCGTGCGAGCTCTCGTAACCGGCGGCGCAGGGTTCATCGGTAGTCACGTGACGGACGCGTTGATCGCGGCCGGCCACGAGGTCGCGATCGTCGACGATCTGTCGAGCGGTCGCGAGCGCAACCTCAACGCGAAGGCCCGCTTCGAGCGCGTCGACATCGTCGACGCCGCCGCGTTGGAGAAGGTGTTCGCGTCGTTCCGCCCCGAGGTCGTGACGCACCAGGCCGCGCAGACGAGCGTGGCCGTGTCGACGCGCGAGCCGGTGCGCGACGGCTCGATCAACGTGCTCGGCTCGATCAACGTGCTCGAGGCCTGCGTGCGCCACCAGGTCGGCCGGCTCGTGTTCGCGAGCACCGGCGGTGCGATCTATGGCGAGGTGCCCGAGCCGAAGCTCGCGGAGGTCGGCGACCCCACCGTGCCGCTCAGCCCGTACGCGTGCAGCAAGCTCGCGGTCGAGCACTACATCGCGTGCTGGCAGGCGGCGCACGGGCTGCACGCGACGGTGCTGCGCTACGCGAACGTCTACGGCCCACGCCAGGATCCACACGGCGAGGCCGGCGTGGTCGCGATCTTCAGCGAGCGCCTGCTCTCCGGACTGCCCTGCCGCATCAATGCGAAGAAGGAAATCGGCGACGACGGCTGCATCCGCGACTACGTGGCGATCGACGACGTGGTGAAGGCGAACCTGCTCGCGGTGGCCGGCAAGCTCGGCGACACCACGATCAACGTCTGCACCGGTGTGCCGGCCACGACGCTGCAGATCGCCCTTGGCCTGATGAAGTCGCTCGGCATCGAGGCGACGCTCGAGCGCGGCCCCTGGCGCCCGGGCGACCTCGAGCGCTCCGTGCTCGACGCGACCCAGATGCGCGCGAAGATCGGCACGCCGACGACGCTCGACGTGGGGCTGGCTCGCACGGCGAAGTGGTTCCGCGAGCAGCACGACGCCCCGCAGCGCAACGCGGACTGAGGTCAGTGATCGAGCGCCGTCGGGATCCCCTTCGGCAGCGCGCGCTTCGTCTTCGCGGTCGTCGCCGAGAACGTGCGCACCTTGGCGCGCAGGCCGGCGATCGCCGCCTTGTCGCGCTTCGCGTATGCGACCGACAGGCCGCGCACGAGGCCGCCGAGCTCCGCCATGCCCTGGCTCGGCAGCGAGTGCTCGGGCAGGCTCTCGATCGGCTCGGGATCGCCACCCAGCTGGAAGCCGGCGTGGGCGAGTAGATCCTCGAGCCCGTTCGGTGTCGCCGGCGGTGGCAGCTTGCCGTTGGCGCCGCGGATGTCCTGCGTGATGGTGCGGCCCCATCCATCCGTGACGGTGAGCTTGCCGGCGAAGAGGATCGGCCAGCTCGTGTCGCGGAACTCGAGCACGAGCGTGTCGCCCTTGTGCTTGCGCACCTCGAAGTGCGCCTCGACCGCGGACTTCTTGCCCGACGCCAGCGGCACCCACGCCTTCGTGGTCGGATCGACGTACTGCAGGTCCGTCCACGCGATCTTCACCGGGCTCTTCGGGGTCGCGAGCGGCAGCGCTCCGTCGCCGACGTCGCGCGGATCGACGGTGACGCGCACCTTCTGGAACACTTTCGTCTCGAACGGCTTCTCGCCGCTGTGGGTCGCGGGGATGACCACCGTCGTCGAGCCGGCCCCCCGATCGGCGGCGATCTTCGCATCGGTGACGAAGCGCGGCGATCGCAGGGTCTTGGTGGTCGTCACCTTCTCGACGCCCTGCGGATCGAAAGCGGTGGCGGTCACCTTCACGACGTCGCCGTAGCACACCGAGATCGGGTCGCTGGACAGCGTCTCGAAGGTCGACTGCGACACCACCTTCATGGTGAGCACGGGCGGCGTCGGACCACTCCGGGGATCACCGGGCTTGCCGAGCATGCCCTTCGCGCCGGGGCTGTACGCCACCTGGTAGACCGGCTTCTTCGCGCCGCACGCCGGCACGGTGTCGACCACCTTCTTGCTGCCGGGCTGCGGCACGAGCTCGAGCGTCGGCCTCGGGATGTCGATGTGGACGAAGCGCTGGACGAGCGCGCTGCCGAGCTTCTCCTGCTTCAGCTCGGCGATCACGTCGAACGAGTAGTCGGCGAGCCGCTCGCTGCGCGCGTTCGCGATCGGCACGTAGAACGTGATGGGCTTGCCGAGCTTCGCGCGGATGACGTTCGGCTTGCCGCGCATGCGCTGGCCTTCGACGGCGGCGTCGATCACCGCGGACTTCGGCAGCTTCCACGTGACGAGGGTGACCGCCGGGCTGAAGCCCACGACTTTCGCGTCGTCGACGTCGACCACCATCTTCCACCACCTGGCCTTGCCGGGGTTCCACTGCCCGCTCGGCGGCTCGTCCCGGATCCCCAGGTCCTTCGGTGGCGTGACGACCTCGAGCTCGGCCCAGTACTCCACGTCGCCGTAGCGTTCCTTCGGGTCCTGACAGCCGACCCCGGGCAGCTCGCGCTTGCCCGCGCTCTGATCGGTCCAGTAGCGCTGCGCCGAGTACAGCCCCTTGTAGGGATCGACGACCGCGCCCTCGTGCTTCACCTCGAAGTGCAGATGCGGCGCCGAGGAGTTGCCGGACGATCCGATCTCGGCGAGCACCTGTCCGCAGCGGACGAGCTGGCCCGGCTCGACCTGCGCGGAGCCCTTCTTGATGTGGAGGTAGCGCGTGGTGACCGCGTAGCGCTTGTCGCTGGTGTCGAAGCCGTGGTTCACCACGATCTCGTTGGCGAGGAACGAGCCGCCGTTCGACGCGTCGCCGTTCTTGCCGTCGCAGGTGACGTCGATGCCGCCGTCGTTGTCGGACGGCTCGGAGGTCAGATGGCAGCGATCGTAGTGCGTGTCGTCGACCTTCGTGACGACACCATCGGCCGCGGCCACGATGTAGTTCGTGCCGTTGTCCATCTGATCGAAACCACCGATCAGCATGAAGTCGGTGCCCTTGTGCTTGCCGTAGCAGTACGGCGCGCCGATCGTCCCGCCGTGACCGGCGTAGTCGCGGCACGCGACCTTGCCCGACTGCGGCAAGGGCCGGTGATCGAGCCCGAGCGGGCCCGACATCATGTATGCGGTGACGGCGGTGATGCCGAGGCTGAAGAACGCCGCGGCCGGATCCACGCCCTCGAGGTGCGCGTGGTGATTGATGAGGCTCGGCTTCTGTACCGGGAAGCGCAGCTTCACCTTCGTGGCGGGGTGCACCGGGCGGTAGTCCCCCGCGTCGGCTGGGCCGAACGCGATCGTCTTGGTGTAGTGGAAGTTCGCCTGGCTCTCCTCGACCTCGTGGCTGTCCTCGTTGAAGTCGGTGCGGTAGCGGAACAGCAGCGGCGGCGCACCGCCGTCGCAGTAGTCGAAGCCGCCCTTGATCCGCCCGTTGCCGTCGGTGGTGAGCGCGACCGCGCCGTCGGGCTCGATGCCCATGCCGTCCTCGAGCAGGTCCCAGTCGGTGCCGACCTTCACGACCACGCCGCTACGGGCCTTGCCGGCGATCGTGACCTTCGCGTCGATGCTCACCCACTTGCAGCCGTCGGCCGCTTCGGCGGACGAGCTGGCCAAGAGCGCCGTGAGTAGCGCGCCGGCGATGGACAACGATTCGTGGGTGCGCATCTGGATGCTCCGGGGGCTCGGAGCATGGGAGCCGGATGCGGTCGCGTTTGTGACCGGCTACCGGCCGACGACCTTCGCCAGGCGCTTCACGCCCCGCTTCGCGCGCTCGACCTGGGCCTTCACGCGACGCTGCAGCTTCTCGGCCGGCATCAACACCAGGCCCCGCAACAGCTCGTCGGGGCGCGCCCGGAAGATCGTGCTGTGGCTCTTGCCCTCGTACGACGGTGGGGCCTCGCGCGTGTAGTAGTAGGCCGCGAACGACTTGCGCTCGACGTCGTCGGGGCACTGCACCGCCGAGACGCCGTGGAAGCTGATCGCGCTCGTCTCGAAGATCACGCAGCGATTGAACGCGGGCAAGAAGGCGTGGTGGCAGCGCCGCACGTCCTTGTCCCACAGCTCGATGTACCCACCCCACGCGTCCTTCCAGACCGGGTTCAGGTACACGAGGATGTTCAGCCGCCGGTGGAGCTGGCGCTGCTCGATGAGGTTGAAGTCGACGTGCACGTCGAGGCGCCCCGCGGAGCCCATCACGTGCATGCCGCCGCCGACGAGCTCGTCGTCGGCCAGGAGGTTCCGGATGCCGGTGATCTCCGAGAGCTGCGCACGGAACGACTCGGACGAGATCGCATCGTGCAGCCGCTTCACCGCGGCGGGGAACTTCGTCGCGTCGGTGACCTGCACCTTCTTCTTCTCGTTGACGAAGTCGAACGCGAAGCCCTTGGCGAGCGCGTTGTCGAAGGTCGGATACGCGTCGGCGACCTCGCGCGCGAACTCGGGCTGCAGCAGCTCGTCGATCACGATGAACGGAAACGGCTCCGCATTCCGGAACTCACGGGTGAGGCGCGGGACGTCGAGGGGGCGAAGGACGTCGGTCGACATCGGCGGAATGCTAGCAGACACTTCCTCGCCCGCCGATGTCAGCTCGCGCCGCCGCCTCGTGCTCGATCGCGCTCTTCTCGGTGCTGCTCGGCGCGTGCCCGCGCGCGAGCACGCCGCCGGACGACGCGCCGCAACCTTTGCGACCGATCGCCGATCGCCCGCTGCCGCCGTCGGTGCCCTCGCCCGTCGCGCGCGAAGCGACGACGGACGGCTGGACGATCGAGGCCACCGACGACGGTGCGTTGCGCGTGCGTCACCGCAACACGGACGTCATCCGCGCGCGCTACGTGTTCTTCGAGGCCGGCTACCGCTGGGCGAACCCCGACGTGCGCAGCGACACGCCCTCCGGCGGTCGTCATCCGTTCGTGATCGAGTCCGCCCCGCTGGATCTGCGCGTCGCCGGGACCGTCGCGCCCGGCGAGCATCGGCTCGAGATCGCCTGGAACCTCACCCTGCGCCGCGCGCTCGCGCAGGTGCCGGGCGGCGGGCTCGAGCTCGACGTGATCGAAGCACCCGAGCTGTGGGGCGGACGGGCGCCCGCGTGGACGCTCTCGAAGGACGACAAGACGCTCACGCTCGGCGCCGGCGACGACCAGGTCCAGCTCGTGCTCGGCGGTGACGCGCTCGGCTTCGTGCGCGAGCCGAGCGCGCCCGGACGCGTGCGCGCCGTCATCGTCGCGGGCGACATGAAGGCCGGCAGCGGTCGCGCGACGCTCACGGTGGAGATCCCGAAGGACGGCCGCGTGCGTCGCTCGACGCGCGAGCGCTACGGCGAGCCGACCGCGAGCTGGTCGGCCGGCGTCGTCGATCCCGAGGGCGCGCCGGTCGACCTCGGCTTTCTGAACGACGGACCCGCCGGCAAGCACGGCCGGCTGCAGACGAAGGGTGATGCGCTCGTCTTCGAGGACGGCACGCCGGCGCGCTTCTGGGGCACCAACGTCGCCGCGTACGCGCTCTTCGGCACCGACAAGAACGCGATCCAGCGCCAGGCGAGGCGGCTCGCCGCGCTCGGCTACAACCTCGTGCGGCTCCACCACCACGACTCCGCGTGGGTCGAGCCCAACGTGTTCGAGCCCGGCACCCGCAAGCTGCGCAGCGCGTCGCTCGACGCGATCGACTGGTGGATCAAGTGCCTCGCCGACGAGGGCATCTACGTGTGGCTCGATCTCCACGTCGGCCGTCGCTTCACGCCGAGCGACGCGATCGCCGGCTTCGGCGAGCTGCCCGAGGGCGACGCGCGCGGGTTCTCGTACGTCGACAGCCGCATCGAGGCGCTGATGCAGGGCTTCGCCGAGCAGTACCTCGCCCGCAACAACCGCTACACCGGACGCTCGATCGCCAGCGATCCTGCCGTCGCGTTCGTGCTGGTCACGAACGAGAACGACGTCACGCACCACTTCGGGCAGTACATGCTGCCGAACTCCGGGCGGCCCGTGCACGAGGCGCTGCTGCGCACGAAGGTGGGCGCCATCGCGAAGAAGGCCGGCCTGCCGTTCGAGGCCTCGCTGCGCACGTGGGAGCCGGGGCCCGCGAAGCTCGTGCTCTCCGAGCTCGAGCACGCGTGGGACCGCCGCGCGATCGCGGCGCTGCGCAAGCTCGGCGTGCAGGCCCCGATCGTGGCGACGAGCGTGTGGGGCGACGAGTCGCTCTTCTCCGCGTCGCCGCTGCGCAGCGGCGATGCGATCGACATCCACACCTACGGCCCGGCCGAGATGTCGACCAGCAACCCGCACTTCGAGCCCAGCTTCCTCTCGATGGCGGCCATGGGCGCGCTGGCCGGCAAGCCGGTGACGATCAGCGAGTGGAACGTGCCGCTGCCCGCCCGCGATCGCTTCGAGGCGCCGCTGCACGTCGCCGCGATCTCGGCGCTGCAGGGCTGGGACGCGCCGATGCTCTACTGCCACACGCAGGATCGCCTGGGGCCGCCGGACTCGGTGTCGCTGTTCTCCGGGTCCGTCGACCCCGCGATCACGGCGCTCGTGCCCGCGGCGGCGCTCATGTACCGACGCGGCGACGTCGCGGAGGCGAAGCAGACCATCGTGATCCAGCCCTCGGTCGCCGACGCGTACGGCCGTGCGCGCAACCCGTTCAACAGCGCCGCGCTGCGCACCGGCTTCGAGCAGTCGCGCGTGGTGATCGCGATGCCCGACACGAAGGAGCTCGCGTGGGACGAGCTGCCGCCGCTGCCGAAGGGCGCCACGATCGTCACCGACCTCGATCGCGATCTGCTCGCGACCGAAGGCACGCGCATCGTCTCGGACACGGGGGAGATCACCCGCGACTTCGGCGAGGGCGTCATCACCATCGCGACGCCGCGCTCGCAAGCCGTCGTGGGGTGGATCGGTGGCGCGCGCTTCGAGCTGCCCGATGGCTGGGTCGAGCTCGACATCCCCAAGGCTGCGTTCGCCCTGTCGGCGCTCGACGACGCCCCGATCGCGTCGTCGCGGAAGATCCTCGTGACCGCGGTCGGTCAGGCCGCGCCCGCGCCCGCGATGCGCGGGCCGTTCCGGAGTCAGCCGATCCGCGGACGCTTCGCGATCCGCACGCGCGAAGATCTGGCGCTCGTGCCGCTGTCGGGGCGCACCGGCACCTCGGGTGGCGATCTCTCCGGCCGCGTGCCGATCCATGGCACCCGCGACGGCGAGCGCCTCGTCTTCGAGCTCGACGCGAGGGTCGTCACGCACTGGTGGATCGCCCAGCCGGCCACGAGCCCTGCGAAGGCCGCGGGAGCATCGGCGGGGAACGCTGTCCCGTAGGCCCTAGCGCCGTTTGACAGCACCCGGTGCGCTGGGACATATAGTCGGTCATGCGCGCACACGGCCGCGGTGCGGCAGACCCGGCCGCACCTCGGGCAGCCCCGCACGAGGCGGGGACCGGCTCGTGCGCCCAAGGACGCCCGTGAACCAGGACCCGCGAGCCGCGTTCGCAGGTCAGATCGCCGACGTCCCGGTGGTCGAGCTGCTGCAGACGATCCTGCAGGGCGGGCATACCGGTGTTGCACGCTTCGAAACGCCGGTCGGTGCCGCCACGCTCTGGTTCCGCGACGGCGCGCTCATCGATGCGGACATGGGGCGGCACCACATGGAGGCCGCCGTGCAGCGCTTGCTCGCGCTCGACAGCGGCACCTTCGAGGTCGAGTTCAAGCCGATCTCGCGACGTGCGGTGATCAAGGCCAGCACCGCCGAGCTCATCGCGCAGGCCCCCGGTCGCACCGGCGTGCCGACGCCGGTGCCGGTCGAGGACACCGACGTCGGCAAGAAGCGCGCGCGACGGCAGGGGGTCAGCTGGCACCCCACGGGCGGAGGTCGGGGCAAGCAAGATGGCAGCAGCGCAGCGCTCCCCGCTGCAGCACCGCCCGAGCCGCGCCCGGTCTCGGGCACGACGAGCGCGGCGATTCCCGTCACGCCCGCGCCCGCCGATCGCACCGTCATCGCGCCGCCACGGGTCGCCGCGAGCACGCCGGCCGATCGCACCGTCGTCGCGCCGAGCCTCGAGGCCAGCTCGCCCGGCTCGACGTTGATCGCTCCGCGCGTCACGTCGACACCTGTCGTCTCGCCGCCGCCCGTCGTCGCGCCGCCCGTGGTCGCGCCGGTGTCCGGCGTGGCGCCGACGCTCGCGATGCCGGCGGCCACCGGTCAGCCCCCCGCGGCCGCGCGCTCGGGCCCGACCGCACTCTCGCCGCCGCTCGGCACACCACCGCCGATGCCGGCGGTCGGCGCAGTGCCGTCGGTGCAGGTCTCGCCTGCCGCGGCCCAGGTCGCGGTGCCACCGATCGTCATCGCACCGTCGCGACCGAGCGCGGCCGAGCCCCCGCGTCCCGTCGAGCCCCCTTCGTCGTCGGCGACGGCGCGCGGACGCACGATGTTCGGCGTGCCCGTCGTCGCGCCGCCCCGCGTCGACCCCGATGCGAGCCCGCCGTCCGAGATCGCACCCACGGTCGTCCGCGCGGCTCCGACCGCACCACCGCCGCCGGAGGACGAAGTCGATCGCACGCTGATGCGTCCGGGCCCGATACCTCCGCCGCGCACCGTGCCCGCGGCCGGAGTACCCGCGCCGCCGCGCAACGCCGAGGTGATGTTCGTCCCGCCTCCGCCGCCCGTGCCCGCCGATCTGCCCGCGCCGCTGCGCTTCGAGCAACAGCCCGCGCAGTGGAACATCCCCGGCACCGGCCAGATGCCTGCGGTCGGCGGCACCGCGAGCGCAGAGCTCCCGCCCGCGCTCGGTGTACCCGCACCGGTCGCGTCCGCGCCGTCGCAGCCGATTCCCGCGACGATCCCGATCGAGAGCGGACAGACCGCGGCTGCGCACGGCGAGATCCGTCGGCAAGCTCGCCCTGCACTGCCGCCCGCACCCGAGTGGCCGAGCTCGACCCCGACGCCGGCACCCGCGGAGCCCAACGTCGACAAGATCGTGGTGTCGCCCGAGGTGCTGTCGTCGCAGACGATGACCGCGGGCTCCGGTGCACGCATGCCGGCCTCGTCGGGCTCGCGGCCCGGCGGGCAGCGACGCACCGAGGAGCGCGCGGCCGTGGTCGCGCAGGCGATCGGCATGTCGCCGCCGCAGCCCGCCGACCGCCGTGCGGTCGCCGACGGGGTGCGCCTCGATCAGCAGGTCGAGGCCGCGCGCGCGGCCGGCCTCACCGGCGCGTCCGCACCCGCGGTGGTCGGTCGCTACGAGGTGCTGCTCCGCATCGCGCGGGGCGGCATGGGCACCGTCTACCTCGCGCGCATCACCGGCGAGGGCGGATTCCGCCGCCTCTTCGCGCTCAAGGTCATCCGCGATCACCTGAGCCAGAATGACGAGTACGTGCGCATGCTGCTGCAGGAGGCGCGCATCGCCTCGCGGCTGCACCACCCGAACGTCGTCGGCATCGTCGACATCGGCACGCTCGCGAACCAGCACTACCTGGTGATGGACTACGTCGAGGGCTGCACGTTCTCCGAGCTGCTCAAGGTCCATCGCCGCACGCGTCCGCCGCATCTCATCATCCCGATCCTCATCGACGCGCTCACCGGCCTGCACGCCGCGCACACGCTGGTCGACGACGACGGCTCTTCGCTCACGCTCGTGCACTGCGATTTCTCGCCGCAGAACATGCTGGTCGGCACGAACGGCATCTGCCGCATCACCGACTTCGGCATCGCGAAGGCGGCCAACGCGATCTCCGAGCGCTCCTCGATCACCCGCGGCAAGCCGGCCTACGTCTCGCCCGAGCAGGTGCTCGGTCGCCGCGTCGACAGCCGCTCCGACGTCTTCTCCGCGGGCGTCGTGCTGTGGAACGCGCTGACCGGCGAGCAGCTCTTCGGCGGCGACAGCCCCGAGGCCACGCTGCAGGCGGTGCTGCAGCGGCCGATCGTGCCGCCGTCGACGATGGGCCTGCGTCCGCCGTCGTGCTTCGATCGCATCTGCCTGCGCGCGCTCGAGCGCGATCCGGAGCGCCGCTACCAGACCGCCGAGCAGATGCTCATCGATCTGCGCCGCGTCGCGATCGCCGAGGACTTCCTCGCGCCGTCGTCCGACGTCGCGCGCTGGGTCATCGACACGTTCGGACGCCAGCTCGAGCTGCGCCGTCAGGCCGCGGGCATCTCGAACCGCCAGCTCGGCGAGAGCCAGCCGGTCTCGCTGCAGCTCGCGGTGCCGGAGCTCGGGCTCAACTCGGACATCGAGCTCACCGCGGAGACGAAGGGCCTGCCGGCCGACTACGGGCAGACGCCGTCCGAGGATCACGGCGGCTCGAAGACGACGCTCATCCGCGCCGACGTCTCCGAGGCGCCGCTTCGGCGCAGCAGCGGCGGCAGCAGCCGCGCGAGCAGCAACGCGAAGGTGTTCGCGATCGGAGCGGCGGTGATGTTCGCGACGATCGCGATCGCGATCGCGATCGCGAAGCCGGAGTGGATCACGGGCGGAGAGCAGGATCCGGGCGGACACTACGCGCCGAACTCGGGGGCCCTGCGCGGCGCGAAGGCGGACGGCGGGGACGCGAAGGACGACGCGGCCGACGAAGGCGACGCGCCCGACGCGAAGGCGAAGCCGGACGCGAAGACCGACGCGAAGACCGACGCGAAGACCGACGCGGAGACCGACGCGAAGGCCGGCACCGACGCGAAGGCGCCGCCCACGGGCGAGGGCGCGACCCCGAAGCCAGTCGAGGTGCCGCCGCCCGCCGAGACGAAGAAGGCCACGCCCGACGAGCCCCCGCCGCCCGTCGAGAAGCCGAAGAAGCCCAGGCCCGAGAAGCCGAAGAAGCCGAAGCCCGAGGCGCCGAAGCCCGACGAGCCGCAGGCGCCTCCGCCCGCGCCCGGCGGCAGCGACACGCCGAAGAAGCCGCCGCCGCCCCCACCGGCGCCGGATCCCGAGCCCGAGCCCGGCTGAGTCCCTCGATCAGCTCGCGCCCTTGTGGAACAGCACCGTCGGGATCGTCTTCAGGATGATCTTGATGTCGAGCCACAGCGACCAGCGATCGATGTACTGCAGGTCGAGCTGCATCCACTCCTCGAAGTCGACCTGGTTGCGGCCCGACACCTGCCACAGCCCCGTGAGCCCCGGCTTCACCGACAGCCGACGCCGCTGCCACGCCTGGTACTGCTCGACCTCGCTCGGCAACGCCGGACGCGGTCCGACGAGGCTCATGTCGCCCATGAGGATGTTGAACAGCTGCGGCAGCTCGTCGATGCTGGTCTTGCGGATGAAGCGACCGACCGCGGTGATGCGCGGGTCGTGCTTGATCTTGAAGACCGGCCCGTCCATCTCGTTCAGGTGCTCGAGCTTGGCGCGCAGCTTCTCGGCGTCGACCACCATCGAGCGGAACTTGTACATCGTGAACTTGCGGCCGTTGCGACCCGCGCGGACCTGCTTGAAGAAGATCGGCCCGTCGGAGGTCACCTTCACCGCGATCGCGGCGCCGATGATGAGCGGCGACGCGAGCAGCAGGCCGATGCTGCAGCCGATGATGTCGATCAGCCGTTTCACCGCGAGCCGCGCCTCGTCGGTGGGCACGCGCCGCAGCCCGAGCATCGGGTAGTCGAAGCCCGAGACGTTGGCGACCTCGACGGTGCCGGACGAGGGGTACTGTGGCGGCAGCGTGAGCAGCACGTCGACGCCGCGCTCGTCGCACGCCGAGATCGCGTCCTTGATGAGCTCGGGCTGCTTGCCGGTCACCGCGAACGCGACCTCGTCGACGGGCTGGCGATCGAGCAGGCCCGCGAGGCTGCCGACGAAGCCGAGCGTGGGCCGTGCGCGGGCGTCGACGACCTCGCCGGGCAGCTGGACGAAGCCCATGATCGTCACCGTCCACGGCGAGTGCTTGCGCAGCGACTCCGCGAAGTTCACCGCCGCCTCGCCGGTGCCGACGATGACGACGCGGTGGCCATCCTCGCGGCTGCGCCGGGTCAGCTTCGCCGCCTCGACGAGCGCGATGCGGCCCATCATCAGCGCCATGAGCTGCACGAACCCGAACAGCACGACGAAGCTGCGTGCGACGAACTGCAGCTTGAAGAGGAACATGATGAGGATGAACAGGCCGAGCCCGATCACCGCCGCCTTCGCGTAGCGCAGCGCGGCCACCCGGAACGTCGGGCGGATGTCACCCGTCTGCGCGTAGTGGAAGGAGATCGCCCAGATCGGCGCGAGCCCGATCAGCAGCCACTGGTAGTCGGCCGGGTTGATCCCGGGCGGCACGCCGCCGACCGACTTGAGAAACGTCGCGACCGGACCGGTGCGCTCCGCCGCGTGGGCGAGCCAGTCGCGCACGAACAGCGTCGCGAAGAACGCGGCCGCACTCACGACCACGTCGTAGGCGATCACGATCTGGCGCAGGAACGCGGACCTCTTTCGCCACATCTTCGGATCGGTCCCGGGGGCAGGCGGCGCACGTCGGGGCGCAGCCGCGGTCCGGCGCGCCGATGGTGTCAGGTTTGAGTGGACGCGAAAAGACGGGGTGGGTTGCGGTCAAAAGCGCGCTCGCGCCCCGTAGGGTCCGCGTGGGCTCACTGCGGAGGAACCGCCGCTCGGCCTCCGTGCTCGCGCGGCCCGAGCAGGATCGCCCTGCTCCACGTGTGGATGGCGGGCCCTTCGTCTGTGACGTGTTGCGCCCGCCGCGGGCGCATCGCATACCGCCCTCGTTCGAGCCTCGTGCGACAGCGGTTCCCGAGCAGCCCGGCTGCCTCCGTCGAGACGGCGTCCGTGCACCACCCTGCCGGCCCAGTGGCCAACGCTGCGGCCTCCCACTACGATAGGCGTTCGATGGATCACAACCGAACCGGTCGAACCGTCGTTCCGGGTGCCATCATCACCGGGCGCACCATCCAGCCCGGAGGTGCGTCGGGCGAGCCCGGCCTCGACAAGATGCTCGAGGTCGTCGCGAGCTCGCCCGAGCCGTCGCTCGCGCAGTGCTTCCTGCTCGTCGTCACCGGTGCGGAACCCGGGCGGCTGTACCAGCTCGATCGTCCGGAGATGCTGATCGGGCGCTCGAAGTACGCCGACATCCGCGTGAACGAGCGCTCGATGTCGCAGCAGCACGCGAAGCTGGTGCGCTGGGGCGATCACCATCGCATCTACGATCTCGGCTCCACCAACGGCACGGTGGTCAACGATCAGCGCATCGACGAGGTCGAGCTACGTCCGGGTGACACCGTCCGCACCGGCGAGACCGTGTTCACGTACATGGGCGGCTCGGTGCAGCCGAGCACCGATCACACGCTCGCGGTGCCGAGCCACTCGACGGTGCGCACGCGCCCACCGACCGCGAGCAACACCAGCACCGCGCTCGCACGGCGCGGCACCCCGAACGTGCCGATGGTCGGCGGCCAGGCCGCCGCGCGCGTCTTCGAGGTCCCGGTCCAGCGGATCCCCCGCGTGGAAGAGGGACCGGATCTGCTCGCACAGCTGCTCCGGCTCATCGCGTTCTTCCAGCGCTACTGGCTGCAGATCTTCATCTGCATGGTGCTCGGCGGCGGGGCCGGGTTCGCGGCCTACAAGCTGGTCAAGCCGCCGGCGAAGGCCGAGTTCGAGCTCTCGCTCGTCCCGCAGGCCACCGACAACCCGCTCGAGCAGATGCGGCGCATGAACTTCGAGTTCTTCCGCGCCGCGCAGCAGAACTTCGTGCGGCCCTCGCTCATCCTCGCGACCCTGCGCGAGCTCGGCGAGGAGGACGTGCCCGAGGAACGGGTGCGGCAGATCCAGAAGCAGCTCGAGTTCCAGCGCACCGGCGAGTTCTCCTACCAGGGCACGTTCTCCGCGCCCTCGTCCGACGAGGCCATCCAGTTCCTCGAGGTACACCTGCGGCTCTACCTCGACACCGAGGTCGAGAAGGCGCTGAAGGCCCTCTTGCTCGAGGTCGGCACGCTCGAGCAGCGGCTCGAGGAGACCGAGGAGCAGATCACCGCGACCGAGCAGGCCCTGCTGGCGTTCCGCAAGGAGCACAGCGACGGGCTGCCCGAGCAGGCGCAGGAGCTCTACTCCGATCTGATCGCGCTCGGCAGCGAGCGCGGCCGTGCCGCCTCCGAGGTCGCGCGTGCGTCCGCCGAGGTGCGGCTGTCCCGGCAGCGGCTGAAGAGCGAGTCGCCGATCATCGAGAGCCGGCTCGAGAGCGCCCGCCCCTACGAGAACACGATCGCCGACGTGAAGCGGCAGCTCGCCGAGAAGAAGGCCGAGGGCAAGGGCAACCAGCACCCCGAGATCGTGGCGCTGAAGGAGCAGCTGAAGACCCTCGAGGATCTGCGCGACGACGTGCTGCAGAATGGCACGACCGCCGACCGCGTGGTGAAGGCCAAGAACCCGCTCTACAAGGACGCGCGGCTCATGGCCGACGCGGCCGAGGCCGCGAACGCGGTCGCGACCTCCGAGCTGTCGCGGCTCACGAACGAGTACGAGCGCACGCGGGCCATCGTCGCGAAGCTGCCGGAGCTGCAGGCCGAGTACACCGAGCTCCTGCGCTCCTACGACGCGACCAAGAAGGTCCACGACGGGCTGTTCGAGAAGCTCAACATCAGCCGCACGCAGCTCGACATGGAGCGCGCGAGCGTCACGGGCCGCTTCGACATCATCACGCCGCCCAACGTCGTGCTGACCCCGTGGATCAAGCAGCTGGTCATCCGCGTCGGCGCGGGGCTCATCGCCGGCTTCATGCTCGGCGTGTTCCTCGGCGTGCTGCGGGATCTCCGGCGCGTGATCGCAGCGCGGCTCGCCGCGGCCCGCCGCTAGCGAGCCTCCGTCATTCGCTAGCGCCGCGTGCCCGCGCCACCCTGGCCGGTGGCCGCGCCCTGCCCCGTGCCGACACCACGGCTGGCGACCTCGCGCCCACCACGCGCCGTGCCACCGGCGATGCGGAAGGCGAAATACCCCCAGGCCTCGATCTGCGTGCCCGCGACGGTGGCTAGCGCGATATGGGGCATGCGGAAGTTCGCGATGACGCCGAACTCGATGCTCATGTCGTCGTTGATCCGGTAGCGGATCGGGATCTGGTTCAGCAGCGCACTTTCCGTCTGCGGGATCATCCGCGCCGGAGGGTCGCGGTCGTTGAGGTCCGGCACGAGGGGCAGCGGCGGATCGACCGAAGTGAAGTACGAAGTGATGAGCCCGGCCGACCAGCGCGGTGGCATCGTCGCGGTGAGGGTGATGGATCCACCCGCGCGCGGCGACAAGCGGCCCCGCACGGCGTCGAAGAAACCGATCGACGAGGCGCCGATGGTGCCATCGAGCGTGTATGCGGACCGACTGCGCAGTCGGCCTCCGATTCGCGCGCTGCCGACCGGGATCACGCGGCCCCGGGAGTTGATCGCGGGATTCGGATCCTCCTCGATCACTTGCGCGCTGTAGACCCCCGCATCGATCTCGGACGTCACGCGCGTGTCGACCTGCCGCGTCCATGCGACGCGGACGTCGTCGGTCACGAACGACCCGCCAGGATTGAACGCGACGATGCCGTTGTAGGTAAGGAATCCGAGCTGGTCGCGCCGCGTCGCGCGATAGGCGTAGCTGAGCCCGATGTTGCCACCGGTCTGGTCGGGTAGCGTGGCAGGCAGCACCGTGTCGTCGGCGCTGTCGATGGGCTGCGACGAGCGGTTGAGCGCGCGACGGTACCCGACGCTCGGCGAGATGCCGATCGTGTGGCGCGGTGCGACGCGGCCGACGAAGTTCATGCCGGCATCGCCGATGGCGAACTGGAGCACCGCAGTATTCGCGACCTGCGTCTGTTGGTTGGGCAGCACGAGGTTCTGCGCGGTGTAGTCGATGTCGCCGACGGACGCATTCGTGCCCGCGAACATGTCCCAGCGCCGATTGAGCGCGACCGCGTAGCTCAGCGTGCCCTGGTGCAGGAACAACGGCCGGCGCAGGAGCAGCTGGTTGGGCTGTCGCACGAGCATCCGCGGCGAATACCCGAAGGTCAGAACGCCGCCGCGACGATGCCGGAACCGAAAGTCCACGTTCGGCACCACCACCATCAGGAACGACGGCACTTCGTCGAGGCCGGCCTGCCGGGGCGCGATGCCGCCGCGCAGCTCCACGACGACGCCGCCGGAGACCTCACCGCGCCCTGCCCGTGGATCCACGAGCAGCGTCGCGAACATCAGCCAGTTCAGCATCCGGCGGGCCTACTCGACCACGATCACGTCGCCGTCGCGGAGCTCGAACTCGGAGCTGCGCTGCACACCACCGGTGAGATCGGAGTAGCGGAAGCGGATGCGCTCGCGCTTCGGGTACTTGCGCACCACGTAGATGCCCTGCGGATCCGCGAACTCGGTGAGCCCGCCGACGCGCGCGATCGCAGTGAGCACCCCCTCGCCCTGCGCGAGCGTGATCGAGTTGGGCGTCGCGACCTCGCCCACCACGGTGACCACCGGCTGCCGCGGCGTCACCACCGAGATCCGCGCGTCCGGGTTCACCACGATGCCGTTCAGGCGCGCGTTGAGCTTGCGCGCCGCGGCCTCGGGGGTCAGGCCCTCCACGTCGAACGGCCCGACCAGCGGCAGCACGATCGCGCCGTCGGCCCCGATCTCGAACGCCGGCGCAGCCGCCAGCTCCTCCATGCGCGGGACCGTCACCGAGATGCGATCGCCCGGGCGCAGCGGCACGGTGTCGACCGGGACCTCGGTCTGCGTGATGTCGTTGGCCCAGACGTAGGGATAGCGCTGCTTGCACCCGGCCACGGGCACGAGCAGCGACGCTGCGAGGGTGACGATCGAAAGGCGTCGCACGGCCTCCGCATGATTTCGCGATGGCCCCGCGATGGCAAGGGCCTGGTCAGCGTTTGGTGCGTGAGCGGGCGGCGGCGACGTTGTGCCGGACGAAGTCGAACAGCAGATTCGGCGGATCGACATCGGGCTTGCGCTGGATCCGTCGACGCACGCGCCACACCGACTGCCCTGCGAGCCAGGCGAGGTTGGCCAGCCAGAGCTCCTTGCTGCCCCCCTGCTTGAGGAAGTAGTAGCGCCGCGACTGGAACCAGTAGGCCGGCATGGGCCGGGCGACGTCCTTGAGCCCCGTGGAGACCGCACGCAGGTGCTCGACGCTGGCCTCGCGCACGAACCAGATCTGCCAGCCCGCCAGGGTCGCGCGGCGGCAGAGATCGGTCTCCTCGAAGTAGAGGAAGAAGTTCTCGTCGAACATCCCGACGCCCTCGAGCACCTCGCGACGGATGATGGTGCTGGCGCCCGAGACCCAGTCGACGCGGCAGGTGCGATCGCAGCGCTCGCCCCACACCGACCAGCGCTGCAGCACGCGGCTCGCGAGGCCGAGCCGCAGCGTGCCCTCGACCTCGCCGAGCGGGCTGGGGAAGCGGAACGCGGAGACGTGCGTGCTGCCGTCGGGCTCGGTGATGTGGCTGCCCGCGATGCCGCACTCGGGATGGGCGTCCATGAACTCGACCAGCCGACCGATCGCGCCGGGGGCGGCCACCGCATCGGGATTCAGCAGGTAGACGAGCTCGGGTGGATCCGCGGACGCGAGCCCGCGCCGGATCGCGAGGTTGTTGCCGTAGCCGAAGCCGCCGTTCTTCTCGGACAGCACGAAGTCGACCGGCACGTCGCCGCGCTCGCGGATGCCCGCCTCGAGCCGCTCGGCCGAGCCGTCGCCCGACGCGTTGTCGACGACCGTGATGCGCCCGCCGAGGCGCACGACCTCGGGGATGGCCGAGTCGAGCGCGCGCAGGGCGAGCTCGGCGGTCTTGTAGTTGACGATGACGACCTGCAGCTTCATGACCGGAGCCCGCGTTTCATATCACGCCGCTCGCGTTGCGGGCCGGCAGCTTGGGCAGCTCCTCGGTGAGCCCCGCGAGCGCACCGGCCATGAACAGCGGCAGCACGTTCCACTGCGCGTTCGGCAGCAGGTCGATGGCGTTCAACGCACACAGGAGCGAGAGCGCGTCGAGCAGCCGCGCGTTCTCGAAGTCGGGGACCTTCTTCAGCCGACGTCGGGCCATGAACACCGGCCAGAGCAACAGCCCGAAGCTGCCGGCGAAGCCCACGATGCCGCGGATGCCGAGCCGGATGATCCACTCGCCGTCGGTGATCGAGATGTCCTTGCCGCGCTCGTCGTACACGCGGTTGCGCCCGAACCCGCCCCAGCCCCACCACATGCGCTCGTTCGCGCGCGCGAGCAGGATGTCCTCGTTCTCGAAGCGGAACTCGAGCGATTGCGCCCGCTCGACGCTGTACTTCGCCGCGAACGACACGAGATCGTGGGTCGGGAACGTCTGGCTCGAGCGCAGCGCCGGGAACGCGATGACCAGCAGGCACAGCATCACGGCCAGCCGGCCGGCGGCGAACGAGCGCCGCGCGAGGATGAGCGGCACGCCGACGAACGCATAGATGTTCGCGCCGGCGTTGCGGGAGATGAGCAAGAGCCCCCAGAAGAGCGGCAGCAAGAGCCCGGCCGCGATGCCGGCGACGCTCTGCTTCGAGCGGCGCAGCAGCACCATCGCGAAGATCGACAGCAGCATGAACATCGCGAGCGCGAGGCCCGAGCTCATGAACATCGTCGGCTTGAAGCCGCTGCCGCGCATCGCCCCCGCGAAGCTGTTGGCGTGGTAGCCGTAGATCCAGTTGTGCAGCTGCGGCGAGAGCCGCAGCTCGAGCAGGATCGGCAGCACCTGGAACAGCATGGCCCCGCCGATGATCTTGAACGCCGCGTTCGCGTCCTCGGGGGTGCGGATCAGCGCGCGGCCGAGGTGGAACGGCAGCCAGACGCTGAGCAGGTCGCGGACGGTCGACGCGAAGATGTCGTACTTCGTCATCGCCGGGAGCACGATCTCGGGCAACCGCGTGACCTCGTCGTAGTCGAGCCCACCGCCGATGATCACCGGCTCGGGGTTCGCGAACGTCGTGCCGATGTTGCCGACGATGACGAGCAGGAACCACAGCTCCGAGCCCCGCATGAACTTGGCGCGCGACAGCTCGCGACGCGCGAACAACAGCGCCCCGACGTAGCAGGCGAGCGAGGCGATCGAGTTCTTGTCGAACGGCGGCAGGAGCGGCGGATCGAAGGCCGCGATCTCGGGCAGCAGCACGACGCCGAACACGATCGTCGCCACGCCGGCGCGGACCGGCTTCATCGTCGCGAACAGGGCGATACCGATGGGCAGCCAGAGCAGGAGCGCCAGATAGGCGCGGGGCGTGACCTCGACCCACATTACGGTTCAGTGGGGTGCCTGCGCCGTGCAGGTGCGCGGCCACGGGGGCCTCGTGCCACAGGCCTCGCGCACGCGCGGGCCCGAGCACGGCGCACCGGCCCATGCCGGGACGAGCTCATGCGTGGCGGTCCGCGTTCGCACCCGCCGATGGTATGCGATCGCAGCGGCGACCCGAAAGGGAGCCGGAGTGGAACCCCGCGCCGAAATCGGGCGCGACGACGAGCGATCGCGTGCGCCCTCGCGCCCATCTCCCGACCTCGCGACGAGGTCCATGTCACGCGACGAAACCCACGAGGATGCCCTGGTGGCAATCGACCTCCGAGCTGCTAGCCTCGTGAGGAGAGGACGTCGTGCAGTCTGCCGTGGATTCGGGAAGTGACGAGCGCCGCAAGTTCCCCCGGTTGAACGCGCCGCTCTACTTCCGTCCGGCCCGTCGACGGCTGCCCCGACGGCAGGTCGTCGACGTCGGGCTCGGCGGCATGCGGGTCTACAGCGACGAGCCGCTCAGCCTCGGCGCACGCTTCGAGATCGAGCTGTTCCTGCCCGATCGCACGAGCGTCGACTGTCTCACCGAGGTCGTGTGGGTGAAGCCGATCGCAGGCGGCAAGCCGGCGAACTTCGACATCGGCCTGCAGTTCCTCGACGTGCCCCCCGAGGCGCTCGAGCAGCTGCGTGGCCTGCTCGACGAGCCCACGGGCTGAGCCGGACGGCGATCAGCCCGCGTCGGGCTCGAGCCGCGCGAGCACGTCGGCGAGGCGATCCCGCCAGCTCCGCGTCGTGCCCAACAGCGCCTCGGTGCGCGAGAGATCGAGCACGCTGTAGGCCGGACGCCGCGCCGGCCGCGGGAACTCGGCGGTAGTGCACGGACGCACCACGCACGCGGGGGCGCTGAACGCAGCGATCGCCTGGGCGAGCTCGAACCAGGTGCACTGCTCGCCGTCGGTGACGTGGACGATGCCGGTGGTCCCGCGCAGCAGCAGCTGCCACGTGTCGGCGGCGAGGTGCTCGGCGCTCGTCGGCCGCCCGCGCTGATCGTGCACCACCTTCAGCTCGCTCCGCTCGCGCGACAGCTTGGCGATGGTGCGCACGAAGTTCTTGCCCCACGGCGCGTACAGCCAGCTCGTGCGCACGAGCAGCGAACGCGGGCCCTCGGCCCACAGCGCGCGCTCGCCCGCCGCCTTGCTGCGCCCGTAGGCCGAAAGCGGGCGCTGGATCTCGTCGACGAGGTACGGCGACTCGGCCTCGCCGTCGAAGACGTAGTCGGTGCTGTAGTGCACGAGCGTGGCCCCGTGCGCGGCACAGCGCCGCGCGAGCGCACCGACGGCGCTACCGTTCAGCACCGTCGCGGCGGGCTCGTGCAGCTCGGCACCGTCGACGTCCGTCCAGGCCGCACAGTTGACGACGATCGTGTCCGGCCCGAGCGGCAGCGCGTCGACGTGCGCGGCCGAGGTGAGATCGAACGCGGGGAAGATGCGCGGCTCGTGGGCGACGCCCAGCTCGGCCAGCAAGCGCAGCCACGCAGTGCCGAGCATGCCGTCGGCACCGAGCACCACCACGTTCTTCGCGCCCGTCATGGCTGGCCGTAGCCCGGCAGCTTCTCGCGCGGGATGTCGCGGAGCCGCGGGAACTGCGAGTCCTTGCCGGACAGCTGCGGGTCGGCGAGCGGCCACTCGATGCCGAGGTCGGGGTCGTTCCACGCGACGCCGAGCTCGGTCTCGCGGTGGTAGGCCTCGGTGCACTTGTAGTTGAAGAGCGCGAGCTCGCTGATGACCTGGAAGCCGTGCGCGAACCCGGGCGGGATGTAGACCTGGCGGTGCTCGGTGGCCGAGAGCGTGGTGCCGACCCACTGCCCGAAGGTCGGCGAGCCGACGCGGACGTCGACGGCGACGTCGAACACCTCGCCCCACGCGACGCTGACCAGCTTGCCCTGTCCCCACGGGTGCTGCAGGTGCAGGCCGCGGAGGATGCCCTGCCGCGACATCGACAGGTTGTCCTGCACGAACGCCTCGGGCACGCCGATCTCGTGGTAGCGGGCGCTGGCCCACGTCTCGAGGAACCAGCCGCGATCGTCGCCGAAGACGTCGGGCTCGATGACGAGCACGCCCGGGAGCTTGGTGCGTGCGACCTTCATGGCGCCCGCCCTTCGTCCGCGAGCCGCAGCAGGTAGCGACCGTAGTCGTTCTTCGCGAGCGCCTCGCCGAGCTTGCGGAGCTGCGCGACGTCGATCCAGTTGCGCGCGAACGCGATCTCCTCGGGACACGCGATCTGCAGGCCCTGTCGCTCTTCGATCGTCTGGATGAAGTTGGCGGCCTGCAGGAGCGCCTCGGGCGTGCCGGTGTCGAGCCACGCGACACCGCGGCCGAGCAGCTCGACGTGCAGCTCGGACTTCTCGAGGTAGAGGCGGTTGAGATCGGTGATCTCGAGCTCGCCGCGCTTCGAGGGCTTGAGCGCCGCGGCCAGATCGCACACCTGCTGGTCGTAGAAGTAGAGCCCGGTGACCGCGTAGTTGCTGCGCGGCTGCTTGGGCTTTTCCTCGAGCGACACGACCTTGCCGGACTTGTCGAACTCGGCGACGCCGTACACCTCGGGGTTCTTCACCCAGTAGCCGAACACCGTCGCGCCGCGCTCGCGTCGCACCGCCTGGCCGACCAGCTCCTGCAGGCTGTTGCCGTAGAAGATGTTGTCGCCGAGCACGAGCGCGCAGCCTCTGCCGTCGGCGAACTTGCGCCCGATGATGAACGCCTGCGCGAGCCCGTCGGGGCTGGGCTGCACCTCGTAGACCAGCTCCATGCCCCACTGGCTGCCGTCGCCGAGCAAGGTGGTGAACAGCACCTGCTCGTGCGGCGTGGTGATGACCAGCACCTTCTTGATGCCCGCGAGCATCAGCACCGACAGTGGGTAGTACACCATCGGCTTGTCGTAGATCGGCATCAGCTGCTTGCTGATGGACTTGGTGAGCGGATGCAGCCGCGTGCCGGAGCCGCCGGCGAGGATGATGCCCCTGTCGATCATGCGGAGTGTCCTGTCGAGCGGCTAGCGCTGGTGCGACCCGCGTCTAGCGGCCTGCGTAGTTCGTTTCGATCCAGTTGCGGTACTCGCCGGTCTTCACCTGCGCGACCCACTCGGTGTTGTCGAGGTACCAGCGCACGGTCTTGCGCAGGCCGGTCGCGAAGGTCTCGGCGGGCGACCAGCCGAGCTCGCGGGTGATCTTGCTGGCATCGATCGCGTAGCGCAGATCGTGCCCCGGGCGGTCCTTCACGTAGGTGATGAGCCCCTCGAACGACGCGAGCGGCCGGCCCGTCTCCTCGGCGAGGATCGAGCAGAGGTTGTTCACCACGTCGATGTTGCGGACCTCGTTGTTGCCGCCGATGTTGTAGGTGTCGCCGACCTTGCCCTTGTTCACGACCGTCCAGATCGCCTCGCAGTGGTCGTGGACGTACAGCCAGTCGCGCACGTTGAGCCCCTTGCCGTAGACCGGCAGCGGCTTGCCGTCGAGCGCGTTGAGCGTCATCAGCGGGATGAGCTTCTCGGGGAACTGCAGCGGCCCGTAGTTGTTCGAGCAGTTGGTCAGCTTGACCGGCAGCTTGAACGTGCGGTGATACGCGCGCACGAGGTGATCGCTGGCGGCCTTGCTCGCCGAGTACGGGCTCGACGGGTCGTAGCGGGTCTCCTCGGTGAACATGCCCTCGTCACCGAGCGAGCCGTAGACCTCGTCGGTGCTGACGTGGTGGAAGAGCCCCTGCCCGTCCTTCCAGATCCGTCGCGCCGCCTCGAGCAGGTTGAACGTGCCCTCGATGTTCGTGCGCACGAACTCGCGGGGACCCGTGATCGAGCGGTCGACGTGGCTCTCGGCCGCGAAGTGCACGACGATGTCGGGCTGCACCTCGTCGAATGCGGCATCGACCGCGGCGGCGTCACCGATGTCGACGCGGCGGAACGAGTAGTTGGGCAGCTTGGAGACCGCCGCGAGGCTCGCGAGGTTGGCCGCGTAGGTGAGCTTGTCGAGGTTGACGAACTCGTGCTCGGGATGCCGCGGCACCAGCAAGTCGAGGAAGTTGGCACCGATGAATCCGGCACCGCCGGTGACGAGAATCTTCATGTTCGGGAGCCCGAGCGGGGTCCCTTGATATCACGCGGCGCCGCGCGGTCACAACAGCTCGAGGAACGCGCGCAGAGCCGCGCGATCATCGATCGTGAGCCCGACTCCGGCGGAGCTCGGCGCGGTGGGCTCGCCGGCCGGCGCGCGGGCATGCGCGAATGCGGGCGCGAGCTCGACCGCGGCGAGCACCGCGTCGAGATCCGCGGCGCTGCCGTTCGTGAAGTACGGCCGCTTGAGCGCGAGTCGTCGCAGCGACGTCACGCGTGCGCCTTCGTCGTGGACGAGCGGCACGATGCCGGTGCGCATGCGCTGCTCCGTCGCCCATACGATCGGCGCGCGCTCGGACAAGACGAGCGCCTCCCAGCCCGAGGGCGGCACGCGCGTGGCCGGGTCGTCCGTCTGCAACCGCGCCTGGTGGCAGCCCTCGCAGTGCCGCTCGAAGAGCTCGGCGCCGCGACGCTCGCGATCGTCGAAGCGCGTGCGCCCGCGTGCGCGCGGATTCGGCTCGTGATCGAACGCGATCAGGAACTCGATGAAGGCGCGGCGCAGCGCATCGGGATCCATGGGTGAGGTGACGCCGAGCTCGGCGAGCCACGGCGTCGCGGCCGGATCGACCGCGAAGCGGGGCCCTGCCGCGCTGCCGCGGTTCGCCACCGTGAACTCGTTGTCGACCATCACCGCGATCGTGCGATCGAGCGCGCGCGAGAAGTGCGGGCGGTTGACGAACAACCCGACGAGCGGCTTGGTCGCCGCATGCACGTCGCCGCGGCCGGTGTAGTGCACGCGCCCGTCGACGGTGCCCTCGAAGTGACAGGTCTCGCAGGTGAAGCGGCTGCTGCGGCCGTCGCTCTTGGCCTGCGGTGCGAGCAGCGACGTGAAGAACAGCGCCTCGCCCAGCCGCACCATCGGGTCGCGCGCGGCCGTGGGCGCGCGGCCGACCGTGTGCGCACCGTCGCCGTCGATCGCCACCCAGCGATCGAGCAGCGGATCCGCGGCGAGCCATCCGCCCTGGTGTGCGACGAGCTCGCGCAGCCCCGGCAGCACCGCGCGCGTCGTCGCGGTGCCGGGCTTGCCCTCGGCGTCGAGCGCGAGCTCGAGCATCGTCGCGGCGCCGTACCCGGTGACCGTGAGCACGAGGCCCGTGTCCGCGCGGCGCAGGCCGACCCACTTCGGCGTGACGACGCCGTGCTCGCCGACATCGACCGCCGCGCGCGGCTCGGCGCAGAGCCGATCGCCGCAGGCTTCGACGTGCTGCACGAACGCGAACGAGTCGACCCACCCGAAGCTGCCGTCGCTGCGATCGAGCGGGCGATCCTCCACGCCGCCGCCGGCGACCCACCAGCCGCTTCCGTCCGCGATCGCGGTGGCGCTCCACCACGGACCGTCGTGCACGAGGGAGGTCTGGCGAACGATCGAGCGTCCGTCCGCGGCGAGCTCGGCGACGAGCAGCGAGCGATCGAGCACGCACACCGCGAGCAGCAGCCGATCGACGCGCTCGATCGCCGCGACGCCGCGGCACTCGGCCAGCTCGACCGGTGGTCCGGCCGGGCCCTTGCCCGCGCGCCAGGGCAGCGCGAGCACCCGGCCGCGATCGCGATCGGCGAGCCACGCGGTGTCCTTGCCGAGCTCGACGTCGCGCAGCGCGAACGAGCCCGGCACGGGATGGCGCCCCACGATGCGCAGCGCATCGCCGTCGCGACGCGCGTGCACGATGCTCGCCCCACCCTCGCCGACGACCGCGATGTCGCCGGTGGGACCGAGGGCGACGGCGGTGGGTCGCACGTCGGTGCCCACGCGCGACAGCTCTTCGCCGCTCGGGCCCAGCAGGACCAGCGCATCGGCACCACGCAGCACGCCGAGCGCGTGCCGATCGTCGATGCGTGCGAGCGCGAACGGATCGTCGCCCGCGCTCGCCGACCAGGGCCGCAACGCGTCGAGGTCGAGCTCCTCGCGGCGGCGATCCTCGTAGGCTTGCAGGCGCGTGCGCACGCCCTCGGCCTCGAGCTCTTCGGCCGTGGGTTCGTCGGGCGCGACCGCCAGCGCCGGCGTGCTAGCGGGCTCGGCGGCCGGCGTGGGGCCGCATGCGCCCGCGAGCGCGACCAGCAGCAGCCCGCGCGAGCCGTACAGCCCGCGCACGGCGGCTCACCACCCGCCCTCTTTCTTCTCCTCGGTCTTCTCCTCTTTCTTCTCCTCGGTCTTCGTCTCGGTCTTGGTCGCGCCCTTGCCGTCCTTGGTCTCGGTCTTCGTCTCGGTCTTGGTCTCGGTGGTCGACTTGTCGCAGCCGAACGGGAGCGTGGCGAAGGCGAGCGCGACGAGGGTGCTGATCGTGCGGTGATGCATGGACTGGCCGTTCTACGCCCGGGCCGCGGATCCGGTGTGGCTCAGACGCGCCGACGACTGGGGTCGCGCAGCGCCGCCGCGATGGCCCGCAGGAGCGTGAGCGAATCATAGGGCTTGTCGAGCAGGCCGTCGATGCCGGCGGCTCGCAGCCGGTCCTCGCGCGCCCGGTCCACGTAGCCGCTCGAGATGAGCACGCGCGCGGTCGGGTCCAGCTCGCGGATCGATGCGAAGGCCTGCTCGCCGTCCAGCGCGGGCATGTCCAGGTCGAGGATCACCAGATCGATGCGATCGCGGTTCGCGACGTAGGTCGCGACGGCCCGCTCGCCGTCCGGTGCGCTCAGCACCTCGAGCCCAGCGTGCTCCAGCACGCGCTGCGCCGCGTAGCGCACGAGCTCTTCGTCGTCGGCCAGGAGCACGCAGCCGCGCAGCGGCCCGGCCTCGTCGACGGTCCGCTTCTCGCTGCGCGGGCCGGCGCCGCCGCGCAGCGGCAGGAACACGTGCACCGAGGTGCCCTCTTCCGCGATGCTGTGCACCGCGATGTGCCCGCCGTGATCGCGGACGATCGCGAGCGCGGTCGCCAGGCCGAGCCCGGTGCCGAAGCCCCGCGGCTTCGTGGTGAAGAACGGCTCGAAGGCGCGTCGGCGCGTCTCGGGGTCCATGCCGACGCCGGTGTCGCGCACGGTGATGAGCGCGAGATCTCCGGCGGGCAGCAGGAGACCGTCGTCGCTGACCTCGGCGGGGATCTCGTCGCAGTGCACCGCGCGGACCGAGAGCACGCCGCCCTTCGGCATCGCCGCGATCGCGTTGAGCCCGATGTTGGTGAGCGCCTGGGTGAGCCGCGCTGCGTCGCCCTTCACGACGAGCCCGCGATCGGTCTCGCACTCCAGATCGATGTTGCGGGGCAAGCCGCGGCCGAGCAGGCGCGTGACGTCCTCGATGATGCGCTCGAGCGCGATCGCCTCGTGGCTGCGCGGACCGCTGCGCGCGAACGCCATGAGATCGTGGGTGAGCTCGCCGGCGCGTCGAGCCGCCGTCTCGACCTCGCCGAGCACACGACGCACGTCGGCGGGATCGAACGTCGCGAGCGACTGCAGATGCGAGACGTTGGCGAGCACGACGCCGAGCAGGTTGTTGAAGTCGTGGGCGATGCCGCCGGCGAGCTCGCCCAGCGCCTGGAGCTTCTGCGCCTGCACGCGCTGGTCCTCGAAGCGATCGCGCGTGACGAGCTGCAGCACCGTCTGCCCGCCGATCGCGATGCGATCGCCGACCCGCAGCGTCGTCTGGTCGACGCGCACGCCGTTCACGAACGTGCCGTTGCGCGAGCCGAGGTCGCGCAGGAGCCAGCTCCCGTCGCCGAGCCGCGTGATCGAGGCATGGCGGCGCGAGACGCCGTCGTCCGAGATCGTGAGCCCCGGCGTCGCACGCCCCAGCACGAGCTCCTCGCCGACCGTGACGCACTGCCCCACCGCGGGTCCGAGCAGCACGATGAGCTGCACGTCGCAGGCGAGTCCGGGGCCGTCGAGCAACGGCGTCCGGCGCATCGACAGCGTCGATGCATCGTTGTCCGGGCGATAGACCACGTTCTCGGCAGTATACCCGACGCGTCCATCGGTTGCGGACGCGGGGCCGCGCTCGAAACGCGACGCGATGCCCCCGCGAACGACGGACGCAGTCGTTGCGCGCAAGGCGAGGCGGATCACCGTTGGTATCGTGGATGGGTGCTCGCGACGTGCGTCAGTTCACGAGCACCGTTCGATCCATCCGGGTGCGACCCCGCGGCACACGGCAGAGCGACCCATCACGGGACGCTACGGCAAGATCAGTAGGTCAGTGCGCATGCCCTTCGGCAATCGATCCCGCAGTGCCACCAATTCGTCGTCGTCGAGCGCGACGCACCCGAGCGTCCAGTCGAAGCTCGACCCGCCGCCGTGGATCAGCACCGCGCCGCCGAGCTTCGTCGCCTGCGGCGGGACCTTGCCGGCCTCGATCGCGCCGACGATCTGATCACGCGTCCGCTTGCCGACACGACCATCGGCCTCGGCCGCGCGGGCATCGTCCGCGTTCGGGTAATGGATCGCGATCGCGTTCTCGAAGCTCGACCACGGCTTGTCCGACGTCCGGTACCAACCCTCCGGCGTCCGGCCATCTCCTTGCACCGTCTTGTGCCCCTCGGGTGCGAAGCCCAGCGCGACGCGGTAGCACGCGACGCTCTTGCCCTCGTCGTAGAGCATCAGGCGGCGCGCTCGCTTCGAGACGACGATCAGCGTTCCGCGGGTGAGTCGGCGGTCGTCGGCGCGCAGGAAGTCCGCGGCCGGCAGCTCCGCGACGGAGTCGATGCAGCCGGCGGGCGGACGGTCGCGCTCGGTGGGCTCCGCGGCCGGGGCCGGCTTCGCGGGCGCGGCGGTGCCCCCGGTCGCGAGGTCGGCGGTCCCCACCGCCGCCGCCGGCGCGGTCGCGATCGCGGTTTGCAGCGCTGTGACATTCGCCGCCGGCTGCGGCGGAGGCGGCCGTTCGGGCTCTGCACGCGGCGCAGCGGGCTCGGCCGCGACGCTGTCGGCCCGGCAGCCGTCGAGTGCCGACGCGAGCGCGAGCGCAGGCAACGCGAGCGCGACGGGTCGCACGACTGGATAGTACGCGCGTCGTCCGGCGCCGTTCTACACTTCCCGTCCGCCGTGGGAATCGACGACTCGAGCAGCGCTGCCCTGGCCCTCGACGCGGAGTCCGAGGCCGAACCGACTCCGACGCGACCGACGAGCGCGCGGGAGCCCGCCCGCACCCCACCCCAGCCGCCGCCGCCGCGGCTCGTGGGCACGTGGGCCCAGCCCGCCGACGCGAACGCGCCCGAGGCCTACTTCAACCGCGAGCTCACCTGGCTCAACTTCGCGTGGCGGGTGGTGCACGAGGCCGCCGATGCCCGCACGCCCCTGCTCGAGCGCGTGAAGTTCCTCGGCATCGTCGGCACCACGCTCGACGAGTTCTTCATGAAGCGCATCGGCGGGCTCAAGCAGCAGCTCGCCGCCGGCGTCACCGGCGTCGGCCCCGACGGCCGCACCCCGGCGGAGCTCATCGGCGAGTGCTACCGGCTCATCCGCGGGCTCGACGAGCTCATGCGCTCGGTGTGGCGCGAGATCGGTCCCGCGCTCGCCGAGCACGGCATCGGCGTAGTCCCCTACGGCGCGCTGCTGCCCGAGGAACGCCTCGCGCTGCGCGACGACTACTTCCGCAACGTGTTCCCGCTGGTCACGCCGCAGGCGATGGATCCGGCGCACCCATTCCCGTTCATCTCGAACCTCTCGATCAACCTGCTGGTCACGCTGCACTACCCCAACGACGCGATGCCGCTGCTTGCCCGCGTCAAGGTGCCGATCGGCAGCGGCATCGCCCGCATGATGCGGGTCGGCGACTCGCGCCGCTTCGTCACGCTCGAGGACGTCATCGCGCACAACCTCGATCTGCTGTTCCCCGGCATGGTCATCGAGACCTGCACGACGTTCCGCGTGACCCGCAACGCGGTGACCGAGGGCGACGAGGATCTCGCCGACGACCTGCTCGCGATGATCGAGACCGAGCTGCGCGAGCGGAAGTTCGCCCCGATCGTGCGCGTCGAGGTCCAGCCCGGCATCCCCGCCCTGCACCGCACGTTGCTGGCCGCGAAGTTCGGGCTCGCCGAGCGCGACGTGTTCGAGGTCGACGGCATGCTGGGCCTGCGCGACCTCGTGCAGCTCGCCGCGCTCGACGTGCCGGAGCTCAAGGACCCGGTGCATCGCCCCGTCGATCACCCGGAGTTCGGCGACGGGCGCAACGTCTTCCACCAGATCCGCGACGCGCAGGCGATCCTCGTTCACCACCCGTACGAGTCGTTCACCAGCTCGGTCGAGCGATTCCTGCGCGAGGCCGCCGAGGATCCGAAGGTGCGCGCGGTCAAGATGACGCTCTACCGCACGTCGGCGGACAGCCAGGTGGTCAAGCACCTCATCAACGCGGCGCGCAACGGCAAGCAGGTCGCGGTGGTCGTCGAGATCAAGGCGCGCTTCGACGAAGAGGCCAACATCCGCTGGGCCAGCCGGCTGGAGGAGGCGGGCATCCACGTCAGCTACGGCGTGGTCGGGCTCAAGACCCACTGCAAGGTGATCCTGGTCGTGCGCGCCGACTCCGATTGCCTACGCCGCTACACGCACGTGGGCACCGGCAACTACCACGCCGGCAACGCACGCAACTACACCGACTTCGGCTTCTTCACGTGCGACGACAACCTCGGTCGCGACATGACCGAGCTCTTCAACTACCTGACGACGGGCTACAAGCCGAAGCGTCGCTACGACAAGATCCTCATCGCGCCGAAGCTGCTCAAGCAGGCGCTGCTCGACAAGATCGAGCGCGAGATCGCCGTGCATGCGCGCGACGACGGAGGCGGGCTGATCCAGCTCAAGCTCAACGCGCTCGAGGACAGCGACATCATCGCCGCGCTCTATCGTGCCTCGCAGGCCGGCGTGCGCGTCGAGCTGGTCGTGCGCGACACCTGTCGGCTGCGTCCCGGCATCCCCGGCCTCTCCGAGCACATCCGCGTGCTCAGCATCGTCGGGCGCTTCCTCGAGCACGCGCGCATCTACTACTTCCGCAACGGCGGCGACGAGGAGTACTACATCGGGTCCGCCGACTGCATGAAGCGCAACCTCGAGAGCCGCGTGGAGACGCTCGTGCCGGTGGAGAGCCCGCAGCTGCGCCGCGAGCTCCGGGCCGTGCTCAAGCTGCAGCTCAGCGACGGTCGCAGCGCCTGGGAGCTGCAGCCCGACGGCAGCTACGTGCAGCGCACCGAGGCCGAGCGCGGCACGCAGGAGCTGCTCATCGATCGGGCCGAGCGGCGCCACCGCGAGGCGACGCGGCTCAAGCGACGGCGCCCGCGGCCGATCTCCGCCGGGCGTCCGCGCTGATCTCGATCACCCGTGGTCGTGGTCGTGGTCGTGGCGGTCGCGCTTCTCCATGCGACCGACGGCGCCCATGCTGAGCTCGTCGACGTTCGGCTTCATGCCGCCCGACGGGCTCGACAGCCAGCTGCCGACCTTCTTGTAGTGCACGCCGTAGGCGAACCCGAACACGAGCGCGTACATGCAGATCCACGGCGCGATCGACGAGTTCGTCATCACGTGCACGAGGCGGATCGACAGATCGAGCGTGGTGTGGGCCGACTGCTGGCTGCCGTACCAGAACGTGAAGGCACCGATCGCGAACAGCACCAGCGAGTAGAAGTGCGTGTGCGTGAGGCGGCCCCACAGCTTGCCGCGGTCGTCTTGGCGGAAGAACTCGAGGCTGATGCGGATCGCCGAGTGGCCCATGAAATAGATGCCCGCGAGCGCGCCGTCGAACGGCATCCACGACAGCGAGGCGTACATGGCCGCGAACATCGCGAGGTAGATACACAGCGCGTAGAGCTGCGCGGGGTGGATCTTGACGTTGTGCAGGTGCGGGGCGCAGCGCACGACCTTCGAGTGCGGGCTCGTGTAGCGCACGCCGAACCGGCTCGCGGTGGGGCGGCCCCAGCAGCAGCCGTAGACGTAGCAGCCGAGCCGGGCGATCGCCTCGCCGAGCGGCATCGCCAGCGCGGGCGCGTCGAGGATCTTGAGGAACGGCGCGCCGCTCATGACCGACACCGCGTAGAGGCCGACGAGGCCGCCCGCGATGCCGCCGTGCAGCATGTAGCCGGGCTTCACGATCGTCGCGAGCGGACGGCGGAAGAGCTCGCGCCACTCGAGCAGGATGCTGAACGAGCGCAGCCCGACCAGCACCGCCGGCACGACGAGGAAGAGGTAGAGCTTCGCGATGTAGACCGCGTCGAGCCCGGCCATCGCGTCGTACCAGAGCGAGCCGGCGAACCCCATCGCGAACGCGGCCGCGGCCAGGAACGCGTAGGTCGTGAAGATCCAGTTGCCGACCTTGAAGAGAATCGTCCGGTTGTGGAAGTCGAGCGTCCAGCTACGGAACCACGACATCGGGCGCGGCATCGTGTCGACATCGGACTCGGGTGCAGTGCGGGTGGTGTTCGACATGGGCCCTCCGGCGCGGCGCATGGTAGTCAAAACCTGCGCGGCCGTCAGACTACTGGAAATCCGCCCCCGGTCCGGCGCGAATCGACCCCTCGAACACCGCTCAGCGCCTGCAGTTTGGTGGTCCCTGTGACCAACCTGACACTGCGTGCTAGCGTGCCCAGGCGCGATGCACGACTGCGAGCATGATCACGAGCACGACGAGGACGGCGAGCCGGCCTCGACCGGGTTCTTGCCGATCTCGCTCGCGCTGGCGCTGTTCATCACGGGGCTGTTCGTGCTCGACGTGATCCCGGTGCCGCGCTGCGGCCCGAGCCCGGCCGCCGCGCCCTGAGCGGGATCGGGTGCCGTGGATCACTCGCCGCGCTCGGCCGCGAGCCAGGCGTCGATGCCGGGATCGTCGAGCCGCGCACCGGCGATGAGATCCTCCGCGGAGGCATTCGCGCCGGCCCGCTCCAGGCAGAGCGCGGTGCCGGCCTTCGCGCGGGCGCGCTGCTTGCGGTCGCCCTTCGCGATCACCTGCGCGTAGTCGCGTCGCGCCGTCTCGCAGTCGCCGGACTTCCGCGCACGATCGGCCCGCACGAGGATGTCCCCGAGCGCCGCGGCGGACGGATCGGCACCGCCACCCGGAGCACCGCCGGTCGAGGGCTTCGGCTTCGGGCCCTCGTTCGGCGCCGCACTCGGCTTCTTCTCGGGGGACGGCGGCGCCGGATCGTCGGAGGACGGATCGGCCGGCGGCGACGCGGGCGCGACGGGACGTGCGGGCGTGGCCGAGCGCCGCTGCTCGGCGGGCGCGTCCTTCGACTTCGCGAGCTCCTTCTGCGCGCGCTCGCCTTCCTGCAGCTCTTCTTCGGCGCGCTCGCCCTTGCCTTGCGCGTCGAAGGCCTCGTCGGCCTTCGTCTTGCGATCGAGCAGACGTCCGCGGACGTCATCGCTCGCCTCCGCAGCAGCGCCGCGCTGGGTCACCGTGGGCGTGAGCTCGGCATCGTCGCCCGCACGCGGCTCGGGCTCGGCCATGGCGAGCGCCGGCGCTGGCCGGGACTCGGCGGCGCGCGTGCCATCCGTCTTGCTGTCGGCCTTGCGCTCTGCGCTCGTTGCGACGACGGCGGACTCGGGCGCGTCCGCGGTGCGATTCACCGCGAGCACGACGACGAGCGCACCGACGCCCGCGCTCGCGAGCGTGGGCACGAGCCACAGTCGCTTCGCGCGACTCCACCACGACGTGGTCGTCGGCTCGAGCGGCGCCGCGATCGGGCTGCCGCCGGCTGCCGCCGGCGCGGCGTTGCGTGCCTCCGCGAGCGCAGCCGCGATCGCCGACGCCGGCGCCTCGTAGGCGCCGAGCAACTCGCGGCTCAGCCCCGCGATCGCGCGGTAGCTCGCGAGCCGTTCGGCGATGCGGTGCTGCTGCTCGGGCGCGAGCGTGCTCGGCAGCGCCTGCGGGGCGGCGAGCTCGAGGCTCTCGAGCGCATCCTCGAGTGCATCGAGCTCGGCCGGCGCCCACGGACGCTCGTTGTTGGAGGCGGACATGGTGAGCGGCGGTCGATGTGCTTGCAAACGAAGCAGGCGTCGGCCCGGTCTGTCGCCACCTTCGAAACCAGCCGTCGGACCGGCCGTGGCGCCGTGCGGAAAGCCGCGTCGCGGACGGCTCTAGCATAGCTCGCCGGCCCGGCGCATCGACAATTCCCCGCCCTCGGCCCCGTCGTTGCGGCGAGCGACTCCGCACGCAAACGCCTTGCGCCCGTTCCGCCGCGGTGTATGAACGCGATCGTGCGTCGGGCGTGGTCCATCGCGGGGCGGAGCCGCTCGCTCGCATGCGTGGTGCTGGTCGCGTGCACGCCTCGCGCGAGCACGCCGCCCACGGCGTCGACGCCCGCGCCCGTCGTCGTCGCGCCGCCGGAGGCCCCGCCCACCGAGACCGCCGCTGCACCACCACCCGCCGAGCCGCTGCCTCGCATCGGGCCGCTGCACCGCGAGGCGCCGATCGTCTTCCAGCCCTCGCCGCCGGCCGAGCTGCGCCGCCTCGCGAAATCGCTGCGTGCGAGCGCGAGCAGCGACGACGGCCGCGTGCGCATCGAGCTGGGCTGCAAGCACGGTGCGCGCGTCGTCGATGGTGCGAAGGGCCGCGACGCACCGAAGGCGATGCAGGGTGCCGACGCGATCGCGCTCGCACCGGGCGCTGATGCGGTCGCCTTCGCGACCGGCGGCACGATCGGCGTGGTGACGCTCGCCGACGGACGCACGACCGGGAGCTGGCCCGGCACGACGCCGACGTGGCTCGACGCGGACACGCTCGCCTTCCGCGACGGATGCCGCTGGTCGGTGGTGACCCGCGCCGAGCCGACGCCGCAGCCGCTCGGCGAGAGCTGCGGCGAGCTGCTTCGCGTCGAGCGTGGGCAGCCGCGGCTGTGGCTCGTCGAGCTCGGCGACGCGACCGCGAGCGGCGAGCGTCCGGCGCGTGCGCTGGTCGGGCTCGCGCAGGGCCAGGACGCGCTTCGCACCGAGCTCGAGCCCGGGCTGCTCGCACCGACGCTCTCCCACGACGCGACGATCCTGTGCGGCACGTTCGTGCACGACGGCCACACGCTGCTGCAGTGCCGTCCGCGCGAGCGCGGCGCGTTCGAGCGCGTCGCACAGGGCGTGGTCGGCACGCCGCGCTTCGCCCCCGACGCGCACCGCCTCGCGTTCACGGTCGGTGAGGCGGGCGCGCAGCAGCACGAGCTGTTCCTCGCCGACTTCGGGACGAAGCTCGTGCGCAAGCTCGGCCGCGTCGCGCATCGCCGCATCGAGTTCCTGCCCGGCAGCGAGCACGTCGTCGTCTTCGATGGCGCGCGCGGGCTGGTGTTCGAGCTCGAGCTCGGCGTGATCGTGCCGTTCGGCGATCACGACGACGACTGGGTCGGCCTGTCGCCGGCCCACGCCGCCCCGGGCACCTTCCTCGCCGCCCGCCTGCGCAAGCAGTGCAGCGAGCTCGTGCAGGTGCGACTGCCCTCGGCCGGCGAGCCGACCTCCGGCGAGCCGAGCGGGGACGATCCGACGCCAGCTCGCGAAGGATCGCAGCACTGAAGCACACCAGGAGGCGCGCCAGCGCCGGAGGGATGGGAGGCTCCGGCGGGCTCCGCCCGACGGAGGGAAGGGACGGGCCGTCCCTTCCCAAAGAC
>CAZFKC010000038.1:59376-79674 GCA_964519175.1 uncultured Nannocystaceae bacterium
CGGAGGGAAGGGACGGGCCGTCCCTTCCCAAAGACTAATAGACGCCGGCCGCAGCCGCGTCGAGGTGCTCGTCGATCGCGGCGAGCAGCTCGCGGTTGCCGTCTTGCTCGTAGCTCGCGAGCCGCGCTTCGCACTCCGGCACGGCGTCGAGGAACTCGCGGACGACGTCGGGATCGTCCGCGCTCTCGGCGTGGCGTCCGTAGCCGAGATGCTGCAGGTAGCGGGCGTTCAGCACCTGCTCGAACTGCCCGCCGAGCGGCACCGAGAGCATCGGCTTCTTGAAGTAGACCGCCTCGCCCATCACGGTGAATCCACCGCCGGCGATCACGGCGCGCGCGCTCGCGAGATCGGCGATGAAGCCCGCTTCGGAGAACGGCCGGTGCCGCACGTTGCCCTCGACCTTCTCCTCGGTGAGGCCGCGGTGCATGCCGTAGACGCGGCACTCGATGCCGAGCTCGCCGAGCATCTGCGCGAGCGACCCGTGGCCCTCGGCGGTCTGATAGACGAGCAGGTGCTCGCCCTTCGTCGGCGTGGTCGCGATGATCTCGGGCCGCAGGATCGGCGGGAACAACGACGTGCGTTCCTTGCGGATCTCGGGCCGGAAGAACGTGGTGATGAGGTAGTGATCGCAAAACGGCAGCTTGCTCTTCACGAAGGCCCGCGCGATCTCGAAGTCGGCCCGGTGGCCCTCGAGGATCTCGGGCGGGTGCACGCAGCGATTGATGATCTGCATGTTGTCGATCGAGAAGACCGGCAGCCGATGGACCTTGCCGTAGAGGTACGTCCACGACTCGAAATCACTGATCACCGCTTCGGGACGGAACTCGGCCAGCAGCTCGAAGTAGGCCTCGATGTTGCGTGGCAGCCCGATCGTGCCGGCGAGCACGTTGGACCAGACGGTCTTGCCCAGCCGTACGCGGTTCTCCTCGCTGACGAAGTGCAGACCGTGGATTTGGTTGACGCCCTCGAAGTGCTTTGCAAGAAAGTCCTTCGCGCGCCCCGAGGTCATGATCTCGACCTCGTGCCCCTGGGCCACCAGGTGCGTCAACACCACGCGGGAACGCGTGGCGTGCCCCATGCCCTCGCCGACGACACCATAGAGGATGCGCATGCCGACCGAGGATACACCGGGTCGCGCCCGCCTCCGCGTGTTCGTCGAGACGCAGCCGGTGCGCACCTGCAGCGCCGGCGTCTTGCGGGCGCTGGCGCAGCGACGCGTGCAGCTCGTCATCGCCGTGCAACCGGCCACGGTCGACGGCATCGCACGCCTCGTCGGCACGGCGCGCGACGCCGGGGTCGAGGTGGCGCTCTGGCCGATGCTCCACGACGCGGACGGCCGCTGGGCCAACGCGAGCAACGCCGAGCTGTTCGAGCGCTGGACGTTCGCGCTGCTCGAGGAGCTCGCACGCGACGGCGCCGCGCCCGACGAGCTGTGCCTCGATCTCGAGCCCCCGATCGCCCAGCTGCGCAAGCTGATCGATCGCCGCGTCGCCGGCACGGCGGTGCCGGGGGATCGCGGTGCCGCCACCATCGCGCTCACGCGCGTCATCGATCACGCGACGGCGCTCGGCATCCCGAGCTGGGCGACGGTCATCCCCTTCGTGCTCGCCGACGATCCGAGCCGCGCCACGTGGCAGCGCCTGCTCGGCACGCCGGTCGACGCGCTCCCGCTCGCGCGCGTGTGCACGATGCTCTACAGCACGCTCGCCGTCGGCTACGCGCGCGGACTGCTGCATCGACGACACGCGGATGCGCTGCTGTGGGAGTGCTCGCAGCGGGCGCGCGCGCGCTTCGGAGCGCGGGCCGCCGTCGCGCTCGGTGCGATCGGCACGGGTGCGCTCGGCGACGAGGCGATCTACCGCGACACCGAGGAGCTGCGCCGCGACGTCGCGATCGCGCGCGGGGCCGGCGTCGAGGATCTCGCGCTCTTCGAGCTGGGCGGTGCGCTCGCGAGGCCGCCGCTCGAGCCATGGCTCGACGCGCTCGTCGACACGGAGCCGGTGCGCGAGCCCCCGCCGCCGAGTCGCCGCGTGCGTGCGCTGCTCGGCGCGCTCGACACGGTCGCGCACGGCGGCCGTCGCCGCTGAGTCGCGCTCATCCGTCTTCGAGCGCGCGGCGCAGCATCGCGAGCTCGACCATCACGGCGTCGAGCTCGGGCGGCACACCGGAGCGATCGTCGAGGACGATCCCGCCGGCGCTGCCGGCGAGCCGCAGCCCATGCCACAGGCGTGTGCGGGTACCTTCGAGCGCCTCCTTGCTCGGCGTCGGCGCGGCGCCCGAGCGGGCGAGCTCGCCGAGCCGTGCGCGCAGCGGCACGAGCCGCGACGTCGCGATGAAGCCGACCCGGCACGGCACCATCCCGTGGCCGAGATCGTAGGCCCGCTCGGCGCCGCAGAGCTCGAGCATGCCGTCGGCGTAGACGACGAGATCGCGGGGCTCGTTCGCGTCGTCCCACAGCAGCGAGTGCTTCGCGAGGATGCCGAGCCCCGGCGTGGTGCTCTCCACGAACGGATCGCTGCCCTGCCCCACGACGCGCGCATGGAGCTCGTCGACGACCGCGCGTAGCTCGGCGACCTCCTCGGGCAGACCCGACGGACGATTGGTGATCCGGAGCTCGCGCTGGCTGATCGCATCGAAGTACGAGACGGAGCCTCCGTCCATCACGCCCGGCTCGGCGTAGCTCTCGTCGGAGTCGCGATAGCCCTCGCTCGCGAGCAGCGAGCGCAGCTCGCGGGTGTCCGCATCGTCGAGCCGGAGCGCGCGCGAGAAGGTCTGCTCCGGGCGGCTGCCCATGCCGCCTTGCTCGTGCACGAACGCGCGCCCGTCCTCGTAGACGACGAGCTGGGCGTGGTGACCACTCACCGCTGCGCTGCGCTGCGCGACGAGCAGCGGCGAGCCCGGCACCGTTCCCACCTCGCGCACCCGCGGGTCCGGGCGCGAGTGGTCGCGCTCGGGCGGCGGCAGCCAGGGCGCGATCGCAGGGTTGTCCGCATCGGCGACGCGGGCCGGCTCCAGCCGGTCGCCGGTCGGAGCGCACGCAGCGAGCACGATCCCGAGGAGGCCGATGCGGACTGGCATTGCCCCGGGCGACAGCGCCGGCGCACCGAAGTTCCACCGCGTCGGTCGGCGTCCACCTCCGCTGATGCACGACGCGGCATGCGCGGTTGCCTTCGTTTCCGCGCGTCGCATACCGCGGACATGGACCGGGACCCGCGCGAGCACCTCATCGAGATTCTCAAGGACTTCGGCACGGCGATGCTGTTCACGCGGTCTGCGGGCGGCGACCTGCACGGGCGGCCCATGGGCGTCGCCGACGTCGAGGGCGACGGTGAGCTCTGGTTCTGCGCCGCGCTCGACAGCGGCAAGGTCGCCGAGATCGGGGCCGAGCCGAGCGTCGCCGTCGCGATGCAGGGCAAGACGAAGTTCCTCAGCCTGAGCGGTCGTGCGCGCATCTCCAACGACCGCGCACGCATCGCGCAGCTGTGGAAGCCGGACTGGAAGATCTGGTTCCCCGACGGCAAGGACGACCCGAACCTCTGCCTCATCGCCGTGACGCCGACCGAGGGCGAGTGGTGGGACAACAGCGGCGCGCGAGGCCTGAAGTTCGCGTTCGAGGCCGCGAAGGCGCTGCTGAAGGGCGAGCACATGCCCGATCAGAAGGACGAGAACGCCCGCGTGCGCATGTGAGCTACTCGGCGCGGAACTCGAGCACGATCGGGTTGTGGTCCGAGACGCGCTCGCCGGCGTAGTCGCGCGGCAGCGTCTCGGCGTGCACGGGCACGAGCCCGCGCCCGGCGAAGTGATCGAGTCGCATCGGCACGCAGCCGTTCCAGGGCGCGAGCTTGCGCTCGAGCCAGCGGAACGCCCACGTCGGCAGGTAGTGCAGGCTCTTCTCGCGTAGCTCGGGGTCGTTGAGGTCGTAGGCGATGGTGCCTGCGTGCGGATCGGTGAAGCCCTCGGTAGTGAAGCCGGCGCGCGTCAGCGCCTCGAACACGGGTCGCTCGAACACCTGCTCGGGCGTCATGTACTGCCGCACCGTGCCGGCGAAGCCGAAGCGCACGAGCTTGTGCAGCACGTTCTTGCCCAGCCCCAGCTTGCTGCCGAGATCGTACGTGTTGGTGTTGAAGTCGCCGCCGAGCAGCACGCGCTCGATGCCGGTCTTCTCGATCGCCCGCGTCACCAGCCGGAGCTGCATCGCGCGATGGGCCGAGTTCGCGAAGGGATCGAGGTGCAGCGTCGCCACCAGCAACGGGCCGTCCGGCATCGTGACCTCGCACAGCAGCGCGCGCTTGCTGCCGAGCCGCTTCTCGATCGCGTGGAACTTGTCGGTGAGCTCGGGCAGCTCGACCGTCCACGCGCGCCGCACCGGGTGGCGGCTGAACAGCGCCGCGCCGTGGAGCCCGAGCGCGTTCGGCAGCTCGGCGTCCTGCTCGGCGCTGTCGCCCGGCGCGAGCACCAGGTGGTAGTTCGCGAACACGTAGCCCATGCCGAGCGCACCGGCGATCGCGGCCGGCACGTTGCGGTTGCCCGAGCGCCCCATGCCGATGTCGAGCTCGGTGAGCAGCAGCAGATCGGCGTCGCGCATCGCGGGCTCGACGCGCAGGCGGGTCATCAACGCGTCGAATCGCTTGCCGCGCTCGACGTTCCACGCGACGGCGCGCCACGGTGGTCGCCGCGAGTTGGGCGCGATCGGCCGCAGATCCCACTCGCAGCCCTCGAGCACCTGACGGATGTCGGCACGCAGCCGTCGATACACGCCGTCGCGCTCGAGCCGACGCCGTGACTTCAGCCCGGCGAGGTGATCGAGGTGCGGCTGCAGACCGTGCGCGAGCGAGCGCTCGGGCACCGGCAGCGTGAGCTCGAGGATCGGATGATCGCGCCGCACCCTTCGCGCCATCGCATCACCGCCCCACCGTCAGTCGCGGACGCAGGCGCCGCGAGATGATCGCCGTGATCTGCCGCCACACCCACCGCGGGGTGAGCCGCGCGGCCCAGTTCGCGAGCCAGAACACGCGGCCCGGCACCACCATCGCGTGGCCGGCCGCAAAGCCGGCGAGCGCAGCCTCGGCGCACGCTTCGGCCGAGATCAGCACGAAGCCGGGCGGCACCCACGGCGCGCTGCCCTGCGCGACCCCGAGGAACTCGGTCGCGACCGGACCGGGCAGCACCTGCGTGACGCCGACCCCCGTGCCGACCAGCTCGGCCCGCAACGTGTCGGTGAAGCCGGTGACGTAGTGCTTGCTGCCGATGTACGTCGCCATCCCAGGCAGATAGGTGAGCCCGAAGCCGGAGCTGAGGTTCAGCACCCCGCCCTTGCCGCGCGCGACCATGCCGGGCACGAGCTGCTGGCAGAGCAACGTGAGCGCAGTGACGTTCACCGCGATGAGCTCCGCGAGCTTCGGCCAGCGCGCGTGCTCGACGAAGCACTGATCGCCGAATCCGGCGTTGTTGACGAGCACGTCCACCCCGCCGAGCTCCGCGATTGCGCGGCGCGCCAGCGCCTCGGTCGCGTGCGCATCGGACAGATCGCAGGGCCACACGTGCACCGAGAGCCGCGGGTGCGCGGCCACGAGCTCGTCGGCCAGCACCTGCAGCCGATCGGCCCGCCGTGCGACCAGCACCAACGCCTTCGCCGTGCGGGCGAAGCCGCGGGCCAGCGCACCACCGATGCCCGACGAGGCGCCGGTGACCAGCACCGTTCCGTCGAGCGGCGGCCGCATCAGCTCTCGATCTTCACGCCGGTCGCCATCAGCACGTGCTCCGTGCGCGCGCCGGTGACCTTGCTCGGATCGCCGCCCTTGTCCTCCTCGAGGTGCTTCACCTGCGCCTCTTCGAACGTGCGGCTCTGCAGCTCGCCCTCGACCTGCACGGCCTTGCCGCGGCAGTCGATCGGCACCGCGAACGCGTGGTCCTTCATCATCACGCGCGCGCTCTGGGTGCCGTCCTTCACGACGAGCCAGCAGCCCTTCTTCTGACACACCGCCTCGACGGTGCCGGAGACGAGCACGGTCCCGGGCTTGCCGGCCTCGACCGCAGCGGCCAGCGGCATCGCCTTGGCGGACGCGAACGGAGCACCGAAGTGGCCGCTCGACTGCTTCGGCGCGTCGGGCTCGGCGTTGCGATCGCACTCGGCGTGCTCGCCCTTCTCGCCGTCGGCGTAGATGCAGCCGGCGTGCTCGCCCTCGTGCTCGTGCGACGCGTTCGCGACCTTCGCCTCGGATGCGACCGGTGCGGCCGCGGTGCTCGGGGCCTCGCTCGGAGTCGCCTTGCTGCCCGTGCCGACGTCGCGTGCGCACGCGGACCCGAGGAGCATCGTCACCACCAACATCGATCGCGTCGTCATGGGCGGGGATGATGACGCACCGCGCGCGGCTGACAAGAGGGCATGTCGTACCCAGCCGTGCGAAACCGCAAGGCTGGGTACGGGCACGGGGGCCGATCGCAGCGGATCAGCCGCCGGCCTTGCCGGATGCGGAGCCGGACGCCGATCCGGAGGCGGAGGCCGACGCGCTCGCGTGGACCTCGACCGAGACGTCGACGTTGGCCTTGAGGCTCGCGGCTGCATCGAGCGCGCCCTTGAACGGGGCCGCAACGCATGCGGTCAGCCGCGCGCCGACCTGCGGATTGCTCTTGAGCGACGCGACGACGCTCTGCCCGGCCTCGACCACGCCCTTGACGTTGCCCGCGACCGAGATCGCCTGGTCCTTGAGCCCGACGGCGATCTTCACGACCACCGGCAGGTGCTTCTCGATCGCGCCCTTGAACTGCGCGACCGCGGCCGCGTCGGCGCCACCATCGACGCGCACGCCGATCTTCGCGGGCGAGCACTCGACCTTCGCCGCGAGCTCGGTGGTGCAGCGCGCCTGACACTCGGCGCTGACCTTCGGCGGCTCGATCTTGCCGTCGCACTTCGGGGCCTTCATCTCGACCGAGCACTCGCCGTGGCAGGTGCCCGAGCACTTCGCACCGCCGTGCATCTCGCACGAGCCGCTGCAGCTGCCGCCGCACTTGCCGTCGGCCTGCGCGCTGCACTTGCCGTCGCACGTGCCTGCGCAGTGCCCACCCTTGTGGGTCTTGCCGTTGCACTTGCCGCTACACTCGCCGCCGCACTTGCCGTTGAAGTTGGCCTCGCAGCTGCCCTTGCAGGTGCCCTCGCACTTCGCCGCGACGTCGAGCGAGCAGCTGCCCTTGCACTGCGCATCGCAGGTGCCGGAGAGCTTGCCGGGCTCGCACTTCACGTCGACCTTGCCGCCCTGCACCGTCGCGTCGCACTTGCCGAGGCAGTCGGCCATCGCGTCGATCGACGTCGAGCACCTCGGGGGGAGCACGTCGATCGCGATCTTGGCGTTGCCGCCGATCTTCGCCTTGATCTCGCCCATCGCCGAGATCGCGGCCTTGCAGGCGTCGGGACCCTTCTTGTAGTCGCCGGGCTTGCCGAGATCCGTGGCGAGACCGCCGCACGCGGACGCGAGATCCGCGTCGAGCTTCGCGGCGAAGCCCTGGATCTCCGCCGCGGCCTCGAGGCCGCCCTTGATCTGCGCGGCGGACTTCGCGTCGAGCGAGAACTCCTTCACGAAGTCGATCTTGCCGATGGCGGAGACGCTCGCGAGATCGGGACAGCCTGCTGCGGCGCCGGCGATGTCACCGGGCGCGACCGAGGCGGGATCGCAGGAGGTGCCGACGACGAGCCCGAGGACGCCGCCGAGCAAGAGGTTTCGCAGGGACTTGGGGGTGGGCATGCGCCGGGATGGTACGTCAGGGCCGCTCGACGATCACCCCCGAGAAAGGTGGCGGCAGCTCGAGACTCCCACCGACGGCGACGAACGTGCCGTCGCCCGGGCTCCACACCGCGTGCAGCGTCGACATCGTGGGCGGCGTGTCGAACACGGGCTCCGTCGACCCCATCGGGACCGTGGCGATGGTGCCTTGGATCCCCACGATCGTCGCAACGCCCCGGACATCCATCCAGACACCGTTCAAGCCCGGGACCGTGTCGTCCAGCATCGTCGCGGACCACGTGTCGGTGCGGCGCACGAGCACGCCGCTGCTGCGGCCCCCGACGGCGAGCAGCTCGTTCGGTCCGGTCCCCCACAGCGAGATCAGATCGGACGTCGTGCCGCTGTCGACGGCCGTCCAGCCGTCGCCGTCGAAGTGCAGCAACAGCCCACCATCGCCCACCGCCCACACGTCGTCGGGCGCGACGCCGAACACCTTGAACAGGCCCTTGCTGTCGACCTCGCTCGTGGGCAGCTCGACGCTCGTCCACGCGACGCCGTCGAAGTGGCACAGCACGGGATCGTGATCGAAGCCGTCGCCGCCGACCGCCCACACGTCGTCGGCGGCGCTGATCCACGTGCCCCACAGCGGCAACGCGGTGCCGCAGCCGTACGTCGCCCACGGCGTCTCCGCGTCGTCGCCTTCGCGCATGAGGATGACGCCGCGCTCGCCCACCGCGACCCGCAGCTCGGCGTTGCCGTGGATCCAATTCAGCTTCGCGGTCGAGTCCGGCAGCGCGACCGGTGACCACGTGTCGCCCTCGCGCACGAGCATCGCGCCGATCGAGATGCCCGGGCCCTGCTGACCGCCCACGGCATAGACGTGCGCCGCGCTCGGGCCCCACGCGCTGAGCAGCGCGCCGATGCTCTCGTCCGCCTCGAACGCGATCCGCCAGACCGGCTCGGCCTCGGTGGTCGAGCCCTCGCTCGAGCTCGCGCTGGCGGTCGTGTCGACGCCGGAGGTGTCGTGCTCGCTGCCGGACGACGTGGCGGAGGAGGTGGTACCGCTGCTACCGGACGCATCGTTGTCCATCGCATCGTCCTGCGGAGGCCGACACGCGACGACCAGGAACATCGACCACACGGCACCGCGCCCCGTCATCTATGCGTGAATCGTAGTGCACCGGCCCGCCCGCTGCTAGCCTGACGATGTCGTGCAGCCGCGGGAGCCCAGCATGGTCACCGAACAACGCACGCGATTGCCTCCGGTCGACGAGCGTCTCGTCGTCCCCGATCAGGGCTACGAGCTCGTCGACGGACGGGTGGTCGAGGTGAGCCCCGCAAAGGAGCCGCACTCCACGCGGCACACCAGGCTGGCCGCGCTGCTCGAGGCGCACGTGCACGAAGGGTGGCTCGTCGCGCTCGACATGCTCACGCGGGCTTCGCAGCGCGAGGACTTCGCGCCCGACGCGAGCGTGTATCCGGCCGCCCGCGATCCCGAGACCGGTGGGCGGCAGCTCGAGCAGCTCGCGTTCGAGATCGTCGGCGCCTAGACGCTGGCCCATGCCGGACGCAAGGCCGCCAGCCTGATGCGACGAGGGGTGCGACGCGTGTTCGCGATCGACCTCGAGCGCCGACGTGTGCTGGCCTGGTCCATCGCGACGGACGGCTGGGAGCTGTTGGCGTCCGACGACGCGATCGTCGACGACGCGTTCGTCCTACCGCTGCGCGCCATCGAGCTCGTGTCGACTGCCACTGCGGACAACGCCGTCGCGCGTGCACTGCTCGCGAAGCGCAAACAGGTGCTGGACGACGCGCTCGCGCAGCGGCACGCGGAAGGACGCGCCGAAGGACAGGCGGAAGCGCTCGCCGCCGCGATCGTGGAGGTACTGGTCGCACGCCGCCTTCCGCTACCCGAGAGCTCGCGAGCGGTGATCCTCCGGATGCGCGATGCGGCGACGCTGGCGCGGTGGCTGCCCCTCGCCGCGACGTGCTCGACGCTCGACGAGCTCGTGCTGCCGCGTGGTGAGTGAGGGGCGCGCCCTGCACGACGCCGTCGTGGTGCGCTATCCTGCGCGCATGCATTGGCGTCGCGTTGGGCTGAGCGCGGTCGTGGGGTTCGTCGGGTGCGGGGGCAGCACCTCGACGCCGCAGGGCGACACCGGCACGTCGTCGAGCTCCGGCTCCACGACAACGGGCTCGGCGACGACGGAGTCGAGCACCAGCACGAGCCCGACGACGAGCACCGGCAGCGAGGGTACGTCGACCAGCACGAGCGGCAGTGATTCCACCGGCTCCACCTCGGGCGACACGGGCAGCTCGAGCACCGCGGCGGACAGCACCGAGGCCAGCAGCTCGGACACCGGCGCGGTGCACGAGGCGTGCACCGAGGGCTGCATCGTCGAGGCGATGTGCGGCACCGAGTGGACGACCGCCGAAGAGTGCGCCGCGTGGTGCGAGGACAACCTCGACAAGGCCTACGCGTTCTCGCCGTTCTGCGCCGGCGCGTGGGAGAACCTGTCCGCGTGCTTCGGCACGCTGGACTGTGAGGAGTTCGCGGAGTACGAGATGGCCGCGATGGCGAGCTACCCCTGCTCCGAAGAGGCCGAGGCGCTCGCGTTCGAGTGCGAAGGTCAGTGAGCACGAAGCGCGAGCTGGGCGAAGAGGTCCGGAGTCTGCTCGCGCTCGGTGGTCCCGCTGCCGCGACGCAGCTCGGCGCGATGCTGCTCGGCGTCGTCGACACGATGATGGTCGGTCATCTCGGCGTGCTCGAGCTCGACGCCGCCGCGCTCGGCAGCCTGTGGACCCTGGGCACGATGGTGCTCGGCATGGGCGTGGTGCTCGGCATGGATCCGATCATCGCGCGCGCACACGGAGCCGGTCAGCACGAGCGCGTGGCGGTCACGCTGCACCACGGCCTCGTGGTCGCGCTCGCGTGCAGTGTGCCCATCGGCCTCGCGTGGCTGGCGACCGAGCCGATGTTGCTGCTGCTCGGTCAGCGCGCCGAGCTCGCTGCCGCAGCGCATGCGTACGTGCTGCCGCAGCTGCCCTCGTTGGCCCCGTTCATGATGTTCTGCGCGCTGCGGCAGTACCTTCAGGGGCGCGGCATCGCCACCCCTGCGCTCGGGGTGATGCTGCTCGCGAACGTGCTCAACGCGCTCGGCAACTGGTGGCTCATCTGGGGCGGGCTGGGCGTGCCCGCGCTGGGCCTGCAGGGCGCCGCGATCGCGACGTCGGTCACGCGGAGCTTCCTGCTCTTCGGACTCGCCGCGTGGATCGTCCGCGGCAAGCTGCACGTGGGCGCGTGGGTGCGGCCGTCGTGGGCGTTGCTCGGCGAGCCGGGCATCGGTCGCATCTTCGCGCTCGGCCTGCCGATCGGCATCCAGCTCGCGCTCGAGGTGTGGGCCTTCCAGGCGACGACGCTCTTCGCGGGACGACTCGGCGAGGTCGAGCTCGCGGCCCACGTCGCCGTGCTCAACCTGTCGTCGCTGTCGTTCATGGTCCCGCTCGGGATCTCGATCGGCGCAGCGACGCGCGTCGGACATCTGCTCGGTGCCGGCGATCGCGACGGCGCGCGCCGCAGCGCCCTGATCGCGCTCGCGCTCGGGGCCGGGGTGATGGCGATCTCGGCGGCGAGCTTCGCGATCGGCCGCCACGCGCTGCCGCGGTTCTATAGCGACGATGCTGCGGTGCTCGCGGCCGCGGCCTCGATCCTGCCGATCGCCGCCGCGTTCCAGCTGTTCGACGGGACGCAGGTCGTCGGGGGCGGCGTGCTCCGCGGCATGGGAGCGCCGGGCCCGGCGGCCGTCTTCAACGCGATCGGCTACTACGCGATCGCGTTGCCGGTCGGCGGTTGGCTCACCTTCTCCGTCGGGCTCGGCCTCGCCGGGCTGTGGTGGGGACTGTGTCTAGGCCTCGCCACGGTCGCGACGGCGCTCGTGCTGTGGATCCGCGTCGGTGCCCGGTTCGACCGCAGCTGAAACCGCACCGGCGCGCGCGCGGTCCGAAGCACCGAAATCGGTGGCGCAGTGAAACCCTGCGCTCGGCAACGGTACCGCACGAGTGGGCTGGCCGATGCCCCGCAGGCGGAATAATCTTCGAGCTGACGCCGTCCTGCGCCGAGCCACCCACGCACGCCTCGTGTGGGAGACCGAACCATCGGTCGGCGCGTTCGAGCCCGGAACCGCCACGGGAGCCTGCTCCGCGGCGCTCGCTTCGAGACCCCGCCGATGACCGCTCCGCTCCCCACCCTGCTGCGTCGTTGGTCGTCGGCGACGAATCGTCGACGCTTGGCCGAGGAGCTGGTGCGGGCCGTCGCGTGGCTGATGGCCGCGGGTGTGATCGCGATCGGCATCGATCGCCTGCCCTACCTGCTGCAGTCGTGGTCGATGACGACGCCTGCGTGGCTCGACGACGTCGACGCGCGTCGCACTGCGCTCGCGTGGGCGCTCGGCGTGATCGCGATCGCGGTCGTCGCTCGCGCTGCGCTGTGCTTCCGTCGGCGACGCATGCAACCGTTCGCGCTCGCGCGCGAGCTCGATCGCAAGAACGACACGCGTGATCTGCTGGCGACCGCGTGGTCGATCGAGACCGGTGCGATCGTGCCGGATGCCGGGCTCGCCAAGGTCGTGATCGAGAAGGCGCGCGGCGCCACCACGCGGCTCGGTACGCCGGTGTCGCCCTGGGTCGCGCCGACCCGCGCACTCGCGACGCTCGGTGCGCTCGCGGCCGTCGTCGGGCTCGTGCCCGCCGAGCCCCCGCTCTTCGGGCTCGCCTCCACGGCGAACGCCGCCGACTCGGAGAACGCGGCGCCATCGCTGCCGCAGGCAACGCGCGATCGGCTGCGCAAGACCTCCGATGCGCTCGCGCAGCTCGAGCGTCGCCCGGCGTTGCGCGAGGGGACGCGTCGTCAGCTCGAGGCCGCACGTGCGCACCTCGAGGCGCTGCAGCGCGACCCGGGCAAGAGCTTGTCTGCGCTCGCGCGCGCCGAGGAAGCGCTGCGGCAGGCCCAGCGCGATGCGCAGCGCGATGGGCTCTACGACCCGTCGCAGCTCGAGAAGCTCGATCCCGACACGCTCGCGCGCGAGCTGGTCGAAGCGATCGAGCGCGGCGACACGGACACTGCCGCCGCGATGGCGGACGAGATGGCGCGGCGCACCGAGAACGCCGATGATGCGGAGCTCGACAAGCTGGGGCGCGCGATGGATCGCGCGCTGAAGAACACCGAGCCGAGCACGCGATCGTCGGCCGACGCGGAGCGTGGAGCGTCGGGCGAGCGTGGCGGCGAGGGCGAGCGCAGCAGCGAGGGCGAGCGCGGCAGCGAGGGCGAGCGCGGCATCGAGGGTGAGCGCGGTGCGTCGGGTGAGCGCGGTGCCTCGGGCGAGCGCGGTGCCTCCGGCGAGCGCGGTGCTTCCGGCGAGCGCGGTGCCTCCGGCGAGCGCGGTGCCTCGGGCGAGCGCGGTGCTTCCGGCGAGCGCGGCTCCTCCGGCGAGCGCGGTGCTTCCGGCGAGCGCGGCTCCTCCGGCGAGCGCGGCTCTTCCGGCGAGCGCGGCTCTTCCGGCGAAGGCGCGGGCGAGCGCGGCTCTTCCGGCGCAGGCGCGGGCGAGCGCGGCTCCTCCGGCGAAGGCGCGGGCGAGCGCGGTTCCTCCGGCGAAGGCGGCAGCTCCGGAGAGGGCGGCGGACCGAGCCGTGCCGAGTCCGAACGACGCGCGCGCTGGCGCAACGAGGCCGAGGATCTCTCCGAGCGACTGAAGGGTGGCGAGTCCGGCGGCGCGCGCTCCGAGCTGCGCGAGCTCTCGGAGAGCATGCGTCGACGCGGTGGCTCCGGCTCCGCGGAGCGCGAGCTCGATCGTGCGCTCGACGACGTCCACCGCGCACGCTCGCGGCAGTTCGAAGAGATGAACCGCGGCGAGGGCGAGGGCGAGAGCGAAGGCGAAGGCGAGAGCGAGGGCGAAGGCGAGAGCGCCGGCGAACGCGAAGGTGCCGGCGAGGGCAAGGGCGACGGCCCGTCCGGTCGCGCGCGAGTCCGCAGCGGCCCGCCGACCGGCAAGCCCGGCCCCGGTGGTGGACGCGGCAAGGACGGCAACTACGGCGATCCCTCCGGCTTGCCCGACGCGAGCCGCGGCGGCGCCGAGCAGGTCGAGACGCCTGCCGACGGCCCGGCCAAGGGCGCGGTGCGCTTCATCGAGAGCTTCGCGCAGGGCCTGCGCGGCGGACCCGAGTACCGCGACATCCACCGCGAGTACGAAGAGATCGCCGAGGCCGCCGTGCGCCGCGAACAGATCCCCCTCACGCGACGCGACTACATCCGCAGCTACTTCGAAGCCGTGCGCCCGGACTGAACATGACGAACACCGCCATCTCGCCGATCCCGCAGCGCCACGATGGGGACGCCGCGCACCCGAGCTACGTCCCGGCAGCCGGCAGTCAGCCGATGGCGGCGCCCGATCAGGGTCCCACCGACGATCGCATCGCGCGCGCGCAGGATGCCCTCGGCCTGCTCAAGAACGAGATCGAGAAGCGCCTGTTCGGACAGAGCGCGCTCGTGCTGCAGGCGATCATCGGGCTGCTCACCCGCGGCAACATCCTCGTCGAAGGCCAGCCCGGCCTCGGCAAGACGCTGCTCGTGAAGGTGATGGCCGAGGCCATCGACCTCGAGTTCTCGCGCATCCAGTTCACGCCCGATCTGATGCCCGCCGACATCACCGGCAGCCAGACGCTGATGCACGACGAGCACGGCCGCGCGCGCCTCGATTTCCGCGCCGGTCCGATCTTCGCGAACATGGTGCTCGCCGACGAGGTCAACCGCGCCACGCCGAAGACCCAGTCGGCGCTGCTCGAGGCCATGCAGGAGCACGCGGTCACCGTCGGCGGCGTGCGCCGGGCGCTGCCCGAGCCGTTCCTCGTCGCCGCCACGCAGAACCCGATCGAGATGGAGGGCACCTACCCGCTGCCCGAGGCCCAGCTCGATCGCTTCCTGCTCAAGCTCGAGGTCGCGTTCCCGAGCTTCGCCGACCTCCGCGAGATCGGCATGCGCACGACCGGCCGCAGCGAGGACACCACGAGTCGCGCGATGGAGCGCGCGACGATGCTCGATCTGCAGAACCTCGTGCGCGACATCGTGGTCGCGCCGCATGTCGCCGAGTTCGCCGCGAGCCTCACGCTCGCGACGCACCCCGAGTCGCCGAATGCACCCGCGAACGTGAAGCGATTCGTCCGCTACGGCGCGAGCCCGCGCGCGATGCAGGGGCTCATCCTCGCCGGGCGCGCGTACGCACTGCTCTGCGGCCGCGCCTGGGTCGCGGAGGACGACATCCGCGCGATCGCCCACCCGGTGCTGCGCCACCGCATGATCCCGAGCTTCGATGCGAAGCTCGAAGGCGTCACCAACAACCAGCTGGTCGACGCCATCATCGCCAGCATCCCCAACGTCCGCCCGGGCTGAGCCCGCGGGATCCGAGCGATGCGCATCGATCGCGCCGCACTGTCGCGCTTCACCGCCCTGCGCATGCGCGCGCCGGGGGCCGCGACCGCGCTGCAGGCCGGCAACCGCCGCTCGCCGTTCCGTGGCCGCGGGCTCGAGTTCGCCGACTACCGCCCCTACGACGCCGGCGACGATCTGCGGCTCGTCGACTGGAACGTGTACTTCCGGCTCGGCACCGCGCTCGTGCGCCAGTTCAACGAGGAGCGCAGCCTCTCCGTGCGGCTGTGCGTCGACGTCAGTGCGTCGATGGCATTCGGCGAGCCGAGCAAGGCCGACCACGCCGCCCAGATCGCGGCGACGCTCGCGATGATCGCCCTCGCCCACCGCGATCCGGTCGTGCTCACCTGCTTCGGCGGCGAGGCCAAGGGGCTGCGGGCGCGCGCGGTCAACCTCGACGGACTGCCCGAGCTCTTGCACATGCTCGAGAAGGTGCAGGCGGGCGGGCGCGGCGATCCGCACGGCCAGCTCGTCGCGCAGCTCGGCAACTCGCGCACCGATCGGCTCATCCTCGTCTCCGATCTGCTCTACGAGGACGCCGAGCGCGACGCGGTGCTCCGCCTCGTCGCCGCCAGCTGTCCACGGCCGATCGTGCTGCACGTGCTGGGTGACGAGGAGCTCACGCCCGATCTCGACGACATCGAGCGGGTGATCGACGCCGAGACCGGCGAAGAGCTCGTCATCCGCGACGGACGCGAGGCGAAATCGGCCTACGCCGATGCGCTCGCGGCGTGGCTGCTCGCCGTCGAGACCCGCTGCCGCGCGCTCGGGATCCAGTACATCCGCGCCGACGCGAGCAAGCGCGCCGGCGACCTCGTGAACTCCGACCTGTTCCGCGGGCAGGTCGTCGAGCACATGGCGGGGGGCGCCTAGTGACCGCAGCGCAGCCGTTCGCCCTCGTCGCGCTCGCGCTCGCGCTGCCGATCTTCGCCGCGTACCTGCATCGCAAGCGGCGGCTCTCGAAGAAGGTGCCCTCCGTCATCCTGATGCGCGCGATCGCGGGCACCGCGAAGCCGACGCGACGCGCGTGGTCGCGCCCGCGGCACATCGTGTCGCTCCTGCTCGTGATGCTCGCGCTCGCCGGGCTCGCGGTGGCGCTCGCCGATCTGCACTCCGAAGCGGACAAGCCCCGCGACTTCGTCGTCGTGCTCGACACCTCCGCGAGCATGGACGCCGGCAAGCCCGCGCGGCTCGGGCAGGCCGTCGACGCGCTCGAGCGCGCGGTGGGCTCGCTGCACCCCGGCGACCGCGTCGCGCTCGTCACCACGGGCGCGCAGACGCTGGTGCGGGTCGGGCTCACCGAGGATCACCGCCGCGTCGTCGAGCTGGCGAAGAGCGCAACGGCAGGCGGCGGCAGTCAGAGCGCCGCGCAGGCGATCGCGCTCGCCGACCGGATCTGCAAGGGCGGGCACGAGGGCTCGATCGTGCTGGTCTCCGACCTCGTCGGCGTCACGGTGCCGAGCACCACCTGCCCCATCGAGCACGTCGCGGTCGATCGCGGCGGCACCAATGCCGGCATCACCGCGCTCGCGGTGCGCGAGGCCGACGCGCTCGGGCTCTCCGAGGTGCAGGTCGGCCTGTCGTCGGTGCTCGGGCGCACGCAGGAGGTCGAGCTGACGCTGCGCGTCGACGGAGCGGTGGTCGACGTGCTCTCGCTCGATCTGCCCCCCGACGGCGATCTCGAGAAGCTGCACCGCGTGCCGCTGCCGCCCGGCGAGCGGATCAGCGCCGAGATCACGCACCTGCCCGACGACGTGCTCGCGCTCGACGACGTGGCCTCGGTCGCGCGCCACGGCGGTGGCCGCGTCGCCGTGTTGCTCGTCGCGCAGACGCGGCTGTCGTTCACCGCCGAGGCACTGCGGCTGCATCCGCGCGTCGACCTGCGCGTCATCGGCCCGCACGACGCGATCGGCAGCGACGAGCGCTTCGATCTGGTCGTGCTCGAGTCCGACTACCAGGCCGGCAGCCTGCCCGCGGCGCCGAAGCTCGCCGCGTTCGGCGTGCCGCCGAACAAGCTCGGCATCACCGCGCGCGACACGGTGAAGACGCCGGAGATCCTGCGTTGGTCGTTCGACCACCCGCTGTTCCGCTTCGTCGATCTGCAGGGGCTCGACGTGCCCGAGGCGATGGCGTTGCAGCCGACCAGCGAGCAGACCTCGCTCATCGACGCCGAGGAGGGCAGCCTCGCGCTGGTGGGCCGCTTCGACGGCCGCGACCTCGTCTACGTCGGCTTCGCGCCGCACCAATCCGACCTCGTCCTGCGCGTCGGGTTCGTCAACCTCGTCGCGAACCTCGTCGAGTGGGCCGCACCGCCGCTGCCCGCCGGCGAAGAAGGTCGCGAGGGCGTGCTGTCGCGCGCCGAGACGCGACTCGACGGCCCCGCGCGGCTGGAGTCCGAGCGTGCGCCGCGGTTCACCGCGGGTGCGCTGAACGACGCGCCGCCGTGGACGTGGCTGGCGATCGCGGCCTTCGCCGCGCTCGCGCTCGAGTGGCTCCTGCCGATGTTCGCGGCCGCGGTGAAGCGACTCGCGCCGCGAGCCCGTCGCAAGGGGGCGGCATGAGCGGGCTGCTGCAACACTTCGCGCATCCGGCCCTCTTGTGGCTCGCGCTGCCGGTCATCGGCCTCACGGTCTTCGACCTGCTGCGGCGCTGGGGCGATCGTCCGGTGCGGCGCGTGCTCGCGGCGGTGGTGCGCACGACCGGCATGCTCGCTGTCGTCGTCGCCTTGGCCGATCCCCGCTGGCATCGCCACGAGGACGTCGCGCACGTGGTGTTCGTCGTCGATCGCTCGGCGAGTGTCCCCGACGGCGCGCTCCAGCAGGCGATGGACGAGGTCGAGCGCCTGCGCGGCGGCCTGCCCTCGGGCGTTCGCACCGGCCTCGTGCTCTTCGACGCCGCGCCCGAGCTCGCCGTGCTGCCGGGTGGCGCGTGGCTGGTGCCGTCGCCGCTGCGCGGCACGCCGGTCGACGGCAGCGACATCGATGCCGCGATCGCGATCGCGCTCTCGCTCGTGCCCGACGGCGAGGGCGGCGAGATCGTGCTCTTGTCCGACGGGCGCAGGAGCGCGTTCGATGCCAGCCTCGATGCGCGTGCGATGGCGGAGGCACGCGGCGTCCCGGTCGACACCGTCGTGATGGATCCGGCGCGCAACGATCCCGCGGTGCTCTCCGTCGCGCTCGCCGAGCCCCAGGTCCGCCCCGGCGCGACCGCGAGCGGCAAGGTGGAGCTCGTCGGCGGCGATGTGCCGCAGCGCGGCACGGTGACCGTCACCGTCGGCGACAAGGTCGCGCTGACGCAGGTCGTCGAGATCCCCGCGGGCGCCGCGATCGAGGTGCCGTTCTCGCACGCACTCGATCCGAAGGCGACCGCGGGCACCCAGCCGGTCGAGGCGACGCTCGAGCTCGAGCAGGCCGGCGACGTCGATCCCGGCAACAACCGCGGCGCCACGTCGCTGGTCGTCGGCGATCCGCCGAAGGTGCGCGTGGTGGCGGGCGAGGAAGCCGACGGCGGTGCGATCGCCCGCGCGCTGCGAGCCGAACGCATGGACGTCGAGGTGGTGAAGGCGAGCGAGCTGCAGCCGGCGCAGGCGCGGCTCGACGACATCGATCTCGTGGTGCTGGCCAACGCGCCCGCGCAGGCGATCGCCGGCGAGCGTGGGCTGTCCGACGCGTTCATGGGCAACCTGACGCGCTGGGTCGACGGCGGCGGCGGGCTCATCGTGCTCGGCGGGCCGATGGCCTACGACATGGGCGGCTACGGCGACACGCCGCTCGAGAAGATCCTGCCGGTGAAGATCGATCCGGTCGAGCAGGAGATCGAGTCGGCCGCGTCGATCCTCATCATCCTCGATCGCTCGGGCAGCATGTCGGCGATGGCCGGCTGGTCGAAGACGAAGATGGAGCTCGCCGACGAGGGCGCGGTGGCCTCGATCCGCCTGCTGCGCCCGTTCGACCAGGTCGGCGTGATGAGCGTGACCGAAGAGGTGCGCTGGGAAGTGAACATGCAGGCGCTCGCCGACGGCGGCGACATCGAGCGCAAGGTGCTGCGGATCCGCGCCGACGGCGGCGGCATCTTCGTCTACACGTCGCTCGAGGCCGCGCACGCGGCGATGCGCAAGGTCGACACGCCGCTGCGCCACGTGATCCTGTTCTCCGACGCGGCCGACTCCGAGGAGAAGGTCGACGGCATCCCGTTCGGGCTCGGCGAGGGCGACACCTCCGAGGCGCTGGCGAGGCGCATGCGCGACGAGGGCATCACCACGAGCGTCATCGGCATCGGCACCGAGGAAGACGTCGACACGCAGTTCCTCAAGGACCTCGCGAAGTCCGGCGGCGGACGCTTCTACCTCACCGCCGACGCCAGCAAGCTGCGCTCGCTGTTCGTGCAGGAGACCGAGCGGCTCGTCGACAGCTCGCTCAAGGAGGTGCCGTTCCGGCCCGTGACGCTCGCGCGTCATCCCGCGCTCGAAGGCATCGACTACCAGCGCGCGCCCCACCTCAAGGGCTATCAGCAGCTCGAGGCGCGGCCGACCGCGGAGATCGTGATGGCGGCCGCCGAGGGCCATCCGCTCTTGGTCACCTGGCGCTACGGCCTCGGGCACGTGGTCGCGTGGGCGAGCGACGCGGGGCCGCGGTGGTCCGACGCGTGGCTCACCTGGCCCGGCTACAACACCCACTGGACGCAGCTCGCCCGCTTCGCGCTGCGCTCGGGCGCGGGCTCCGACACCGCGATCGAGGTCGCGGTCGAGGGCGGCCAGGCGCTGGTGCGCGTGGCTCGGCGGGACGAGAAGGGCCTGACCATCGACGACGGCACGCTGCGCGCGCGGATCGTCGACGGCGACGATCGCCGCGACCTGAAGCTGCGCGCGCGCGAGCCCGGGCTGTGGGACGCGGGCATCACCACCGTGCCGGGGCACACGTACACGGTCGAGGTGCTCGGCGCCGACGACAAGGTGATCGCGCGCCACAGCTTCGCGCCGCCGCCCTCGGTGGAGCTGCGTCACCGCACGCCCGACCGAGAGTGGCTCGCGGAGCTCAGCCGCCGCTCGGGCGGCCAGGTGGCGCCCGAGCAGCTGACGCCGAAGGTCGCGGCCTCGGTCACCGC
>CAZFKC010000038.1:79774-84254 GCA_964519175.1 uncultured Nannocystaceae bacterium
GCGGCCAGGTGGCGCCCGAGCAGCTGACGCCGAAGGTCGCGGCCTCGGTCACCGCCGACGTGACGCGACTGTGGCCGCCCCTGCTCGCGCTCGCGCTGCTCCTGTTGCCCTTCGACGCGTTCCTGCGTCGACAGGCGCGCGTCGTGTGAGCTCGATTCGCCGACGCTCTCGGAGCGCTAGCGCGAGGCCGACGCGGCGGGGCTCTTCACGCGGATCTCGACCTTGCGGTCCATGGGCCACTCGGACGGGTCGCTCGCGTCGGTGCCCTCTTCGCCGAGCGAGTTGATCTCGATCTTGCTCTCCGTGACGCCGTGGTCGCGGAGGCAGGCGGCGACGGACTCGGCGCGCGAGAGCCCGAGCTCCTTGTTGTACTCGTCGCTGCCCTGGGGATCGGCGTGCCCGACGAGCTCGAGCTCGCGGCCCTTCAGCGGACCGTCGGTCACGCAGGTCGCGACCTTGGCGAGCACCGCGTGCACGCCCTCGGAGATCTCGGCCGAATCGAACGCGAAGAACGCCTCGCGCTCGTCGAGCTTGCAGCTCTTGGTCAGCTCGGGATCCAGCTGCACGCCGCTGCGGGTGAGCTTCTTCGCGTCGTAGCGGTTGGCATCGCCGTCGTCCGGGGCCTTGACCTCGGCGTGCGCACCCTTGTCGTCGCTCTTGGCTTCGGCATGCACCTGGTGGGCGCAGCCCGCCGCGAGCAGCAAGAGGCCAGCACCGATGGAAATCGTGGTCGTCGCTCTCATGGCGGCCGTGCAGTGCAAGGTCGGCGCCGCGCCGCCTCGCATGATCATGCAGGGATGAGGGCGGCGTGCGGCGCGGCCGCATGTGCGCCGGTGACCACCGTGGCGCGTGCGCACGGCCTGCCCGCCGTGTCGGCTCACCTCCGTCGACGTGGCTGCGGCGGATCGGCAACCCAGCGCAGACACCGGAGCTCGCTGCCCAGCGCTTCGACGAGCCGCGCCCGCGCGATCGCGGCGACGTCCGCGTAGCCGTGCTTGCCGGCGACGCTCGTGGTCGGCACCGGCTCGGGCCACTGCACGAGCACGCACCGCCGCGTGCCGCCGTCGCGGCGGTTCTGCTCGGCGACCGCGAGCGCGGTCGTGCCGGAGCCGGCGAAGAAGTCGAGGACGAGCCCGTCCGGTGGGCAGCCGATCTCGACGCAGCGCCGCACGAGCTCGATCGGCTTGGGATGATCGAAGAGCGCGGCGCCCAGCTGCGCGCGCAGCTCGATGCTGCCTTGCTCGGAGCGCAGCGCCGCGTCGTCCCACAGCGCGCGCGGCTTCGCGGTCTGCTTGCGGTGCTTCTCGTAGATGTTGTAGCCGCCGTCCCTGCGCCGCTTTCCGACCACCTCGCTCGCATCGGGATCGCCCGCGACGATCGCCTTGGCCAGCTTCGGTTGCCCCCATCGCCACACGCTCGCCGCACCGAGCTTGTTCTTCGGCAGCACCTCGATCGCGCCCTTCTTGCCGACGAGCGCCACGGGGTGGCAGTCGGCGGCGTCGCGCTTCGTGGGATCGATCCAGATCGGATAGTGGAGGTTCGGGCGATTCGCCGGGGTGAAGCGGGGGTTGCGATTGCGCAGCTCCCGGAGCTCGTAGGCCCCGCGCCCATCCGACAGCGGCAACACCACGTCGCGCGGAAGCTCGCGGATCTCGGCATCGGGCGTGCGGCCGTAGCAGAGCACGTACTCGTGGGTGATCGCGACGCGCAGGTAGTCGCGGCCGCCGCGGTTGCTGACCACGACGATCTGCGCGATGAACGACTCGCGGCCGAGCACCTCGTCGAGCAGCACGCGCAGGTGGTGCGCCTCGTTGTCGTCGATGCTGACGAAGATGACGCCGTCGTCGCGCAACAGCTCGCGCGCCACGAGCAGCCGCGGCAGCAGCATCGCGAGCCACGGCGCGCTGCGCCGAGCCTCGGCATCGCGCGGATCGTCACGACGCGCGCGCCCACGCTTGGGCTCGCCGTAGATCCCGCGGTAGACGAAGTCACGTCCGCGGTTGTAGGGAGGATCGATGTAGATCGCGTTCGCGCGGCAGCTCGGATCGGCACGCAGCAGCTTCAGCACCTCGAGGTTGTCACCCTCGACGAGCGTGGTGCGGGCGGTCCTGCGCGGCCGCGGTCCACGATCGTCGGGCACGAGGGCGCCGCTCGGAGCCGCCATCGCCTGGGCGAGTGCGTCTGCACGTCCGGGAAAACCCAGGCCGAAGCGCTCGTCGGTCATCGTCGACGGCGGCATGCTACAGCGCCGCCGCGGGCGCTGGCTCACGCCCGAGCGGCCTTGAAAAATATGATGGTCGGTCTATATATACCGCCATGGATGCGCCTGCCCTGCTCGGTTCCCCGCTGCGACTGCCCAACGGCACCACCCTGCCCAACCGCATCGTCAAGGCGGCGATGAGCGAGGTGCTGGCCGACGTCGAGACGGGTACGCCGGGCGAGGAGCTGGTGCGGCTCTACGAGCGCTGGGGTCGTGGCGGTGCGGGCCTGTTGCTCACCGGCAACGTCATCGTCGACTTCGCGGGCCGCACCGAGCCGGGCAACGTGGTGATCACCGACGAGCGTCATCTCGCGGGGCTACGTGCGTGGGCCGAGGCAGCGCAGCGAAACGGCGCGCAGCTGTGGATGCAGATCAGCCACGCGGGCCGGCAGACCCCGAAGAAGCTCGCGCGCGTACCGGTCGCGCCCTCGGCCATCGGGCTGCGCGGCATGTTCGGGCTCTACGGCAAGCCGCGCGCGCTGGAGCCCCGCGAGATCGAAGACCTGGTCGAGCGCTTCGCGTTCGCGGCCGGGCTCGCCAGGGCAGCCGGCTTCGCCGGCGTGGAGATCCACGGGGCGCACGGCTACCTCGTCAGCCAGTTCCTCTCGCCGCTCGCGAACCAGCGCACCGACGCGTGGGGTGGCGACGCCGAGCGGCGACGACGATTCCTGCTCGAGATCGTGCGCGCGACTCGGCGCGCGGTGGGCCCCGCGTTCCCGATCGGCGTGAAGCTGAACTCCGCCGACTTCCAGCGCGGCGGCATCACCATCGAGGAGTCGATGGACGTCGCGCGCGCGCTCGAGACCGAGGGCATCGAGCTGCTCGAGGTCTCCGGCGGCAACTACGAGCGCCCCGCGATGATGAGCGGTGGCGAGCTGCCCACCACCGCGCGCGCGAGCACCGAGTCGCGCGAGGCCTACTTCCTCGACTACGCGCGACGGATCCGCGAGGTCACCAAGGTGCCGCTCCTGCTCACCGGCGGCCTGCGCAGTGCGGCGGCGATGGCCGACGCGATCTCGTCGGGCGCCGTCGATGCCGTCGGTATCGGTCGGCCGCTCGCCTACGAGCCCGATCTCCCCGCGCGATTGCTGGCGGGGACGACCGACCGCGCCCGCTCCGTGCGGCTGGCGACCGGCCTGCGCAAGCTCGACGATCTGCTGCAGCTCATGTGGTTCCAGGCGCAGATCCACCGCATGGCCGCAGGTGGCGATCCCGATCCGACGCTCGGCAAGCTCGCCGCGCTGCGCTTCGGGTTCGGTAACATGCTGCGGCCGCGCAAGCGCAGGGCGCCGACCGCCGAGCAACCCGTGGCCGAGGGCGCATGAGCAAGGGCGAGGCCACGCGAGCGAAGATGATCGCCAGCACCGCGGAGCTCCTGCAGAAGCAGGGCTACCACGCGACCGGGCTCGCGCAGATCCTCGCCGACAGCGGTGCGCCGCGTGGCTCGCTGTACTTCCACTTCCCCGGCGGCAAGGAAGAGCTCGCGTGCGCGGCCATCGTCGCCTCCGGCGATGCGTGGCGCGAACGGCTCGCCGCCGTCGTGGCCAGGAGCCCGGATGCCGGGGCGGCGATCGAGGCCTGCTGCGAGACGCTCGCGCGCGCGCTCGTCGAGTCGGACTACGAGCTCGGCTGCCCCGTCGCCACCGTCGCGCTCGAGGCCTCGGCGAGCAGCGAGCCGGTGCGGCAGGCGTGTGCGGAGCACTACGCGAGCTGGCGACGCGTGCTCGGCGAGCGGCTGCGCGACGCGGGCATGGCCGCAGCACAGAGCGAGCGCATCGCGACGTTCGTGCTCGCGTCGGTCGAGGGGGCCCTGTTGCTCGCACGCGTCGAGCGTGACGCGACGCCCTTGCGCGTGGTCGGCAAGACCTTGCGCGCGATGGTCGAGCCCGCGGGCACCCGCCCGCCGCGATAACGCGGCGATGGCAGCGAGCGCTCGACAGCACGGAGCGCCATCCGCGAAGATGTCGGGCATGCGACGCGCTTGGCTTGCGGTGCCCCTGCTCCTCGGTGCGTGCTTCGACCCCACGGAAATGCAGGGCAACACCGGCGGGGATCCGACGAGCAGCAGCGGGCCGTCGGGCGATCCCACGACGAACGGCGGCTCGCAGAGCACCACGATGTCGACGACGGCGGGCGATCCGACGACGGCGGGCGATCCCACGACCGCGGGCGATCCCACGACCGCGGGCGATCCCACGACCGCGGATTCGTCGGGCAGCG
>CAZFKC010000039.1:0-68047 GCA_964519175.1 uncultured Nannocystaceae bacterium
CTCTGAGTTCTGGTCGCGCCGTCCGGCGCTCTTCCTGGTGCGCGCAGCCATGCTCGCTGTCCGCCGTGGCGAAGCCACGTCGGGCTCGATTGGCTGACAGTCTCTGACCGAGCGACCCTCGCGCCGGCGGCGGCGGTCCCCTCTTCACAGGGGCCGCCACTTTCGGCATCGTGTTGCCGTGGTTGTACGCGGATCGCTGGCGAGCATGCTGGGCTGGGGGCTCGTCGTGGGGTGCACGAACCCGACGAGCGAAGGGAGCGACGCGAGCTCGCCGAGCGGCACGACCACGGCGTCGACGAGCGTCGAGTCGTCGGGCTCCGAGAGCAGCGGCACGAGCACCGGCGCGGGCACGAGCGGCTCGACCGCGACGCCGACCGACGAGAGCACGACCGCCGTCGACACCAGCACGAGCGGCAACGAGACGATGCCCTCGACGACGACCGGTCAGCCGCAGCCGGACAAGCCGTGCTCGCTCGAGGCCGTCGATCCGAGCGCCGATCCGGAGGCCGCGATCGACGACGGCGACGGCGTCGGGCAGATCCCCACCGTCATCGCCGAGGTGCTGCTGCGCAACTGCGGCTGCCACTACAACGTCGGCATGCTCCCGCCCGGCTACGTCGACTACATCTCGGACGACCAGCCGATGTCGACGCACGCCGACTTCCACCAGCTGTTCACCGGCACGTTCCCGCAGGAGTACGAGGGCATGCCGGCCTACCTGGCGGTCCAGCAACGCGTCGTGGAGGAGAATCCGCTGCCGATGCCCGCGCTCGGCTGCACCGTCGACGACGAGCCCGGCCATCGCATCACCGATGCCGATCGCGAAGTGCTCGCGGATTGGCTCGCTGCGGGCGCGCCCGATGGCGCGAGCTATCCGGCACGATGATCACACGCGCGTCGATCGTGCTCGCGCTCGCGGCCTGCGGCGCCGATCCACCCGTGCCCGAGAAGGTCGTGCCTGCGCCCGCGAAGGCGGCAGCGCCCGTCGTCGCCGATCCGAAGACGCCGCCTGTGCCCGAAGCCGTCGACGCCGACACGGGCGATGGCAACCCCGCGTCGGTGAGCGTGCCGCCGCCCCGCCCCGATCTGCGCAGCAGCGTGTACTTCCGTGCGACGACGCGCGGACGCGCATCGGTGTGGCACGCGAGCAGCACCGACCCCTCGGTCGCCGAGCAGCTCCCGTTCGTCGTCGACTACGAGAAGACCGGGGCCGTCGACGTCGGCACGAGCACACCGCTCTTGTCCGCAAGCGGAGTGTGGCTCGCGTATCTCGATCTCGGGCACCTCGCGATCGGTGCGCTCGACGGCACGACGAAGCAACGCGTGACGCGTCACGGACCTGCGCAGGTGACCGTGCTCGTCTCCGGATTCTCTCCGGACTCGGCCTACCTCCTCTACGAGCAGCACGAAGTGCAGGGCGAGCACGCGCTGCCGCTGCCGGCCGACGTCGTCGCCGGCTTCCAGCTGCTCGCGCTGCCACGCGCCGGCTCCAAGCACCTGCCCACGCTCGGCGGCTTCGTCGCGTGGAGTCCCGGCAGCACGAAGATCTTCTTCGAGCGCAAGCGGTCCGCGGGCAGCGAGCTCGTCGCGCACACGCTGTCCACCGACGCGCAGGAGGTCCAGCAGAGCATCGCGGATACCCGCGGCTTCGCTCGAGCGGTGGTCGCCGGCGACTTCATCGCGTACGTGCGATCGCCGGGTGGGCAGAGCAGCCAGATCGTCCGCGCGAAGCTCGACGGCAGCGAGCTCGTCGCGCTCACCGACGAAGGCGACTTCGCGCGCTACCAGTGGCCGAGGCTGTCGGTCGATGCGAAGCGGGTCGCCTACCGCGACGGCGCCGACATCGTGATCGTCGCCAGCGACGGTACCGGCCGCAGCAAGCTGCACGCGTGCGGAAGCGAGTGCGACCACCGCTGGGACAGCGCGACGTCGGTGATGGTGCTCGACGGATCGGAGCTCGCGCGCTACGAGCTCGATGGGTCCAAGACCGTCATCGCGAGCGATGCGGTCGGGTTTGCGGTCGCCGGCGAGCCTCGTTGAAATGGCCGAAGGCGGCTCGCGCGTCGTCGCCCGGCGATGCCCGAACCGACGAAGCTCTCCGCCGATCCTGCGGCGTGTGCCGACGGGATGCCGGCGCCGGCGGACCCCGCCCTCGCCCCGCCCCGTCGCCGCCGTCGCTGGGGTCGGCTCATCGCCCTGCAGCTCGCGATCGGTACGGTGGCGGGGCTCGCCGGCGCCGAGTGGATGTTCCACCGTCGCGATCACGGCGCGTTCCCCCACGTGAACTTCTACGTGCCCGACGCGCAGCTCGGCGTGCGCCTCGAGCCCGGGGCCGAGATGCGCTTCCAGTTCCGCGACAATCCGATCTCGGACATCCGCGTCAACTCGCGCGGCTACCGTGGTGGCGAGTGGCCGGCCGCGGGCACCGGCGAGATCGTCGTCATCGGGGACTCGCAGGTGTTCGGGCTCGGCGTCGAGGAGCACGAGACGTTCAGCGCGCGGCTCGCCGAGCTCACCGGGCGCAACGTCGTCAACGCGGGCGTGCCGACCTACGGTCCGCTCGAGTACCTCGCGGTGACGCGCGAGCTGCTCGCCGAGCGCAAGCCGAAGACGGTGGTCTACGTGCTGAACTTCGTGAACGACGGGTTCGAGCTCGACCGTCCGAATCGCGCACGGCATGCGGTGTGGGACGGCTGGGCCGTGCGCATCGAGAGCGCGCCGCAGGACACGCTGGAATTCCCCGGTCGACGCTGGCTGTTCCGCAACAGTCATGCGTTCTACGCCGCGCGGAAGTGGTGGTGGAGCGGCCAGGACTTCGACACCGAGGGCGAGAAGCCCCCGGCCGAGCCGGACACCGGTCTGCCCTCCGAAGGCACGTGGCGCGATCTGATCGCGAAGGGCGAAGAGGTCGCGAGCACCTCGAGCGCGCACCGGGCCTCGGCCGAGCAGAGCCTCGCGGACCGGCGCCGCGAGCTCGCGCTGCTCGGCAACAAGCGCGACGTGATCGAGGAGCGGCTGAACGACCTGCTGGGCGAGCGGGACGGCGACTGGGACTACCTCGAGCGCAAGATCGTCGAGGCGAACCCCGGTGACATCGTCGACGACGGCGGTGCCGAGGAATCGCGATCGGTGCTGGTCACCGCCTCGCTCCTGCGCCGCGCCGTCGAGGAACGCGATCGACGCGCGCGGAAGCTGATCGAGCGCGCCAGCAAGGAGGCCGACGAGCTCGTGCGCGTGCTCGACGAGCGCTCGACGCTCGCCCGCACCGAGGCCGAGCTACGCCGCGCGGTCGCGGGTGCAGAGCCCACGCTCGAGCGCGAGCCCTCGGTCTTCGCCCAGCACCTCGCGGAGCTGAAGGCCGCCTGCGACGAGCACGGTGCCGAGCTGGTGGTGGTGGCGCTGCCGATCGACGTCCAGGTCTCGAAGGACGAGTGGGCGAAGTACGGCAGCACGCCGATCGACATGCAGCCGTCGTTGGTGCTGCTCGACGAGACCGTCGCCGATGCGCGCGCGCTCGGAGCCGTCGGCGTGCAACCGACCGCCGCGCTCGCGGCTGCCGAGCCGGGCGCGTTCCTCGACGGCGACATCCACATGACCGCGAAGGGCCACGACGCGCTCGCGCACGAGATCGTGCGCGCGATGGCGGCCCCGCGCGAGCTGCACCGCCCGCGCGCCGGGCTGCCGGAGGGCCGCACGCCCGTGCCACGGCCGCGCGCGTGGGCCGAGGCCGGCGAGGTGAAGGTGCGCGGCTCGTCCGACGCGGGCTGCCGCACGCAGATCATCGGCGAGTGGTTCCGGGTCAGCTGCAACAAGAAGAGCAGCAAGCGTGGACGACCGACCGCGATCACGGTGCTGCGCGGCGACGGCCCCGAGCTGATGCGCCTCGTCACCGCCGACGCGGCCGTGCTGCTCGCACCGCTGCGCGCCGGCGAGGAGCTCGCGGCCCGGTTCGACTGGGAGAAGCGCTCGCTCGAGCTCGGCGTGCAGTGGCCGGAGGATGCCGAGGGCAAGCCGCACTTCTCCGCGGCATTCACGGCGGTCACCGATGGCGAGGGCCGTGCCCCCGTCGAGGATGCGCGCGCGGCCAAGCTCTGCGCCTGCCACATCGAGGTCACCTCCGAGATGACCGGCGTGCAGCACGGCACCATCGACAGCTACGACACCTGGGTGGAGGACCAGCGCTCGGCGTGCGGCGAGATCTACGGCGGCAGCTCCGAAGACTGCTTCGAGGCCTTCGCGAGCGACTGCCGGAATCTGCTGGCCTGCGTACGCGGTGAGCCGTTGTCCGCACCCGGCTGCGAACCCGACGAGACGCTCGTCGCCGCCACCAACACGTGCGCGACGGTCTGCGACGACGCGCATCCGTGCGCGCGGGGCACGTGCGAGCCGTACAACGGCGGAGCGATCTGTCGAGGCTGACATGCTCGCGGTCTCGCTCGCCCGTGTGCTCGGTCCGATCGTGTGGTGGGGCCACCATCGCACCGCACACCGCCTGCTCGAGTTCGCGAAGGCCGAGCGCGCCAGCATGATCGACATGCGCCTGGCCGCGCGCGCCACCTCGGACCCACACCGTGCCGCCGCCTACCTGCGTCACGCCGACGACGAGGCGCGCCATGCCGTGATGTTCGTGCGCCGCGCAGCGGAGCTCCTGCGCGAGCAAGGGCACCCCGCGCCGACCGACGTGCGCGTCGATTGCGAGTCGCTCTTCGCCCGGCTCGGTGAGCTCGACTTCCTGGCGTTCGTGCACCACGGCGAGCGCCGCGGGCGTCGCCAGTTCGAGGCCCACGCGGCGTGGCTCGCCGCACGCGGTCGCAACCGCGATGCCGCGCTGTTCGAGGCGCTCGTCGGCGACGAGCTCCGCCACGAGCGCTACACGGGCGAGCTGTTGCGCGAGCTCGCCGGCGACGACGCGACCGCACGGGCAGCGCTGGCGCGCGTGCGTCGTTGGGAGCTGGGGCGGAGCTGGCTGCGGATGGGGCGTGCGATCGGCTCGCGCGTGTATCTCGTGCTCGCCACCCTGCTCTACCTCGTGGCCGTGCTGCCGCTGTCGCTGCTCGTGCGGTTCGTCCGGCCCGTGCGTGCGGGCTTCGTCGCGGTGCAACGATCGGAGCCGCGTCGATGAGCGCCGTGCTGGGGATCTCGGGCGGCTACCACGACTCCGCCGCCGCCCTCGTCGTCGACGGTCGCGTGGTCGCGGCCGTGCAGCAAGAGCGGCTGTCGCGGATCAAGAACGACGCCGCGCTGCCGCTCGATGCGGCGCACGCGTGCCTGCGACATGCGGGCATCGCCGCCGCAGCGCTGGACGCAGTCGTGTTCTACGAGAATCCGTTCGCCAAGCTCGAGCGCGTGATGGTCGGGCTCGTGCGCAACGCGCCGGCGAGCTGGCGACAGTTCCCGCGCGCGATGGCCTCGCAGCTCGGCAGCAAGCTGTGGATGCTCGACGCGCTCGCCGAGGGGCTCGGGGTCGCCCGCGCGCGCGTCGGATTCCGCGAGCACCACGAGTGCCACGCGGCGAGCGCCTACTTCGCGAGCGGCTTCGACGATGCCGCGGTGCTCGTGATCGACGGCGTCGGCGAGCACGACTCGACCTCGATCTGGCACGGCCGCGGCGACCGGCTCGATGCGATCGAGCACATCGAGTTCCCGCACTCGCTCGGGCTGCTCTACGCGGGCATGACCGCCTGGCTCGGCTTTCCCGTGAACGAGGGCGAGTACAAGGTGATGGGCCTCGCTGCGTGGGGCGAGCCGCGCTTCGAGGCCGAGCTCGCGCGCATCGTCCGGCTCGACGACGACGGCGGCTTCGAGCTCGCGCTCGATTGCTTCGCGAACATGACGGACACCGAGCTCGGCTTCGGGCCGGAGCTCGAGCGCGTGCTGGGGCCCCGGCGTGCCCCCGACCGCCGCTGGAACCTCGACGACCCCGACGATCGTCGCTACGCCGATGTCGCCGCGACGCTGCAGCGCGTGCTCGAGCGCGCGATCGTGGCGCTGGCCCGACGCGCGATGCGGGCCACCGGTGCGACGCGGCTGTGTCTCGCCGGCGGGGTCGCGCTGAACTGCCTCGCGAACGCGCGGGTCGCCGACGCGTGCGGCCTGGCAGGCGTGTTCGTGCAGCCCGCGGCCGGTGATGCCGGCGGCGCGCTCGGGGCCGCGATCCTCGGCGCGCTCGCGCTCGGCGATCCGCGTCCGGCCGCGATGGCGGACGCCGCACTCGGGCTGCCGATCTCGGTCGCACGCGCCTGGGACGTCGCGCGTGCGCTCGGCCTGTCGACGACACGCCTCGACGATCCGGCCGAGGCGATCGCGGCCCGGCTCGCGAACGGCGACATCGTCGCGCACGCGCACGGCCGCTTCGAGTGGGGACCGCGTGCGCTCGGCCAGCGCTCCATCTTCGCCGACCCGCGCCGTCTCGCGAGCCGCGAGCGCCTGAACCGGATCATCAAGCAGCGGGAGCCCTTCCGCCCGTTCGCGCCGATGGTGCGCGCCGAGGACACGCGCGCATGGTTCGACGGCGAGGCCGACGACATGACGCGGTTCATGACGCGCACCCTGATGGTGCACGAGCACGTGCGCGATCGGCTGGCTGCCGTCACGCACCAGGACGGCACCGCGCGCGTGCAGACCGTCGGTGCCGAGACCTCACCGCGGCTGCATGCGCTGCTGGGTGCGGTGGGACGCGAGACCGGCGTCCCGCTCGTGCTCAACACCTCGCTGAACGGGCCCGGCGATCCGATCTGCGGGGCCGCCGAGGACGTGCTCGCGTTCGCACTGCGCCATGTGGTGGACGCGATCGTGATCGACGACGTGCTCGTCGAGCGGAGGCCGTCGTGAGGATCGCCGGCCGGCTCCGGACGATCGGCCAGCTCGTGCGGCACTTCCTGCACCCGGCGCGCTTCGTGCTGCTGCCGATGCTGGTCGTGCTGCTGCTCGCGGCACTGCTGCTGGTCGCGACCGGCGGGCTCGGCTACGTCGCGCCCTTCGTCTACGCGCTCTTCTAGCCGGACGAAGCGCCGCTCATGGCACGGTGAGTCGCTCGCGGCCGCCGAGGTAGGGCTGCAGCGCCTTCGGGATGCGGATCGAGCCGTCCTCGTCCTGGTAGTGCTCGAGCACCGGGATGAGGATGCGCGGCGACGCGAGCGCGGTGTTGTTGAGCGTGTGGACGTGCACCGGCTTGCCGCCGGCCTCGAGCCGCACGCGGATCTTCGAGCGCCGCGCCTGGAACTCGTACAGCGTGGAGCACGAGTGGGTCTCGGCGTACGCGTTGCGGCTCGGCATCCACGTCTCGACCTCGTGCTTGCGCACCTGGCCGAGCCCCAGCTCGCCCGTGCACGCGAGCGCGACGCGGTGCGGCAGCTCGAGCCGCTGCAGGATCGCCTCGCTGTTGCCGAGCAGCCGCAGGTGCTCGGTCAGCGAGAGCGCCGGGTCGGGCTCGCAGAAGACCACCTGCTCGACCTTGTTGAACTGGTGCACGCGGTAGAGCCCGGCGGTGTCGCGACCGGCCGCGCCGGCCTCGCGACGGAAACAGGGCGAGATGCCGGCGTAGCGGATCGGCAGCGTGCCCGGCTCGAAGATCTCGTCGGCGTGCAGCGAGACGAGCGACACCTCGGAGGTGCCGATGAGGTAGAGCGCGCTGGCCTTCTCGGCGCGGTTCTCGGTGCGGTAGGTGTCCTCGTAGCCGAGCGGGAAGAACCCGGTGCCGATCATCGCCTCCTCGCGCACGAGCACCGGCGGCGACACCAGCGTGAAGCCCTGCTCGACCAGCAGATCGAGCGCGAAGCGCATGAGCGACTGCTCGAGCAGCACGCCGAAGCCGGTGAGCGCGTAGGCGCGGCTGCCCGCGAAGCGGCTCGGGCGCTCGAAGTCGGCGAGCTTGTGCATGCGACACAGCTCGATGTGGTCGCGCGGCGTGAAGTCGAACTTGCGCGGCTCGCCCCAGTGACGCACGACCTGGTTCTCGTGCTCGGTCGCGCCGACGGGCGTGCCCTCGACCGGCACGTTGGGCACGGTGAGCAGCAGCGCATCGCGCTGGATCTGCAGCTCGCCCATGCGCGCCTCGAGCTCGCCCAGCTTCTCGCCGAGCGTCTTGCTCTGTGCGATCGCAGTGGGGCGCTCCTCCTTCGACAGCGTGGGAATCGCCTTCGACAGCCGGTTGCGTTCGCTGCGGATGCCCTCGACCTCTTGCACGAGCGCGAGGTAGCGGCTGTCGACGTCGAGCAGCTGGTCGAGATCGACGCTGAACTTCTTGTTGCGGATCGCCTCGCGGACGACCTCGGGCTGCTCGCGGATGAAGTGCAGATCGAGCATGGGCGCCGCGGACTCTAGCGCATCACCGCGGCGGACGCAGCCCTCGCGCGCCTATTCGGGGAACACGCACTCTTCCTCGACGCGGGCGCTGCCGTGCAAGCGCAGCGACTCGCAGGCCCCGGCGCAGAGCTCGATGACCTCGCTGCCGTCGCCCTCCAAGCTCACCCGGTACCAACCCGAGTTGTCGGGGCAGAGCTGGGACCCGCCGAGGTCGTAGTAGTAGCGGTCGCCGTCGATGACGACGTGGTACCAGAGCCCCGCGAGCGGCGGCGGCACCACGACGCGACAGCTCCGGACCGCGTCGCCGATCGCGTCGAGCGCGAGGTCGAGCACCGTCGCATCGTCGGCGAAGATTGCTGCCGTCCCGCCACTGCTCGCGAGCGCGGACAGCTCGGCCCGGTGGTCGGCGATCGCATCGCCCTCGACACCGCCGCCGGTCGTGCCACTCGGCACGTCGACGCCGATCACGTGCACGCGCATGTCGTCGGCGTACACGGACGCGGCCCACTCGTGCGCGTCGTAGTCGACGAGGTCGAACAGCTCGGGTGGTGCAGCATCGACGCTGCAGTTGGGCGCACCGTCGGTGAGGAGGACGATGTGCCGGCGCCCGCCCGGCAACTGCGCCGAGAGCTCGGCGTACGCCGTGGCGATCGCCGATGCGGTCGGCGTGGCACCTTGCATGAACGTGGCGTCGCTCGTCGGCAGGAAGCCGAGCAGCTGCTCCGCAGTGCTCCCGATCCCCGCGTACACCGGCTCGGACGTGCACGCACCGACTGCGGGCGGCGCCTCGGCAGCGAACGCCGGGAATCCCCACGCACCGACGAGCGAGTCGTCGACCATCGTCGGCACGTGCTCCGCGAGCGCGGCGCTCACCATGTTCCAGCGCGTGATCTCGGGCGTCATTGCATCACCGTCGTGATCGACGAGGCCGGTCACCATGGTCTGCGACGCGTCGACCAGGATCGCGACGGCGCTCGGGGCCGGCCACACGTCGACGGTCTGGGGACAGCTGGGCCCGATCGTGTCGTTCGACGATGTGAGCCCGATGTCCCAGCTCCCGCCCTCCTCCCACGACACGGCGTCGTAGGAGCCTTCGAGCGAGCTGACCTCGGACTGTGGCGGCAGCGTGCTGTTCGCGGTGACACTGACCGGGTCGCTGCCGATGCTCGTGCTGACGACCCCCGTGCTGGTGCCGTCGTCGGCGTCGCCGACCACGGGTCCGCATGCGAGCGCGAGCGTCGACGCGATGAGCCACCGGCGGTGCATGGCTCAGCCCGACTGCATGTACACGACCACGTTGTAGCCGTCGGAGATCGCGACATCCGGACGGCCGCTGTCGTCGAAGTCGCCGGCCGCGATCATGCTGGCCGAGTACGACGTGCCCCAGAAGCCGACGCAGCCGACCAGATCGGGGGGTGTGCTCGACCCGCCGTACCCGACTCCGAGGACGTAGTTGATCGAGCCGGCCACGATGTCGTCGTAGCCGTCGAGGTTCATGTCCGCCGTCGTCACGGCGCCCATGTACTGCGGCCACCAGCTGTCGTACCCGGCGTTGTAGAGCGACGTGCCCTGGTACGTCGTGACGAGCGTGGTGCCGCTGCTGTCGAGCGGCTCGAGCGAGACGACGTCGACGGGGCTCACCCCGTCGAGCTCGCCGACCGCGACCACCTTCGCCGTCGAGAAGTAGCGCGCGTTGGAGAGCTGCGCCACCTGCAACGCAGCGCCACCCCACATCGCATACGTATAGTAGTTGTGCGCGACCGCGTCCTCGAAGCCGTCGCCGTCGAGATCGCCGGTCGACAGCGAGAACGCCGAGTCGAGCACGTACTGCGGCCCCGACCACTTCCCGCTCCAGTTGAACGCGACGTACACCCCGTACGCGCCGAACGACCAGATGTCGGGGAACCCGTCGCCCTCGATGTCGCCGACCGCGACACCACCGTAGCTGGGCAGGCCCGCGATCGCGACCGGCGTCCACGCGCCGTCGTTCATCAGCACGGTGACCTCGCCGTTGCCGTCGATCGACGTCGCGACGACGAGGTCGGGGTCGCCGTCCGCATCGAGATCGCCCGGCTCGACGTCGTAGGCATCGAGCTCGCCCCCGATCCGCACCGGCGCGAGGTCGTTCGCGGCGACCCGGTAGACACCATCCGCGCGCGCGAGCAGCAGGTCCTGGCCGCCGAACGGGCTGTCGACGAAGGCGAGGCTGCGCGTGTTGCCGTCGTTCGGGATCGGCAGCTCGAAGAAGGCCGGCGAGTCGCAGTACTGCTCGGTCTCGACCGGCTGACAGCTGCCGTAGTTGCAGGCGTAGCCGACGGCGCACTCGCTGTTGGAGTAGCAGTCGTAGTACCAGCCGCACTCCGGGCCGCAGCACTCGCTGTAGCAGCAATAGTCGTCGTCGTCGCAGTAGCCCCCGTAGTAGCAGTGCCCGTCGACGCAGTCGTAATTGGGCGGGCACTGGTCATCGCTGTAGCAGTCGACCGGCTGCGTCGAGCTCACGGTGGTCGACGGCGAGGTGCTCGGTCCGACTTCGCCCTCTTCCGGGCTCGTGCCGATGGTGGACGCGTTGCTGTCGGTGGCGGTCTCGTCGAAGATGATCGGCGGACCGCAGGACGCGGCGAGCAGCACCGGTACGCCGAGGTTCCATGGCGTGGGATCCAAGCGAGACGAAGCCATACCGCAGCAGGTTAGCCGAGGACGACGCGGGCCGAGCGGGCCTGTCCACCGATGCGCGGTAGTGCGCCGGATGGGCCCGCGCGACGGCTTCCTCGAAATCGTGGGGATCGAATTGCCGCGGGTGCGCACAACGGGGGTATGCGTGACCTGCGACCCCTCGATCGGCTTTCGTTGTGCGTGCTGTGTTGCGGCCTCGGCCTCGCCGGATGCTCCGACGACGTCGGCCAAGACGACTCGACCAACCCCGGCTCGAGCTCGACCGACGACCCGAGCACGACGAACAACCCGCAGACCACGAACACGACGGAGAACGTGGACTCGAGCTCGACGTCGGACGGCACGGACACGGAGACGACCGACCCGTCGCAGACGTCCTCGGACACCTCGGAGAGCAGCAGCGAAGGCACGCCCGAGTGCACCGACGACGCCCAGTGCGACGACTCGGCGCCGTGCACCGAGGACCATTGCGTCGACGGGGCGTGTGTGGCGACCGATCTCGACGGCGTGCCCGCGCCGGAGTCCGAGCAGACGGCGGGCGATTGTCAGCTCGTGAGCTGCGTCGCCGGTGCGCCGTCGAGCGCGGCCGACGATGCGGATCTACCGGTCGACGACGACGACTGCACCGACGACGTCTGCACCGACGGGGTCCCCTCGAACCCGGCGACGAACCTTCCGATGTGCCTGCCGGAGCCGAACTGCAACGACGGCCAGGACGAGGATCTCGACGGCAACGCCGACTGCCTCGACAGCGACTGCGACGGCATCGCGGGTTGCGAGACGGGCACCGAGGTCACCTGCGACGACTTCTTCGACAACGACGGCGACGACGACATGGACTGCGCCGACGACGACTGCGACGGCATCGCGGGCTGCGAGAGCGGCACCGAGCTGACCTGTGACGACGGCTCCGACAACGACGCGGACGGCAGCGCGGACTGCGGTGACAGCGACTGCGACAACGTCGGGCTCTGCGAGTTCGGGGCCGAGCTCACGTGCGGAGACGATGTCGACAACGACGCCGACGGCTCTTCCGACTGCCTCGACAGCGACTGCGACGGCTTCGGCATCTGCGAGTTCGCGGTCGAGACGACCTGCAACGACTTCTTCGACAACGACGCCGACGGCCTGGCGGACTGCGACGACGGGGACTGCTCGGCTACGCCGGCGTGCGTGCCGTCCGACGAGATCGCGTGCAACGACGGCGTGGACAACGACATGGACGGCCTGATGGACGGGGCCGAGCCGAACTGCGGCTGGGTGAACAGCGCGATGGCGTGCCCGGCGGGCCATGCGTTCGGCTACGCGGCCACCGATCTCCCGCTCAGCATCCCGTCGGTCGGTACTTCCACGCGCAACAGCTACATCCCGGTCGCGCTCGGCGACACCGTGGCCGCGGTCACCGTGCGCATCAACATCAGCCACACGTACGACTCGGACCTCGACATCCTCCTGTACTCGCCCAGTCTCACGAGTCGCGAGCTGTCGACCGACAACGGCGGCGTGGGCGGCGCGGAGGACAACTTCACCAACACGGTGTTCACCGACTCGGGTCCCGGTGTCATCGGCACCGCCGGGTTCGACAACCCGCCCTACTCCGGCACCTACCGGCCGGAGCAGGCGTTCGCGCCGACGCTCGTCGGTGAGACGACGGACGGCAACTGGAACCTGCGGGTGACCGACCAGTTCAACCTCGACGGCGGCACGATCAACACGTTCCAGCTCGGCATCTGCACGCAGTGATGCGCCGAGATCGCGACGATCACGGGCATGGCCACGGGGTGGCCGTGCCCATCGTCGTCACGAGGTTCGACGGCGTGCGTTGGTTGCGGTGATCGGCGGCGATGCGCGCGGGCGCGAGGGCCTGCAGCGACACGCGCACCTCGTCGAGCATCCCGTCCAACGTGCCGAACTCCTCGATGCGGCCGAGCCCGAAGCCATCGACGCCCCCGACGGGCACCGTCGCGCCCACCGTGCCCATGTCGACCTGCTCGCCGTCGACGAACAACCGCAGCTCGCCGAGCTCCGCGTCCCAGGTCAACGCGACGTGGGTGAGCTCCCCATCGCCGAACAGTCCGTCACTCGCGCCGACCTGCAACAGCTCCGCCTCGCCCTCGAGCTCGACCTGACAGAAGAAGTTCCCGCCTGCGGTCGCATCGAGCCGACGACAGCGCGGGAACAAGGTGCCGTTCAGCTGCTGGAAGAGCGGATGCGCGGTGGAGTCGTCGCCGTCGATGCGCACCCACGCGCTGATCGTGAACGACTCCAGCATCCCGACGAAGTCGGCCTCGATCTGGATCTCGTCGTCGTCGCCGTCGAGCTGCAGGGCCCCGCCGACGACGCCGTCGACCTGCTGATCGCTGCCCATGCCGCCGATCGCGAAGCCGTGGTTCGCGAGCACGGTGCTGTCGCGCACCAGATCGTTGCGCGCATCGTCGAGCGCATCGCCCAGGTGCCAGACACCGGCGTAGTCGTCCGCCCAGACCGCCGTGGGGGTGGGCGGCGGCGCGCTCGCGACATCACCGGTGTGCAGCAACAGCACGAGCGGCGCACCGACCTCCCAGCCCGGCAATCGCACCCACGCTGCGAGCTCGCCGGTCGCGGGATCCCACGCATCGAGCTCGTGGGGCAGCACCGTCCCGTCGGCGGTCGCGAACCACACGTCGCTCGCATCGGCGGACGCGTCCGCGGCGAGCCCCGCCTCCGGCGGCACGACGACCAACGCGGGAAAGCCCGGCAAGCTGGTCGGCCCGAGCAGGCCGACCTCGAGCTCGAGCTCGCGCACCTCGCCGCAGCTCGTGAGCCCGGTCGTCGCGGCGCCGGAGCTGCTGCCCGTATCGGCGATGGAGTCGCTGCTCGAGCCGGTGGCGCTCGCGAACAGCATCACGCACTCGTTGGGATGCTCGCGCGCGTTCTCCGAGTAGCGCAGCCCGAGGCCGGGGCAGCTGTCGTCCGGATATGCGCAGCCGTCCCCGAGGCACGTGCCATCCGGCGAGCGATCGCACTGCGCGTCGTCCTCGCAGCGAAACGGCGAGAGCGACGGGCAGCCGGAGCCGAGGGCCCCGACCACCATCGTCGCGCCGAGCGCGGCGAACGTGCGGCTGCGCATCGCGCCGCGATGATAGCGCTACTCGAACAGGCCCGCGATCACTCCGTCGACCTCGCCGAGCGTGCTGCCGGCCCCGACCGCCTGCATCGCCGACGTGATCACCTTGGTGGGGTGCTCGCCGGTCGCGACGATGTGCTTGCCGCCCGTGGGGTTGAGCCCGCCCACGCGCCCGGCGACGAGCGCCGCCATGTTCTCGCTCGAGTGCACGCTCTGTTCGCCGCCCTCGGGGTCGTAGCCGTGGCCGCCCTCGAACACGAGCACGATCGCCGTGTTGTCCAGCATGCGGCGACCGTCGAAGTCGGTGGTGTCGCGCAGCTTCGCGACGAAACGCGCCCAGTGCTTCACGTGCCACGCGATCGCATCGCTCATCGCCTCGAGCGGCGTCGCGTCGGTGCCCGAGTCGCCGTGGCCGAGCTCGTGCACGTCGTTGGTGTGGCCCGTGACCGGGAACATGTTCAGCCAGCAGTGCGCGTACGTGTACTGCAGCGCCACCGAGCGCGTGAGATCGCACGCCAGCGCCATGTGCAGGAGATCGGTCAGCACGATCGCGCGTGATTCCTCGTCGCTCCATGCCGCGCTGGTGTCGTACTCCGAGGCATCCGAGGTCTCGGTCGAGTTTCCGATCGGTGGGTCGTCGCCGGGATGTCGGGGCAGCGCGCACGAGCCCTCGGGCAGCGGCTCGATCATGTCGAGGCGCATCTCGAGCTCGCGCAGCTCGTCGAAGTGTCGCTCCATCCGCTGCTTGTCGGTGCCGCCGAGGCGACCCACGAGGCGGTCGGCGTCGGCCTTCACGAGATCGATCACGCTCTTGCGGCGCGCGAGCTGGAACTCGGCCTCGGCGATGGCGGCCGGATCGGCGTCGGGCGGCACGAAGCCCGTGAACAGCGACTCGAAGAGCAGCCGCGGGCTGACGATCGGGGCCACCGTCTCGAGCCCGTTGCCGCCGTTGCGATACGACAGCGTGCCGCTCGCACCACCGCTGCCGCCCCGGTAGGAGGCCGCCTGCACGCACACCGGAATCACCTCGTGCGGCGTGTCGCCGGCGATCGATGCAGCGACGACCTGATCGCTCGTGGGTCCGGTCGCATCGTCCTCGTCGGTACCGCGCACGCCACAGATGAGCGGGCACATCGAGCTCTCGTGGAACACCACCTGGCGACCCGCCGCCGGGATCCCGCTGCCGGTGTCCCACGGAATCGTCATGCCGGAGACGATCGAGACCTCGTCCTGCACGTCGGCGAGCGGCATCGTGGCGCGCTTGAGGTCGTAGCCGCTGCCGATTGCGCTCGGCACGAACAGATCCGCGGTCTGCCCGTTGTCGGCATACGCACCGTCGGTGCGCCCGAGCGAGGTGCCGGCGAACGCGACGATGTAGCGCACCGGCGCGAGCCCACCACCGGCAGAGCTCTTGCGCGGCAACATGAGCTCGAGCGCGGGCAGTGCGAGCGCGATGCCGCCGGCACCACGCAGGAAGGAGCGGCGAGGAATCGATCGAATGCGGCCCATGGGCTAGCCCTCCTCCAGCCGACGGTGACGGAACATGTCGGACCCGACGATCGTCAGCATCAGCTCGTCGAAGCGGAAGTCGCCGTCACCGATCTGCTCGGCGAGCATCGCGAGCGCCGGCGCATCGAGCTCGCCGAGCTCTTGGCGACCGATCGTGAAGCGATAGAGCTGGGTCGCGACGCACTGGTTGAGGCGGCCCGACGAGATCATCAGGTCGGCGAGCTCGGCCGGGCCGGAGAACGCACCGATGCCCTCGATGTTGCCCTCGCCCGCGATGGTGCACTCGGGCTTGTCGTCGTCGTGATCGCGCCAGCGCCCGGCGGCGTCGTAGTTCTCCAGCCCGAGCCCGATCGGATCGATGAGATCGTGGCAGCCCTTGCAGCTGCTGCCCGCCGCGCGATGGGCCGCGTAGCGATCGATCTTGCACTGCGCGTCGGGATCGCCGGGCGGCTCGTCGACGTTGATGTCGGGATCGGGAGGAGGCGGCGGGATGTCGAGGCAGAACAGCCGCGTCTGCACGAGCAGGCCGCGCTGCGTCGGGCTCGTGTCGCCGAACTTCGCACCGAGCGAGAGGAAGCTGCCCTGCGAGAGCAGACCCTTGCGCCCGCTGTCGCCGTACGGCACCCACTCGGCCGCGGCCCCGGCGGGCGCCGGCAATCCGTAGTGCTCGGCGAGCGTCGCGTCGATGAACGTCTCCTCGAGCCGCAGGAGATCCTGCCACGGACGGCGCTCGTCGATGACGATGCGTTGCATGAGCGCGCGCGTCTCGGCCTGCATCGCCGCGGAGAGCTCGTAGTCGTGCGGCAGGTTCTCGTAGCCCATCCACAGCGCGTGGAAGCGGGCGATCCGATCGAGCGCGCGCGGATCCTCGAGCATGTCCTCGGCGGCGGCGCGGGTGCCCGCCGCGTCGTCGAGCCCACCTTCTGCCGCGAGGTCGAGCAGCGCGTCGGTCGGCATCGAGCCCCACAGCAGGTACGACAGGCGTGACGCGATCTCGTAGCCGTCGAGACGCAGGAGCGTGGGATCGCCCGCGACCGGCGTGCCCACCTCGATGCGGTAGAGGAACGACGGCGACTGCAACGCTGTGCGCACCACCGAGTCGACCCCGACCCAGAAGTCGTCCTTCGCGATCGACTGGTCGAGGAAGACCATGAAGCCGGCGATCTCGTCGTCGGTGAGCGGGCGCCGGAACGCGCGGCGTCCGAACGCGGTGACGAACGCGCGGAAGCAGGCTTCGTCGCCGGCTTCCGACGGCGTGCAGCCGACGATCGTGTCGCGGCGATCGGGGTCGGCGAGCAGTCGACCGGCGGCGTCGGCAGCCAGCAGATCGGCGCCTTCGACGAGCGCGAGCGAGGGCGCCTGCAGCGTGTAGTCGTTGTCGAACGGTGTGCGCAGATCCTCGGGCAGCACGAGCGCGCTCTCCCGCGTCTCGTCGAGCAACAGATCGCGCAGTGTGTTGTCGTACTCGTTTGCCGTGAGCCGCCGCAGGCCGATCGGCGCGACCTGCTCGGGCGCCTCGGGTGGAGCGCCGTCGTCGGAGCCGGCTTCGCTCGCGGATCCGTCGCTGCCCGCAGCTTCGGCACCCTCGGCAGCCCCTTCCGCGCCAGGGTGATCGAGGCCCGTGTAGCAGGCTGGCGCCGCGAGGACGCAGAGCCCCAGCACCCTGGATGCGGATCGCATGGGTGTCATCGGTGGCGACTGGTTCCACCCGGCGCCGAAACGTCTCAGATTTTTTTCGGGGCTGCGCATGACCGCTTCCGCGCGCGGATCGGCCGGTGGGAGGCCCGTGATAGGCTGGCCTCGCGTGGTGCCGAGCGATGCGAGCTTGCTCGAGGCCTGGCGGGCGGGGGATCGCGCCGCCGGCGAGGCGCTGATCGGGCGGCACTACCGGGCGGTGTTGCGGTTCTTCGAGCTCAACGCGAGCTGGGCCGCCGACGATCTCGCACAGCGCACGTTCCTCGCGTGTGTCGAGGGCGCCGATCAGGTGCGGGACGTCGCGGCGTTCCGGGGCTGGCTCCTCGGCATCGCGCGGCGCCAGCTCGCGCGCCACCTGCGACAGCTCGCGCAGAGCGATGCGCTGGCGCGCTTCGATGCCGCGCCCGCGCCGATCGAGAGCACGCGCATGAGCACGCTCGTGGCGCGAAGCCGCGATCAGATGTTGGTGCTGCGTGCGCTCGCCAGCCTGCCCCGCAGCACGCAGTCGCTGCTGATCCTCTATTACTGGGAAGGCGTGCGCACGCCGGAGCTGGCCGAGACGTATGCGGTGCCCACCTCGACGATCCGCACCCGACTCGAGCGCGCGCGCGATCGGCTGCGCGAGCGCATCGAGTCACTGCGTGGGCGCAAGCCCGGCGCGCCCGCGGTGCTCGACGAGGACGCGCTGCAGCGACTGCTGGGCTCGGTCGTCGCCGACGTGCCGAGCACGATCGGCGTGCGGGGGTAGGCCGTGGTGGACGCAGCAGAGCCGTCCTCGGTCGCGCTGCCTGCGGGCAGCAAGCTCGGCCGCTATCAGGTGCTGCGGCGCATCGCGGTGGGCGGGATGGCCGAGCTCTACCTCGCCCGTCACGTCGGGCGTGCAGGCTTCGAGAAGATGGTCGCGATCAAGCGCGTGCGCCCGCACCTCGCGGAGGACGGCGAGTTCGTGCAGATGTTCCTCGACGAGGCCCGGCTCGCCGCGAGCCTCGAGCACTCCGGCATCGCGAGCGTGTTCGACTTCGGCTCGGTGGGGAACGAGCACTTCATGGCGATGGAGTACATCCACGGCAAGAACGTGCGCGATCTGCTGAAGGCCGGTGCCGTGCCGCTCGACTGCGCGCTCACGATCGTGAAGCAGGTCGCGGCCGCGCTGCACTACGCGCACGAGCGCTGCGGCGCCGACGGTCTGCCGCTCGGGCTGGTGCACCGTGACGTCTCGCCGTCGAACGTGCTCGTGAGCTGGGACGGCGACGTGAAGCTGTGCGACTTCGGCATCGCGAAGGCGACCACGCAGTCGTCCGCGACGCGCACGGGCACCATCAAGGGCAAGCTCTCGTACATGGCGCCCGAGCAGATCCGCGGCGAAGCGGTCGATCGCCGCGCCGACGTGTTCGCGCTCGGCATCGTCGCGTACGAGCTCTGCACGGGGAAGCGCTGCTTCTATGCGAGCGGCGAGTTCGCGCTCATCAACCGCGTGGCGGCCGGGAAGTTCGAGAAGCCGTCGTCGGCCGTGCCGGGCTTCGCCGCGGCGCTCGAACGCATCCTGCTCGATGCGCTCGCGGTCGATCCCGAGCTGCGCACTCCGAACGCGCGCGCGTTCCAGGAGAGCATCGAGCACTACGCGAACGAGACCGGGGTGCGGCTGTCGAACACGGTGCTGTCCGACTTCATGCGCGAGCGGTTCACGCCCGAGGCGTATCCGACGGTCGAGACCTCGCCGACGATCGAACCCGACGCCACGTCACCGAGCACTGCCGCGCCACGGCGCACGTCGACGCGCACGCGCAAGCGCGGCATGTGGTGGCGCGTCTCGGCGGCACTGGCCGCGGGGCTCGTGCTCGGGCTCGGCGTGCAGCAGCTGCTGGCCGACGACGAGCGTGCCGAGCCGGAGCGCCAGGACGATGCGGCGATCGTGCCTGTGGCCGCGCCCGTCGTCGCACCGGCGCCGACCGGGGTCGCCGCAGTCGAAGTGGCCGCGCCCGCGCCCGTCGTCGCCGACGACGAAGAGACGGTGATCGTCGACGACGACGAGAGCCCAGCGCGGCCGGGCAAGCGCATGCGGGCGCGCAAGCCCGCGCGCTCGACGGGCACGCCCACTCCTGCAGCGCCCGCGGCCAAGCCGAGCGCGGAGTATCTGCCGCCGTCGCGGCGCGGAGGCTGAGCGATGCACGTGCTGCTCGCGCTCGCGCTCGTGCTCGCGCCGGTGCCCACCGAGCCGGCGCCGACGGACGCGTCCGCGAGCGAGCCCGTCGAGGATCCGGCCGCACGCGCCGCGCGACTCTTCGGTGCCGGCGAATTCCTCGAGGCGGCCGAGGCCTTCGAGGAGGCCTTCGCGATCTCCGGCGATCCGGCGCTCGTCTTCGGTCGCGCGCAGGCGCTGCGCCGCGCCGGCAACTGCGGGGCGGCGATCGACGAGTTCGAGCGCTTCATCGCGCTCGGCCCTCCGCAGCCCGACATCGACGAGGCCAACGAGGTGATCGAGGCCTGCAACCGCGTGCTCGGGATCGCGGCGGGCGACGACCCGAAGCCGCCCGTTGCGAGCGCGCCCACCGACGTGCCACCGCCGCCACCACCGAAGCCGCGACGTCCCTGGCATCGCGATCCCGCCGGCATCGCGCTGCTCACGGGTGGCATCGCCGTCGCCGCACTCGGGGGCGGGCTGCTCGGCGGCTCGTACGCCCGCGCGAGCGATCGTGGCGGCGAGTCGGAGACCGAGTGGACATCGCGCGGCCGCAGCGTGCGCACGCTGTCGATCACCGGCATCGTCGCGCTCTCGATCGGCGCTGCGCTGATGCTCGGCGCGGCCGCGCGCTACGGCGTCGTCGCGCGTCGCGATCGCCGATCACCGAGCGAGCTGGCGAGCGCTGCGGTTCCGCGATAGATCACCGGCCCCAACCGGGAAGGTACACCGATGTCGCTCACGCTCTACCATCACCCGTTCTCGCGCGCCGCTGGAACCGTCTGGGCCCTCGAGGAGATCGAGAAGCCCTACGAGCTGAAGTTCGTCGACATCATGAAGGGCGAGCAGAAGTCGCCCGAGCTCGTCGCGAAGAACCCCATGGGCAAGCTGCCGACGCTGGTCGACGGTGAGCAGGTCGTGACCGAGGCGGCCGCGATCGCGCTCTACCTCGCCGATCGCTACGCACCGGGCCGGCTCGCGCCTGCGCTCGACGATCCGGCGCGCGGGACGTACCTGCGCTGGTCGTTCTTCGCACCGTCGGTGATCGAGCCCGGCTCGACCGCGAAGGCCCAGAAGTGGGACTTCAAGCCCGGCCAGGTCGGCTGGGGCACGTACGAAGCGGCGCTCGACGCGATGACGAAGGCGATCGAGGGCAAGGACTTCGTGCTGGGCAAGAGCTTCTCGATGGCCGACGTCGTCTTCGGCGGCACGCTCCGCTTCATGCTGCGCTTCGAGATGATCGAAGCGCGGCCCGTGTTCACGAGCTACGTCGACCGGCTCAATCAGCGCCCGGCACTCCAGCGCGCGGACGCCCGCAACGCCGCCGTGATGGCCGAGCACGGCATCAAGGGCTGACGCTCACAGCGGCAGATACATCCGCACGAGCGCGTTCGTCTGCTGGCCGAGCACCGTCTCCGAGCCGACCGCGATCACGCCACCGCTGCCGTCGAAGGTCACGGCGTTGAAGGTGTCTTCCAGTCCGGCCTCGCCGCCGTAGGTGTCCCCCCACCACGGCTGGCCGTCCCACGTGTACACGCGGATCCACGCGTTGCCCTGCCGGCCCTGCGTGCCCTTCGTGCCCACCGCCGCGACCTCGCTCGACGGCCCCGCAGCGACGCCGAGCCCATCGTCGTCGTTGCTGCCGTCGAGCTCGTTCGACCAGAACGGATTCAGCCCGTCGTCGAGCGCCGACACCACGACGCGCTGCCCGAAGTCCTGGTCGTCGATGCCGGTCGAGGCGATACCACCGTCGGCGCGCAGCGCCACGGCCCGCGCCGAGTAGCCCAGATCGATCGCGAGCCCGTCCTCCACGCCGTCGCTGTGGAAGTACAACAGCCACGTGTCGGCTTCGTCGTCGAAGTCGAACAGCGCGACGATGTCGCCCGTGGCGCGCACGTACACGCCGCGTCCGCGATCGCGGGTGCCCGGGCCGGTGAAGGTCTGCGTCCACCGCGACACGCCCGTGTCCGGCGCGAGCGCGGCGAGCCATGGATCCGAGTCGCCCGCGCCCACGCGCGTGGTGCCGACCACGATCACGTCGCCGTTCGGCGCGATCGCGACGTCCTCCGCGTAGTCCTGCTCGTCGTAGTCCTCGGGCCCCGTGCCCGGACCGTCGACGACGCGCGACCACACCACGACCTGCTCGAGCGGATCGAACGCGAGCACGAGGATGTCGGCGCCCGTCGCCATCGACGCCGTGGAGCCGGCGATCACGATGTGGCCGGCCTGCGTCACCGCGATCGCCTTGCCCTCGTCGTCCAGCGACTCGAGCCCGTTCCACGTCCACGTCCAGCCCGGCGTGCCGTCGGCGAAGTACTGCTGCAGCCACACGTCTTGCACGGCGCCGCTGATGCCGACGGATCCGACCACATAGATCGCGCCGTCGGGCGCGACGACGACGTCGCTGGCGACGTCGAACAGCGACGCCGGCCCGTCGTACGTGGCGGTCCACGCGATCTCGAACGTGCTCGTGCAGATCGACGAGCACGCATCGCCGTCGTCGTAGTTGCCGTCGTCGCACTGCTCGCCGGGCCCGAGCTCACCGTCGCCGCAGCCGGGGATCACCGGCCCGCTGGTCGTCTCGTCGGTGGAGACGGTGGTCATGATCGTGTCGCTCGCCGTCGAGTCGGGCGAGCTGGTCGCGTCGATCGGCCCCGACGGATCGGGCGGGATGCCGTCCATTCCGCCCTCGCCCGCGGTCGGCGACGGCGAGTCCGACGAGCCGTCGCCGTCGCTGCTGTCGCCGTCGTCGAAGACGACGAGCGGCCCGCAGCCGATCACACCCGAGACGATCGCGAGGAGCCTCCGCATCCGGAGCACGATCTGCGCACAGTGTCGCCGCGCTGGCAAGCGCGCAGGTGCGGCGCCGAGCTACGCGAGCAGCTCGTTCCACACGTGCTCGGAGTACCCGTCGCCGACGCCGAAACCGGCGCGATTCATCCCGATCGCACGCATCATCGTGAGCAGCACGCTCGCGTGCACCGCCTCGGGCACCGCGAGTCGATGCTCCGGATCGCCGCCTGCGTCGAGATGCACCCCGCCGCGCAGTGCACCGCCCGCACCACCGATGACGAGGTTCGGCGTGTCGAAGAACGAGTGGTTGCGCGGCTGGTCCGTCTCGCTCGCCGCCCAGATGCAGCAGTGATCCAGCAGCGAGTCGTCGGCCACCGGGATGCCGTCGAGCTTGCCGAGCAGGTACGCGAGCTGCTCCATCGTGAAGACGACCGTCGCCTGGATCTTGGGCTGGTCGCCGCTCTCCTCGTGACCGAGCGAGTGGTGGGCCTCGGGTGCGTCGACCTGCCAGAAGTGCGTGAAGCCCTGCACGCGCGTGAACCCGAAGTCGAACACGCGCGTCAGATCGCAGGCGAGCGCGTAGGCCACGAGGTCGGCCATCGCACGGTTCACCTCCTCGAGCGGCTCGCGGTTGCCGGTCATGTCGTCGGGGCGCGGGCCTGGATCCGGCGGAGGCGTGCACGAGGCCGTGAAATCACCGAGGGTCGCCTCGATCTGCGCGACGCTGTCGAGGTGCGCGTCGAGCCGCTGTCGATCGGCGGCCCCGAGCTTCGCGCGCAACGAGGTGGCATCGTCACGCACCGCCGCGAGCACGCTCTTCCGCGCGGCGATCAGCCCCTGCGACGGCGGCTCGGCGCCCGGCATGAAGTCCGCGAACAACTTCGTGTGCAACGCCTGCGGGCTGAACTCCGAGCTGAGCACGTCTCCGTCGAGCCCGTCGTCGCCCGAGATCCCGCGCGACACCGACACCCGGATGCGATCGAACTTCGTGTCGACCCCGAGCTCCGCGGTGATCTCGTCGAGCACGTGCGGGCCCGCGGCCTTGGAGGGGAAGCCGCCGCTCTCCGAGTCGGGCACGCCGTTGTCGTCGAGCGGCTGGGCCGCGTGCATCATCCCGCGGTACGCGGTGTGGTGCGCCCAGTTGCTCGCGAACGGTATCCACGTGCGCGTCACCACCGAGACGCGATCGAGCACGCCCGCGTTCGCGAGCGGCACGAGCGACGCGGGTGGGCTCGCCTGCCAGCCGGTGCCGACCGAGCTCGGCACCCAGTGCTCCAGCCTCACGCCGTTGCCGAAGAACCACAGCCCGAAGCGCTTGGGGATCGCACCGCCACCCGCAAGTGCGGTGCCGTTGCCGTTCAGCATCGCTTCGAGCGGCGGTAGCCCGATCGCGACCGCGGTGCCGCCGAGCAGGCCGCGGAGCATCCGACGTCGACCGAGGTATGTGCGTGCCATGGTGCTTGCTCCTCACTGCTGCGCGTGGAAGTACCGGAACCCGTCGCTCGTGACGATCGCGAGCACCAGCTCGCGGACGTTGCCGTCGGTCATGTCCCCCAGCATCGCGATCGAGTCCGCGAGCTCGACGTCGTATTCCTTGGTGCCCGACGCGTAGCGGAAGATCTGCCGCGCGAGGCATGGCCGCAGCGCCGGGTCGACCGCGAGCACCTGGGCGAGCTCGACCGCGCCGTCGAACGGCACGTCGCCGATCTTCCCGGTCACGTCGAGCGGCAGCCCTTCGTCGGTCTCGCGATGCGCACCGATGCCGTCGAAGTGCTCGAGCCCGAGCCCCGGCGGATCCATGATCGAGTGACAACCGCTGCACGCGGGATTGCGCTGGTGCTGCTCGAGCAGCTGCCGCATCGTGCGATGCTCGTCCGCGTCCTCGTCCTCGTCGGGGAACGCCGGGACGTCCGGCGGCGGCGGCTCGATCGGCGTGCAGAGCAGGCGCTGCGCGATGAAGCGGCCGCGCAGCGTGGGCGCGGTGCGGTGGGTCTTGCCGTTGATGGCCAGGAACGCGCCCTGCCCGAGCAATCCGATGCGCGCCCAGTTCTCCGGGATGTCGAAGCGCGAGAAACCCTCGCCCTCGGGGATCGGCATCCCGTAGAGATCGGCGAGCTGCGCATCCACGAAGGTCGTGCGATTCGTCAGCAGCTCGGAGAGCGTGAGCTCTTCCTCGAAGATGCCCCACTCGAGCACGCGGCGCAGCTCCTCGCCCATCGCCGCCGCGACCTGTGGGCTCCACTTCGGATAGGTGGCCGCGTCCTTGCCGAGCCCGTCGAGCGCCGCGAGGTCGAAGTACTCGCCGAACAGCCCGAGCGTGATGCCGTCCTTGCCGCGTGCATCCGAGAGCAGCCGCTCGGCGTGCATGCGCAGCGCTTCGGGCTCGACGAGCTCGCCGGCCTCTCCGGCGTCGAGCAGTTCTTCGTCGGGGCCGCGATTGGTCAGCGCGAACGCGAGCCGCGAGGCCATCTCGACGCTCGTGAAGCGCATCCGCGTGTAGCCCTCGGGATCGGGCTCGCCGACCTCCGGGAGGTAGAGCACGCCCGGCGACTGCAGGATCGCGGCGGTCGCCCAGCGCACCGACGTCCACGGGTCGGCATCCACACCTGCTTCCGCCGCGACCGCGACACCGACGTAGCGATCGAGCTCGGCGGCGTCGAGCGTGCGCCGGAACGCACGCCGACCGAAGCGCTCCACCCAACCGCGCGTGCACGCATCATCGGCGCGCGTCGGCGCGCAGCCGAGCAACGCCTCGCGTCGCTCCGCGTCGGCGAACACGGGCTCGAGCGTCGCGAGCAGCCCACCGAACATCGCCTCGATGTCGACGCGCTCGTAGCCGTCCCGCGCCGCCGCCACGCTGCGGAACTCGCCCTCGTCGTCGGCGTGCGCCTCGACCTCGCGGAGATCCGCGGGCAACACGAGATCGTCGCCGAGCAGGTCGTGCAGCGTGTGCTCGTACTGCACGCGGGTGAGCCTGCGCAGGGTCCCCTTCGTCGCGATGCCCGGCTCCCCGGGCTCGCCGCTCTCGTCGCCCGTGGCCGAGCCGCTGTCCTCGGCCTCGCCGACGCCGCCCTCCCCCGCACCGCCCGATGCATGCGTCGCATCGGTGCCGTGGTAGCAGCCCGCGATCGACGCGAGCACGAGCGAGGCCCCGACGATCGACGATCGTTTGCGCGCGGTCATGTGTCCCCGTCCCCGGAGAGTCGAGTCGCGCGACGGCCGGCTTTGTCACCGACGAATTGCGACGGCGGGCTCAGGCCACGGCGATCGCCGGCTGCGTGGCCGCCGCGCGCAGGGCTGCGGCCGCGCAGGGGCGCACGATCTCGAGCAAACCGCCGTGGCGCGCGCGGACGCGGCTCTCGGCATCGAGCACCCCGTGCCACGTCAGCGAGCCGTCGGCGGCACCGACGACGGGGGCGAAGAGTGCGTCGGCCAGCGCCGCATCGAAGATGTCGATGATCGCCTCGCGCGTGCTCGCGTCCGCGTGCTCGAGCGCCCAACGCAGGTGACGCCAGCCGAGCTGCGCGTGACGGAGCTCGTCGTCGGCGATGCGCTCGAGTACCGTGCGTACGACGGGATCGGTGGCCTGCGCGAGCGCCTCGATGGCCTCGAGGGCCGCGAGCGTCTCGCCGATGCAGGCCTCGCGCACGACGTCGTCGAGGATGCGCAGCGCGTCGCGGTGGCCGAGCGCGCCCTCGCTCGACAAGGGACCCGGCCCCCGGTCGCCTCCGCCGTAGCGCGCGACCAGCCCGAAGCAGAGCCGCGCGTGCTCGAGCTCGTCGGCCATCGCGGTGCTGGCCGCCGCCACGAGCTCGGGCGGAGCGGCGAGCGCGAGCAGATCGAGGGTGTAGCGCGCGAACGCGGCCACCGATGCGTGCTCGGCCAGCGCGGCGCGCTGCCAGTGCGCAGCGACGAGCTTGCGTGCACCGGCGTCGAGCTCGAGCGCGCCCGGCTCGAGCTCCGCGGCCCAGTCGTCACGCATGATCGCAGTGGCTCTGCGCGCGTCGCCGTCGACGAGGTACGGACGGCCGCAGTCGCTACACACGTCGTCGTTCGGCGCGCACGCCCAGCGGCACTCGTCCGCAGCCCACGTGCATGCTTCGCAGGCCAGCTCGTCGCAGCCGTCGCTGCCGGCGACGCAGGCATCGAACGGGCTGCCGCAGGCGAAGTACGGTCGCGCCGGGCCGCACACGCTGGGCTCGAACCCGCGGAGGCAATACCAGCCGCCGCAGTCGCCGTCGTGGGTGCAGGTCGCGGGCACGCAGCGCGAACGCGATCCGTCGCAGTAGCAGAGCTCGTCCTCGCCGCAGTCCGCATCGGCTTCGCAGCCGTACTCGCAGCCGCAGCCGAGATCGCCGAGGCTGTTGCAGTAGCCGTGCGGCGCGTCGGTGCAGTCGGCGTCGCTCTCGCAGCTGCCGCCCGGCACTCCACCGCAATCGCCGACGACGCTCGCGGGATATTGGCAGGCCAGCTGCGCGTAGCGATGCACGCGAGCATCGGCGCACGACTCGAGCCCGGATTGCACCGGGCCGTCCTCGCCGTCCTGCGGGATCTGCTGCGGGTCCTCGCACGGCGCCGGGAAGACCCCGGGCGGCGGCGGCACGTTGCACCCGCTCGGGGGCTCGCCCGTCGTGTCGCCTGTGTCGGTCGTCGACGTGCCGACCGTCGACGTGCCGACCGTCGTCATCGCGCCGGTCGTGTCGAGCGTGGTCATCGTCGAGCTGCTGCTCGACACGGTGCTGCCGGTGGTCGCGCTCTCGCTACCGCTGCCGTCGGCATCACCGCTGCCGTCTTCGGTCGCGACCGCGGGCCCGCAACCGGCGAGGCCGAGCGCGGCGAAGATCGCCCGCTTCACGCCCTGCCGATCCAACCGCAACGCCATCTTCGGAGAATAGGCCCGTCCCCCGGGAGTGGCAAATCAATCGGCCGTCCGGTCCGCGCTGTGACAGGACTGTCTCGCTTTCGGCGCGGGCTCGGCTCGAGCGCCGAGGAAACGTCGATCTTCAGTGTTCGACCGCGGGGATCGGGACGACCGCGTTCGACGTGCCGCGTGCGAGCGCATCGACCCACCGCGCGACCCCGCCGTCCACCGCGTCGACTTGCGCAACCATGATCGCACGCGCACGCTCGAACCGCGTCGCTGCGTCGCCCCCGCGCCCGGCCGCTCGCTCTGCGTGGGCGGCGAGCGCGAGCAGCTGCGCGAGCTCGACATGGACGACACCCTCGCGCTCGACGATCGCCAGCGCCCGCGTCGCAGCAACCGCTGCGGCCTCGGCATCGCCGGCTTCGAGCTCCGCGCGTGCGAGCCCCTCGAGCACGTGCGCGAGATCGTGGTGCGTGGGCCCGAGCATCGTGTCGATCACCGCCACGGCACTGAGGTAGTGCTCGCGGGCCTCGCGGGTGCGGCCTTCCAGCATCAGTGCGTCGGCGAGCACGTCGTGCGCGAACGCGGTGTCGAGGTGCCGTGCTCCGTAGGCCGCGTCGAAGATCGCGAGCGCAGCGTCGGCATGCTCGACCGCGAGCACACCGTCGCCCTTCGCGATCGCGACGCGCGCGACCACCTCGTGCGAGCGGGCCGTGCGAGCATCCTGCGGTCCATAGGCATCCGCGAGCAGCTCGAGGCCGCGGAGCGCGAGGGGCTCGGCCGCCGCGGCCCGCCCCGACTCCAGCTCGGCCTCGGCCAGTCCGCGCGCCGCGACGCCGACCTGCGGATGCCTCGCTTCGAGCGTCTGCTCGCTGATCTCGAGCGCACGGGCGAGGTGTGCCCGCGCCTCGTCGCGCATGCGCAGGCCCAGCTCGACGTGGCCCACGTTCATCAACCGCAGCGCGACGGTGGGATGGCGCTCGCCGAGCAGTCGCGTGCTGATCTCGAGCGAGCGCAAGAACGCATCCTTGGCTTCGACCCGACGCGCGAGCCAGTCGAGCGACACGGCGCGGCCGTTGTGCAGCGCAGCGGCCTCGAGCGAGTCCTCGTTGCCGAGCTCGCGCTGCAGCGCGAGCGCCTCGTCGAAGGCCGCCAGCGCCCCCGGGTAGTCGCTGCCGTTGCCGCGCGCGATGCCCAGCGCCTCGAGCCAGTCCGCCTGCAGTCGCGGCGGGGCGCCGAGCCGCAGCAGCGCCCCCTCGGCATGACGCGACCACAACATCGCCTCGTCGACGTCGTGCGAGATCGCGAAGTACCGCATCAGTCTCGTCGCGGCACGGGCGGCCGGTTCGTCGGCGCCGGAGCTCGTGGCCGACTGCACCGCGTGCTCGTAGCTCGCGGCGCCGAGCGCCGCATCGCCACCGCGGATCAGCGCGTCACCTTGCACGATCGACGCTTCGATCTGCGCGGGCACGTCGTTGCGCCACGTCGCGGTGGCGACCGCGTCGTCGGCTGCGGCGACCGCATCGGAGTAGCGGCCCGCGAGCAACAACGCACGGGCCCGCGCGATCAGCCGCGCGATCTCGGGGTCGGTCGTCGCCGTGGGCGCGCCGACGCCGACACCTTCGCACGCACCCGCGGCGGTCCAGCCGTGCACCGCCGAGGTCGCATCGATCTCGCCGTCGGTGCGCACGAGTACGTCGACGAGCGCGCCGAGCTCGACGACGCGGCGGCCGAGACACGCCATGCGTGCGTCGTACACGGCCTCGCCCAGCTGCGCTCGGTCGGCACAGGTCTGCGCGTACGCGTCGCGCCAGCGATCCGTCCAGCCGTCGAGCGTCGCGAGGACGCGGGCGGGCGTCTCGTCGGCCGCAGCGCTCGCGAACGACTCCACGAGCGCTCCACGACGCTCGTCGTCCCACGCGGTGGCCAGGCGCTCGTCGGCATCGCACGGCTCGGTCCGGGGTAGACCGGTCGCGATCGCGATGCTCGCGGCCATCGTCGTCGCGCCCGCGAGCACGAGCGGGCCGCGACGACGGCCGCCCTGCAGCTCGGTCAGCAACGCTTCCATGCTGGCGTGGCGGTCCTCGGGCAGGTACGCGAGCCCGCGCACGAGCGCCTGCTCGATGCGGTGCGGCACGCCACGTGTCGCACCAGCCCGGGTCGGTGCGGCCCGTTTCGCCACGAGCAGCCCATCCGGTGCGCCGGCGTCGAAGGGATACGCGCCGAAGAGCAGCTCCCACGCGACGATGCAGAACGAGAACTGATCGGAGCGAGCGTCGGCGGTGCCCTCGACGTGCTGCTCCGGCGCCATGTAGATCGGCGTACCGACCGCGACGCCCGGCTTGGTCGGCGGCGCGAGCAGATCCTCGACGAGGTGCTCGTCGCTCTCGGCCACTGGCGGCTCCGCAGCCTCGGACTCGGTCGCGCGCGCGACCCCGAAGTCACAGACGTAGACCTCGCCGTCGGCATCGACGAGCACGTTCGACGGCTTCACGTCGCGATGCACGAGCCCGGCCCGATGTGCAGCCGCGAGCCCACGCCCGGCGGCGACGAGCGCGGCCAACGTGTCGCGCCACGGCCGGTTCGCGGCGAAGTGCCCGATCGACACGCCCCTCGCCGCACCGCTCTCGACCAGCTTCATCGCGAGGAACAGCTCGCCGTCGAATTCGCCGACGTGATAGACGGGCAGCACGTTGCGATCGCAAAGTCGCGCGATCGCCCGCGCCTCACGCAAGAGGCGCGCCCGGCCCTCGCGTCCGAGCCGGCGGTGCTCCGCGCCGCGCAGCACCTTGATCGCGACCTTGCGATCGAGCTCCGGATCGTAGGCCGCGACGACCTCGCCCATGCCACCGGCGCCGACGGCGTAGAGCACGACGTAGCGGCCCAGTGTCATGCCCGGCTGCAGCCGCGGCGACGTCGGCGACGGCATGCCGACGCCCATCGTCGCGGTCGCGTCGGGCTCACGCTCGGCCGGCGTGCACGTGATCGGCACGGTCGCGAGTATCGCCGCGATCCGCCGGGTTTGCAGCCGTCTCGGGCGGTGCCGGCGCGCACGGACGTGCCGCCCGAGCGCTCAGCGACTGTCAGCCAATCGAGCCCGCCGTGGCTCCGCCACGGCGGACAGCGAGCATGGCTGCGCGCACCAGGAAGAGCGCCGGACGGCGCGACCAGAGCTCAGCGACGAGCGATCTTGCTACGCTCGCCCACGTCATGGCAGCGACGCCGAGCGGCCGCGCTCCGAACCCTGCATCGGATGCGACCGGTGCGGGCGCCCGGACCTCGCGCACGGAGCCGGTCGCGGGCCGCGTCGGCGTGCTCGTCGGTGGCGGTGCGATCCGACACGTCGAGACCGGCGCGATGACGTACCACCTCGCGATGTTGGATCTCGACTCGGTCGGCGCCGCGCCGATCGAGGAGCACGACGATCGCTCCCGCACGATCACGCTGCCGTTCATGGCCCACGGTATGGCGGCGAGCCCCCACGACGCGCGACGCTTCGTGTTCTTCGAGAAGCACGGGCCGGGCTGCTGCGTCGTCGACCTCGAGCTGGCGCGCGGCGAGGGCCGCGTCGTGCAGACGATCCCGCCGGGTGAGGGGCGGCAGTTCTACGGCCACGGCGTGTTCACGAAGGATGGTGCGCTGCTGCTGTGCACCGAGACCGCCGTGCACGAGCAGAACCGCGGCGTGATCGCGGTGCGCGACGCCCACGACTTCGGGCTCGTCGGCGAGTTCCCGAGCTACGGGCGTGCACCGCACGACTGCATGCTCGTCGACGACGGTGCGACCTTGCTGGTGAGCAACGGCGGCAGCCCGCCCGGTGAGCCCGATCCGCCCTGCGTCGCTTGGGTCGACGTCGCGACCCAGACGCTGCGCGAGCGGCAGGTCGTCCCCGACGACATGGTCAACGCGGGTCACCTCGCATACACGCAGGCCGGTGCGCTCGCGTTGGTCTCGGCGCCACGTGACGGTCTTCCGCCCGAGCGCTCGCGCGGCGGCGTCGCGCTGCGACGTGCGGGCGGCGAGCTGGTGTCGATCCGCGCGCCGGCCGAGGTGACCGACGCGCTGCTCGGCGAGACGCTGTCCGTCGCGATCCACGAGCCCACCGGCATCGTCGGTGCCACCACGCCGCTCGCGAACCTCGTCACGTTCTGGCGGCTCGACGACGGTGCGCTGGTGCACAAGCTCCGCGTGCCCGCCCCGCGCGGCATCGCGCTCTCGCTCGCGGGCGACGAGTTCGTGGTGAACTTCGGCGTGCCGCCGCGCGCCGGTCGGATCGACGCTCGCACGCTCCAGCCCGTCGATGCGCACGGGAACCGCCGCGGCTACTTGTCGCGGGCGACCGGCTCGCACGTCGTGCTGCTGCAGAGCTGACCCCGTCGGGGTAGGCTCCGCCGCATGAGCGATCGATACGCGCCGCTGCTCGCGGAGCTGAAGAGGACCGTGCTCGACTCGCCGGGCGTCGTGTCGCCCGCGGTACGCCGCGCCGCCGCCGAGCGTGGGGCGCTGCCCGAGTCGCTCGCCGGGTATGTCGAGATGCTGCACGAGCACGCCGATCGCATCGGGGTCGCCGACCTCGAAGCGCTGCATCGCGCGGGCCACGACGACGACGCGATCTTCGAGATCACCGTCGCGTCCGCCGTGGGCGCGGCCGCCTACCGCTGCGAGCGCGCGCTCGCGGTGCTCGACGCGGAGTGGGATCGATGAGACTCGAGAAAGTCCGCTCCGGCCATCGGCTCGGGGCCAGGCTCAAGATGACGGCGATGCGGTTGATGAGCGGGCGCCCGGCGCCCGACGTCGTGCGCGCGCTGCTCTACCGACCCGAGCTGTTCGGCACCGCGGCGAACGAGCTGTTCCAGGCTGCGCTGCGCGGGCCGTCGCGCTGGTCGGTGGGCGAGCGCGAGCTCTTCGCCTCGTTCGTCTCGAACCTCAACCGCTGCAGGTTCTGAACCCTCGCACACGGCGCGGTCGCGTCGCACGAGCTGGGCAAGGACATCTGGGAGGCGGTGCTGCGGGATCCGGAGCGCGCGCCGATCTCCGAGGAGCTGCGCGCGACGCTGGTGTTCCTGCGGCAGATGACGCTCGACCCCGACGGGCTGAGCACCGATCACGTCGCAGCCACGCGGGCCGCCGGTGTCGATCGCGAGGCGTTGCGTGATGCGATCTACGTCGCGACCGCCTTCAACACGATCGTGCGCATCGCCGACGGGCTGGGCTTCGAGCTGCTCGACGACGCCGGCTGGCAGAAGACCGCGAAGAACCTGCTGCGCTTCGGCTACCGGCTGTGATCGTCGGCCCAGGCGCGGGCCGTCGCGAGTAGCGACGTCCCGCTCTCGCCGGCGCGCTCGCACAGCTCGATCGCCCGCGCCACGCCGCGCGCGGCATCATTCGGCTCGTCGAGCGCGCGCGCGCGCTCGAGCTCGGCCTCGCACGCGCCGCGGTACGCGTAGCGGAGATCGGGATGGTCCTCGCCCAGCACGCGCTGCGAGACCTCTAGTGCGGTGCGCGCCTCGGCGAGTGCCTCGTCGTAGCGCCGCATCGCAATGAGCACCGACGCGAGGTTGCCGTGCGTGCGCGCGACGTCGGGGTGGTCCTCGCCGAACGCGCGGCGCGAGATCACGAGCGCGCGGCGGAGCTCGGCCTCGGCCTCGACGAGGCGGCCCTCGTCCTCGAACGAGGTGCCGAGGTTGTTGTAGCCCTGCGCGACGTGGGGATGATCGGGTCCCAGCGTGCGCTCGAAGATCGCGATCGAGCGGCGGTACTCGCTCTGCGCGGCGCCGTGCTTGCCCAGCTCGTCGAGCACGACCCCGAGGTTCGCCGACGCCATCGCGGCGTCGGGATGGTTGGGCCCGTACGCCCGCACCAGCAGATCGACGGCATGGCGCAGCTCGGACTCGGCCTCCTCGAACCGGCCGAGCTCCTGCAGCGACGTGCCGACGTTGGAGTGCCCGATCGCGATCATCGGATGGTCGGGACCGAGCAGGCCCTCGCGGATCTGCAGGGCACGGCGGTGCTCCGCGAGCCCCTCCTCGTGCCGCCCCTGACCCATGAGCGTCGTGCCCAGGTTCTCGTGCAGCACCGCGACCTCGAGATGATCGTCGCCGTACTCGCCCTGCAACAGCTCGAGCGCGGTGCGGAAGTCGGCCTCGGCTTCGTCGTAGCGCGCCTGGTGATCGAGCACGCCGCCCAGGCTGTTGTAGACGTCGGCGAGCACGCTGGGCTCGCCGCGACGCTGCGCGAGCCCCAGCGCGAGATCGCCGACCCACTGCGCCTCGGCGAAGCGAGTCTCCCTGGCGCCGAGCACGATCACGAGGTTCGCGGCCGACTCGATCGCGAGCGCATCGTTGCCGTCGGCGAGGGCGCTGGTCAGTGCGCTCCGGAACATCGCCTCGGCCTCGCCGTGACGCGCCTGTGCGAGCAGTACCTCGGCGAGCACGGTGTCGATCTCGCCGTGCAACGGCGCGTAGTCGATCCCCTCCGCGAGCGCTGCGACCTCGCGCAGCTTCGCTTCGGCCGCATCGAGCCGGCCGGCCAGGTGCGAAGCGAAGCCCACCGCCACTTCGTGGCGCAGGCGCTCGACCTCCGCGGCGACCTGCGGGTCGTCCGGTGGCGGCACACGCAGACGCAGCGTGTCGAGGTCGTCGCAGACCTCGAGCCGCGGCAGGGCATCGACCAGCGGCACCGCGTTCTCGGCCACCTTCGCGTCCGCGGTCGCGAGCTGGTCGATCGTCGCGACCAGGCTCGCGCGCGCGCGCTGCAGACAGCCCATGCGCAGATCCATCGCCTCCGCCGACTGCACGCCGCGGATCTGCGTGGCCTCGCACGCGTCGCGATACCCCGTGTTCCAGCGCTCGGCCCAGCGGTCGATGCTCGCGTTGGCGCGCGTGGCCGCGTCCTCGGCCCACGGCACGCCGGTCGCACGCAACGAGTCGGCGATGCGCTCGCGCGCATCGTCGCCCCAGGCCTCGCCGAGCGGCTGGTCGTCGGCGCACGGCCGCGGCCGCGACTGCCACGTGTACACGCCGATCCCGACCGAGCCGACGACCACGGCCATCGCCGACAGCTGCACGATCGAGCGCCTGCGCCTCGCGACCGGATCGTCGGCCAGCGCCGCGAGCAGCTCGCGCATGTCGGCGAAGCGCTCGCGCGGCTTCGGGGAGAGCCCGCGCAGCACGATCGCGCGCAACCATCCCGGCACCTCGCTCTTCGCGGGCGCGCCGCGGTGCTGGCGGTTCGCGATGTGGCGCATGATGTCGGCGACGGTGTCGCCATCGAACGGCCGCTCGCCGTAGAGCGACTCGTAGAGCGCCACGCAGAAGCTGAACTGATCGCCGGCGGCGTCGCAGCGTCGCTCGGTGAACTGCTCGAGCGGCATGTATGCGGGCGTGCCCATGACCTCGCCGGTCAGCGTGAGCTCCTCGCGATTGCCCGACGGATGCGACGTGCCGCTGCTCGAGTGCGAGTCGGCGGCGGACAGCGGCAGATCGAGCGTCGCGAGCCCGAAGTCGGCGACCTTGGGCCGATCGTTGCCGTCGATCAGCACATTATCGGGCTTGAAGTCGCGGTGCACCACGCCCGCGTCGTGCGCCGCGGCCAGCCCCTCGCCGATCTGGGCGAACAGGCGCAGGATCTCGCGCCACCCGCGACGGGCCTCGCGATTCCACGCGCGCAGCGTGCGGCCGGCGACCAGCTCCATCGCGATGAACAGCTCGCCCTCGTGCTCGCCGGCCTCGAACACCTGCACGACGTTGGGATGGCTGAGCTTCGCCATCGCCTGCGCCTCGCGGAACAGGCGGCGCCGCGCCGCGTCGCTCGTCGATCGCTGCGGGCTGACGAGCTTGAGCGCGACACGGCGATCGAGCGTGTCGTCGTAGCCGGCGTGCACGATGCCCATGCCGCCCTTGCCGAGCGGCTCGAGCAGCACGAACCGACCGAGCCGCATCGGCTGGTAGCCGTCGGGCACGAGCTTGGCCATGGCGCGCGACATCGCGGCCTGCTCGTGCACGTCGGCGGAGCGCTCGGAGTCGTTGGTGTCGAGTCCGACCGGCGCGACGCCTGCGGCCGTGAGCGCATCGTCGGTGCTGTGCGGCTCGTCGTCCGAGCCACCGATCCGCTCACCGAGTCGATCGGTACGCACCCAGCCCAGCATATCCGATCGGCCCGTGGCGCTCGGCACCTCGGGATCGGCCCGTCGCACCGCAGCGGTCACGATCGCGCCGTGGTAGCGTCGAGTCCGCGCATGGTGTCGGCCGACCTCGCGGCGGAGCTCCTCGCACGGCTGACGGCCGAGCCCGACGCCGGGTGGGACGACGACGCGGTCAGCGAGCTGGTCGGCCGCATCGTCGACGAGGCGAGCGTCCGCTGGCCCGAGCTGCGCTTCGACGCGCCCGGCACCGCGGCTGCGCTGGCGCGCGTGCTCGATGCGACGCAAACCCCCGAGCGCGCGTTCGCGGGCGTGCATGCGCTCGATCTGCTGCTCGCGGATCGCTGTGCGCAGGGCGATGCGGTCGCGCTCGCGATCTTCGAGCGCGAGCTGATGCCGGTGGTCGATCGCGCGCTCGGCCGTGCACGCTCCGACGCGCAGGCCGAGCTGCGCCAACGCGTGCGCACCAGCCTGCTCGTCGCGCGCGCCGATGCGCCGCCGGCGATCGCGAGCTACTCGGGTCGTGCTCCGCTGGCGGCGTGGCTGCGTGTGGTCGCGACGCGCGAAGCCGCCGCGCTCGCGCGTGCCGAGCACCACCTCCAGGCCGACGACGAAGAGCTCGACGGCATGGTCGCCGAGGCGCTCGATCCGGATCTGCAGCTCGACCAGACCGCCTACCGCGACGAGCTGCGCGACGCGTTCACCGAGGCGTTCGCCAAGCTCGACAGCTCCGAGCGCACGCTCTTGCGCATGCACCTGCTCGATCATGTCGGCATCGATCGGCTCGCGGCGATGCACTCGGTGCACCGCGCCACGGCGGCGCGTTGGCTGCAGCGGCTGCGCCAGCAGCTCTACGACGACACGCGCCGCGGGCTGATGCGACGGCTGCGGCTCACGCCGCGCGAGTTCGAGAGCGCGATGCGGCTGGTCCGCAGCCAGCTCGACGTCAGCATCTCGCGCCACCTCCGCGACGGCTGATCACGGCGTGGGCAGATCGCCGAGCTCGCGCGCGTCGTGGGCGGGCACGATCGTGAGCTCCGGGAAGCTGGCATGTACGGCGGCCATGCGCGAGATCTGTTCGCGCACGAGCGCCTCGTCGTCGTCGGCGAGCGTGCGCGTGAGCCAGGGTCGTTCCTCGCGCAGCGTGATGCCCTCGCGCTGCCACGCGAGATCGCCGATGAACGCGTAGCGACGGCCGGTGGGCAGCGCGACGAACACGATGACGGAGCCCGGCGTGTGGCCGGGCGCGGGCACGACGACGATCGCACCGTCGCCGTGGACGTCGTGGCTCGACGGGAAGCCGAGGTACGGACCGTCGTCGAACGCGTAGATCTCGTACTGCACGCTCGATTGCTCGCGCGCGGTGGCGGTGACCCAGCCGCCGTCGGCGATGAAGCGACGCTCGACGGCGTCGACGAGCACCGGCACGCCGGGGAAGTCGGAGAGACCGCTCGCGTGGTCCCAGTGCGCGTGCGTGAGCAGGATGCCGCGGAGGCGGTTGCGATCGTAGCCGGCGTGCTCGAGCTGATCGGCGGCGGGCTGCTGCGCGACCCACTCGGTGGCGGCGCGGAAGAAGAAGGGCATGCGCGCGACCTGGTTCGCGACGTCGCGGCCGAAGCCGGTGTCGACGAGGATGTCGCCCTTCGGGTGCTCGATCAGCACGGCGGTCATGGTGAAGTCGCGCGCGTCGTCGAACGAGCCACCGCGGTAGGCGAACGCGGCGCTGCGCGGGATGAGCCCGGTGCCGATCCGCACGAGCCGCATCGCCGCAGGCGGCGAGGCGGAAGGTAGCGAGGTGTCGAGCGCCGCGGGCTCGGGCAGCGGGCTCGAGCGGAACGACAGCGCGAGCGCGAGCCCGAGCACGACGACGATCGCGAGGAGCACGAGCGCGACTCGCTTCGCACGGCGCATCGCCGAGGACGCTATCACCGATCGCACGCGGAGCGCGGGGCTCCTACCGCTTCTTCAGCTCGCGCTTCTTCGCGGCGCGGAGCTCCGCGCAGGCGTCGGAGGAGCCGCCGTCGCAGCCGCGACGCACGAGCTCCGCCCGACGGGCCGGATCCGTCTCGCGCAACGAGAGCTTGTAGCAGGCGCTGCCGTAGTCCCCGTCGCAGGCGCGGACGTAGAGCGCGGTCGCCCGCTCCTCGTCGGCCGGGCCACCCATGCCCAGCTGATACCGCGCCGCCGCCCAGAAGCACGACGCTGCATCGCCCTTGTCGCAGCCCACTTCGAACATGCGGCGCGAGACTTTCTCGCCGAGCACGTCGCCGGCCATCGTGAGCTCGTTGCACGCGAACCAGTAGCGCTGTGCGCACGCGCGACGAAACCACCGCAGTGCGGCGGCCCTGTCCGTCGTCACGCCCAAGCCGAGCCGCGTCTGGTGCCCGACGAATCCACACGCAGCGCCATCGCCCGTGCGGCAGGCCTGCTCGAGCACCGCGCGCTGCTCGGGCGTCACCGCCGTGTTCCAGTCACCGCGCATCAGCTCGTCGACCACCTGCACCGCCAGCTCCGGTGTCGTGATCGGCGGCTGCTCCACGTGGATCGCGATGCAGACCTCGTCGTCGCCGTCGGCGCAGGCCTCGAGGCGATCGATCGGCTCGGGCGGCGCGGCTGCGGTCGGCGGCGGCGACTCGGGCTCGAGCGGTGGCGCAGCGGCGACGTGCGGCGGCGCAGGCTCGGAGGGCGGGGTCGCGGGCGCGGGTCGACACGCGCCCGCGAGCAGGGTCGCGGCCAGAGTCGCACGCGTGGCGAAGCGCGTCATGCCGCAGCTATCCGCGCGAGCGCGGCTTCACGTAGTCCTTCGGGTCCACTTCCCACCCCGGCCCGAGCCGCTCGACCAGCCGCGACACCCGCGGTCGCTCGTATGCGACCGGACCCGTCCGCGCGCGCTCGTCGGCATCCGCGGGCTCGCGCACCACCTGCCAGAGCCCGTTCGCGAACGGGATGTCCGGCGCCTCCGACACGAGCTCGATGCGCTCGCGCAATCCCATGCGCTGCATCTCCAGCGAGCGGTGGTGACAGAACGGGTTGTTGCCGGGCCGGCCCAGCAGGGGCTCGCCCGTCGCGGTGCAGCCCGCACGACACTCGTCGGCGTAGTAGCACTCGCGGCAGTAGCCCCACAGATCCTCCACCGTGCGCTCGCGGATGTACGTCACCTCCGGCGAGCGCTCCCACAGCGCACGCAGCCCGTGCTCGCGCCACGAGCCCCCGAGGTTCGTCGGACCACCGAGGCTCGGACAGCTCTTGATCTGTCCGTTGCTCTCGATGCCCATCGCGACGACACCCGCAGTGCAGCCGCCGTAGTGTCCGCCCTTGCGCTGCATGTACCTGAGCTTCTGCTCGCTCGGTCCGAAGTAGCCGATGTTGTTGCCGGGCAGGAAGCGGATGCCCCGCTCGCGACACAGATCCGCGATCGGCTCGAGCTGCTCGAACAGCTCGGGGATCATGTGCGGCTGCAAGATGAGCTCCGGATGATCCGCGCCGTTGCCGTGCACCATCGTGAACTGCAGCTGCCACGCGATCGCGCCCGCCTCGGTCAACAGGTCGAGCAACGGCCGCAGATCCGGCACCGTGAGCGCGTTGATCTGCGTGTTCGCACCCACCCGCATGCCCGCCGCACGCGCATTCGCCATCGCCGCGAACGCGCGCTTCCAGCTGCCCTGCTTGTTGCGCACGTGGTCGTGGTGCGCCTCGAGCCCGTCGATCGACACCGAGACGACCATGAGCCCGGCCTCTTTCGCCGCGGCGCAGCGCTCGGCCGACAGACCCCATCCGCCGGTGACGATGGAGGAGGTCATGCCGCGCTCGCGGATCGCCCGAACCACGAGGATGAAGTCGTCGCGCAGATAGGCCTCTCCGCCGATCAGCGCCACCTCGCCGACGCCGAGCTCCGCGAGCTCGTCGACGAGCCGCAGGGCTTCCTCGGTGGTGAGCTCGTCGTCGCGCGCATAGCCGGCCCGCGGCCCGCAGTGCAGGCAACGGTGATCGCACATGAGCGTGAACTCCCAGACCGCGATCGACGGTCGCGGCACCGGACCCGTGATGTCGCGGCGCGTGAAGCTGCGATCCTTCGGCGTCGGGAGCACGTCGACGATCGGCAGGCGACGGCGGACGTCCTGCAGCGCCAAGCGAGCGCTCAGTTCCCCGACGTGACCGGGCCGTAGAGCGGACCGACCTCGTCGCCCGCGCCGCTGCTGCTCGAGTCGGTCGAGTCGCCCGAGCCGCTCGAGTCGGTCGAGCCCCCGCTGCTGCCCGACTCGCTGCTGCTGCCGTCGGTGTCCCCCGACTCGCTGCTGCTGTCGGAGACCGGACCGTAGAGCGGCCCGGTCACGCCACCGGACGACGTGTCCTCCGTGGTCGTCGTCATCGTCGCGCTCGACGTGCTCATCGTGCCACCGCTGCTCGAGCTCTCGTCGGTCGACGTCGAGGTGCTCATCGTGCTGCTGGCGGTGCCGTCGTCACCGTCGCCACCACCACACGCGGTGAGCGAGACGCCGAGCAGCACGCCGAGGAAGCCACCTTGCGGCGAGCGATCTTCGGCGATCGCCTGCCCGCAGAACGGACAGCTCGAGCTCTTCGCACGCAGGAACCGACGACAACCAGGACAAGGCAACATCATGCTCACGATGATGAGCCCGGCCCGCATCGTCGCGCAAGCGCATCGCTGCGAAGTGGCGACAGTCGTGGTCAGCCGGCCCTCGGCACTCGCCACGCTGGCCCCGGGGCCTCGGTTCCGGCTGGCACGGGCATTGCTCTCGCGGCGCCCGATGTCCACGGCCGCCCTCGCTCGCATCGCGCTCGCAATCGCCGTGCTCGCCCCGCTCGGGTGCGACCACACCGGCGCCCACGAGCCGAGCGGCGGGCTCACGAGCGACGTCGGCAAGGGCGACGGCGCCGCCGGCGTCGAGATCGTCGGCATGCTCGTACCCGGGGCCCCACAAGAAGGGGTGCTGCCCAGCAAGTCGGCGCGGCTCGGCCACCTCGTGTTCGCGACGGAAGGTACCGCGCTCGACGTCGAGATCACCCGCGCGGGTACGGCGAGCAAGCTCGACACGGTGCTGACGATCCACGGCCCCCGCGACGCGTCGGGGGCCTACGCAGAGACGCTCGCGAGCGACGACGACGATGGCTACGGCAAGCTCTCGCGCCTGCGCGACGTCGTCGTCGAGCGCGAGGGCTTCTATCTCGTCGAAGTCGCGCTCGCGGCCGGCTCCGCCGCGATCACCGACAAGCCCTATCGCATCGCGCTCGATTGCACCGGCACCTGTCGCGCCACGGGCCCCGTGGTGCAGGCCGGGCTCGACGTGCGCTGGGTGCAGCGTTCGGCCGAGTATCGCGCCGCGGCGATCATGGCGTTCACGACCGCCGGTCAGCGCCTCGCGACGCTCGACGCTGCGGGCGAGCTCCCCGAGCGCTGGGCGATCATCAGCGACGTCGACGACACGCTGCTCGACAACTCGCCGTACCAGCGCGAGCGCGAGGAGCTCGGTACCGGCTACAGCGCGAGCAGCTGGGCGAAGTGGGTCGCGCGCAAGGAGGCGCGGGCGGTGCCGGGCGCAGTGGCGTTCGCCCGGCGCGTGCACGAGCTCGGCGGCGAATTCGTCATCGTGACCAATCGCAGCGCGGCCGAGTGTGCCGACACCGAGACGAACCTGCAGGCGGTCGGCATCGCCTACGACCGCATCGTCTGCAAGGCCAAGTCGGGCGGCAGCGACAAGAACCCGCGCTTCGCCGCAGTCGAGGCCGGCGACGCCGAGCACGCCGCGACGGACGTCGTGCTGTTCGTCGGCGACAACATCCAGGACTTCCCGGGGCTCGGGCAGGAGCTCCGCCACGAGGGCGAGGACGCGTTCGCGGACTTCGGCGGCGAGCTGGTGATCATCCCGAACCCGATGTACGGGTCGTGGACGAGCAACCCGGATTGACGCGACGCGCTCGCCGATCACTGCGCGAGCGCGAGCGCCTCGTGGGCCAGCGTGGCCTCGACGAGCTCGTGGTGCTCGCCCAGCAGCGCCGCGAAGATCCGGCGTGCGCGACGGAAGTGCTCGATCGCCTCGTCGGTGCGGCCCAGCTCGCGGAGCAGCTCGCCCCGCAGATCGAGCATGCGTCCCACCGGCGCCGAGCGAGCACCGAGCGAGCGCAGCGCGACCGGCAGCCCGCGGTCGAGCTCGACCAGCGCAGCCTCGCGATCCCCCGCGTCACGTCGATGCCCCGCGAGCTCGAGGCGTGCGATTGCGACCAACGGATGTTGCTCGCCCAGCCGTTCGGTGTGCGCCTCGACGACGCGCTGCATGGTCGCGCTCGCGCCCTTGCCGTCGCCGCGTCGGGCCTGCACGTCCGCGAGCTGCTCGAGCACGTCGATGCGCGCGGGATCCTCGGGCGGGAGCAACGTCGCCGCCGCCTCCAACCCCGACTCGGCGCGCGCGAGGTCGCCGGCGTGGATGTCGATCGTCGCTCGCACCACCGCGAGCCGACCACCCTGACGGCGATCGGGCGCACCCATGCGCGCGAGGGCGGCCGCCGCACGATCGACGTGCTCGCGTGCGCGTACCAGATCGCCGCGACGCGCGTCGACCTCGACGAGCGCGAGCAGTGCGAGGGCGACCACCCCGTCCGCGTGCGCAGCCTCTGCCGTGTTGCTGGCCGCGACCAGCGTCGCGCTCGCGAGCTCGAGCCGCTCCGCATCCGCTTCGAAGCCGCCGCGCGCGAGCAAGAGCTCGGCCAGCACCGCATGGAGCCCGAGCTCACGTGCGCTGCGCTCGAGCTCTGCGGTGCCGGCGATCGCACGATCGAGCTCGCCCGCGAGCGCGACGCCCTGCCAGTGTGCGAGCTCGCCACGCAGCGCGAGCACGTGCGGTAGTGCATCGTCGGCCGGCAGCTGCTCGAGCCCGGTGCACCAGCCCGGATCGGAGAGGCGGCGCGCACCGTCGAAGCGCTGCCGCGGATCGCCGGGCCGACGCTCGAGCGCGACCTCGACGAAGGCGCCCAGCCGCACATGCGCCTCGTCGAGACACTGCTGCCGTGCGTCGAAACCATCCCCGTCGAGCGACGCGCAGCTCGCCTGCGTCGCACGCGAGAGCGCGTCCGCCTCGTGATCGAGCTGGGTGGCCAGCGCCGCGCCGGCACCGTCGCGCGCGAGCGCTGCGCGCTGCCGTGCCGACCATGCGGTCTCCAGCTCGGCCCGCGGATCGTCGCATCGCTCCGGCTGCGTCGGCGTGCCCAACGATCCGACGATGGCCAGCGTCGCGGTGAAGCCGGCGAGTGGGAGCCCGAGCAGCGACCGCCAGCCGGCGCGATGGAAGCTGCCGCTCTGCGCTGCGCGCGGGGGTGGAGCCATGCGCACGGTCGGCCGCACCGCGGGCGCGAGACCCGTACGCTGCCGCCGCATCACCGCGACGAGCTCGACGAAGCACGACGCGCAGTCGTCGAGGTGGTCCTTCGCGTAGGCGCGACGCTCCGGACCGAGCTCGTCGGCCGCGTAGGCGACGAGCTCCTCGTCGTCCAGGCAGAACGCGGGCGGACTGCGCCGCGGGCCCATTCTCGTCGCCGGCTTCATGCGCGCTCTCGGCACCAGGGCCGCGGGGAGGATGCGGCGCGAGCAACCGTTCGCCTCGTAGTGATGCGGGGCGCGCTTCGGTTTCCGGCACCCCGGCAACGCAGAGATTCGCGGCCTGGGACGCGTTCTCGCGCCCTCGCGCAGCGGTTGCCGCCCCCCTTGGGCGTGTGCGGGCAGATCGCCCAGAGTTGCGCGGATCGTACGAAATGCGCAGGCCATTCGATCGCGGTGAACCATCGCCCGGCGGATGCCACTCTTCCTGCTCGGAGCCCCGTCGATGCGCCAAGCCCGTCCACTCCCTCGCCTCGCCCTGTTGGCCGCCCTGCCCGCACTGCTGTTCGCGACCAGCCCCGAGGTCGAAGCCGGCGACTCGCCGGTCGGCGTGTGGAAGACGATCGACGACGACACCGGTGAAGCGAAGTCGCAGGTGAAGATCTACGAGCGCGACGGCAAGCTGCGCGGGAAGATCATCAAGCTCTACAACAACCCGGATGCGCTCTGCGAGGCGTGCGACGGCGAGGACTACAACACGCCGCTCCTGGGCATGACGATCATGTGGGGCCTCGAGCAGGACGACGACGAGTGGTCCGGCGGCAAGATCTTCGACCCGAAGAAGGGCAAGACCTACAACTGCAAGATCTGGCTCGAGGACGACGGCGATCTCAAGGTGCGTGGGTACGCGGGGCCGTTTTATCGGACTCAGACGTGGCACAGGGTGGAGTAGCCGCCGAAGGCGGCACGACACGCCCGTAAACGTGCCCGTGCCCGTGCCCGTGCCCGGCTAGCGGTGCTGCTCCAACCACCGCGAGATGTCGCCACGCGTCGCATGCAGCGGCATGACGGGCGCATCGACGGGCACGATCTCGACCGCCCGCTCCGCAACAGCAATCGCCTCGCCGAGCCGCCCGAGCGCCCACAGTCCTTGCGCGACCTCGAACGCGAGGCTGCCATCCTCGGGGCGCCCTGCACTGCGCAAGAGCGCCTGCGCCCGGCGCCCGGCCTCGACCGCGGTACCCGGATCCCCGAGCCGCCGCCGACAGTGCGCGAGCCCCCCGAGCGGATGCGCGAGATCGACGTGCTCGCCCCCGAGCGCTCGCTCCCACAGCTCGAGCGCGCCCTCGAAATCGCGACACGCCCCCGCGGCATCCCCTCGCAGCATCCGCACGCGCGCGAGGTTGTGCAGCCCCATCGCGACCTGCACGTCGGTCTCGCCGAATGCGGCCTTCTTCAGCGCGACGACGCGCTCACCCAACGCGAGCGCAGCATCGAGCTCGCCTGCATCGGTCAAGATCATCACGAGGTTGCCGCGCATGCGGATCGCATGGCGACTCTCCTCGCCGTAGGCGAGGTCGACCAGCGCGATCGCCTGCTCGTACGCCGCGCGCGCCTCGGCGTTGCGCCCCAGCGCGTTGAGGCTGCCCGCCGCGAGCTCGAGCGTGATCGCGCGACCACTGTCGCGCTCGCCGAAGATCCGTCGCTCGAGCTCGGCGGAGCGCTCGAAGCTCGCGAGCGCCTGCTCGTGCCGACCGGCCTCCGCCTGCGCCGTGCCGATCGCGTGCAACATCACCGCGACGAACAGCTGCTCCTCGCCGCCCGCCGCGATGCGTCCGTCGAGCGCGCGCTGGTAGTGCGCGAGCGCGGCATCGGCGTTGCCTTCGCGCAGCGCGACGTCGCCGAGCGCGAGGTCCAGCTCGGTGCGCTGCAACACGCCGCGCTCGCCGAGCCGCGCGAGCCCGGCCTCGGCGTTGCGGATCCACGGCTTCGCGCACTCGGTGTCGTGGCGGTACACGCAGAGCTCGACGAGCTTCGTCGCGGCCGTCGTGGCCGCTTCGTCGTCGCCCGAGGCGGTCGCGGTCCACACCGCGTCGGCGAGCCGCGGCTGCGCCTCCTCCCACTCGCCCATGTCCATGCTCGCACCGCCGACGAGCAGCAGCGCGCGTGCGACCGCGGCCGCGTCGCCGCGCTCGTTGGCTTCGCGCAGCAGCTGCTGACCGAGCTCGCGCACCTCGGGCAGCGCGCCGGCAGCCATCAACGCGCGGCCGCGCTCGAACATGCGCCGTAGCTCGGCGTCCATCGCGGGCGCGTCGTCCGTGGGTGCGGCGCAGTCGTTGCGCGAGGTGACGCTCTCGACGAGCCGCACCGACCGTGCGATGCGTCGATCGTCGGGCGTCGCGAGCACGTCGAGTGCGGCGTCGATGGCGAGCGCCGCCCGATCCACGCACGCGAGCGTCGGCGTGGGATCGGCTCCGTCCTGCTCGAGCGACGCCGTGCATGCCGCACGCGCCTGGGCCTGCCAGCGAGCGACCGCCGCGTCGATGCGCGCGCTCGCCTGCGCACCGGCCTCGTGGGCACCTCCGCGGGGGCTGCTCTCGAACGCAGCGAGGAGCTCGCCGCGGCGCTCGGGGTTCCACACCTGCTGCAGCGACGCCTCGACGCTCGCGCAGGGATCGGGCAGGTCCGCGGGCATCGCCGCCGCCACGCCACCGACCACGAACGCGGCCGCCGCCACGATCCACGGCGCGCGGCGTGGCGTGTCCGTCGCGCGCTCGAGCGCAGCGATCATCGTCGGCAGATCCGGCCAACGTCGCTCCGGATCGGGGGCCATCGCGCGCGCGATGACCCGCCACAGTCGCTCGGGCAGCTGCGGCAGCGTGTCGGGCCGCGGCGGCGGGCCCTGCAGCTTCGCGGAGAGCAGCGCCGGGATCTCGCCCTTCCACGGGCGCCGCCCGAACAAGCCCTCGTACATCGACACCGCCAGCGCGTATTGATCGGTGCGCGCGTCGACGTCGCGCGTGCTGTGCTGCTCGGGCGCCATGTACGGCGGCGTGCCGACGACCGCATCGCTCGCGGTCAGCGTGAACGCCAGCGGGTCGCGCCCGGAGCCGCCCGAGCCGACCTGCCGCTGCAGCGGCGACGTGACGTCGTCGGCCGTCTCGATCGCGCGCGGTGCCGTGACGCGTGCACCCTCGACCCCCGGTGCCCACGCGAGCCCGAAGTCGAGCACCATCACGCGACCGCTGCCGTCGATCATCGCGTTGCCCGGCTTGAAGTCGCGGTGCACGAGCCCGGCGCGGTGGGCCTCGGCGAGCCCGTGTGCGGCCTGCACGAACACGCCGACGATCTCGCGCCACCCGTGCGGCCGGCCCAGCCACTCGGTCAGCGTCACACCGCGCACGCGCTGCATCGCGACCCACAAGAGCCCGAAGTCGATACCGACGTCGTAGACCGGCACGACGTTGGGATGGGCGAGCCGCGCGAGCGACTGCGCCTCGCGAACCACTCGCGCGTGGTAGACCGGATCGTCGTAGTCGGTGCGCAGCACCTTGAGCGCGACCTCGCGATCGAGCTCGGGATCGCGTGCGGCCCACACCGTGCCCATGCCGCCCTGGCCGATCTTCTCCGTGACGACGTAGCGACCGAGTCGCTGACCGGACGTGACCGTTCCGCGTGGCCGCACCGGAGTGCCGCCGCCGCTCAGCGTCGGATCGCGATCGTCCAGCTGCGCCAAGCCTGCAATCTTAGCAGTGCGACCGCGCTCGCCCAGCGGCGCAATCGTTGGGCAACTTGCCTAATTCGGATCAGGGCTCATTCCGGCAGATACGCGGCGACCCAGAGATCGTTGCCCTCGAAGATGTGCGGCGTCTGGCTGCCGACGGCCGCGAACGCGCCGTCCGGCCCCGCGCCGACGCGCATTCCGCTGCCGACCACCGCGCCGCCGAGCGGTGCATTGCGCCAGACCTCGGCGCCGTCCGTCGGATCGATGCCGAACAACACCGGCGTGCGCCCCGAGGTCCCCAACGACGAGTCGTCGCCGATCATCACGACCACGCCGTCGGAGGTGATCGCGACGTCGCGGGCCGAGGACTCCGCGAAGCCGTAGACCTGGCTCCACACCTCGGCGCCGTCGGCGTCGAAGCGGCGCAGATACGCGTAGCTGCCCGAGCCGGCCACGAGCAGCTCGCCGTCGGCCGTGAACGCGAGCCCGCGCGCGGCGTCTTCGGCGTCGCTGATCGCATCGAACACCAGCGTCCAGCGCTCGCTCCCGTCGGCCTCCAGCACGCGGACCACGTTGTCGTCGTCGAGCACGCCCGCGACCGCGAGCTGGCCCTCCGGACCGGCCGCCGCAGCGTAGAGCCGCGCATAGGAGTCGTCGGCCGCGACGACCGTGTCGGCGAACACCTCGGTGCCGTCCGCGGAGTCGAGCACACCGTACCAGCCGCGTGCATTCGCGTCCGGATCGTCGAAGGTGAACCCGGCGACCAGGACTCGCCCGTCGGGATCGACGGCGATCGCCGAGATGTCGTCGTCGAAGCCGGCCGGGCCCTGGTGCATCGCGGTCCAGCGCGGTGCACCGTCGCCGTCGAACGCGAGCACGATGCCGTCGTCGCCGTTGTCGAGCACCGGCACCACCCCGGCGGCGTAGACGTTGCCGTCGGCATCGGTCGCGACGGCGTAACCGAAGTCGTTGCTCGCGGCCACGTCGCTGTCGTGCGTCACCGTCCACACGACGCTGCCGGTGGGATCGTACTTGCGCAGCCACAGGTCGCGACCGATCACCCCGTCGCCGAATGCGTCGATGCTGCCGATCGCGATCACGTTGCCGGCGAGATCCATCGCGACGCCGTAGGCATCGTCCTCGCCACCTTGCTCGGTGCCGAGCTCGCGCAACCACTGCAGCGTGTGCCGCGAGCCGCACTGCGGACCGCAGAACACGTCGCCCTCGGGCCCGGCGTCGCAGGCCTCGCCGAGGCTCGGCTGCACCCAGCCGTCGCCGCAGGTCGGCACCGTGCAGGCGTCGGTGCAGCCGTCGTCGGGCTCGCCGTTCTGCGCGTCGTCGCAGTCCTCGCCGAACTCGAGCACACCGTTGCCGCACTCCGAGCTCGGCACCGGCGGACCGCTCGAGCTGCTGTCGGCCGACTCGCCGCTGCTGCTCGACTCGGTGACCGCAGTGGTCTCGCCGCTGCTCGACGCATCGGTGCCGCTCGTCGTGGTCGCGCCACCGACGACGCCCACCGAGTCGGTGCAGCCGACGGCGAGCAGCCACAACGCGATCGGAGCTCGGCTACGCACAATCATCGGGGTCACTGCCGATCGGGCAGGTGGTGGGCTCGTCGCAGGTGCCGTCCATCACCGTCGGACACACCCCGCAGTCGTACGCGTCGGTGCCGGCCGGGCAGACGTCGGGCTCGTCGCAGGTGCCGTCCATCACCGTCGGACACACCCCGCAATCGAAGAAGTCGCTGCCGACCGGACACGTCTCCGGCTCGTCGCACATCGTGTCGTGGGTGTACGGACACTCGCCGCAGTCGAACCAGTCGCTGCCCTCCGGGCACGTCTGCGGCTCGTTGCACACGGTGTCGAACGTCGGGATGCAGTAGCCGCAATCGAAGTAGTCGGTGCCGGCCTGGCACTCGCCGCCCATGCCGACCTCTTCGCACGTGCCGTCGTGGGGCGTGGCGCAGCAATCGTACGGATCGGAGTCGGCCGGACAGCCGCCGGCGCCCTGCGGTTCGTTGCACACCCCGTTGTCCTGGAACGGACAATCACCGCAGTCGAAGTAGTCGGTGCCGGGCGGACACTCGCCGGTGTCTTCTTCGCAGACGCCGTTCGCGAAGCCGCAACAGTCGTAGGGATCCGAGCCGTCGGGACAATCCCCGCTGCCCTCGGGCTCGTCGCAGATCCCGTCCATCGCGCTCGGACAGACCGAGGGCATCGGCATCACGCACACGCCGTCGGTGCACGCGAGGCCGAACGCGCACAACCCCGACGGTGAGCACGGACAGGTCTCGGTGCCGATCGCACACTCGCGGCAGACGCCCTCGTCGCACACGCCGCCGTCCATGCACGTCTCGCCGTCGCACGGACAGCCCCATGTGCCGATCGGACAGACCGGATCGCCGGTGCTCTCCGCACCGCTCGATTCGCCGTGCGTGCTCTCGCTGCTCGCCGGCGTGCCGCTCTCGCTGCTCGCGCCGGTGCTCTCGGATTCGTTGCCGCCGACGCTGCCGCCGACTTCGCAGCCCCACAGCACGAAGATCAGCAGGGACGACGCCGTCGCTGTGGCGCGATTCGACACGCGCGTGGATGCACTGCAGGCCTCGCGTTCGGGCGTGCTCCGCCGGCGCGCGCGTGTCATCGACGTGGACAACATCGGGTGCAGATGTCAGAGTCTTGCCTGCGCTGCGCATCGGCGCAAGCGCGAAGACAGGGACGAGGGCCGAGGGATGTCGCAGCGGATCGCCATCGTCGTCGTGTTGGCGATCGCTCCCGCAGCGCTCGCCCATGCCGACGCGCGACCGGTCGAGCCCCCGGGCTACGTGCCTCGCGTGGCCGACGGCGAGACGCGCGGACGGCCTTCCGGACCGACGCGGCGCGTGCTGTACCTGAACTTCGACGGTGGCGAGATCGACTGGTGCGGCCCCGGCGAGGACGATCCGCGCATGAACTGCTCGACGATCTTCCAGGGGGCCGTCGCGCCGTATCGCGGCGACGCCACTGCGCGCGCGGCGGTCGTGCAGACCGTCACGCACGACCTCGAGGACTTCGACGTCGTCGTGACCACCGAGCGCCCGCCGGACGACGTCGACTACGACATGGAGATGATCGGCGAGTGGTCGCCGATGCTCGGCGGTGGCTTCCTCGGCATCGCGCCCAAGATCGACTGCTTCGACGGCGACGGCGGCGACCTCAGCTTCACGCTCGATCCGCTCGACCTCGCGCCGGCCGACACCGCGAAGGTCGTGCTGCAGGAGCTCGCCCACACCTGGGGGCTCGAGCACGTCGACGCGACGGGCGATCTGCTGTTCCCCACGGTGGGCAACGCACCGGATCCGAAGTTCGAGGACATGTGCAGCCCGATCGTATACGAGCCGCAGCTGTGCCCCGAGCAGCACGCGATGTTCTGCGACGCCCCGATGCAGAACAGCCACGCCGAGATGCTGATGCTGTTCGGCGAGCGGCAGCCCGACACCACCGCGCCCACGCTCGAGGTGCTCTCGCCCGACGCCGGCGCGCAGCTGCCGAACGACTTCCACCTCGTGCTCGAGCTGCACGACGACGTCGCGCCGCAGCAGTTCACCACGACGATCGAGTTCGTCGGCGGGTTCGCGAGCGAGGTCCAGCTCGCCGGCCCCGGCGTGTTCCCGATCACGCTCTCCGACGTACCCGACGGCCTGTGGACGCTGCGCGTGAGCGCGGCGGATCCGGCGGGCAACACCAGCGTCGACGAGCGCATGGTGCAGGTCGGTCCCCCGCCGTCGCCCGACGAGAGCGGGGGCGAATCCACCGGCGCCGCGGAGAGCTCCACCAGCGACGCGCCGGATCACGATCACGATCACGACGACGAGTCCAGCAGCGGCGTCGCGCTGGACGACGACGGCGGCAGCTGTAACTGCGATGCCGCCGCGCCCGTTTCGACGATGTGGCCGCTGCTCTTCGTCGGCACGATGCGACCGAGGCGTCGCCGTCGCGCATGAGCGACGACGACGAACGCGTGCCCACCGGTCGGTTGGCCCGCTTCGCGAAGATGGTCGGTGTCGGCGCGCGCACCGGCGCGAGCCTGCTCTTGTCGCGCGACGGCAAGGGCGCAGCCGAGCACGCCGCCGAAGTGCTGGGCTCGCTGCGTGGCCTCGCCGCCAAGGTCGGCCAGATGGCGAGCTACGTCGACGGCTTCGTCCCCGACGACCACCGCGAGTCGTACGAGCGCGCGATGGGCAAGCTGCTCGCGGCCACGCCCCACTCGTCGAAGGCGGCGATCCGGGCGCTCGTGCAGAGCGAGCTCGGAGCACCGATCGAGGAGCTGTTCGCGAGCTGGGACGACGAGCCGCTCGCCAGCGCCTCCATCGGTCAGGTGCATCGCGCGACGCTGGCCGACGGGCGCGAGGTCGCGGTGAAGGTGCAGCATCCGGGCATCGATCGCGCGATCGAGGCCGACCTCAGCAACGCCGGCGTGCTGCAGGGCATGGTCGGTGCGCTGGTGTCGAAGTCGGTCGGCGTGCACGACGTGTTCGAGGTGGTGAAGCAGCGCTTCCGCGAGGAGCTCGACTACACGCTCGAGGCCGAGCGCCAGCGCGAGTTCAGCCGCATCCACGCCGACGATCGTTGGGTGCGCGTGCCCGAGGTCGTCGCCGACCGCTCGGCGCGACGCGTGCTCACCAGCGAGCTGGTGAAGGGCATGTCCCTCGACGAGATCGCCGGCCTCGATCCCGAGCGCCGCCGCCACTACGCCGAGGTGCTGTGGCGCTTCGTGTTCCGCGGCAACCTGATCGCGGGGATGTTCAACGCCGACCCGCACCCCGGCAACTACCTCTTCGCCGCCGACGGTACCGTGTACTTCCTGGACTTCGGCTGCGTGCAGGCCATCGGCGCGCACGAGCAGCGCTGGGCCCGGCACACCCACCGCGCCGCGCTCGCGCGCGACGAGCAGGAGTTCGAGCGCGGCGTGACCGGCATGATGGGCCTGCAAGGCGGCGCGTACGCCCGCGCGGTGCTCGACTACGTGCGGCGCTGCTTCGCGCCGCTGTGGGAGTCGCCGTTCCACATCAGCCGCAGCTACGTGGCCGAGGTCGTGCGCGAGATCCAGTCGCTCAAGCGCTTCACGATCTCGCGCGACAAGAGCGTGGTCCCGATGCCGCCGGGGCTCGTCTTCATGAACCGCCTGCAGTTCGGGTTCTACTCGGTGCTCGCGCGGCTCGATGTGGCGGTCGACTACTCGGCGATCGAGCGCGAGCTGCTCGCCGACGCCGGGCTACTGTAGTCGCCGCGCCGGCGACAGACGCCGCGCCCGCAGCGGATGCTCCGCGAGCCAGTCGCGCGCACGCGGCTCGTCGTGCATCCCGGCGCGTGCGAAGTCGGCCTCGGCCTCGATGGTGATCGCATGCGCGCGCGCGCGATCGAACGGGGCGTCGCGGGACCACAGCGCGTCGGCGAGATCGACGAGCGTGTAGGCCCACTCGGCCGGATTCTCGCGTCCGTCCGCGCGCGCGACCAGTCGCTCGAGGATCGTTATCGCCTCGCTCGCGTCGCCCATGGCCCACGCCGTGCGCGCGACGCCACGCTCGGCGAGCGCAATCCAGGGATGGCCCGGGGGATAGCGCTCGGACAACACCTGCACGGCTTGGCGGTTCAGCTCGAGTGCGCGGTCGAGATCGCCGAGCTCGTACTCCGCCGTGGCGAGGTTGAGCGCGCACTGGGCGAGCTCGACGGGGTGATCGCCGGATGCGTAGTGCTCGCGCGCGCGCTCGAACCACTCGCGGGCCTCGAGCGGCTGGTTGCGCAGGCTCGCATTCACGCCGAGATTCTGCAGTGCGTCGCCGACGCGGACGCTGTTGGAACCGACGAGCTCGTAGATCTCGAGCGTGTCGAGGAACGCCTCGCGCGCGCGCTCGAACTGGCGGAGCTCGTCGAGCGACGCGCCGAGACTGCTGAGCACGCTGACCAGCGCGGGGTGGATGGGCCCGAGCCGCTCGATCTGCGACGCGTGGACCTGCTCGAGCAACGGAAGCGCTTCCGCGTATCGACCGGCCTTGTTGAGCGTGCGTCCCAGCGCGAGGCGCTGCCGCTCGAGCTCGTCGGCGTCGTCGGTCTCCGCCTCGGTGCGCGCGAGCAGGCGCTCGTGCATCGCGATCCCCTCGGTGAAATCGCCGCGCTCGATCTCCAGCTCGGCGAGCTCCCATGCGAGCAACCGCGCGAGACTCGGGGACGCGCTGCGCGAAACCGCGGCCTCGGCGTGGCCGGCCCACAGCGTGGCGCCGTCGAGGTCGCGCTCCGATCGCGCGAGCAGTCGCACGACCCGCAACGCCGCCCGGGCTGCGAGCGCATCGTCGCCGGCCGCCACCGCGAGCGCGTGCGCCTGCTGGGCGAGCTCGACCGCATCGCTGCTGCGGCCGGCGTGCTCGGCGATGCGAGTGCGCAGGTACGCGATCTCGGCGGCGGCATGCTCGTCCGCGCCCGCGACGAGCGCCTCGGCGGTCCGCAGCTGCAGCTCGGCCGCCTCGGTGTCCTTGGTCTCGAACGACGCCTCCGCGGCCGCGATCGCGGCCTGGGCGAGCGCGCTCTCCGGCATGACGAGTCGTGCCTGCGTGCGATCGATGCAGGCCTGCGGGCTCGGTAGCCGACCGATCGCCTGCACGCCTTCGCGCACCGCCGTGCTCGTGCCGTGCTGCAGGACCTCGAGCAACGCGACGAACCGCGCACGCGCGTGGTCGAGGCACGTGATCGCTCCCGTACGCTCGGCAGCGCAGGCGGCGGCGTGCGTGTCGTGCCAGCGCGAGAGCCAGCCATCCGCGGCCGCGACGGTGCGGGGATACAGCTCGTCGACGAGCACTGGATCGACGGCGGCGAAGTTCGAGTGCAACGCCTCGCGATCGAAGTCCGGGGCATCGAGACACTGTCCCTTCGGGGCCGGCAGCCACGCGAACGTCGCGAGACCGAACGCCGCGAGCAGCACCCATCGCGACGATCGCGTGCGCTTCGTGATCGCGAGCTCGAGCCGTCGCCGCAGCTCGGCGACGTCCGACCATCGTTCGCCCGGATCGACGCACGTGCCCCTCGCGAGCACGCTCGCGAGGCGCCGATCCACGTCGCGACGCGGCGCCCCTGCGAGCAACGAAGTCAGTGTGAGCGACAGCGCGAACTGATCGCCGGCCGCCGAGGACTCCCCGGCCGCGAGCTCGGGCGCCGAGTAGGCCGGCGTGCATCCCCCTGGGCTGCTCCCGGTCCCCGTCGGTGCGCCCTCGTTCGCGCGCGACAGTCCGAAGTCGACCAGCTTCGCGGTGCCGTCGCCGGCGACGACGATGTTGTCCGGCTTCACGTCGCCGTGCACGATGCCGGCCGCGTGCGCGGCCGCCAGCCCGGCCGTGATCGCCAGCGCGACCCGTACGCGCGCGGGCCACGGCGGGTTCGTGGTCGTCCACTCGCCGAGCGTGCGCCCCTGCAGGTACTCCACCGCGAGGAACACACGCTCGCCGCTCTGCTCGTGCACCACGCCGACGTCGTAGATCGTCAGCACATGCGGCGAGCTGAGTTTGGCGAGCGCGCGGGCCTCGACGAGCTCGTCCATCGTCCGGTTGCTCGTGTGGCGCAGCTTGATCACCACGTCGCGACGCAGCAGCTCGTCGCGCGCGAGGAACAGCTCGCCCTGACCACCGACCGCGATGCGACGCGTCACCGCATAACGACCGATCGCCGGCGGGGTGCTGCTGCGCCCGAACAGGCGCGCGCGCGCGTTGGCGAGCGCAACCGCGGCCGCGAGGCCGTCGCCACGACCACCGAGCCGTCGCAGCCGATCGTCGCGGGGCGGTGCCGCTACCTCGGCCGGCTCATCCACGCCCACGCTCCGCGAGCTCCTCGCGCTCGGGCAGCTGCTCCGCCACCACGTCGCGCAACTCCTCGGGCAAGCGCTCGGCGAGCAGCGCTCGCGCACGCCACAACCAGCGCTTCACCGTGCCCTCGGGCGCTTCGAGCACGACCGCGATGTCCTTGATGCCCATGTCCTCGAAGTAATAGAGCTCGACCGCGGTATGCAGATCGATCGGCAGGCTGCGCAGTGCTTCGTGCAGTCGCTGCCGTCGTTGGTCGGCGAACATCTCCGTGGTCGCACCGCGACCGAGATCGACGAGCGACATCGTCTGGAAGCTCACCGCCGACTCCTTGCGCTTGCGCTCGAAGGCCTGCAGGAGCTGGTTGCGCGCGATCGACAGCACGAACGCGCGGAACGGACACTGGCCGCGGAATCGCTCGCGCGCCTCGACCAGCCCGAGGAACGTCCGCTGCGTGAGATCGTCGGCGTCTGCACCGACCCGACGATCGAAGTAACGGAACACGAGCTCGAAGTGACGCGCGAGCAGCTCTTCGCCCGCGTCGGCATCACCGGCGCGCCACGCCTCGAGCAGCTCCACATCCTCACGCACGCACGCAGTATAGCGGTCATCCCCATCACGGCCGCTCGGTATCCGCGACCGCCACCCGTCGAGTCGGATCCGCGGCGGCTCGGTTCGCCGTGGCCCGAAGATCGCGCTCAATCGACCGTGAGCGCCAGCGGAGCGCGATCGACGTGGAGATCCGTCGCCGCGGCCACCCAGGCGCGCACGTCGTCCGCTCCACCACCCAGCCCCAGCACCGTCTGGGTGACCAGGCCGTCGGCGACCAGCGCGAACGCTCCGTCTGCGCCGATCGTCCCCGCGCCATCGTGCGGCTGGACACCGGCGAGCGTCGGCTCGTACGACGCACCGCTGTCGACGTCCCACACCGTCGCGCCGCTGCGTCCCCCGACGGCCGCGAGCTGACGACCGTCGGGCGAGAAGAACAGCTGCGCGTCGGCGACGTCGCGGCCGCCCAGTCGCCGTGGTCTTCCTCCCTTCGCGGCGACGATGAACACGCCGTCGCCGCTCGCCGCGAACGCGAGCTGATCGCGGCGCGACAGCGCGATCGCCCGCGGTCGGATGTCGTCGGGGACCTCGACCGGGATCACGCCCACCACGCCGCGCGTCGGATCGAGCAGGTAGAACAGCGGGCCGAGGTGGTCCCAGCCGACGACGCCGATGCGATCGCTCCCGGGCATGAACGCGAGTGCATGGACGCCGAGCCGGGAGGGCTCGTACATCCGCGGGTGGTCCTCGACCAGCGGCCACCACACCACCACGGTGCCGGAGTGGCCGATCCATGCCAACCGCTCGCCGCTCGGATCGAAGTGCAGCCGCATCGGCGCGTCGGGATCCTTCGCCTCGGCCACGAGCTCGCCGTCGCGCGTCCACAGCGACACGCGGACACCCCCGGCCGTCGCGAAGCGCTCGCCGTCGGGTGACACCGCGAGCGCACCGACGGAATCGCTGGGCTCGAGCTTGCGCAGCGGCAGCTCGTCGCGCCGGATCGTCAACGTGCGCTCGTGGGCGACGACCATCGTCCGCAGCCCGCCGTCGACGGCGACGGACACGGCCTTGTCCTCGATCGCGTGGCGTGGCGCAGGGATCACGCCGTCGTACTCGCGCTCCTCTTCGCGGCCGAGCACGCGCAGGCGGTCGTGCTCGGCATCGAGCTCGAGGTCGACGATCTCGACGCCGCTCTGGATCGTGCGCAGACCACCGTCGGAAGGCCGCCAGACGTACACGACGTGGCGATCGTCGCCGAGCAGCAAGTACGTGCCGTCGGACGACCAACGCGCGCGCTCGACCTCGCCGGCAGTCGTCAGGCGCTGCTCGTGCCCATCCGCGAGCGCGATGATCCCCACGCCGCCGCCTCGCCGACGCAGCGCGAGCCGTGCCCCGCGGGGGTCGTAGTCCACGTCGTCGCGGGCGAGGCCGTCCGCAGCGATGCGATGCAGCTCGCGGCCGTCGGTCCGCACGATCACCAGCACATCGCGACCGCCGGGCTCGCGCATGCCCCAGGCCAACGTGCCGAAGTCGACCGCGACGTCGAGCGAGCTCAACGCGGTGTCGCGCACGAGCTCGAGCTCGCGTGGGCCGCCGTGCACGAACAGGCGACCTTCTGCGTAGACGACCATCCGCCGTCCGTCGTCGGAGATCCCCGCGATCTCGGTGCCGCTCTCGAAGTGCTCGGTGCGGATCGTGCCGGTCTCGAGGTCGTGCACCCGCACGAGGGCCCCTTCGCCCTGCTCGCCGACGAGCGCCACGAAGCGGCCGTTGCCGGAGGCGCGCAGCTGCGTCGTGAAGTCGGAGTAGAACTGCGTCTCGTCGAGCACGCGCGCATCCGGTGCACCGGGTGGTGTCCACCAGAGCCCGCGCTTGGTGGCCGTGAGCACGCCACCGCCCGCGAGCACGAGCTCGCGGGTGGACGGCAACGCGATCACGGTGCCGTGCTCGAGATCCAGCAGCGCCTCGTCGTCACGTGTCACCGAGCCGCTCACGATCCAGGGCGCGCCCGATCGCCACCAGCGTCGGGCCTCGCGGTCCGGCGGCAGGCGTCGCACCCGACGCGCGACGCCGCGATCGCGCGCGTCCGCGGCGAGCACCCGCGCGACCGTGCCCCACTGCGGCGCACCGGCATCGAGCTGGGCGAGCTTCGCGATCGCGGTCGTGGGATCGCGCTCGAGCAACAGCTTCGCCTCGGCGAGCAGCACGGCGCGCTCGCGATCGCCGAGCTCCTGTAGCGCCTGCTCGGCGCGCGCGTGCTCCACCGCGGCCTCGTCGGCGAGCTGGTCCGCACGGCTCGAATGCTCGCGCTCGCGACCGATCCACACCGCGCCGCCGATCACGATCGCCAGCAAGACGGCGACGACGCTGAGCACGATGCGGCCACGGCGGGCCGCGCCGCCGATGCTCTCCAGGATGTCGACGAGCTCGCCCATCGACGAGTAGCGATCGAGCGCCCGCAGCTCGAGCCCGCGCTCGAGCACGCGATGCAACGCAGTCGGTACGCCCGAGTCGGCGGGCGGAGGACGCCTGCGACCGGAGAGGATCGCGGCCGCCACGCTCGCCACGGTGGTGTCGTCGAACGGGCGCTGGCGGTAGAGCGCCTCCCAGAGCGACACGCAGAACGCGAACTGGTCCGCGTGCGCGTCGACCCCCGCGCCGACGTACTGCTCCGGCGCCATGTAGGCCGGCGTGCCGAGCAGCGTGCCCGTCTGCGTGAGCGCCACCGCGCGATCGATCGCCGCATCGGCGGCGAGCGACGGAGCAGCATCGCGATCTCCGAGATCGCGGGCGAGTCCGAAGTCGAGCACCCGCACGCGCTCGTCGGTCGTACCCACGAGCGCGTTGTCGGGCTTGAAGTCGCGGTGCACGAGCCCCGCAGCGTGCGCGGCCGCGAGCCCGCGCCCGGCCTGCACGTAGAGCGCGACGATCTCGCGCCAGGGCAGCGTGCGGCGCCCGACGTGCTCGCGCAGCGTCTCGCCTTCGACGAACTCCATCGCGACGAACACGTTGCCGTCGTGCACACCGACCTCGTGCACGGCCACGATCGACGGATGCGACAGCTTCGCGAGCGCCTTCGCCTCGCGCGTCAGCCGCTCGCCGTGGCCGTGCGCACCGGACTCGCCACCGTCGAAGTGCAGCAGCTTCAGCGCGACCTTGCGATCGAGCTCGGTGTCGTACGCCGCATAGACGACCCCCATGCCGCCCTGCCCGATGCGCTTCAGCACCGTGTATCGACCGATGCGCACGGGATCCTGCGGCGCCCCGAACACCCGCGCGTGCACTGCCATTCGTACGCGCTCCTGGGTCGCGACGCCGAGACGTCGCGGATCGTCGGTGCCGTCGGGAACGCGCGGGGTCGGATCCCCCTCGGCCGCCATGGTGTCGTCCAGCTCCACGGCGTTCGAGACGATCCGATCGTAGGCGCGCCCGCGCGACGACGTCAATGTCGGGTCTTCGGCCACGCGCGTGCTTCCTCGCGGATGTGCCACGCCGGAGCGGGCTGATCACGAAGCTGCGACGAACCGCCGAATTCGGCGCCGCTACTGCCAGACGAGCACGGCTGCGGTGACGCCGGTCATCGCGAGCCCGAGCGCCAGCAGAGCTGCTCGTGTACGCGTGAAGCGGCCGCCCACCGCATGCGTCGCGCCGGGTCCTCGCCCGGTGCCGAGCAACGCGAGCTCGCGATGCAGCGTCTGCGCCGTCGGCCGCGCCTTCGGATCGTAGGCGAGACAGCGGCTCACGAGCACGCGCCATGGCGTCGGTACGCCCGCACGCACGAGCGCGCTCTCGTCGAAGTCGCCGATGAGCTTCGCGCGGATCAGCTCCGAGTCGTCGGCGCCGTCGAACGGCAGGACGCCGGTGAGGAGCTCGTGCAACAGCACGCCGAGCGCGTAGACGTCGAAGGCCGGCGTCGGCGAGGCCCCGGTCGCCTGCTCGGGCGCCATGTAGCCCAGCGTGCCGATGACCGTCCCCGCGTTCGTGAGCCGCTGGCGCTCCTGCGCGGTCGCGATCGCGCCGGCGAGCCCGAAGTCCAGCACCTTGGGGATCGGCCCCTGCTCGCCCTCGATCAACATGATGTTCGCGGGCTTGAGATCGCGATGCACGATGCCGGCGACGTGGGCGGCCGCGACTGCGGCGACGATCGGTGCGAACAGCTGCGCAGCGGCAGCGATGGTGAGCCGCGAGCTGCGTTGGAGGTGCTCCCGCAGTGTCCAGCCGACGAGGTGCTCCATCGCGATGAACGGGAAGCCCTTCGGCGTGCGCCCGGCATCGAGGATCTCGACGATGTTCGGGTGGCGGATCGATCCGGCGAATCGCGCTTCGCGAGCCGTGCGTTCGACGAGCCCGGGATCCTCGCAGAGCCACGGATGCATGAGCTTCACTGCGACGACGCGCTTCGTCACGCGGTGCACGGCACGATAGACGACGCCGATCGCACCGGCCGCGATGTGCTCGAGCAGCTCGTAGCGCTGGTCGACGACGTCGCCGACGGCGAACGACTCGAGCTCGACGGTCGCGGCGACTCGGCGGGCGGGCGGAGGCGGGGGTGGCCCACGGCGGGCCTGGGTCGCGGGAGCGGACGCCATTCGATCGAACGACATCGCGCGCAGAGCCCTGCGCGTTGAGCCCCGATTACGGCCACGTCGGATTCGCGCTCAATACCCGGGGTCGCGGACCGATGAGACGCGAGCAGTGACCCCGAGCCCACTCGAGCGCACGGGTCCCGAGCCCGGCATCCACATCGAGTGGCGAGGCCCGGAGCTGCTCGTCGTCGAGTTCACCCACGCCGTCCTCGACGACGAGTTCGTCACCTATCTCGCCGAGCTCGAGGCCGTGCTCGCCCGGCGTCGGCGCTACGCGTCGCTGTGCATCCAGACCGGGAGCTGGGGGCTCTCGGCGAGCCAGCGCGCGATGCAGGTCGAGTTCATCCGTCGGCACGAGCGCGAGCTCGGGCTGCTCTGCCGCGGAATCGCGTTCGTGCTGCCCCACACGCTCCCGCGCCTGGTGCTGAGCGGGATCCTGCTCCTGCGTCGCCTGCCGATGCCGCACGCGGTGTTCGACACGGAGGCGGCCGCGAGCGCCTGGCTCACGAGCCGCTCGATCTGACCCGACGTCCGAGCGCCGCGGTGATCGCCTCGACGCGTTCCAGGTGCACGCGCATGTCGGGCTGCGTCCGCGCCTGCCGGACGAGCGCCGCGGGCGGTGGTGCGCCGAGCACCGCGAGCGCCTCGAAGGCCATGCCGCGCGACTTCGCAGGGCGCTTCGCGTCCCGTGCGACGCGCTCGAGCTCGCGCTTGCAGCCGCCGTCGAGCGTGGTGAGCACCAGGAAGCCGTCGTCGATCCCGCGAACGGTGGCGCGCTCGCCTGCCGCGATCACGGCGTCGCAGGTGCCGGTGGGCGCGCGGCGGGAGATCGCATGCATCGCGCGCTCGCGGACGTCGCGCTCGGCGTCGACGAGCGCCACGGCCCAGCGCGGATCGTCGGGCGCCCGGCGCCGCAGCTCGTCGACGAGCCGGACGCGGAGATCCTCGAAGATTCCCGAGCGGTGCTCGTTGCCGAACGCGACGTCGAGCGCGAGCCGAGCCGCCGCGTCGTCGACGGCGGTCGGCAGCCCCACCTGCAACGCGCGCAGGGCCGCGAGATCGGCGACGCCGCTCCGGTCGTCGGGATCCGCGATCATCGTGCGCACGATCGCGAGCGAGTCGGCGTCGCCCAGCCCCGCGAGCGCGGCATGGTGCAGCGCCACGAAGTGGGCGCCGAAGTTGGAGTGCGACGGATCGCCGACGTGCGGGTACTTCGAGCGCTCGCGCAGCCCGTCGCGCAGTCGCTTGCGCGCACGACCGACGCCCGCATCGCCCTCGCGCTGCTGCATGGCGCCGACGAGCGCGATGATGCGGTCGTACGCGGTCAGTGACATGCCGGCGTCGAAGCCCGCGTCGTCGCGACCGACGTGTCGCAACAGGATGTCGACGTCGGCGAGGTCGTCGCCGTAGGTCTTCAGGAAGTCGTGGTCGCAGGTCGCCACCATCGTGCCGCTGTAGCTGCCTGCGAACGCCTTGCGCACCTGGTTCACGAGCGGCTGCTCGCCCAGCTCGAGCCGTGCGGCCATGAAGCTGCACCAGCCGTGCGCGTCGGCCAGGGCGACGCGCGGCGTGCCGGCCGACACCGCATCGTCGGCAACGGTGAGCCGCTGGAGCACCGGCAGCGCAGCGCGATCGCGGGCGAGCAGGACCGGCGCGAGCGCCTCGAGCTGCGAGCTCCCGCCCGGCATGCTCATGCGCAGCTCGGCGAGCTCGATGCGCCCGAGGAAGTCGCGCGAGTAATCCGAGGCGTGCTGTGGCGAGAGTCGAGTGAGCGCGTGCAGCGTGTCACGCCACAGCGTGCCGTGTCCGTGCGTCTCGAAGTCGCGCACGTGCTTCACGATCTCCGGCGCGCTCTGCAGGTCGCCGAGCTCGGCGAGCGCATACGCGGCCTCGGCCCGCAGCGCGTGGACCTCGAGCCACGCGTGCGTCTGCTTGGCGCCCTCCGGCATCGGCGTGACCAGCATCGTGCGCAGGGCCGGCACCGCCTCCTGCAGGTCGAAGTACGCCGCGAAGACGGCGGCATCGCGCGCGGGATCGACGATCCGATCGTTGTTGCGGTCGGGCTCGATCGGCGCGAGCTCCAGCGCCGCGAGCAGCTGCGGCTTCGCGACGACGGGCCCGACGCAGCGTGCATCGAGATCGCCGTCGCAGACGAGATAGCGCTCGACGAGGACCGAGCGCGAGTAGCTCGCGCTCCAGTGGGCCTCGCTCGCGGCGGGCACGAGCACCGCGGTGGCGAGGGCGAACGTGGCGAGCGGACGTGCCGTGCGTGACAAGCCGGGCTCGGACGCGCGAGGCAGCGCGGAGCTTCACGCCGGGACCTGGAGCTACTTCTGCAGCCGCGCCAGCCTGCGCTTGCCGCCCTCGGAGAGCTGCGCGCGCAGGCCCTTCGCCCAGTCGGCGAGGCCGTGCACCGTCGAGTGGGCGATCGCGGGCGTCGCCGCCAGTCGCTCCACGTGCGTCGCGAGCTCGGCCTGCGCCTTGCGGAAGCGGCTCGCCACCGTGCCGTCCGGGATGCCGAGCACCTTCGCGATCTCGATGCGCGACAGCTCCTCGAAGAAGCTCAGCTCGAGCACGAGCTGCAGGTCGATCGGCAGCCGCCGCAGCGCCTGCAGCAGCACGCGCTCTTCGTGGCAACGGCCCAGCACCGCCGACGGCGACGGGCCCTCGTCCCGCGCGTCGCCGTCACCGTCGTCCAGCGGCGAGGCGTCGTCGTGCCGGCGATCCCGCAGGTAGCGGCGCAGCACGTTGTGCGCGATGCCGAACAGGTAGGCGCGGAACGAGCCGTCTGCGCGGAACTTGCCGAGGTCCTTCGCGCAGGCCTCGAACGTGCGGCCTACGAGATCCTCGACGTCGTCGGCACGCCAGACCTTGTTCGCGAAGAAGCGCGAGATCGGCGGTACGTGGCGATCGACGAGCAAGCCGCCCGCGCGGCGATCACCCGTGGCCCACGCGCCATAGAGCGCCTCGTCGCTGGAGTCCTCGCGCACGCCCATCTACCCCATGCCCATGCCCATGCCCATGCCATGCTAGCAGTGCCAGCGCGTGTGCGATCGGATCGCGGCGCCGCGCCGAACCGTCGCAAAACGTGCGATGCTCCGCGTCCCGCATGCAGCTCCGAGCCACCATCGTGGTCGCGATCGTCTGCCTGACGGCAACCGCTGGCGGGGCTGCGTACCTCCTGGCGCGGCCCGCCCCGCCGGCCGAGGCGACCGTCGCCGACGACGACGACGCAGAGGCCGACGAAGACGACGAAGGAGCGCCCGACACGATGCAAGCCAAGGCCCGGATCTGCAAGAAGCTCTCGTGCACCGAGAACCAGCGCGGCGAGCTCGGTACCCAGCTCCGCAACTATCGCGACCTCACCCGCGACAAGCGCACCGAGGCGAAGAACCTGCGCGCGAGCGTGGCCGAGGCGTGGGCCACCGCCGAGCCCGATGCGGTGCGCATCGCCGAGCTCGAGACGCGCATCGCCGAGCTCGACGGAGAGATCGAGACCAGCGCCCGGCATGCGCTGCTCGCCTTCCACAAGCTGCTCGACGACGAGCAGCGCCGCAAGCTGGCGAAGTGGCTGCGTCGCAAGCCCGCGCGCGACGTGCTCGCCGATCGTCGTCAGCGCGAAGAGCCCGCCGAGTGATCCGAACGCGATGAGCGGCATCTGCGGCTACGCCGGTCACGGAGACGAAGCGCTGCTCGAGCGGCAGCTCGAGCTCTTGCGCCATCGCGGCGGTCACCAGCAATCGAGCATCGTCGATGCGCACGGTGGCCTCGCAGTCGGCGTGGGCCGAGGTGCCGGGGCCCGCGTCGCCACTGCCGCCGGCGGTCGCGTGCGGTGTGTGATCGACGGCCACCTGTTCGAGTCGCAGCGCTGGGCCGCCGAGCTGCAGCTGCCGCCCGATCGTCGCGACGACGCGAGCATCGTCGCCGAGCTGCTCGCGCGCGACGGCACCGCTGCGCTCGCGAAGCTCGACGGTCCGTGGGCCATCGCCGCGCGCATCGACGGTCGCACGCTGCTCGCCCGCGATGCGCTCGGTGAGAAGCCGCTCTACTACAGCAACCCGAAGGACGGCCGCGCGCAGTTCGCCTCCGAGGTGAAGGCGTTCTTCGCCGACCCGGGCTTCACCGCGGTCCCCGATCCGGCGGCGCTCGTCGCCCTGCTGGTGTTCTCGTTCATCCCCGGCGCGCGCAGCATGTTCGTCGGCGTGCACGAGCTCGAGCCGGGCCGCTTCGTCGAGCTCGATGCCCAGGGCAACGCCGGCCCCACGCAGGCCCACTGGCAGCTCCGCGAGGAGATCATCGAGCGCGACGAGACCGAGTACGCGCGCGAGATCCTGCGGCTCTGCGAGGAAGCGGTCGAGCGTCGTCTGCCCGCCGACGGCCGCGTCACCGCCACGCTCTCGGGCGGCGTCGACTCGTCGTCGGTCGTCGCGATGCTCGCGGCCCGCGGCCTGCGGCCGGTGTGCTTCTCCGCCGCGTTCGGCGACGGCCAGCCCAACGAGCTCGGCTACGCGCGGCTCGTCGCGGAGCACTGCAAGGTCGAGCACCGCATCCTCGACGTCGAGCCCGAGGGCTTCCTCGACATCTTGCCGCGGGTGATCTGGAACCTCGACGATCCGCTCTGCGATTGCATCACCGTGCCGAACTACCTGCTCGCGCAGGCGGCCGCCCGCGAGGCGCCGGTGGTGTTCAACGGCGAGGGCGGCGATCCGCTGTTCGGCGGCCCGAAGAACAAGTTCCTCATTCTCGGCGAGTGGTACCGCGCCTACGGCGGCTACGACCGCGCGGGCGCGTACTTGTCGTCGTTCCACAAGTTCTACGATCACCTGGGCGAGCTGTGCACCCCCGAGCTCTTGGCGAGCTCCGGCGGCAGCGAGGCGCTCGAAGACTACGTGCGCCCTGCCCTCGATCACGGCATGGGCAACTTCCTCAACCGCTTGATGCACCTGAACGTGAAGCTGAAGGGCGGGCAGAACATCCTCGTCAAGGTCGACAAGATGTTGTCGGCCAACGGGGTCGAGCCGGCCTCGCCGCTGTTCGATCGCCGACTCACCGAGTTCAGCTTCGCGATCCCGCCGGTGCTCAAGCGCCGCGGCGACATCGAGAAGTACGTGTTCAAGAAGGCGATCGAGCACCTGCTCCCGCATCCGGTCGTCTATCGCAAGAAGGCGGGCATGGGCGTGCCGCTCAACCACTGGTTCCGGCGCGAGCCGTTGCGCGGCTACACGCGCGAGGTGTTGCTCTCGCCGCAGGCGCGCACGCGCGGTTGGTTCGACATGCACTTCATCGAGCGGCTCGTCGCCGGCAAGGTGCCGCCCACCATGGTCGGTCGCGATCGCAGCGGCGAGCTGCTGTGGATGCTGCTCGCGATCGAGCTGTGGCACCGCGTGTTCGTCGATCGCGGAGGCAGCCCATGAGCGCCCTCGAGCACGGCGTGCTCGCGGCCGCGGCCGCACGGCTCTCGTACGGCGGGCGCTTCTGGTACACGCGTCGTCAGCTCTTCTTCGAGCTGGTGCGACACGGCACGCTCGCCGATCCGGCCGCCGATCCCGACGGTGCGCTCGCGACGTTCGCCGACGCGCTCGCGGCCCACGAGGCCAGCGCCGGCGAGCTGCCGCGGCTCATCCGCCCCGAGCGCCTCGTCGATCTGCCGCCGCCGCCGGAGCTCCCGCCCGACGTGCTCGACTACTCGGTGCGGCGCGTGCTGCTGTTCGACAGCGTCGATCTCTGCCTGTTCTTCGTGTGCAACGGCTTCCACCGCCGCATCGAGGTCGGGCTCGTCGCGTGGCCGCCGAAGCAGCCCGAGCGCCGCTTCCCCGCGCACGTGTGGTCGCGGCTCCAGCAGCAGATCGACGGCGAGCTCTCCACCGACTTCTTCCTCGTCGCCGACAGCGACGTGCAGGCGCGGCGGTGGCGGGCCGAGGTCCACGGCGAGTTCGGTGGACGTCCGCATGTGCGAATCCGCGATGCCGGGCTCACGTTCCCGTGGGCGTTCCGCCTGCGCATCCCGGTTCGCTCCACGGGCCGCGCACCCGAGCCCGACCTCGTCATCCCCGAGCGCCACGAGTGGCGCGGGCTCTTGATGGTCGGCAGCTATGCGTCGCTCGAGGAGCTGCGCCCGCTGAAGCTCATGCGTTGGGTCTATCGCCGGGTGGCCCGCGGCGCCGAAGACGTCGGCTTCGGGTAGCGCGAGCCCGTCGCTGGTGCTGGACAGCGCGCCCGCGCGTGCGGTACCAAGGATCGAACATGGACTTGGTGCTCGACCCGCGCGACGGTGACGCGCTCGATGCGACCACGACGATGTATCCGAGCCGCATCGAAGCGGTGCGTGGGCATCGGACGTTCGGCACGACGAGCTCGCACTACTTCGGATACGTCGCGCACGGCGAAGGTCGCGTGCGCGCGGGCGCATTCGAGCTCGCGCTCGCGCCCGGGGTGTTCTTCAGCACGCCGGGCCCGGTCAGCGTCGAGATCGCCGGGCTCGCGTTCGTGATCGAGCGGCTCGGCTTCCGCGGGCTCGCGAGCGGCGGGCTCATCGAGACCGAGGGCCGCCTCACGTACATCGACGGCTGCTCCGACACGATCCTCGTCGCGCCGCCGCGCATGGGCGATCCGGTGTTCAACTTCCTGCACTTCCCGCCCGGCATCGAGCAGAGCGTGCACTCGCATCCGTCGATCCGCCTGGGCGTCGTCGCGCGCGGCGAGGGCCATGCGTTCGGTCCCGGCAAGGGCGGCACCACCTGGCAGCAGCCGCTGCGGCCGGGCGCCATGTTCGTGCTGCACGCCCACGAGATGCACGCCTTCCGCACCGACGAAACCGGCGCTGCGATGGACGTCATCGCGTTCCACCCAGATTCCGACTGGGGCCCGACCGACGGCGTACACCCGATGCTGAACCGCACCTATCGGCGTTAGCGAGCCGCTCGGGGCAGGCGCGAAAACGGCGGCGGTCACCGCGGCTGCCCGTGGCAGCCCGACGGGGGCGCGCTCGTGTTAGCGTAGAAGCTGCGAGGAACTCTGCCATGCGCCGACTCGTCCGCTTGCTCGCCACTGGCTCGCTTCCTCCGGCCCTCATCGGCCTCGTCTCCGCGTGCGGACCCGACGACACCACGCCCGGTGCGTCGGGCCTGTTCTCGGGCACGAACACGGACACCGACGGGTTCGAGAGCTCGAGCACCGGCGACGAGAGCACGGGTGACGAGACCGTCAGCACGACGATCTCCACCACGATGCAGATGACGACGATGGACCCCGACACCGGCGAGACCGGGCCGTCGGAGTGCGAGGACGCGCAGCAGCGCGACTGCTACACGGGTCCCGCGGGCACGGTCGATCTCGGCATCTGCGTGGCGGGCATCGAGTCGTGCATCGACGGCATGTGGTCGGGCCACTGCGACGGCGAGGTCACGCCGGGCGCCGAGATGTGCAACGGCGAGGACGACGACTGCGACGGCATGCCCGACGAGGGCAACCCGGGTGGCGGTGGCGCGTGCATGAGCGGCATGCCGGGCATCTGCGCGAGCGGCACGAACCAGTGCACCGACGCCGGCATCGAGTGCGTCGCACCGGCGCCGCAGGCCGAGGTGTGCGGCGACCAGATCGATCAGAACTGCAACGGCATGGCCGATGACGGCTGCATGTCGTGTCCGTACGTCTACGGCCACGACGGCGAAGAATGGCGCTACGCGGGTGCGGTCGGTGGCGCGAGCCTGCTCGGTCGCCCCGAGCACGCACAGCGTCGCCGCGGCAAGACCGTCGAGCTCGCGCCGCTGTTCGTGCGGCTCGATCGCGCCGCGATCACGGCCGATGGCACTGCGTCGGCGAAGCTGCTCGTCGCCGAGGACGAGATCGCCTACGTCGATCGCCTCGCGCTCACGGTCGTCGAGCATCCCGAGGGCACCGAGGTCGTGTCGGGCTCTGCGCTGCAGTGGTCGGCACGCGAGCGTGCCCAGGCCGAGCGCTTCTGGGCGCTGCCCTCCGCGTCGATGCGCACGGCCGAGTCCGCGCGCTGGCGCGGCAAGCTCGACGTCACCGCCGACATCTCGCGGCACGACGAGCGCGCGGTGCACCACGATCGCGCCGGCGAGAACTTCTACGAGCTCGACTTCGGCGCCGTCGAAGCCGGCGCGCCGGCGATGCTGGTGGTCGACGGGCACAAGCTCAAGGAGTCGCGCGGGCTGGCGGCCAACGTGCGCCGGCGTGCGCCGTTCGTGCAGGTGCAGCGTGCCGATGGTGCATGGCACACGGTGGCGCGCGTGCCTTCGCCGCGTGGCGATCGCAAGACGGTGTGCATCGATCTGCGCGAGGTCGCGTGGGATGCCCCGCGCTACCGCGTGCGCCTGTGGACCGGCACGCACGAGGGCGGCCGCGCGATGTGGTACGTCGATCGCGTGCGGCTGTCGCTCGGCACGCCGAGCGAGGTCGAGGTGCAGACGCTCGAGGCCAGCCGCGCCGAGCTGCGCTTCTGCGGCGTGCCCACGGCGATCGACGCGGCCGACCACGCGCACCCGCGCTGGAACGTCGACGACGGTGGCGGCGAGCTCTCGGCCGAGACCTGCACGTTCGGTCGCTTCACGAAGTACGGCGACGTCGCCGAGCTGCTGCGCCACGCCGACGACATGATGGTGGTGATGCGCCGCGGCGACGGCCTCGAGCTGCGCTTCGACGGCATCGCCCCGGCGAAGGCCGGCATGGCGCGCTCGCTGTGGCTGCGCACCGAGCTGGTCTACAAGCCGCGCGTGCTCCCGGGTCAGGCGGAGGCGAACAGCTTCACGGA
>CAZFKC010000039.1:68147-83584 GCA_964519175.1 uncultured Nannocystaceae bacterium
TCGCGCTCCTCCGCGTCCTGGCAGTCGATGCACAGCCGCACCCACGGCCGCAGCTCGAGGCGCTTCGCGGGGATGTCCTCGTCGCAGGTCTCGCAGCGGCCGTAGCCGTCCGGATCGTCGGCGAGGCGCTCGAGCGCCGCTTCGATCTCGCGCAGCTCTTCGGTGCGCGCGCGGTTCCTGTTCGAGGCGATGACCTGGTCCATCTCCTCGTGCGGTGCGGCGTCCTCGTCCGGCTTGCGCACCGGATCGAGCTCGGCCGCGCCGATCTCGATGTTGCCGGCCCCGCGGATCTCCTCGCGCAGCGCGAGGAGGCGGGCCTCGATGCGACGGCGGAGCGCGGGCTCGACCATGGAGGGCCAGGATAGCACTCGCCGCCATCCGCGGCGATCGGAGTGGGTGTGCGTCGCTCGTGGACTTCCGGTGGTCGTCATGTCGGGAGGTTCCTCGCGGTGTGGAAGGCGGCGGTGTCGACGAGCTCGAAGCGCTTGCTGAGGATGCGGTCGTCACGGCGGAAGACGAGGCGGAAGCTGCCCTGCTGCGCGCGCTGCAGCAGCACCTCGACGTCGGCGCCGTCGACGAGCGGGTGCTCGTCCACCTTCGTGAGCACGTCGCCGTCGCGCAGGCCGACGGCGCCGAGCAAGCCGTGGCGACGGATGCCGGACAGCTCGAGCCCACCGCCCACCGGCTCTGCGCGCACCGATCGCAGCAGCCGCGCGTCACGGCGCTCGAACGCGTCGGCGAGCGCGGCGCGATCGATCACGCAGACGTGCTCGCTCGCGCAGTGGGCCAGCTGTCGCTCCGGCGAGGGCCGCGGGCGCGGCCGTTCGACGACGACCGTCGGGAACGAGTTGGTCACCGTCGTGAGCGCGACCGGTGCGCTCGGATGCGCGTCGGCAGCGATGTCGTGGATCGTCTGATAGGCGAGCACGCCGAGGTGCACGCCGGCGACGAGCCCCAACGCGGCGATCCAGGTGGTGTGGCGGGAGCGCGGCAATACGGAGCTGGGCATGCCCGACTGCATCGCAATCGTCGTGCCACGACTGCCTCGCCGCGAAGATCACGGACGCGCGCGCCCTCGGCCCGACCCCCTGCTGCCAGGCTGGCAGCGCGTTCGCGATGCGACTTGTCAGCGTGACATTCGCTCGTCGTCGCGAGCGACGTGCGCTGACCATGCATCACGCTCGTTCGTCGTCGCGTCGTCGCACGTAACATCGAAGTGCAGCGCGGTTCCGCGCGACGCTCGCGTTTCGAGCGCTGGAAGTGGACGCACGTTCGGATTGACCGCGAGGACGCAGCCCATAAGCTTTGGGCTGGCGCTTCGTTGCCCGGGAGTTGTTGCCGTCATGGAGATCGTCAGCGTTGGACCGACAAGCGGTGGACCGGAAGGTCTGCGCCGCGAGATTGCCGGGGTCGCGCAGCGGCTCGAGGGCAACAAGCTCGCGATCGTCTATCTGCCGATCGACTGCGACCACGCGAGCTACTTGGCCGCGGCGGGCGAGGGACTCGGTGGGCCGGTGGTCGGCGCGACCACCGGCGGAGCCGCGTTCACCGAGCGCGGCGTCACCCGCACCGAGCCGGTGGCGGCGGTGATCGGGGGGCGCGACTTCGGCTTCTCGATCAGCGTCGCGCACGATCTGTCGCGGGATCCCATCGGGCAGATCAAGCTCGCGGCGCGCCGGCTCGTCGACGCGGCGCACAAGGTGCCGGCGCGCAGCCAGGTCATGCTCGCGCTGGCCGATGCGTTCGCCTGCGACGGCGAGGTGATGTGCGCCGCGCTGCAGAACGCCGTGCCGCCGCACTGGCGCATCCTCGGCGGCACCGCCGGCGACGACTGGCGGTTCGAGGGCACGCACGTGTTCGCCGGTCGCGAAGTGCTGAGCAACGCGGCGGTGCTCATCGGGCTCTTCTCCGACGCGCGCGCGTCGATCGTCGCGCACCACGGCTGGCGCGCCGCCGAGCACGGGCGCGAGCTGACCATCACGGACATCGACGGCTCGCTGCTCACGCGCATCGACGGTCTGCCGGCCGCGCAGGTCTATCGCGACGAGCTGCTGCGGCTCGGGCTCATGCGTCCGCAGGACGACCTCGTGCGCGCGATGGCCACCCACGAGCTCGGTGCGCGCACGATGTTCGGCGACCAGCTCAAGATCCGTGCACCGCTCGCGATGCGCGACGGCGGCTCGATCCTCCTCGCCGGCAGTCTCCCGGTCGGCACGAAGGTGCGGGTGGTCAGCGCTTCGCCCGAGCAGCTCGTCGACGCCGCGCGCACGCTCGCAGGTCGCGTGCTCGAGCCGCTCGACCACGCCGCGGTCCGCGGCGCGTTCGTGTTCGACTGCGCGGCGCGGCTGCAGCTGCTCGGCGATCGCTACGGCGAGCAGGTGGCGGCGTTCCTCGGCGGCCGCCACTTCCCGATGATCGGCCTCGCCGGCTACGGCGAGATCGCGAAGTTCGCGGGCAGCCTCGAGGGCTTCCACAACGCGACCACCGTGATGGCGGCCTGGTAGTCAGCGCGACGCGTCGCGACGCGCACGCGCGAGCGCGAGCTGGCCTTCGACGAAGCCCGCGAGCGGACGGCCCGCCGCCGCGAGCTGCTGCGGGATGAACGATGCGCGGGTGAGCCCCGGCAGCGTGTTCGTCTCGAGGAACACGACGCCGCGCGGGCCCGCGATCACGTCGGTCCGCGAGTAGCCGCTGCAGCCGAGCGCCTGGTGGGCGGCGACGGCGATGCGGCTGGCCTGCTCGGCGATCTCGCCGGGCACCTCGGCCGGCGTGATCTCCTGCGTGCCGCGGCCGAGGTACTTGCCGTCGAAGTCGAACGCACCGCCCGGGACGAGCCGCACCTCCGAGGCCGGCAACGCGACCACGCCACCCGCATCGTCGAGCACACCGACGGTGAGCTCGGTGCCCTCGAGTCGCTCCTCGACCAGGTACGGCACGCCGGCGCCCGCGATGTCGCGCGCAGCTCCGGCCAGCTCGTGCTCGTTGCGCAGGTGCAGCAGGCCGATGCTCGAGCCGTCGGCGATCGGCTTCGCGACGAGCGGCCCGAGCTCTCGCCATGCCCGCTGCAACGCGTCGGCGACGTCGTCGCCCGGTGCGACCGTGAGGCCGCGCGCGACCGCGATGCCGTGCGCACGCGCGACCTCCTTCGCGCGCACCTTGTCGAACGCGAGCGCGCTCGCCTGCGCGCCCGAGCCGGTGAACGCGAGCCCGCGCTGCTCGAGCAGGCGCTGGATCGTGCCGTCCTCGCCCTCGCCGCCGTGGAGCGCGATGAACACGACCGCGTCGTCGTCGGCCTGGGCGAGCGCGGCGGCGAGGCTCGGCCAGCGCTCGCTCGCGTCCGGCACGAAGTCGGTCTCGAACGGACGCGCGAACGCGGCGAGCTGCGCGTGCGAGCAGCGCTGCACTGCGCCGTCCTGCGCGATGAACCAGAGCTCGGCTGTGGGCTGCAGCGACGCGACGTGCTGGGCCGAGGCCACCGACACGCGCCGCTCGGTCGACGTGCCGCCGAAGAGGCAGATGCAGCTACCGCTCTGGTTCACGGAACCGGCTCCTTCGTGCGCACCAAAAGCGAAACCCCCGAGACCTCACGATCTCGAGGGCTTCTTTCTTCCCAGCGGGGCGGACGGGACTCGAACCCGCGACCTCCGACGTGACAGGCCGGCGTTATGACCGACTTAACTACCACCCCTCGGTTGGGGCACGGAGAATCCACGATCGACGCGCCGCCTGTCAAGGGCCGCGAGCACGCTCGGCCGGGGTCGCGCGGCGGTCTTGCCCATGGCGCCGCTGGCCGGTTCCTCTTGGGGCATGCTCCCGGCCGGCGTGGTCGCGACGCATCCGCACTTCGTCGATGGTGCGCCGTGGGCGGAGCCCGCGGAGCCGCTGCGGGAGCTGATCGATCCCTGGCGCGAGGAGCCGTTCGCCGCGATCCCGATCGGCGGCGAAGCGACCGTGGCCCGCGCGGTCGCCTCGGCCCGCGCGGCCCTGCCCCGGCTCGCCGCGCTCGGCACGGACGGTCGCATCGCGCGGGTCGACGCGCTCGTGCAGCTCGTGCGGGCCCGGGCCGAGCAGCTCGCCGCGACGCTCGTCGCCGAGCTGGGCAAGCCCATCCGCGCGGCGCGCCGCGAGATCGACAGCGTGCTCACCGCGGCCACCTGGTTCCGCGACCACGCGGCGCGCGAGCTCGGCCCGCTCGACAGCGGCGAGCCCGGGCTCGCGATCGTCCGCGAGCCCGTCGGAGTCGTCGCCGCGATCACGCCGTTCAACTTCCCGCTGCAGCTGCTGTCGTGGAAGCTGTTCCCCGCATTTTTGTGCGGGTGCCCCGTCGTCTGCAAGCCGGACCCGCGCACCGCGATCTCCACCGCGATGCTCGCGAGCTTCGCCGTGGAGGCCGGCTGGCCGCCCGGCGCGTTCTCGGTCGTGCACGGCGGCGCCGAGACGGGTGCGCACCTCGTCGCGCACGACGATGTCGCGAAGGTCGCGTTCACCGGCAGCGTCGCCGCGGGCCGTGCGGTCTACTCGCTCGCGGCAGCGGGGCTCAAGCGCGTCACGCTCGAGCTCGGCGGCTGCAGTCCGCTCGTCGTGTGCGAGGACGCGCGCGTCGACGCGCGCATGCCTGCGCTCTGCGCCCGCGCGTTCGGCAACTCCGGGCAGTTCTGCTACCGCATCAGCCGCGTGTACGTGCATCGCTCGCGGCAGCGCGAGCTGGTCGAGCGCTGGCGCACCGCCGCCGCGGCGCTGGTCGTCGGCGATCCTCGCGATGAACGCACCGAGCTCGGGCCGCTCGTCGATCGTGCGTCCACGGCGGCCGTGCACGCGCGTATCGCCGACACGGTGCAGACGGGCGCGCACCTCGTGCTCGACGGCCGCACGCACGCGCGCACGCACCCCGGACTCGTCGGCCCCACGATCTTCGACGACGTGCCCGACGACGCGGCGATCATGACCCACGAGACCTTCGGGCCCACGCTGGCGATCGCCGCGTTCGACGAGCTGGACGATGCGATCGCGCGCGCGAACGCCGGACCCTACGGGCTCGGCGCCTTCGCGCTCACCGAGGATCCCGCGACCGCCGATCGGCTCTCGCGCGCGCTCGACTCCGGCACCGTGTGGTGCGGCGCGATCGAGCGCGTCTCGATGAACGCGCCGTTCGGCGGCCGCAAGCAGAGCGGCATCGGCATCGAGAAGTCGCGCTGGGCCTTCGACGCCTATCTACTGCCGAAGGCGATCTACTCCGTCACGCCGTGAGCGTCACGCCCCGAGCGTCACGGCGTGAAGCCGGCGCAGGTGCCCTCGATGGTGAGGATCGTGTCGGCGAAGAGCGGCCCGTAGTCCGGGTCGCACACGCTGGCCTTGATGCCCTGCTCGTCGAACGAGTCGATGAAGTTGATGAGGTTCGGGCTCTCGCTGCCACCGTTGCAGGCCACGTTCATCCACGGGATGAAGCCGATCACCACGAGCGCCTGCTCGTTGCCGTTCTTCGCCTCGAGCACGAGGTCGTGCCACATCGACGTGTCGGTCGCCGGGTGGGCGTCGTCCATGTCGAACGTGAACGGCGGATCGTCCGTGACGATCACGATGACGAGGATCGCGTCGTCGCGGATGAAGTTGTCGTTGCAGCCGCCCGCGACCGCCTTCGCCGGATCGAGCGCGGCGATGAGCCCCGTGACCGGCTGCTCGATCGGGCTACCCGAGGTCCCGACCTGGGCGATGCACGGGAACTCGACGGTGATGTCGTCTTCCTGCGTCAGGAACCGCTCGCCCTCCTCGAAGGGCGTGCACACCATGTTCGACGACTGTGAGCCGGCCGTCTGCGTGACGAGATCGCCGAGCGAGTTGCAGCCGGGCTGGTTGCCCGTGTAGTTGTCGCTGGTGATCACGCCGAGGTGGATGGAATCCACCTGCTCGAGCGACTGCTCGATGGCCGTGATGAAGCCGCTGAAGCTGTTCAGCAGCTGGGCCTGCTGCGCGGCCATGCTGCCCGAATTGTCGACGACGAAGAGGAAGTCGATCTTGGTGCAGCCCTCGGTGATGCCGGGCGGCATGTCGGGTGTTCCGCCCAGATCGAACAGGAAACCCCCATCGCTGCCGCTGCTGCTGCTGCTCTCACCTGCCGTCTCGGGCGAGGCCGTCGTCGACGGAGCCGTCGTCTCGGTGGTGGGGCTCACGGTCGTGCTCGTCTCGGCGACGCTCGTCGTCGTGGGCGTGCTCGTGTCTGCGCTCGTGGAATCGCCCGCGCTGCCGTCGGGGTCCTTGGCGCAGCCCACCGCGAACGCGGCGCAGATCAGGGTTTGCTTCCTCATCACGGCACCGAGCATGCACCTTTTGTGCGGCGGTGGGCCCGCAAGACGCGCGCAGTCGTGATCGTCGGAACAGGTGGGAGCCATGCGTCGCCACTGCACGGATGTGCGACCAAAGTGCGGTGCGACCGCGTATTCGCGGGATCCTGCGACCGTGAGCCGCGACGATCCGAGGTGGCGGGGCCCCAGCGGATCGGAGACGATCGCGTCGGGGGGAACGAGGAGCTTATGCGACGAAGACTTGGCATTGCGACGATCACGTTGCTGGCCTCGGCGACTGCAGGGTGTGCAAAGCCCTGCTTCGACGATGGCCTCGACCAGGGCGGCTGTCCGGCGGCGGACGCCTCCACCGGCCCGGACACCGAGAGCGCCACGGAGTCGGAATCGGTGACGATGACGATGACGGCGCCCACCACGACGGCCGACACCACGAACGACCCGACGGTGGGCACGGGCAGCGGGGGCCACTACGAGTGCCCCGAGCTCGACGAGGTCCTGCTGCCGCAGGTCCCCACGTTCCAGCTCGTCGTCGATCGCTCCGGCAGCATGGACGAGGACTTCGGCGGCGTGTCGCGCTGGGACGCGATGGTCGAGACCCTCATCGGGGGCGACGGCGTGGTGACGCGACTGCAATCCGACATCCGCTTCGGGCTGACGCTCTACAGCAACGACATGATGATGTGCCCCACCGTCGACTCGCTGGGCCCACAGCTCGACGCGGAGGACGAGATCAGCGCAGCGCTCGGCGCCACGATGCCCGAGGGCGACACGCCCACCGGCGAGTCGCTGCAGCTCGCGACGGAGCTTGTGCTCGCGGACACGTGGGAGGGCGAGAAGGTGCTCGTGCTGGCCACCGACGGCGAGCCGGACACGTGTGCGATCCCCGATCCGATGGGCGCCGAGGTCGACGAGGTCCGCGGGGTCGCCGTCGATGCCGTGACCGCGGCCTACGAGGCCGGCATCCGCACGTTCGTGATCAGCGTCGGACAAGAGCTCGCCGAGGAGCACCTGCAGGATCTCGCGAACGCCGGCATCGGAGTCGGTGACGGCGATCCACCGGCGGAGTTCTGGATCGCGAACGACACCGACTCGCTGGTCGCAGCGTTCGATGCGATCGTCGCGGGCATCCGCCCCTGCGACTTCGATCTCGACAAGCCGCTCGCCGCCGACCTCGCACCGTCGTGCACGGTGACCGTGAACGACATGGCCGTCGGCTACCAGGACGCGAACGGCTGGGATCTCTCCGACGAGACCACGCTCTCGCTCTCCGGCACCGCGTGCGACGCGATCCAGCAGGGCGTCGCCGAAGTCTCCATGAGCTGCACGTGTGAACCCGAATGAGGAACGACACCGTGAAGCGCCGATCCATCTCCACGCACACACGCTCCACCCACGCACTACCCCTCGCGCTCGCGCTGGCGCTCCCTTCGTTCGCGGTCTCGAGCTCCGCCGACGCTGCCCCTGCCGCATCGGCGGACGGCTCGGCCGAGGTGACCACCACCGCACCACCTTCCGACGGACGACGCTTCTCGGCGCGCAGCAACGCCGGCAAGCGCGACCGCTGGATCTACCGCTGGGCGCCCGAGCGCAACATGGCGGAGTTCGGCATCTACGGCGGCGTGTGGTTCCCGAACAAGCACATCGAGCTGTTCGGTCCCACCGGCGCGGGCTCGGGCCCCGGCAACCAGCGACTACGCGTCGCCGCACCCGAGATCGGCGCGCGCGTCGGCTACTACCCGATCCGCTTCTTCGGCATCGAGGTCGAAGGCGGCGTGATGCCGACCAAGACCCGTGACACGGACGCACGCGCGACGGCGTGGGCGCTGCGCGGCCACGTCATCGGCCAGCTCGGATTGTGGAGCATCACGCCGTTCATCCTCGCCGGTACCGGCCTCGTCGGCATGAACAGCGGCGGGGCCCCGAACGGCGTCGGCAAGGACCAGGACGTCGCGATCCACTTCGGCGGCGGTGTGAAGTTCTTCATCAACCGCTGGATCATGCTGCGGCTCGACATCCGCGACGTGGTCAGCAACCGTAGCGGCGTCGGCGAGGGCCTGGCGTCGAGCCCCGAGGTGCTGCTCGGGCTCTCGATCACGCTGCGCCCGAAGAAGAAGGCCAAGCCGCGCAACGACGATCGCGACGGCGACCGCGTGCTCGACAAGGACGACTTCTGCGTCGACGTCTTCGGCGTGCCGCCGCGCGGCTGCCCGCAGGTCTGCGTCGACGACAACGACGGCGACGGCCTGACCAACGACGAGGACAGCTGCATCGACGATCCCGAGACGCGCAACGGCTTCGAGGACGGCGACGGCTGCCCCGACGTGGTGCCGCCGGAGCTGGAGAAGATCGCCGGCATCATGGCCGGCATCCAGTTCGACACCGACAAGGACGTCATCAAGCCCAGCTCGCGCGAGAACATCGACAACGCGTCCGAGGTGATGAAGAAGTACCCGACGCTGCGCGTGCGCATCGTCGGCCACACCGACTCGCAGGGCGGCTACCGCCACAACATCGATCTGTCGCAGCGTCGCGCCGCCTCGGTGAAGCGCTACATGGTCGAGAACGGCGTGGCGGACGATCGCATCGAGACGCAGGGCGTCGGGCCGGATCAGCCGATCGACACCAACGAGACCGCGGATGGCCGCGCTCGCAACCGTCGCATCGAGTTCATCATCATCGACGGCACCGCCGAGCAGATGCGCAAGGGCACGCGCGGCAAGTCGCCGCTCAAGAAGCCGCACGGCGGCGAGCCCAAGCCTGCGGGCGACGAGCCCAAGCCCGCCGGCGACGAGCCCAAGCCTGCGGGCGACGAGCCCAAGCCCGCCGAGCCGGCCGCCGCCGACAAGCGGCCCTGACCACCCGCGCCGCTCGCCACGCGCGTCAGCTCGCGCGCGTGGCGATGGCGACCAGGTTCGCGCCCCAAGCCGCATCGCCCGCGAGCTGCTCGAGCAGCGGGTCGAGGCGGTCGAGCGCACGCAGCACGCGGCCGCGCAGCGAGCCCGACGCGCGGACGCGTCCACCCGGGCGAGCCGAGAGCGCACCGCTGACGGCAGCGCGGCGGCGCGGGAGCAGCGAGCGCACCGTGTCGAACGCGCTCAACACCGACGGCATGACGAGCGTCGCACCCTGCGGCCGGCTCCACACCGTCTCGACGCGCAGTCCACCGAGCTCGAGCGTGTTCTGCAACGAGCTGCGATCGAAGAAGCACACGTGATCGCCGAGCTCGAGCGGGCGATAGCGATGACCCCACACCCCGCGCGCGAGGTCGGCCCAGTTGGGTACCTCGATCACGGCGATGCCGCCCTCGGCGAGGTGGCGCGCGATGAAGCCCGCGACCGTGACCGGCCGGCGCATGTGCTCGAGCACGTGCGTGATCGTGACCAGCTGGTAGTGCGCGCCGGTGCTCGCGCGCGGAACCTCGAGATCGAGGTCGTGGATGCGATGGTGCAGCGCCGCGGCGCGTGCGGCCGCGGGCGCGCGCTCGACCCCTTCGGTGCTCCACCCGTGCTCCGCGAGCACGTCGAGCAAGAGGCCGGTGTTGCAGCCGAGATCGAGCGCGCGTGCGCGCGGCTCCGGGTTCGTGATGCGTCCGCGGGCGAGTCGATCGTAGAGCGCGACCGCGAGCCGCTTGCGCTCGGTGTCGACCTCGTCGTGCCCGGCCGCGAGCTCGCCGTAGCCGTGGTCGAGCAGGCCGCTCGGATGGTGGCCGAGCGCGTGCACGAGCCCGCACTGCTCGCAGCGCGCGAGGTCGAAGCCGCTCGTGCCGCCGCCGAGCACCGGCTTGCGCATCGCCGCGCCGCAGCACGGACACTCGGTGACGGGGACGATGAGAGCGCTCACCGCTCGTGCTCCTCGCGCGCGAGCTTGGCCTGCCAGCGCCCTTCGTAGATGAACAGGTCGATCATGAGCGGATACCAGAGCGACTGCATGCCGGCATAGAACAGCCCGGGGATGCCGTCACGCCAGGCGCTCTGCGCCATGACGGTGCGGCCGAAGTGCACGAACGGGCGCAGGAAGAGCGGCATCTTGTTGTAGGCCCAGCGCACGCCGATCATGCGCCCCGCCTTGGTGCGCAGCGAGAAGCCGTCGAGCCCGCGCTTGTGATCGTCGCCGTCGAGGTAGTGCTTCGCCTCGCGCTGGGCGTAACGCACGTGCTTGCGGAACCACTCGGCGAGCGGCTTGTGATCGTCGTGCCGCAGCTTGTGCGCGAGCTTGCCCACCCGCATCGCGCTGTCGTCGACGCGCTCGTTCGTGGCACGCGAGAAGCGGGCGAGCGCGGGCCGCATGAGCCGCAGGATCGACGCATCGCGGAAGCCCCCGTACTTCAGCTCGCGCCCGAGCACGACGAACGTGAGCCCCACGTACGCGCCGTCCAGCTCGTCGGCGGCGACCATCGCCTCGATGTCGTCCAGGAGCGGAGGCGTGAGCTCCTCGTCGGCGTCGAGGAAGAACACCCAGCGAAAGCGGCTCTGCGCCAGCTCGAGCGCCCAGTTGCGCTGGCTCGCGTAGTCGACGAACGCGTGCTCGTGCAGCTCGGCGCCCGCCGCCCGCGCGATGGCGATCGTGTCGTCGGTCGAGCCCGAGTCCACGACGATCACCGGCGCACGGCCGTCGACCGACGCGATCGCCTTGCCGATGTTCGCCTCTTCGTCGCGCGTGAGGATGATGACCGCGAGCGGTTGCATGGTCACTCGGAGGACGGCACGGCGCTCTGCGCCTCGCGTGCGCGCAGCGCTGCGGAGCGCTCGCGTGCGCGCAGGTTCTCGAAGTACGTGAGGCTGAGCCCGACCACCGCGCCGAGCACCCAGACCAGGTAGTAGGTCTTGTACGCGGCACAGGTGACGAGGTACGCGAGCACCGACGCACCACCGCCGAGCGCGAACGCCCGGAGGTGCCGCGGCGCGGGGCCGAGCTCGCGCACCAGTGCGAAGAGCGGGACCACCAGCAACGCATTGCCGACCAGCCCGAACTTCCAGAGCTGGTACGCCGCCATGTTGTGCACGAAGGCCTTGCGGAAGCCGTCGACGTCGACGGTGGCGCCGAGCCCCTGGCCGAACATCGGCGCGGCCACGAAGCCCTCCCACGCCTCCTCGACCTCGCGGAACCGGCCTTCGATCGTCGACTCCTGCCCGAGCCGGAGGTACTCGACGCCGATCTCCGCGACCGCCGACGAGTAGACCAGGATCCCGACCAGCACGACCACGAGCCCCATCAACGCCTGCGACGGCTTGCGCACGTACGAGGTGACGACGATGCCGAGCAGCCAGCCGAGCACCATGCCGCGCGTGACGCTGAGCACGATGCCGGCGATCATCACGACCACGATCGCGGCGTGCACGAGCCAGTGCCCGGCGTGGCGAGTCGCGCCCGGTGGCGGGGTCGCGCGCAGCACCGCCGCGACGTAGAGCCCGACCAGCGGTAGCCCCGCGGTGATCTTGTAGTAGGTGTACGTCGAGCGCACGCCCGGCGCGAACGACTCCATCAGCCACAGCGAGACGACGCTGTCGATGACGCACGCGACGAGCGCGACGCGCAGCACGAGGCGCGGCCGCGACACTCCCCGGCCCGCAACGAGCCCCAACACGAACAGCGCGTAGGGCAGCGCGTCTTCGATGGCCTGTTGCGACTCGCCGTGGTGGATGCTGCCGACGAGGATCCCGAGCACGATCGCGGCGCCCCATGGCGCCATGATCGCCAACTCGTACCGCGCCTTGCGGTCGCCGAGCCCGAATACGCCCGCGATCGCGCACATGCCGAGGAACGCGGCGATCAGCGGATCGATACCCTCGGGATAGATCGGCAACACCACCGTCATGCCGAGCGCGACGGCCGTCGCGAGGGTGGTGATCAGCCGCGCCATCGTCCAGGTAGGACCCCAGCTTAGCGCCTGCTAGGCTGCGGCGCGAATGCGTGAAGAGATCTACGGGCATGCCCCGGTCTGGGCGCAGCACGTGCTGTGCACGCTCGAGGGGCTGCGCCTGCGGCGGCAACGCTTCCCCGCAGACTTCGACGCGCGGCTCGACCGTGCACGCACACGCAGCGGGTGGACGGCTGCGCAGCTCGACGCGCATCGTCTCGTGCGGCTGCGCGCGATGTTGGTGCACGCCGGCAAGCAGGTGCCGTGGTACCGCGAGCTGTTCGCCGCCCATCGCTTCGAGCCCGCGCGGCTGCAGCACTTCGAAGAGCTCTCGGCGCTGCCGACGATCGACAAGCACACGGTGGTGCGCGAGGGCCTGCTGGCCGAGTCGCTGCCCCACGGCATCGATCCGGACCCGGTCGTAATGCACACGAGCGGCACCACCGGCGCCGGGCTGCGCGTCGTGTCCTCGATCGACGGCGTGCGCGAGCAGTGGGCCGCGTGCTGGCGCTATCGCATGTGGCACGCGATCCCGCGCGACGCCTGGTGCGCGACGTTCGGCGGCCGCGTGCTCGTGAGCGCCCAGACCCGCGAGCCGCCGTTCTGGCGCGTCAACCTGGCCGGTCGACAGGTGTTGATGTCGAGCTACCACCTCGGCCCCGCGACCGCGCCCGCCTACCTCGCGATGCTGCGCGCCCGCGCGATCCCGTGGATCCACGGCTACACGTCGATGGTCACCGCGCTCGCCGAGCTCGCACTCGAGCGCGGCGTACAGCTGCCGGCGCTCCGCTTCGTCACGTTCGCGTCCGAGTCCGTGAGCGCCGTCCAGCGTGCGCGCGTGCGCGAGGCCTTCGGGATCGAGCCCCGCGAGCACTACGCCCAGACCGAGTGCGTCGCGAACTTCAGCGAGTGTCGGCTCGGCCGTCTGCACGTCGACGAAGATCAGGCCCACGTCGAGCTCGTGCCGCAGCCGCGCGAGCCCGGTGGTCGGCAGCTGTATCGCGTCGTCGGCACGACGCTCGACAACTGGCACCAGCCGCTCGTCCGCTACGACACCGGCGATCTCGTCGCGATGACCGAAGGGGCGAGCTGCGAGTGCGGCTTGCCCGGGCGCATCGTCGACGAGGTCGATGGTCGCCGCGACGACGTGCTGCTGCTCGGCGACGGCACGCGCGTAGGACGTGCGAGCCAGATCTTCCCCGCGCTGGAGTTCGTGCGCGAGGCCCAGTTCCGCCAGCGCGAGCCGGGTGCGGTGATGCTCGCGGTGGTGCCACGCGAGCCGTGGTCGCCCGCGCTCGAGCGCAGGCTGTTCGAGTCGCTGCGTGCTCGGCTGGGCGACGACATCCGCGTCACGCTCGAGCTGCACGAGCACCTGCCCCGCGGCCCCTCGGGTAAGCTGCGGCTCGTGGTGCGCGAGGGCGACTGATGTGCGGCATCGCAGGGCTCGTCGGTGACGACGTCGGTAGCCGCGATCGCGAGCTCGTCGATCGCATGACCGACAGCCTGGCGCACCGCGGACCCGACGGACGCGGGGTGTACCTCGGCGACGGCGTGGCGCTCGGCCACCGCCGGCTCGCGGTGATCGACCTCGGCGGCGGCGCGCAGCCGATGCACAGCGACGACGGCGCGCTCAGCATCACGTTCAACGGCGAGATCTACAACTACCTCGAGCTGCGCGAGCAGCTGCGTCGGCTCGGCCATCGCTTCCGCACCGACAGCGACACCGAGGTGCTGCTCGCCGCCTATCGGCAGTGGGGCGACGGCATGCTCGCGCACTGCAACGGCATGTTCGCGTTCGCGCTGTGGGAGCACGCCGCGCGCAGGTTGCTGATCGCGCGCGACCACGTCGGCGTGAAGCCGCTCTACTGGGCCGAGCACGGCGGTCGGCTCGCGTTCGGCTCCGAGCCCAAGGCCCTGCTCGCGTGTCCGTGGGTGTCGCGCGCGCTCGATCCGGTCGCGCTCGATGCGTACATCGATCTGCTGTACATCCCGCCGCCGCGCTCGATGTACGCCGGGCTGCACCAGCTCGCGCCGGGGCACAAGCTGGTCTGGCAGGCGGGGCAGGTCGCGATCGAACGCTGGTGGGACGCGCTGCCGGCGATCGACGATCGCCTCGATCTCGAGGGCTGGGCCGAGGTGGTCGAGCCCGTGCTACGCGACGCGATCCTCATCCAGACGCGCAGCGACGTGCCGCTCGGCGCGTTCCTCTCCGGCGGGCTCGACAGCTCGACGATCGTCGCGGTGCTCGCCGAGCACGGCGGCGCGCCGGTCGAGACGTTCTGCGTGGGCTACGGCGAAGAGGGCAAGAGCTACGACGAGCGCGACATGGCGCGCGTGGTGGCGCGGCACTTCGGCACGAACCATCACGAGGTCGTGCTCGACATCGACGTGCTCTCGGGGCTCGAGGCGATGGTGCGCGGGTTCGACGAGCCGTTCGGCAGCCCCACTGCGCTCTTGTCGAGCGCGCTGTCGAAGTTCACGCGCGACAGCGTCACCGTGGCGCTCGCGGGCGACGGCGGCGACGAGCTGTTCGGCGGCTACCCGCGCTATCGCGGCATGCTGCTGGCCGAGCGCACGAGCGGGCTGCCGCCCTCGGTCTACGCGCTCGGCGATCGCCTCGTGCAGGGGCGCGAGGCTGCGGTCGCGCGGAGCTACCGGCGGTGGGCGCGACAGTTCCTCGCCGGTGCCGCGCTCGACTCCGCCGAGCGCTATGCGACGTGGGTCGGCTACATGGGGGCGGCCGAGCGCGATGCGCTGTACACCGACGAGCTCGCGGCGCGCGTGCGCGAGGGCGGCCGCGCGACGCCGGTGGCCGACGCCTTTCGGGCACCGAGGAGCGGCGACGCGGTCGAGCGGGCGGCGTACGCCGACCTGCACGGCTTCCTGCCGGAGAACGTGCTGCGCGGCAGCGATCGCATGAGCATGGCGTGGGGCCTCGAGCTACGCGTGCCGCTCGTCGACCCGCGGCTCGTCGAGCTCGCGATGCAGATCCCGTCGCGACGCAGGGTCGGCATCCTCGCGAGCAAGCGCGTGCTGCGGAAGATCGCCGGCAAGCTACTGCCGGCGCAGATCAGCAAGCGCGGCAAGCTCGGCTTCAACGCGCCGCTGGGCGTGTGGCTGCGGCGGGATCTCGACCGCCTCGTCGGCGAGTGGCTCGATCCCGCGCTGGTGGCGGAGCGCGGCTGGTTCCGGCCCGACGCGATCGCGACGATCGTGCGCGAGCACAAGGCCGGCACGCGCGATCACGGCCTGCGACTGTGGTCGCTGATCGTGCTCGAGCA
>CAZFKC010000040.1:0-83118 GCA_964519175.1 uncultured Nannocystaceae bacterium
GCACGGAGCAGGGTGTCCGGAAGAACGCTTCGCGTTCTTCCGCACCCTGCTAGGGCCCGGTCACAGCTCGATCAGCGCGCCCATCGTCATCTGCACGAGCTGGATCATCAGCATCGTGCTCTCGTAGTCGCCGGCTGCATTCGCGGCCACCACCACCGTCACGCCGCGCGACGGGACCTCGGCCACCGCGACGCCGAAGCCGAAGTCGTTGCGCCCCGAGAACGCGAACACCTCGGCGCCGTCGATGGTGATCTCGCGCTGACCGAGCACGTCGCGGCGCCAGGCGTCGCGTGTGGCGGCGTCGAAGAAGAGCTCGGCTTCGACGGCCGCCGACCAGCGCAGGAGATCGTCGACGGTCGACACCAGCCCGCCGTTGCCGACGAGCGCCCACGACGGCGCGGGCCAGCACGGCGGCGAGTTGCAGCCGAAGGTGTCCTCGCCGTAGCCGACCGCGGCGCCGCTCCAGGGCAGCTCGGCGTAGAGCCCGCTGTCGAGCATCGCCGCCGGCTCGAACAGTCGCGTGTGGATGTACGCGGAGAACGGCATCGCCGAGGCGTCCTCGACGACGGCGGCCAGCAACGTGTAGCCGGAGTTCGAGTAGGACTCGTCGGTGCCGGGCGCGAACAGTAGCTCTTGCGCGAAGATCCGTGCGAGCGCGGTCTCGCGATCCATCGGCTCGAAGTCGCCTTCGGTGTCGTGGAACGCGTCGAAGCCCGCGGTGTGAGTGATGATCTGCTGCAGCGTGATCTCGGCCTTGTCGGGGGGCACGGCCTCGAACACCTCCGCCAGCGTATCGGTGCGCGCGAGGCTGCCCTCGGCCTCGAGCCGATAGATCGCCGCCGCGGTCACGACCTTCATGATCGAGCCGCAGTCGAAGGCAGTCGTCGTCGTGTTCGGGATCGCGAGCGCACGGTCCGCGAGCCCCACCCCGCCGCTCCACAGCGGCGCCTCGTCCCTGACCACGGCGACCGCGCCCGAGAATCCGGCCTCGCCAGCGCGCTCGATCTGCGCCGCGATGCTCGCGGCGTCGGCAGGATGGCCGACGTCCGTCGTCTCGCACGCGATGCGTCCGAGCAGCAGCGTCTCCTGCATCGCGGGCTCGCACTCGGTGAGCGCGAGCTCGACCTGCTCGTCGGTCGCGCCGTCGGCGAAGCGCACCGAGATGTCGCCCGCGAGGGTGATCTCGAGCAGCTCGACCTCGAGGCCGAGGCCCTCGGTGCAGTCGAGGTACGTGCTCTCGGCGAGCACGATTGCGGTGGGACACGCTTCGGGCTCGGGCTCGGGTGCGCACGCGAGCACGGCGGCCACGAGCGCGGCCGGTGGACGGACATGGCAGGACATCGCGCGCCCCCTAACGAGAGCGGTCGGTCGAAAGTTCCGCGCGCGTGCGTGCGATCGCCTCGTCGACGCGGGCGCAGTCCACGGCCGCGACGTCGACGTCGACTCCGAGCAACGAGCGCTGCACCGCGACGCGTCCGCAGACGCCGCCGAGCTCCGCTGGCGCGCCGCCGGCGACGAGCTCGAGCGCGGCCCCCTCGGCGACGCGGACCCATGCGACGCCCTCGTCGACCACGACGACGAAGCGCGCGTCGTCGGTGCGCCGCCAGTACACGTCGGCACCGGGCTCGCCGACCGCCTCGCCCACGCCGGGGACCTGCAGGTGCAGGCCGGCGCCGGGCTCGGGCGGCGCACCGGCCGGGCCGCGCAGCGCGAGCGCGGTGGCCACCACTACCCCGCCGATCGCTGCACCGACGGCGAACGGCAGCACCCACGCGCGGCGTCGTCCGGCGCGGCGCGCCTCGGCCAGCTCGCCTTCGCGCGCGAGCACGCGATCGACGAAGCCCGCGCGCGCCGGCGGTGTGCCCCAGCCCTCGAGCCCGGCGACCGGCTCGTCGTCGTCGTTCGCGTCAGCCACTGCTCTCCTTTCGCGCCGCCTGCTGCAGCTTCGCGCGCGCGCGGAACAACCGCGACTTCACCGTGCCGAGATCGACGCCCAGCAGGTCTGCGATCTCCTGGTAGTCGAGGCCGTGGAGCTGGCGCAGCACGAGCACGCTGCGCTGCTCGTCGCCGAGCTCGGCGAGCGCGGCCTCGATGCGCTCGCCGAGCCGCCGGAACCGCACGAGCTCGTCGGTCTCCGCCGGCGACAACCGGTGCACGGTCTCGTCGAACGACTCGGTCGGCGCCCGCTTCCTGCGCAGGTAGTCGATCGCGACGCGCGCTGCGATCGTGACGATCCACTTCTTCGTGTGCGCCGCGTCGTGCCACTCGAAGCGCGGCAGTCCCCGGTGCACGCGCATGAACGTCTCCTGCGCGAGATCCTCGACATCGGCGAGGCTGCCGCGCAGCAACAGCTGGGCGATCACCGCGTGGACGACGTGCTGGTGTGCGAGCACGAGCGCGCGGAAGCCCTCGCGATCCGCTGCGGGTCGTCCGCTCCGCGCACCGTCTTCGTCGTCCGCCACGGGCTGGCTGCCTCAACGAGAGCGCGCGGGTGGAAGTTCCGCCAGCGGGCCGCGCGCGCGCACACCGCGGCCTGGTAGGATGCGGCCGTGGACGAGGGCGAGCTCGCGAAGGCGGTGCGTGCGGCCAAGCGCGCGGCGTGGACCCTCGGTCGCGTCAGCGGCCCCGAGCGCCGGGCGGTGCTGCTCGCGATGTCGGATGCGCTCGAGCGCCCCGATCTGCGCGGCGCGGTGCTGCGCGCGAACGCGGCCGACCTCGAAGCGGCCGAGGCGGCCCGCGATCGCGGCGAGCTCGCGCCGGCCCTGTTCGATCGGCTCGCGCTCGACGAGCGCAAGCTCGAGGGCCTGGCCGATGGTCTGCGCCAGCTCGCCGGCCAGACCGATCCGCTCGGACGCACCACGATCGATCGCGAGCTCGACGACGGCCTGCAGCTGCGCCGCGTGACCTGCCCGCTCGGCGTCGTCGCGGCGGTGTTCGAGGCCCGCCCGGACGCGGTACCGCAGCTCGTGGGGCTCGCGATGCGCAGCGGCAACGCGATCGTGCTGAAGGGCGGCCGCGAGGCGGTGCGCAGCAACGCCGCGCTGGTCGAGCTGCTCCGCCGCACGCTCGCCGAGCAGGGCTTCGATCCGGGCGCGATCGTGCTGCTCGAGGATCGCGCCGACGTCGACGCCGTGATCGCGCTCGACCGCGAGGTCGACATGGTGGTCGCGCGGGGCTCGGCCGGCTTCGTGCGGCACATCCAGGCCAACAGCCGGATCCCGGTGCTCGCGCACGCCGACGGGATCTGTCACCTCGTGCTGCACGACAGCGCGCAGCCCGAGATGGCCGCGCGCATCGCCCTCGACGCGAAGGCGGGCTATCCGGCGGCCTGCAACGCGATCGAGACGCTGCTGTGGATGCCGGGGGCCGAGGCTGCGTTGGACGCCACGGTGCACGCACTCGTGGAGCGCGGCGTGGAGCTGCGCGGCTGCGAGCACACGCGCGCGCGGCATCCCAGCATCACGCCTGCGCGCGACGCCGACTTCGGCCACGAGTTCGGCGCGCTGGTGCTCGCGGTCAAGCGCGTCGACGGCCTCGAGGCCGCGCTCGCCCACATCGAGCAGCACGGCTCGCGTCACACCGAGGCGATCGTCGCCGACGACGAGGACGCGGCCGCCGACTTCCTCGCGCGCGTCGACGCGGCCTGCGTGTTCCACAACGCGAGCACCCGCTTCGCCGACGGCTACCGCTTCGGGCTCGGCGCCGAGGTCGGCATCAGCACCAGCAAGCTGCACGCCCGCGGCCCGGTGGGCGCCGAAGGCCTCGTCACCTACCGCTGGCTGCTGCGCGGCCAAGGCCAGGTCGCCGCGGAGTACGGCCCCGGCAAGCGCAGGTTCAAGCACAAGGACCGCTGACATCTTCTGGGGCCCGCCAGTCGCGAGCCCCAGAAGACCGGAAGGCTAACTCGGCAGCACCTCGCTGATGCGCATGTTCTCGTGCGAGGTACTCGGGTTGTGCTTCTCGGCGTAGGCCTGGAGCTGGCGCTGCGCGGCACTGAACGCATCGCGCAACGCGATGCCCATGTCTTCGTGGTCGTGGGTCTGCTGGTCGCGGTTCACGACGATCTCACCGCCGGGGACGGTGAGCTCGATGCGTACGAGGTAGCGGTTCCCCTTGTTGTGATGGTTGTGGGGTGACTCCACCACCACACGGCATCCGGTGATCTTGTCGAAGAACTTGTCGAGCTTGGCGGCCTTGCCCCTGATGCGTTCTTCGAGCTCGTCGGTTCGAGTTACGTTGCGGAACGTGATCTCGAGTGGCAGCTTCATGGCGCTCCTTCTTCGTCGAGTGCACGCGACGCCCTGCTCATGCAGGAGATCCGTCGTCGCACCTCGCCCTGGTTCCGATCAGACAACCAAGTCTCATGATGACCCAAGCCGTGGCCCGTCTGCCACCTCCGCGAGCACGTTCCGTGACGCGCGGTTGCGCGAGCGCGGCTACCCCGCGAATGCCGTTCCGCTTCGTTTCCGCGGGCGGACGCCGCCGCGTGGCGGTGGGGTGACGGGCCGGCCTGCGGGCGGCCCCCCGGACCGGGTGGCCGTTCGCGCAGGGTGATTGCAGTCCCAACGGCCACTCGCGGCTCAGGGCGCCAGCCCACGGCGGCGCAGCTCGGCGCCGAGCTGGTCCGCATCGTCGAAGACGATCGCGTCCATGCCCACCGCGCGGGCGCCTTCGCAGTTCTGTCGCCGGTCGTCGACGAACACGCACTCGCCGGCCGAAATGCCCAGCCGCTCGCACGCACCGAGGTACGCGCGCGCATCGGGCTTGCGTGCGCCCATCTCGCACGAGACGAACGTCCAGGGCAGGTACTTCGAGAGGCCAAGCTTGTCCTCGATGAGTCGGTACCAGCATGGATAATTCGAGAGCACGTGCATCTCGACGCCGTCGGCGCGCAGCCGTTTCAACAACGACTCGATTCCGGGCAAGAACGCATACGCGTCCAGCATCGCGCGCTTGAGCCCCTCGACGTCGAGGGCGCGCCCGTCGCTGAAGAAGCGGCGACCCAGCTCGTGCTCGTCGATTTCCCCGAGCTCGAAGTCCACCCACGCGGTCGGGTGTTTCGTCGCCACCAGCGCCTGGAGCTCGAGGCCGAAGAAGCGCGGCACCTCGACGAAGAACGGATCGTGCACGAGCGTGCCCATCACGTCGAAGAGCACGACGCGTGGTCGGAGCTCGGTGCTCATGCGGCGGGATCGACCGAGTCGTCGAGCAGCTCGGCGGCGGTGAGATCGGGTGCAGCGCGACCGGCCTCGTAGACGAGCAGGCCGAGCCGGTCGTAGTGCTTGCGCACGCGATCGGAGAGCAGGTGGATGCGTCGCAGGTTGGGGATCAAGCGCCGGAACATGGTCTTGCGGAAGCGGGCCATGAACTCCGAGCCCAGCACGAGCGAGTCCCAGCGCCGCCGCGACATCAGGTGCCCGTAGTACTCGTCGTAGAACTCGTGGCCGAGGAAACGGTTGCGCAGCAGGACCGTGATCTCGTAGGCCCAGTCCTCGCGTTCACGCCGCTCGCGCTCCGGCATCGTGGCGTAGTGCTCGCGCAGCGCGGTGACCCCGAAGGTCACGTGTCGCGCCTCGTCGGTGATGACGTAGCGCAGCAGCTCGCGCAGCAGCGGCTCGCGCGTCGCCGCCCGCATGGTGCCGAACGCCCCGAGCGCGAGCCCCTCGATCATGATCTGCATGCCGAGGAACTTGAGGTCCCAGCGTCCGTCGGTCATCAGCGCGTCGATGATCGTGTAGAGGTTGTCGTTGATCGGGTAGAGCTTGCCGAGCTTGTCGGTGAGGTAGCGGTGGAACACCTCGATGTGGCGGCCCTCGTCGACGACCTGGGTCGAGCCGTACAGCTTGCCGTCGACCCAGCCCACCGCCTCGGTCACCTGACACGCGGCATAGAGCGCGCCCTGCTCGCCGTGCAGGAACTGCGAGAGGATCCACGCCACCAGCGCCCAGCGGTGCACTTGCTGCTCGCGCAGGGGCAGCGCGCGGTACTCGGGCACGGCGGCGAGCGGCAGCAACGCGTCGGGCAGGAGCTCCCGGCTCTCGTCGTGCGGATCGACGTCGATCGACCAGTCGAGATCGGTGGTCGCGTTCCACTGCGAACGCTTCGCGATCTCGTAGAGCCGCGCCATCTCGCCGTGCTCGCGCGGGTAGTCCCACACGAACTGGGCGTTGTTGCTGATGGGCACGATCGTGCGCGTGCCCTGCTTGCCTCGCTCGAGCAGGAAGCCGCGCACTGCCGGCCCCACGAGATCCAGGAACACCTTCGGATTGCGCGTGCGACCGATGGCCGAGAGCGCGTTGTCGTCGTTCATGTGGCCTCCTCGAGCAGCAGCTGCTCCAACAATGCGAGCGTGTGATCTCCGTCGCCCCACAGCGGGATCCGCAGCGGGCCCGCGGCGGCGCGCACCAGCACGTCGGTCGCGACCTGCATGATTGCCGCGCGCACGGGGACGCCGCTGGGGATGTGCGCGCGGCCCTCGGCGTACACGAAGCGCTCGACCTGGGCGACGACCGGCGCGATCTGGTGCATCAGGATCTCGGCGCCCGGTCCGGTCCCGTCGAGCAGCTCGCGCAGCACGATGCGCGCGACGTCGGGATCGCCGGCGACGAACTCGCTGTAACGCGCGTGCGTGGCCCGCAGGCGCGCGGCGAATCCGGACGTGCCGGTCATCGCTTCACCGAGTGCGATCGCGAGGCGCCCGAAGCAGCTCTGCACCACGGCGCGGTACAGCTCTTCCTTGCTGCCGAAGTGGTAGAGCAGCGACGGCCGCGTGATGCCGGCCCGCGCGGCGATGTCGGCGAGCTTCGCCTGCGCGAAGCCGACGGCCGCGAACTCGGCGCGCGCCGCCTCGAGGATGCGCTCGGGCGTGGCGGTGACGACGCTGCTGGCGAGCGGTCTGCCCACGTTCCCAGCTTATTCGACCACAGGGTAGATTTGCAAGCCGCGGGGGCGGAACGCGCTACGTTTCTTGCCTGGGGATGCTGCGCCAACGGCTGCGATCGCTCCTGACGATGGACGGCACCCCGCGCGGGATCGCCGGCGGCTTCACGCTCGGCGTCTCGCTGTCGCTCGTGCCGATCCCCTTCGCCGGCATGGTCGTCGCGCTGGCCGTCGCGCCGCTCGTGCGCTGCAACCTGCCCGCGACGTACGTCGGCACCGCCGTCGTGAACCCCGTGACCGGCGCGTTCTTCTACGCAGCCGAGCTGTGGATCGGCATGCGCCTGCTCGGGCGCACGCCGCCCTCGTGGGCCGAGCTGCGTGCGCTCGACGGCGCGGGTTGGTGGGCGCTCTTCGTCGACATGCTGGTGCCGTTCGGCATCGGCGCGGCCACCCTCGTGCTCGCCACCGTCGTGCTCGCATTCCCGCTCGTGCGGCTCATGGTCGAGCGCTGGCGCGGCGCGTCGCTGCCCGAACGCAAGAACGCCGACCCGTCACAGTGACGGATCGGCGTCCGATAGGGGCCGAGAGTGGGCGCCTTTCAGTCGCGGCGACGACGGGTCGCGGCGAAGCCGAACATGCCGATGAGCAGCGCGGCCGCGCCACCCATGCCGGGCTCGGTGCTGCAGCTGCAGCCGCCGCCGTCGTCGTCCTGACCGGTGTCGTTGGTGTCGTCGCTGTCGCCCGTCTCGGACGACGACTCGTCACCGTCACTGTCGGTCGGGTCGCTCGAGTTGGTGGTCATGCCGCTGGTCATCGTGGTCATGCCGTCGGTGGTGTCCGCCGACATGCCGCCGTCCTTGGTGAACGTGCGGGTCACCGACTCGGCCGTGTTGCCCACGAGGTCGGAGACCTCGATGGTCACGGTGTACTCGCCACCGGGCGCCTGCGCGAAGTCGTTCGCGTTGTAGGTGTTGTCGGCGTTCTGGTGGTACGGCGGGGTCTCTTCGATGTCGATCGCGCAGACCTGGTTGTGCGACTTGCAGATCGTACCGGTCTCGTCGACGCGCGGGTCGAGGCCGATGAGCGCCGTCGACTGGATGGTCATGCGCACGAACACGAGGCCCTGATCGTCCGAGACGACCACGCTGAGGTCGAGGTCGCCGTCGACGTTGGTGCCGTCGTCGGGCAGCGTGTGCGACTCGATGACCGGCGGCGTGGTGTCCTCGACGAACGGACCGGGGCCGTAGTAGCCGAGCAGCTCCTGGTGGCTGTTGGCCTGGTTGTCCATGTTGTCGCAGAACGGCTCGTGGTTGACGGTCGCCGAGCAGCCGAGCGGGTTCACCATCTCCATGTCGTCGACCGTCTGCACGAGCTCGCCGCAGGCGTCGTCGAACGCGACGATGGGCATCGTGTAGTCGGGGCCGAACGGCGCCGCCGACTGGTAGTACATGACGTCGTTGGCGTTGTCGGTGTTCTCGAGGCCGGACATGTAGCCGAACGCGATCAACGCGGCCTGCACCGGGTCGGGCATCATGCAGAACATCGAGCCGCCGTTGGTGAAGGCGAGGTCGTTGCGACGCACGCCGTCGCAGTCGATCGGCGCGCTCGTGCACGTGCGCGAGAGGCTCTCCTCGTTGACCGCGTCACCGGGCATCAGCAGCTGGTACGGGACGTACTCCGGCGGACGGACCGTGGTGACGAGCACGTTGTACGGCTCGAGCGCGGTGGTCACCCCCGCGATCACATCGTCGATGTTGGCCGGCGGCTCGTAGTCGGTCGCCATCTCGAGCGACGCGACGCAGCCGAGCCCGGCGTTGTCGGACGTACCCTGCGGGCACTCGGCACCGGGAACGAGCGGGATCGGGGCGTCGGGGATGAAGAGGACCGCGCGAACGGCCTCGTAGCCGTCGGCGTGCTGCACGTCCGGCGTGGACTGCAGCTCGTCGGCGTGCACGGTGCCGACGACGGCGAAGCAGAGGGAACAGGCGAACACGGAGACAACGGATCGCTTCATGGCAACTCCTCAGGAAATGTCGAACGGACGCTCGCACCGGCGGCTCCGCGCTGTCAACCGCGAGGGACGACCGAGCACCGATCAACCATCGGCACGGCGCGCCACGACACACCCCTAGGCGTGCGTTCCCTCTCTGCTCGGGGCGCTGCTCGGGGCGCCGCTCAGGCCGCGAACAGGCGCGGCACTTCGAGCGTGGGGCCACGCGAGATCTGCAGCTCGGCGAGATCGTGGAACAGCTCGCCGTCGATCACCGGGTCGAGCGACTCGCCCGCATCGGCGCGCACCACGATGCGCTCGACCGGACCATCGAACACCTGGCTGCCCCAGATCGGCGTGCCGAGCACCACGTTGGGCAGGTTCGCGACGATGCCGAGCGGCGTCGTCGACACCGCCTGCGCATGCAGGACGCCGGGGGCCTGCGCGCGACGGAACGTGCGCACCACCCCGCCGAGGCTGATGTCGATCGAGCCGACCTGCAGCGCTGCGTAGCTCGCCCACGGCAGGCGCCGGCCGTCGACCTCGACGCTCGCGCGCGTCGGCATCCAGACGTCGCCGGCGATCTCGCGCATCGACTGCGGCAGCAGCTGGGTCAGCTGGCTCGGCGCCGTGTCGACCATCGCGCCCGCGACGGAGTTGCCGATCACCCGCGCGATGGACCAGCCGTCGACCGGCTTGCGCTCGTAGAGCTTGCCGAAGAAGCGCTGCGCGATGCCGCCGAGCGCCGACGCGAACCCCAGGTGGTCGAAGCTCCCGCCGGCGTTCGTCGTGCCGCGCACGCGCATCGTGTCGAGGATCGTGCGCTCGAGCGGCTCGCCGTGCTCGAGGCGATGCACGAGCACGCGCAGCACGTCGACGGCCTGGCCGCGGATGCCGGCCTTGTGCGCCACGAAGTCGATGCTGCCGCCGTTCGCCGGCACGATCTGCGGCCAGCGCACCTCTTCACCGGCCTCGGTGCGCGCGCGCAGGCGCTCGGCGCCGACGGTGAGCAGCCAGTGCAACGTGCCGTCGCCGCCGTCGCAGATCCAGTAGCGGCAGCCCGCGTCGATGAACTCGTCGAGCACACCGCCGAGCTCCTCGAGATCGCGGGTCTGACGCACGACGCCGAGCCGACCGACCGCGCGCTCCAGCTCGCGACGGCGGCTCGGATTGCGACGGTTCTTCCCCGACGCCGGGTTGGTCAACACGCCGATGGTGGGCGCCATGCGAATCGACGAAGTATGCACGAAGCCGCCGCATCGTCATCGTGTGCACGCGGCTTCGCAGCCGCCGGACGGCGACCTCCGGTGCGCAGCGAGCTGCGCACCCCACGAAATCCGTGCGCCCGCCCGCAGATCCTGCCGCTCGCGAGGGCGCCAACCGAGCGCCGTGGCTTGGCCACGGCGGACACCGAGCATGACTGCGCGCGCCAGCAAGAGCGCCGGACGGCGCGACCAAGACGACTACGCCCGGTTGCGCGAGCGCGAGACGCTCATGAGGACGCCGAGCGCGAGCATCATCGTGAGCACGTTGCTGCCGCCGGCGCTGATGAACGGCAGCGTGATCCCCGACACCGGCAGGAGCTGCAGCACCATGCCGACGTTGATCGCGACGTGCCAGAAGAACAGCGCGGCCACGCCGATGCAGGCGAGTGCGCTGAAGCGATCGCGGGCCTGCGAGGCGATGTTCACCGCCCACAGCACGAGGCTCATGTAGAGCGTGATCAGCATCGCGCCGCCGACGAAGCCCCACTCCTCGGCGTACACCGCGAACGGGAAGTCGGTGAACGGCTCCGGCAGGAACCCGAGCACGTTCTGCGTGCCCTTGTCGATGCCGCGCCCGAAGAAGCCGCCGTCGCCGACGGCGATCATCGCCTGGATGGTCTGATAGCCCTCGTTGTCGGCGTAGAGCTCGGGGTTCAGCCACACGTCGATGCGCTTGCGCTGGTAGCTGAGCATGTAGCTCCAGCCGAGCGCGAACGTGATCACGGCAGTGGACATCAGCACGAGGCCGCTGCGGAGCGTCAGCCCCGTGATCGCGAGCAGCGACATCGCCATCATCGCGATCATCAGGCTGGTCGAGAGATCGGGCTGGTAGACGATGAGCCCCATCGGCACGAGCACCATCAGCGCCGGTATGCCGAGCTCGCGCAGGCGTCGCTTGCCCAGCGCGGAGGTGTCGTGCAGGTAGCGCGCGAGCGCGAGCACGACGAGGATCTTCATCACCTCGGACGGCTGCAGGCGCCAGTCCTCCGTGCCGAGCCAGCGCCGCGCGTTGTTGACCTTGATGCCGAACAACGGCACGAGCGCCAGCAACCCCACGCCGACCGCGTAGGCCGCGTACGCACCGCGATAGATCACTTTGTAGTCGAGCGCGGTGACCGTGAACATCACCAGCGTACCGAGCCCGACCCAGCGCAGCTGGGTCGCGACGCGCCCCGACCAGTCGCCCTTGCCCGCGCTGTTGAGGTTGATGATCGCGAGCGTGACGATCGAGAACGTCACGATGACGACGACCCAGTCGATCGATCGCCGGATGCGACTCAGCAGATCCGTGGGGCGCTCGAGCGACGACTTCATTTCTTCTTCGCCCCCTTCGCGTCCGCGATCGCGGGCTCCGGCTTGCCCGGCAGCGGCGGCGGCACGCCGTAGCCGCGCGGCTGCGTGCCCGTGTCCGAGGTGGTGTTGCCGAGGTAGTGCTCGATCACCTTCATGACGATCGGCGCGGCGGCATCGGCACCGGTGCCACCGTGCTCGACCACCGCGACGACGACGATGCGCGGGTCCTCGGCGGGCGCGTAGCCGGCGAACCACGCGTGGTCCTGCGTGGTGTCCCAGCCGGCCAGCTTCACCTCGTCCTTCGCGGAATCGCGGCCCACCTGCGCCGTGCCGGTCTTGCCGGCCACGACGACGTTCGGCAGCCGCTCGCTGTACGCGGTGCCGTGCTCGTCGTTGACGACACCGACGAGCCCGCGATGGATGCGCTCGCGGTCGGCGGGATCGAGCACCGGATGCTGGTTGCGCGGCTGGGGCTCGGTGCGCAGCACGAGCTTGCCTTCGTTGGTCTCGATGCGATCGACGAGGTACGGCGTGAGCACCGTGCCGCCGTTGGCGAGCGCCGCGTAGACGACCGCGAGCTGCATCACCGTGACCTTCACGTTGCCCTGGCCGATCGCGCTGTTGAGCCGCACGCCGCCCTGGTAGGTGCCCTCGCGCGCCTCGAACTCCTCGGTGGGGATCGTGCCCTTCACCTCGCCGTTCAGGCCCAGGCCCGAGCGTTCACCGAGCCCGAGCCCGCGCGCGACGGGCTCGACGCGCTCGAGGCTCAGCGTGCTCTGGATCGCGGCGTTGTAGAAGTAGCTGTTGCACGACTGCACGATCGCCTGCTCGAGATCGACGCGCCCGTGCACGTGCGTGTCCTTGAAGCGACGACCGCCGAACACGATGCCGCCGGTGCACTCGATCGTCGCGTCGGGATCGAACTCCGGATCGGACAGGGCCGCGAGCGCCGACACCACCTTGTAGGTCGAGCCGGGGAAGAAGTGCTCCTGCACCGTCTTGTCGATGAAGGGCTTGAGCGGGCTCTCCGACCACTCGGCCCACTGCGCGGACGGAATCGGCTGCTCGTAGCGGTTGGGATCGATGCCGGGCCCCGACACCATGGCGAGCACCCGGCCGGTGTCGGCCTCGAGCGCGACCACGGCGCCCGCGAGCTTCGTCGACAGTGCCTCGGCGGCGACGCGCTGCAGGTCGAGATCGAGGGTGAGATAGATGTCCTGGCCGGGGATCGGATCGCGATCGGGGGGCAGCGCCGCGATCGCCTCGGCGGGCGGATTGGACACCTCGCGGCTGCGCGCATCGACCACGCGCGAGCGCGAGCCGAGTCGACCGCGCAGGTAGTTCTCCCACTGCCGCTCGATGCCGGTCTGTCCGACGCGATCACCGGGCCGATACGACAGGTGATCCGAACGCTCGAGCGTGTCGCGATCGATGTTGCCCATGTGCCCGGTGACGAACCCGGTGAGCTCGCCCTCGGGGTAGTAGCGGCGCGAGCTCTCGCGGATCTCGATCCAGGGGTCGAGCCCGTCGAGGCGAGCCTCGATCCGCGCGTACTCGTCCCACGCGAGGTTGCGGCGCAGGATCTGGGGATAGCGGCCGCGATCCTCGTCGGCGCGCAGCGCTTCGACGTCCTCGGCGAGCTTCCGCCGATCGACGTCGTCGACGTAGTCGAACAGCGAGAGCAGGAGGTCGCGCGTGTCGTCGTCGATGGGTGCGCGGATGCCCTCTTCGGTGGGCTCGATGCCGCCGTCCTCGCCGACCACGAAGCGGGTCCAGGCGGTGAAGTAGAGCGTGTACGCCGGCCGGTTGGTGCCGAGCGGCCGGCCCTCGATGTCGAAGATGCGCCCGCGCGGGGCCTCGACGTCGACGACGTCGACGAAGTTGCGCTCGGCTCGGCGCGCGTAGTGATCGCCCTCGAGCACCTGCAGCTGACAGAGCCGCAACATGAGGCCCATGAACACGACGAACGCGACCAGCACGATCGCGGAGAAGCGCGGCCGCAGCTCCCGGAGATCGTCTTGCTGGCGCAGGTCGATCATGGCGTCACCGCGGATCCAGGTGCAGCTCGGAGCGCGGACCGCTGTCGAGCCGGAAGACGGTGAAGATGCGATGCAGCAGCGCCCACACGGGGGGCGCGACCAGCAACGTCGCGAGCGCGTGCCAGCGCAGCCCGCCCAGCATCGCGAGCAGCGACTCGCCGCGCACCGCGAGCGCATCGGCGAGCACGAACAGGATCCCGAGCGTGAGCGCGTCGAGCAGCAGCACGGCCATCAGGCTGACGAGCGCGCGCATCGTCCAGCCGCGCACGGCGATGCGCCCCGCCGCCCACCAGAGCATGAGCCACGTCAACGCGAACGCGAGCGAGAGCACGCCGACGGGCGCGCCCTGGTGGAGATCCTCGACGTAGCCCAGCGCGACGGCGACCGCGAGCCCGGGCACGAGCTGGCGCTCGCCGGTGAACGCCGCGTGCGCGAGCACGACCGCGGAGGTCGCGGGCAGGACGATCGTCAGACCCAGCACGTCGGCGAGCCCACCCGTGGTCGCGACCAGCAACCAACCGACGATGAGATGGGTGAAGGCCCTCAGCATGGCGTCACCGAATCGGCCCGAGCCCGCGGGCCTGGGGTGCCTTCGTGTTCTCCGCGACGCGCGGATCGGCGTCGGGTGCCGCGGCCAGCACGACCCAGACGACGTCGAGGCGATCGAAGCGCACCGACGGCGAGACCTTGAGCCGCTGCTGATCGCCGACGAGCTGCTCGATCGCCGCGACCTGCCCGACCGGATGCCCCTTGGGGAACAGCTCGTCGACGCCCGAGGTCTGCACGATGTCGCCGATCTGCACGTCGTAGTCCTTGGACACGAGCGCGACGCAGAACTCCTCGCTGTCGCCCTCGAGGATGCCCTGCGCGTGGTTGCGCGCGACCTCGACGGCGATCTTGCTGCGCGCGTCGGTGATCAGCATGACGTCGCTGTAGTCGTCGAAGGTCTTGTCGATGCGGCCCACCACGCCGTCGGGCGACAGCACCGCCATGCCCGGCTCGGCGATGCCGACCCCGCGATCGATGCGGATGTTGACGACGCGGAAGAACGGCGACTGATCGACGCCGACGCGCTCGGCCGGGATCATGTCCTCCGGCACGCGGTCGCGCATCTGCAGCGCGCGCCGCAGCTGCGCGTTCTCCTCCTCGAGCTGCACGAGGTCGCGCATCTTCTGCTTGAGCTCGCGGTTCTCGCCCGACAGCTCTTCGTTCGCGTCCTGCAGCCGCGCCTGCAGCACCCAGCGCTCGAAGAACCCGCCGAGCATGCCGAACGAGTAGCTGACCGCCGCTTCGAGCGGCGCGCCGATGCGACGGATCGCGCGATCGAACGCGCCCATCTCGTGCGGATCCTTCGCGCTCGTGCGCAGCAGCATCACCGGAATCCCCAGCAGCACCACCACCAGGGCGCCGTTGCGTACGCTGCGGAGGGAGACTGCCATGGGAGCGCTCGAACGATTCGGGTCTTGCGATTGTTCCTCCCCCCGCTTGCGGGGGGAAGCGGCGCGCAGCGCGTATCGCGGAGCCCCTGCCGGGCGAGGGGGGAAAGAGCTACTGGAGAGCGACTTCTCGGAGGAGGTCGAGCTCGTCGAGCGCGGCGCCGGAGCCGAGCACGACCGCGAACTCGGGCTCGTCGGAAAGGAACACGGGCAAGCCCGTCTCTTCGGAGAGCAGCACGTCGAGGTTGGCGAGCTGCGAGGCGCCGCCGGTGAGGACGATGCCCTTGTCGACGATGTCCGCGCAGAGCTCCGGCGGCGCGCGCTCGAGCACCGAGCGCACCGCGTCGACGATCGCGCTGACCGGCTCGGAGAGCGCCTCGCGGATCTCGTCGGAGTCGACGATGACGGTCTTGGGGATGCCCGCGACGAGATCGCGGCCCTTCACCTCCATCGTCATCACGACCTCGGTGGGCGCGGCCGTGCCGATCTCGATCTTGATGCGCTCGGCGGTGCGCTCGCCGATGAGCAGGTTGTACTTGCGCTTGATGTGCTGGATGACGGCTTCATCCATCTTGTCGCCACCGACGCGGCAGCTCTTGCACGCGACGATGCCGGCCATCGAGATGACCGCGACCTCGGCGGTGCCACCACCGATGTCGACCACCATGTTGCCGCCCGGCTCGGTGATCGGCAGCCCTGCCCCGATCGCGGCGGCCATGGGCTCCTCGATGAGGAACACCTCGCGGGCGCCGGCGGCGAGCGCCGAGTCCCGCACCGCGCGCTTTTCCACCTCGGTGATCCCCGACGGGACACAGATGATGATCCGCGGCTTGACCAGCGTTTGGCGGTTGTGCGCGCGCGTGATGAAGTAACGCATCATCGCTTCGGTGACCTCGAAGTCGGCGATGACGCCGTCCTTCATCGGTCGGATCGCGACGATGTTGCCGGGCGTGCGCCCGAGCATCTCCTTCGCTTCCTTGCCGACCGCGAGCACGCGCTTGTTGTTCGCGTTCTTCTGCACGGCCACCACCGACGGCTCGTGCGCGACGATGCCCTTGCCCTTGACGTACGTGAGCGTCGTCGCGGTCCCGAGATCGATCGCCAGATCGTTCGAGAAGAGGCCGTATACCCAGTCGAACAGCATCGTTGAACCGTGCGAGCGCGCGAGTCGGTCGGCCCTGGGTCGTTGCGAACGCGGCGAGCGCGACGGAACACCGCTTCGGGCGGTGGCGTCGCGCAGGTCGCGATCCACATACACCGCGGCCCTTGGGCTCGGCAAGCCGGCGGGCCCCACGAAGTTGCGTGACCGCGCGTCGAATCGGACCATCCGAGGGGACGGCGCGGTCGTTCAGGTAGCGCCGACAGGCCGGGCTGGATCGGGATTGTCGTTGGAATTCCAGCAACTTGAGTCCTTTCCCCCGAGAACGGCCGTCGCCTGCGCCGGGCCGCGACATCCGCCACGGATCGGAACGCACGCGGAGTGCTCGCGCCCGGGGACAGTTTGCCAAGCGGCGAGTTCTCGCTACCTTGGCTCGCCCACGCCATGCTCGGATCCCTCCGCAAGTCCGCCACGAGCGTGTTCTCGTGGCTCATCCTCGCTGCACTGGCGCTCGTGTTCGGTCTGCAGTTCGGTCTGCCCAGCGACAGCTTGAGCTTCGGCAAGTCGGCCTACGTGAAGGTGCACGGCGAGAAGCTCGGCGACGACGAGTATCGCTACCAGCTGCAGATGCTCGGCACGGTGATCCAGTTCGACAAGCTCGACGAGCGCATCCGCAAGATGATCGGCGTCGACGAGGAGATCCTCGAGAGCTTGATCGAGCGCGAGGTGCTCACCGAGGCCGCGCACGAGCTCGGGCTCGAAGCCACCGATCGCGACGCCGAAGATCTCGCGCTGGCCGGGCACTTCCTCGTGCTCGGCGAGACGCTGCTGCGGCTCGGGCCCAAGGACGACTTCAACTACAAGAACTTCCAGGAGTTCGTGCGCGCGCTCAACGTCTCCGAGCCGCGCTACTTCGACCTGCAGCGTCGCGAGCTGCTCGCCCGCATCGTCCGCGATCTCGTCGCGAGCAGCACCACGATCTCGGAGCGCGAGCTGCGGAAGCTCTACGACGACGGTTCCAACCGCATCACGCTCCGGGTCGCCCGCTACTCGCCGCTCCGCTTCGGCGAGCTCGTCGATCCCACCACCGACGAGATCGCCGCGTACCAGCAGGCGCACACCGACGAGCTGAAGAAGCAGTTCCAGACCCAGGGCAGTCGCTTCGCCAAGCTGCCCAAGCAGGCGCGCGTGTGGATCATCGAGGTGCCGAAGGCCGACGACGCTGCGGCCGCGCGCACGACGATCGAGAAGGCGAAGAAGCGCATCGACGGCGGCGAGGACTTCCGCGCGCTGGCCCGCGAGCTCTCGAAGCACGAGACCGCGGGACGCGGCGGCGAGGTCGGCTGGGTCGGCGAGAGCGTCGGCACCGGCGTCGATCCGAAGGTCGACGAGGCGCTCGCGGGCCTCGAGCTCGGCAAGAGCTCGGCCGTCGTCGAAGGCGAGCAGGCCTTCTACCTCGCGCTCGTGCGTGCGCGTCGCGAAGGCGACATCGCCGAGGCCGACGCGCTGCCCGAGCTCGCGGAGGATGGCGTCCGCGCCGAGAAGGGCGAGCAGCTCGCCCGCGCCGCGGCCGAAGAAGACCTCGCAGCGCTGAAGTCCGGCGCCGCGCTGGCCGACGTGTTCTCCGGCGGCAGCGCGCTCGGAGGCGCGGCCGGCATCGACAGCCTGTCGAGCAAGGACGTACGCGTACCGCTCGAGGACACGGGCTCGTTCCCGAAGGGCGAGCCGATCCCCGGGCTCGGGCCCTCGGCCGACATCCTCGCCGCGGCGTGGGCCGCCGAGCCCGACAGCTCGATGCTCGATGCGCTCTTCGAGGTCGGGCAGGACATCGTGCTCGTCGGGCTCGTCGACAAGCAGCAGGGCAGCGATGCCGGCTTCGCCGAGGTGCGGGGCGATCTCTATCGCGGCGCGGTCGAGCGCAAGGGCGCGGTGGTCGCGTCGCGCTGGACGCATCGGCTCTGCGTCGAGGCGAAGGGCACGGGCGACATCAAGGGCTCGGCCGATCGCATCGCGAAGCTGATCCCGTCCGCGACGGCGCCTGCACCCGTCGAAGGTGAAGCGCCCGCACCGGCGGCCAAGCCCTACGAGATCTGCGATCGCGTGGGCAACCGCGGTGGGCTCTTGCGCGCGGCGGCGGGCCTCGGCGGCGCGCCCGGCGAAGAGTGATCCCGCGATGTCCGAGGCCGGGCAGCCGTCGATCGGCAACGTGCTCGGCTTCGCGTTGCAGCTGAGGGAGCACCGCGCGCTGCTCTCGCTCGAGCGCCGCACGCTCGCGCCCGGCGTGCACCTGCTCGACTACGAGGCCTCCGTACCCGGCGTCGAGTTCCCGATCTCCGGTCCGCTGTCGGCCGCACGCTTCCGCCACCGTCGCTGTCGCGTCCATCGCGTCACGCTCGAGCTCGAGCGCCACGCACTGCAGGCCTGGCTCGTCGCACGACTGCGGGGGCGATCGCTCGCGGGGCTGCGTGTCGACTGGATCGAGCTCGAGGCCGCGGCCCAGGGCACACCGGACGACGCACCCGCGCCGTGGATCATGCTGAGTGGTCGGGCACGCTCCGGCTCGTTCGGATGGTTCGGCTGCTCGCTCGCGCTGCACGGTGAAGGTCGCGCGATCGTGGTGCGACCGGGCCGGCTGTGGTGGATCGGCAGTGAGCCGATCGAGCGCACGGCACTGTGGCTCGACCTCGCACGCGCGCTGGATCCTCGCCGCAGGAGCGATGCGCTCGAGCTGCGGCTCGACCTCGCGATGGAGGCCCTGCGCGTGCCGTTCGTGCAGGCCGGCTGGAAGATCCCCGCGCTCGAACAGCTCGAGCTGCGTGGGCTCGCCGTCGACGGTCAGCGCGCGCGCGCGTCGTGGAGCGCCGGCAGCTCGCCCATCGAGGTCGCGATCGGCAGGGCGGTCGAGCACGACGCGGTCGTCGCGGCCGCCGAGCGTGTGCGCGCCGCGGACGATGCGAGCAGCGCGGCCGCGCTCGACGAGCTCACGGCCGCGGTCGCGACCGCACCGGTATCGGCCCAGGTCGCGGTGCTGCGCTGGGGCATCGAGCGCGCCGCTCGCCACGATCCGCTGCGACGGGCTGCGCTCGCGCGCGCGTGGGTGCGTGCACGTCCCGTCGAAGCTCGTGCCCAGCGCGAGCTCATCGCGGCGCTGCGTGGCGCCGGCGATCACGACGAGCTCCTGCGCCACGTGCAGGCGTGGTCGCGGCTCGCGGTCTCTCCGCGCCGTTCGCTGCGCAGCGAGCTCGCGCTCGCCCACGGGTGCATCGACAGGTCCGACTTCGCCGGCGCGCGGGCGCGCGTGGAGCCGCTGCTCGTCCAGCTCGGCTCGGCACTGGGACCCGCGATCGCGCGAGCGTGGGTGCTGGCGCAGCTCGACGTGCCCGGCGATGCGATGGCCACGCTCGACGCGGACGAGACGCTCGCGCCGCGCGAGAAGGCCGAGCTGTGGGCCGAGCTCGGGCGCGTGCTCGTGCGGCAGGGCGACGACGCGCAGGCCTGGATCGCGCTGCGCAGGGCCGCCGAGTCGGGCGACACCGACGAGGCCTGGGTCGCGCTCGCCCACGTGTTGCTCGAGCGCGGCACGCCGGATCGGACCGCGCTCGCGCTCGTCGAACGGATCGCCGAAGGCACCGGCGACGCGCGGATGCTGGTGCGCCTCGCGAGCGTCGCCGAGCGCGACGGCCGTCACGACGAGGCCGCGCGGCACTGGCTCGCGGTCGCCGGCGCCGAGTCGACACCGGCCTCGCGCCTCGCTGCACTGCGACGGTGGCTGCACGCGCGGGCGATCGAGACCGACACCTATGCGAAGGTCGTGGCCGCCGCCGCGCGTCCGGATGTGGTCGCGGTGTTCGAGCGCATCGCCGCCGATGCCCCCGAGCACGTCGATGCGATGCTGGTGCTGGGCGAGGCGGCCGCGCTCGCCGGCGACGAGGCCCGCTCGGCCGAGCTCGACGATCGCACCGTCACCATGCTGCGCGGCGACGCCCGCAGCGCGGGTGCGCTCGTGCGGATGCTCGAGCGCGCCGACGCCGATCGCGACGACGCACATGCCCAGGAGCTGCTCGTCGAGCTGACCCGGATCCCGCTCGACGATCCCGGGCTCGTCGCACGCACCGAGACGGTGCGCCGTCGACTGCTCGCCACGGATCCACGCACGCGTGCTCGTCTCGCGCTGGCCCAGGCCGAGACGCTCGAGCGCACGGCGGCTCTGCTGGCCCTGGGCGAGGCCGCAGCGCACGAGCCCGACGCGCGCGCGTTCACCGAGCTCACCGAGGCGATGCTCGGGCTCGGCGGCCGCAACGAGGTGGTCGAGGCCTGGCGCCTGCGTGCGAGCGAGATCCCGGACGGTCGCGAGCGCGCCGACATCCACAAGCACGTCGCGACGCTGCTCGAACGCTGGGGCGATCGCGAGGGCGCGATCGTCGAGCTCGAGCACGCGACCAGCCTCGCGCCCGACGACGCCGAGGCCTGGCTCGCGTGGCTCGACCTCTGCTTCGCGAGCGGCGCGCTCGCGCGTGCAGTGGCGCTCGTCCGCGAGCTCCTGCGACGGCTGCCGATGGGCGACGCTGCATACGCCGCGACCGCGCGCCGTGGCGCCGACGCTGCGCTGGCGATCGGCGACGACGAGACCGCGCTCGAGCTCTTCGACGAGATCCTCGAGCGCACGCCCGACGACGAGGCGGTGCGCGCACGCCGAGACGAGGTGATCGCGACCACCACCGATCCCGAGCGCAGAGTCGGGTTGCTCGCGCGCATCGCCGCACGCAACACCGGTACCGCGCGCGTCGAGGCGCTGGACGAGCGCGCGCGGCTGCTGGCCGAGACGCTCGGCCGCACCGAGGAGGCGATCGCCGATCTCGTGGTCGCGTTCGAGGAGGCCCCCGAGCGCACCGACCTCGCGGCACGACTCGCGGATCAGCTCGCGGCCGCCGAGCGCTGGCACGAGCTGGCGGAGCTACTGCGCCGGCTGTTCCCCCGGGAGCGCGGCGGGGCGCGCAGACGCACGTTGCGGCGCCTGGCCGAGGTGCTGCGCGATCGCCTGTTCGATCTCCCGCGCGCCGAGCAGGCGCTGCGCATGGCGCTCGAGCTCGGGGGCAATCCCGACGAGGACCGCGAGCTCGGCGAGCCGATGCGACTCGAGCTCGCGGAGCTGCTCGAGCGACAGGGTCGCTGGGTCGACCTCGCGCACGAGCTGCAGCGCGAGCTCGGGCCGGAGCTCGAAGGGGCCACGCCGAGCCATCCGGCGCGCATCGAGCTCATGGGTCGGCTCGCGCGACTGCAGCGCGAGGTGCTCGACGACGACGAGGGCGCAGCGCGGATCTACCAGCGTCTCGAACAGCTCGGCCAGGTGCCCGACGAGGGACTCGCCTGCCTCGCACGCGCGCACCGTCGCGCGGGCCGTCACGCCGAGCTCGTGCGCGTGCTCGAGCTGCGTGCGACCGCACTGCGCGAAGACCCGTCGCGCTGGGCGACGATCCAGCAGCACATCGCGGAGCTGCTCGACGGTCCGCTCGCGCGCCCACTCGAGGCGGCCGAGCGCTACCTCGCGGCGTTCCTCGCCGATCCCAGCCGTCACGCCGCCTCGATCCGCCGCGCCCGCGTGCTGCTCTCCGGCGCCGCTTCGCTCGACTCCGTGCGCGCCCGGCTCGAGGAGATCGCGACGCGCGTGGACGGCGAGCTGCGGGCCGAGGTCGACACGCTGCTCGCCGACGTGCTGGCCAACCATCCCGATCACGCCGACCTCGCGGTCGAGCGCTACCACGCCGCGCTCGCGCGCGTGCCGAAGCTCTTGTCGGCGCTCGAGGGGCTCGGTCGCGTGGAGCTGCGCCGCGGCAACCTCGATGCTGCGCTCCCCGTGCTGCTCGCGGTGTCGGAGCACCCCGCCGCGACGTTGCAGCAGCGCGCGGACGCGGCGGCTTCGGCCGGCCGTGCACTGGTGAAGCGCGGACGCGATGCGCAGGCGCTGGCGGTGCTCGGTACGGCGCTGCGCCACTCCCCCGCGCATGCGCGGGTGCTGCTCGAGCTCGCGCAGATCTACGAGCGCCAGGGTCGCACCACCGAGCAGTCGGTCGTGCTCGAGAACCTGCGTGGGCTCGCGTTGCCGGGCGCGCTGCGGGCCGAGGTGCTGCACCGCCACGCCGCGCTGCTGCAGCCGGCCTACCGCAACGATCCGCGCGGACGCGAGGCCGAGGCCGCGATCGCCGACGTGCTCGAGGCGCTCGCCGCCGATCCGACCCACCCCGGTGCACGTCAGCTGCTGCTCGAGCTCGCACGCCTGCGCAACGAGTGGCCGCTGACGGTCCAGGCGCTCTCGGCCGCACTGCGCCCGCTCGGGCCCGGTCCCACGCGTGCGCGCGTCGAGCTCGACATCGGCGAGGTGCTGCTCGACGAGGGCCACGACCCCGAGGGCGCGATGCAGCGGCTCGACGCCGCGATCGTCGAGATCGACGACGACGAGATCGAGCGCCGCGCCACCGCGATCGCGTTGCGGCTCGATCGCGTCGAGCCGCTCGTCGGCCGCGTCGCGGAGCGCATCCGGGCGGCGGCCGAGCGCACGCGGGCGCTCGAGCCCGAGACGCGGGCGCGCATCGATCGGTTGATCGCGCGCCTGCATGCGTCGCGCGACGCACGAGAGGCAGCGCCCGACACCGGTCCCGCCGCGGCGTTGCTGGCCGAGGACCCGCGGCAGGCGATCGCGAACATGCTGCACGCGGCGTCGCTCGGCGATCCCGCGCAGCTCGGCAACGTCTGGCTCGACGCCGCGATCCTGGTCTGGCAGCGCCTGCGCGACGCCGACACCGCGGCCCAGTACGCCCTGTCCGCGCTCGCGGCCGGGGTCGAGCACGAGCCGGTCGCGGCGCTGCTCGGCGACGTCGCGCTGTCCTGCACCGATGCGATGGCGTCGCGGATCCACGAGACGCTGCAATCGCTGTCGCCCGAGCAGCTCGGGCCCAGCCTCCGGCTGCAGCGCGCGCAGCTCGCTCGCTTGCTCGGCCGTAGCGCCGACGCGCTCGTCGAGCTCACCGAGCTCGTGCAGCGCGACCAGGGCGAGATCCGCCATCGTGCGCTCGCCGAGCTCGATCGGCTGCTCGCCCAGGTCGCGTCGCCGCAGGATCGCCTGCCGGTGCTGCGCATGCGCGTCGCCGAGCTGTCGCCCGACGACGAGGCCGAGCTCGCCGACGGCGCGGCCGAGCTCGCCGCCGTCGAGCTCGCGACCGGCGATGCCACGCGTGCGCTCGCGACCTGCCGCCTGGGGCTGGCCGCGCTGCCCGAGCACCGCACCCTCCTGCGCATGCAGGTCGAGCTGCTCGAGCAACACGATCTGCCCGAGGAGCTCGCGGTCGCGCTCGAGCGTTACGGCAGCGTGTGCGCGTCGCCGCGCGAGCGCGCGCGGCAGCTCGTGCGTGCGGCCCGGATCGTGCTCGACCGCGGCGCGCAGGCGCAGCAACCCACCGCGCGGGATGCCGCCGTCGCACGGGCATCGACGCTGCTCGCCCAGGCCATCGCCGCCGACGATGGCGACGCGTCGGCGCGCGCGCTGGCGCTGCCGCTCGCATTCGCGGCCGGACACTGGACCGAGGTCGATCAGCTCGGTCGCTGGCTGTGGCGCCACGGCCATCACCGCGAGCCTTCGCTCGTCTTCGCGGCGCTCGACGAGGCCTTCCTGCGCGGGCAGTGCGAGATCGCGGAGGCGATCGGCTCGCGCCACGCGAACGACCTCGGCCGCCACGTGCTGCCGGGCCTGCGGCAGCTGCTGAGCGAGATCGCGATGCTCGGACCGCTCGAGCACATCGACGCGGTGCTCGACGCCGCCGCGCGGCTGGCCGGGGGCTCGCTGCGGCTGTTCGACGCGCTGCGCCGCTGGGCGATGGGACGGCCGCTGCAATCCGGGCTCGCGCTCGCGCTGGCGCGCATGCACGAGCGTCACGGTCAGTCCGGGCTCGCGCGCCGGTTGCTGCAGCTCGCGGCGTTCCTGGCGGATCGCGGTCCGCTCGCCGAGCTGCTGACCGCACGACCACCGCCCGCGACGCTCGTGCTCGATGCCGGACGCTCGCTCGACGGTCATGCTGCGATCCGTGCGCTGATGCGCGCGCTCGCCCTCGCCGCTGCACGCGGCCAGCCGCCCGCTGCCCGCGATGGCCTGCCGCGCCCGCTGGCCCACGAGCTCGACGCGTGGTCGGAGTGGCTGGCCCCGCTGCCGCTCGTCGTCGACGAGCACCACCCCGGCGTGCTCGCGCTCGTGCCCGAGCGCGGGCGCATGGTGCTGGTCGCCGGCCGAGGGCTCGTGCACGCGACGCCCGACGAGCTGCGCTTCCACGTCGCGCACGCGGCCGTCGGGGTCGCATGCGGGCTCGCCGAGCTGCTCGCGGGCGACGACGCCGAGCTGGCCGACCGGCTCGATGCGCTCGCCGTGCTCGCGAATCCGGCCCATGTGCCGACCGGTGCGCGCGCGCGTGCGTACGCCGATCTGTGGAGCGACCGTGGCGCGCTCGAGATCGGCGCCGAGCTGCGCGTCGCGGTGCTCGACGAGCTCGGGCACTGGCTCTCGCGGCCGGCCTTGCTCGGTCAGCTCCGCAGCGAGCTCGCACACCACTGGTGGTTGGTCGCGACCGAGAGCAGCGACGAGCTGCGTGGGTCGCTGCGCGCGCTCGCCCACGAGACCGGCACGATGCGAGGTGAGCGTGTCGATCCGCTCGCGACACTGCGCACCGAAGCAGCCCAACGACTGCTCGGCGCGCTCGGGCTCTATGCGGCCTCGAGCGCCGGCAGTGGCGCAGACCGAGGCCCAGAACGAAGCCCGGACCGAAGCCCAGACCGACCTTCGGATCGGGCCGGCACGCCGACAGGCGGCTGAACGAGCAGACCGGACCGCGCCGCTCGATCGTTGCCGATCCCCGCGGATTGCTGCGAAGATGGTTCGGCTCCGCCGAGACGACGATGCGCGACACCCGAATCGACCCGCAGACCGGACGGCCAGCCGTGTTGCTCGCCGCGCTGCTCGGCGTCGCCGCGGTGATCGCGTACGCCGCGAGCCGCGGCCGCGCGCACCCCGATGCCTCCGGACCCACGGGCCGCACCCAGTCGGCCTCGTTGCCGGATCTCGCCGCCTCCGCCGTCGTCGCGCGCGAGCACCTCGACGTCGAGCAGCTCGGCCGCCTCGTCGGCGAGCTCGACCGCAGCGCCGAGAGCACGACGCTCGCCGCGAAGACCACCGCTGCACAGCTCGAGCTGCTCGACGTGCAGGCCGCGCTCGCGCTCGAGGCCTCGGTGCGCGCGGAGATCGACGCGACGAACCGCGACGCCGCACAGCATGCCGCCGCGCGCTCGATCGCGTCGGTGCGCGAGCTGTCCCTCGTCCTCGAGCGCAAGGGCGCCGATGCGGGTCGCATCGAGGCCGCGATGGCGCGGGTCGAGCTCGCCGCCGGCACCGACATCACGGAGTCGTTCCCGGCCGTGCTGATGCCGACCTATCGCGATCCCGAGCTGCGGCTCGCCGCGCTCGCGGCTCCGGTGTGGCGCCCGCGGGGCGAGACGATCGAGCCCGCGTTGCTCGACGAGATCGTCGCGCAGCTGCAGGGCGCCGAGCGTCAGACCACGCTCGTTCGGCTGCTCACCGCCGCCGCGTTGAAGCAGAGCGGCCGCGAGCTCGACGCGCGCACGCTGATCACCGAGGTGTTGCAGGAGACGCCGCAGCAGCCGCTCGCGCGCGCGATGCAGCGCTCGCTGGGTGCCGCGGTCGCGGTGGCGCCCAGCAAGCCGACGGACACGCCGGCCCCCGAGCGGACGACGGGCATCGCCGAAGTCGAGCCGACGCCGACCGCGGTGCCGGACAGGCCCGTCGCCGAGAAGCCGGTCGCCGAGAAGCCCGTTGCCGAGAAGCCCGTCGCCAAGCCCGTCGCCGAGAAGCCCGTCGCGGACGATCCCGAGCCCACGACGACGGAGCCCACGAGCGATCCGAAGCCGACGAGCGACACACCCGAGCCCGCGAAGCCGCCGCCGAGCAAGCCCGCCGACGCCGCGCCGAAGAAGAAGGGCTACGACGCGCTGCTCGCCGAGGGCTGCAAGCTGGTGCGCAGCGGCAAGGCGTCCGAGGGCTTCGCGATCCTGCAGCAGGCCTTCGACCTCAACCCGACCGCCGTCGCCGTCACGGTCTGCATGGCCGAGGCGCACCACGAGCTGGGCCGCGACGCATCCGCGCGAGCGCTCTGCGAGCGTGCGCTGCGAAAGTCGCCCAACGATCGCCGCGCACTACTGCTGGCCGCGGAGCTGGAGATCGCGCGCGGCAACGAGTCGGCCGCACGCGCCCACTACGAGAAGATCCTCGAGAACCACCCCGACGACGCCAAGGCGAAGGCCTACGTCGAGTCGCACGGTGGCTGATCGCGGCGCTCGCCCTCAGCGATCTTCGCCGTCGTGCGCATGCGCGATCGCGTCGCGCAGGTGCTTGGGCAGGCGCGCGGGATCGATCACCACCTTGTGATCGTGCACCTCGACGACCGCCTCGGCCGGGAGCTCCGTGTCGCCGAAGCCCTCGATGTCGACGAGCAGCGCGTGCGCGTGCACCACTCGCACCGCGCCGAACGCCTCGGTGCCACCCTTCACGAACAACTCGTCGCCCACACTCACTTGGACTGCCGTGGTCATCGCGGCGAACGGTAGCACTCCCGCGCGGCCGCGCGGACGCCGAGGCGGCCGGCGCGCGGCGCTCTGGGAGGCACGAACCCCTCCGCGGCCGCCCTCGGCCGCGTGGCGCAGATGTTGCGATCCCGACGCGCGTCCCTGGGCTACCGTCCCGCATTCGCGACCGGCCGGGTCGCGTGAGGTCGACCGACATGAACGGATCGAAGCTCCCCCTCGCCGCCGCGCTCGCGCTCTGCTCCTGCACCGTCGCGTCGCGAGACGACGGGCTCACGGGTGTGAGCACCGGCAGCGCGACCCAATCCGACAGCGGCAGCGAGTCCGACACCGGCACGAGCAACGTCGACACGACCACCGCCGATACCGGCCCGATGACGATGCTCGACGTCGCCGCGCCCGAGACCACCGGCAACGTCTCCGAGATCGCCGAGGTGTTCGGGCACAGCGCGGACACGCTCTACCGCCTCGACCCGGACACGAAGGAGGTCACCGTCGTCGGTGCCTTCGACGGCTGCGACGCCTCGATCATCGACATCGCGCTCGATGCCGACTCCAACATGTTCGGCACGGCCTACGGCTCGCTGTGGTCGATCGATCGCACGACCGCCGAGTGTACGCTCATCGCCGAGGGCGACTATCCGACCTCGCTCTCGTTCGTCCCCGCCGGCACCGTCGATCCCGATCGCGAAGCGCTCGTCGGTTTCGTCGAGGACCAGTACATCCGCATCGACACGACCACGGGCGCGATCAGTCAGCTCGGCCTGCTGACCGAGGGCCTGGCCTCGAGCGGCGACATGGTCTCGGTGGCCGGCGGCGGCAGCTACCTCACCGTCTACGACGATGCCGAGTGCGCCGACGTCGACTGCATCGTGCAGGTCGACCCCGCGGACGGCACGGTGATGGTGAACTACGGTCCCCTGCCCTACTCGCAGGTGTTCGGCATCGCGTTCTGGGCCGGCCGCGCGTACGGCTTCGCCCGCGGCGGCGAGCTGTTCGAGATCGAGTTCGACGGCCACACGGTGACGACGACCGAGATCGCGATCCCCGATGCACCCGCCGGCCTCGAGTTCTTCGGCGCCGGCTCGACGACCTCGGCCCCACCCGCCGAAGGCTAGAACCGCAGCGCCACGTCGAACTGCGCGGCGGTCGGGTTCTGGAAGGCGGTCTTCACCCCGAAGTTGCCCTGCGGCGACACGACCCCGCGCTGGAAGAAGTCGTTCGGGTTCGACGCGCTCTGCACCTTCACGTGCTTCACGTCCCCGAGATCCGCGCCCGCGACCGCGCGTGAGTTCTCGAAGGAGTAGTTCTCGTCCACGCGCAGCGCCGCCTTCGCATTGGCCACGTTGAACCAGCGCACCGCGAACTCCAGCTCGAGCTCCTTCGGCAGCGGGTACGCGTAGCTGAGGCTGAGGTTCCAGTTGTAGTTGGCCTCGACCCGTCCGCCGGCACCGCGCGGCACCAGGTACACCGAGCCGAAGCCATAGCGGTTGTTCGCGGCCTTCAGCGAGATCGGATAGCCCGACTGGTAGCGGAAGCTCGTGCCCAGCGTGAGCCGCCCGGCCTCCTGCAGGTCGAACGAGTAGAAGCCGTCCACGCGGAAGCGATGCGGGGTGTTCGTCGACAGCGGCCCGTAGCTGTTGCGCACCAGCTCCGGCAGATCGTACTGGCTGCTCGCGCCGAGGTTGATCGCGCCCGTCAGCGGATCGACGAACCCGTCGTAGTTGCCGACGAGGCGGCTGTACGTGTAGTTGCCGACCACCATCCAGTTCTTGGCGAAGCGCTTGCGCACCTCGAACGTGAACTGGTCGTAGTTGCGACGGGGCCGCGTGAACAGGCTGCCGACCTTGCCGTAGGCGTCGACCAGGAACTCGCAGCGCTTCGACTCGCGCGCGACCTCGGGCCGGCGATCGGAGTCCATGTCGAGCGAGTCGAGCTCGTCTGCGAGCTGATCGCAGCGCGCCTGCTGTTTCGCGATGTCGTCGGGCGACACGTCGACGCCGGGGTTCGCGATGATGAAGTTGTTGCCGCCGTCGGGCGAGATGTCCTCGACCGCGCGACCGAGATCGGTGTGCAGCCAGCGCACGCCGAGCGTGAGGTCCTCGATGACCTCCTGCTCGTAGCCCATCTGGAACTGCTGGTTGTACTGGCCCTTCAGCCGCGGCACGACCGCGCCGGGGGTCAAGCCCGTGGTGAACTCGTTGGTGTCGGCGCAGTACTCGGTGGGCTGGCCGTTGTCGCTGCGCGCATGTCGACCCGTCGCGGTCTCGGTGATGCCACCGATGCAGTCGGCGTTGCGATAGGTGCGACCGACCTGCACCAGGCCGCCGAAGACCCGCGAGTTCAGCTGCAGCGGCAGCGGCTGGTAGAACCATCCGTAGCTCGCGAACAGGCGGCTGCGGCCCTCGTCCGTCCAGTCGTAGCTGAGGCCCACGCGCGGCGCGACGTTGTCCCAGATGAACAGCGCGCGCCGGTCGAGCACGTCGCGCATGTCCTGCAGCTCCCAGCGCACGCCGGCGCTGAGGAACACGTTCGAGCGCAGTGCCCAGCGGTCCTGCAGGTAGATCGAGTAGTTCTGCGTGCTGACCTTCGCGCGATAGGCATCGGCGCGGATGCCCGCACCGAGCGGCGTCGCGATCGCCCGCAGCTCGCCTTGCTCCTCGCGGATGCGACCGTAGCCGCGCGTGCGTCGCGAGTCCGGGTTGTCGGTCTGCACGCGCACGAGCCGGTGGTTGTCGACGCGGTTCGCCGTGCCGATGTCGTAGACGTCGCGGGCAGGGTCGTAGCAGTACTCGCCGCCGTCGCTCTGTCCGTTCGGGCAGTCCTGGTAGAAGTCCGACGCGTTGTTGCCGGAGTACTGCGAGACCGAGCGATCCTCGATGTGCTCGACGCGCGCGCCGTACTTGAGCTGGTGCGCACCCGCGGCGTTGAAGAAGTGCGTCAGCGCGAGGATGCCCTCGGCCCGCCGCGCCCGCGTGCTGCCGTAGGGCCCGATCCCGCCCGACAGCCACTGGCGCACGGGACAGGTGAGCCCGGGCAGGTTCGCGTTGTTGCACGCGTCCTCGGCCCCCGGCACGTACGCCGTGCGGTCGTCGCGGTCGAGCAGCCCGAACAGGTTCGTGCCCTGCGTGTCGACCTCCTGCGTGACCGGCTGGGTCTTGAGCGCCGGGTTCTCCAGCTTCCAGGCCTCGATCGACGCGTACTCGCCGTACCCGAACGTGGCCTCGATCTCGAGCTTGTCCTCGGCGACGCGGCCCCGGTAGTTGACCGCCGCCGTGCTCGAGTTGCCGCGGTCCCAGCCGAAGGTGCCGTTGACGATGCCGTTCGCGACCAGCGATCCGCCGCCCAGCGGATCGGTGGAGAACGTGTTGCCGAACGCAGCGGGATCGTAGTTGCTGTTGGGCGCGCGACGGTATGCGCGGCGCTGGAACGTCGGCGCGCCGTAGTACGAGAACGAGATCCGGTGCTTCGGATTGATCGCCCAGTCGATCGTGCCGAAGAGCTGCGGCTGCACGATGCCGGTCTTGAACTTCTGCTCCGCGAATTTCTTCGTCGCGATGTAGTCACCACCCGCGACGCAGTCGTTCGCGCCGTTCTCGTAGGGGCAGTCCTCGTAGCCGCCCGAGTTGTCCTTGTCGACGCGGTGGTGGAACGTCTGGATCAGCGAGCCGCGGCCGCCGGTCATCACGATGCCGCCGGACCAGAACAGCCGATCCTTGATGATCGGGCCTGACATCGTGATGACGCCCTGCATCTGGTAGTCCGGCACTTCGACTGCACGCACAGCGTTGTCCGTCGCGATGATGAAGCGCGGCTTCGCGAGGCGCGGCGTGAACGTGAAGCGCGCCGCGCCACGGAACGTGTTGCTGCCGGAGATCAGGCGGCTGCGCACCTGGCCCGTCGCCGCGTCGCCGTACTCGGCGTCGTAGCCGGCGTCGAGCACCTCGACCTCCTCGATGAAGTCCTGCACGATGCCGGAGGTCGGCGTGCCGAAGCGCGGGTTGTTGTAGCCGACGCCCTGGATCGTGTACTTCGACTCGGCTGCCGTGCCGCCGCCGATGGACGTGCCGCCGGCCACCGCCTGCGCGCCCGGGGTGGCCTCGATGACGCCCTTGATGCTGCGATCCGTGCCCGCGACCGGCGCGCGCTGCCACTCGATGCCGTAGGTCCGGCCCGTCTCCGTGCCCGCCGACTTCACCATCGGCTTCACGTAGATGTCGCGTGCGATCGCGTCGTCGGGATCCATCTGCAGCCGCTTCGAGACCTGCTCGCCGCGCTGGAGATCGATCGGCGCCTGGATGCTGGCCTTGCCGCGCGCGACGTTGAGCGTGTACTTGCCCGCCGGCAGCGCGCTGAACGAGAACAGCCCGTCGTCGTTCGTCAACACCTCCTTGTGGCTCTGCAAGCAGGTGCAGTGCAGCTCGACGATCGCGCCCTTGATCGGAGCGCGCGTCTTCTGATCGACGACCTTGCCCTTCACCGCAGCGGTATCCGCCGCTTCGGCGACCGCCGGCGCGTAGGCGAGAGCTGCGAGAACGAGAGCTACACGAATCCCGATGGGCCGACCGCGACGCACCTCGGCCCAACTGGCCCCGACACGCGCGCCTTACGTCGAGCCATCCCAGCCCCGGGACCAACGATCCCGGAACTGGGACGAACGATCCCTAAAACCGCAGCTGCAGCTCGAACTGGGCGGCCGTCGGGTTCTGGAAGGCCGCCTGCACGCCGAAGTTGCCCTGCGGCGAGAGGACCGTGCGCTGGAAGAACTCGGTCGGGTTGCCGGCGTTCTGGATCTTCGTGTGCTTCACGTCGGAGAGATCGCCACCGCCGACCGGGCGGGTGTCGTCGAACGAGTAGACCTCGTCGACGCGGTAGGCGGCCTTCGCGTTGGTCACGTTGAGCCAGCGGACCGCGAACTCGAGCTCGAGGTCGCCGGGCAGCGGGTACGCGTAGCTGAGGCTCAGGTTCCAGTTGTAGTTGGGCTCGACGCGACCGCCGGCACCACGGGGCACCACGTAGACCGGGTAAAGACCGGGATAACGGTTGTTGCCGGCGCGCAGCGAGATCGGGAAGCCCGACTGGTAGCGAACGCTGGTGCCGAGCGTCAGGCGACCGGCCTCTTGCAGGTCGAACGAGTAGAAGCCGTCGACCTTGAACCGGTGCGGCGTGTTGAACGACAGCGGACCGAAGCTGTTGCGGACGAGCTCGGGGATGTCGTACTGCGAGCTCGCGCCCAGGTTGATGGCGCCCGTGATCGGGTCGACGAAGCCGTCGTAGTTACCGACCAAGCGGCTGTAGGTGTAGCTGCCGAGGAGCAGCCAGTTCTTCGCGAAGCGCTTCTTCAGCTCGAAGGTGAACGCGTCGAAGTTGCGGCGCGGGCGGTTGAACAGGGTGCCGACCTTGCTGAACGCGTCCTCGAGGAACTGGCAGCGCTGCAGGTCGCGGGCGACCTGGCTGCGGCCCATGTCGTCCATCGGGGTCGACGCGAGCTGGTCGGACAGGCGCTGACAGGTCGCGCGCTGCTTGGCGATGTCGTCGCCGTCGACGCCCACGCCCGGGTTCGCGATGATGAAGTTGAGGCCGCCGTTGGTCGAGATGTCCTCGACCGCGCGACCGAGGTCCGTGTGCAGCCAGCGCACGCCGAGCGTCAGGTCTTCGATGACCTCCTGCTCGTAGCCCATCTGGAACTGCTGGTTGTACTGGCCCTTCAGCCGCGGCACGACCGCGCCCTCGGTGAGCTGCGTGGTACCGGCGTTGAAGTCGGTGCAGTACTCGGTGGGCTGGCCGTTCGCGAACTTGTCGCGGGACTCGCCGTCGAGCACGACGCTCTGACCGACGCAGTCGGCGTTGCGGTAGCTACGCTGCACCTGCACGAGGCCGCCGAACACGCGGGCGTTCAGCTGCAGCGGCAGCGGCTGGTAGAACCAGCCGTAGCTGGCGAACAGGCGGCTGCGACCTTCGTCCGTCCAGTCGTAGTTGATGCCGACGCGCGGAGCGACGTTGTCCCAGATGAAGATGGCGCGACGACCGAGGAGGTCGCGCATGTCCTGCATCTCCCAGCGGACGCCGGCAGTGACGAACAGGTTGGAGAGGATCGCCCACTTGTCCTGCAGGAAGATCGCGTAGTTCTGCGAGGCGACGCGCGCGGCGTAGGCGTCGACGCGGACACCACCGCCGAGCGGCGTGGCGATCGCGCGGAGCTCACCCTGCTCGCGACGGACGCGGCCGTAGCCGACCGCGGTGCGGGCGTCGGGGTTGTCGGTGTCGACGAAGATGAACCGGTGGTTGTTGACCCGGCTCGAGATGTCGATGTTGTACTGGTCGGTCGCGCGGTCGTAGCAGTACTCGCCACCCGCTCCGCTGCCACCGCACGCATCCGCGCTGTTGCTGTAGAAGTCGGCCGCGTTCTGGCCGGTGTAGCGCGCGTCGGTGATGTCTTCGCTGTGATCGACCTGCGCGCCGTACTTGAGCTGGTGCGCGCCGGCGGCGTTGAAGAAGTGCGTGAGCGCGAAGTTGCCGACGACGCGACGGTCGACGACCTTGCTGAACTGACCGGCACCGCCGGACAGCCACTGGCGCACCGGACAGGTGAGGCCGGGCAGGTTCGCGTCGTTGCAGGCGTCCTCGACGCCCGGCACGAGATCGAGCCGGTTGTCGCGGTCGAGCAGCTCGAAGAGGTTGGTGCCCTGGCTGTCCTGCTCCTGCGTGGCGACCTGGTTCCGGATCTCCGGGTTGTCGACCTTCCAGGCCTCTTGCGACGCGAACTGCGAGTAGTTCAGGTTGGCGTCGATCTCGAGCTTGTCGTCGGCGACACGACCATTGTAGTTGAGCGTGATCGTGCTGGAGTTGTCGCGGTCCCAGCCGAAGTGCTCGTTGACGACGCCGTTGGCGATGCGCGAGCCGCCGCCCAGGGGTGCGGTGTTCGGGTTCGTGCCGAACGCGCTCGGATCGAGCGTCGTGCTGTTGACCGGGCGCCGGTAGGTGCGGCGGATGAAGCCCGGGTTGCCGATGAAGGTGGCCTTGATGCGGTGCTTGGGGTTGATCGCCCAGTCGAGCCCGAAGATGAACTGCAGGTCGACGCCGCCGGTCTTGAACTTCTGCTCCGCGAACTTCTCGGTGGCGATGTAGTCACCGCCCGCGACGCAGTCGAACGCACCGTTCTCGTAGGGGCACTCCTCGTAGCCGCCCGAGCCGTCCTTGTCGACGCGATGGTGGAAGCTCTGGATGAGCGAGCCCTGGCCGCCGAGCGCCGCGATGCCGCCGGTCCAGAACAGCCGATCCTTGATGATCGGGCCGTTCATCAACACGACGCCCTGGAGCTGGTAGTCCGGCACGTCGATCGCGCGCAACGCGTTGTCGGTCGCGAGGATGTAGCGGGGCTTCGCGAGGCGCGGGGTGTACGTGAAGCGCGCGACGCCGCGCAGCTTGTTGGTACCCGAGACGCGGCGCGCGGTGACCTGGCCGCCGGCGGCGTCGCCGTACTCGGCCTCGTACCCGGCCTCCTGGATCTCGACCTCCTCGATGAACTCCTGGACGATCGAGGAGCCCACGGTACCGAACCGCGGGTTGTTCACGTTCGCGCCCTCGACCGTGTACTTCGACTCGGCACCCGTTGTGCCGGCGAGCGAGATGCCCGCGGAGTCGTAGGACGCGGTGGCCGACGACTCGACGACCGCCGTGAAGTCGCGGTTCGTCGCGTTGCCGATCGGGATGTTGCGGAACTCCTCCATGCTGACCTCGCGGCCGACGGAGGTGCCCTGCTTCACGGGCGTCGACTTGACGATGACCTTGCGACGGAACTCGTTCGCAGGATCGACGCCGAAGTTGGCGCGGAACTTCGCACCGCGCGGCAGCGTCGTCACCTTCGAGACGTCCGCCTGACCGGCGAGCACCTGGATGGTGTACGTGCCGGGGGGCAGGTCCTTGAAGGCATACAGACCGCTGTCGTTGGTCTGCGTTTCTCGCGTCCCCTGCAGGCAGGTGCACTGCAGCACCACCAGGGCGTTCTTCACCTTCTCCTTGGTCTTGGAGTTGGTGACGACACCACTGATCGCGCCTTCGTCGGCCGCTTGCGCGACCCCGGGAGCGAGCAACACTGCGGCAGGCAGCACCGTCGTCCCGGCGATGAGACCGAGGTGCAACGGCAGCGTAAGCGAGAGTCTTCGGAGCGAGCGCGCGCGGATCACTTTCGTGAGCTCCTTCGCCGGAGGGTCGACACGAGCGCACGAGTGCCCGCGACCCCCTGGGATGCCGCGCCGGTATATCACAAGGGATTGGGGGGAAGGGACGTTCACGGGATGGTCTGCTCGAGCCGCCGGCTGGGGAATCGAGCCCAACGCAGGTGCATGACCGGCCTTACAGCAACGCGTCCCCGCGTTGGGATGCCGCCCAGCCTTGAGCAACCGCACTACCCCCCCGGCCCGCGAGGTCCTGCTCGAGCGCGTCCGGTCGGGGACTTCAGAAGCGGCCCGTCAGCGAGAGGCCCGTCATCGATCGGCCGCCGAAGACGGGCGAGACCCGGAGATCGGCCACCCGCTTGCTCCGCAGACGGTTGCCCTGGGCGAAGAGCACCGCGCCCGTGATGAGCGCGACGACACCCAGGCCCCCGATGACCGTGAAGCTGACGATGGCGCCGGTATTCGCGCGATGCCCGTTGCGACGGAAGGTCGCGACGTCCGACAGGGGTTGCACGGCCGGGGCACACTCGTCGAGCTGGGCGCGCAGCTGCGCTTCCATGTCGGGGTGGGCCTTGATCTGCTTGACGATCGACTGCGCCTCGTCTGCGCGGTCGAAGCAGCGGTTGAGCTCGGTCGTGTCGAGCCCCGGGAGCAGGTCCCGCGCGGCGTCCTTCGCCGAGCGCACGTCGGTCGTGTAGTCCTTGCTCTTGATGACGAAGAAGATCCCCAGCGCGGTGCCGGTGATGATGAGCGCACCGCCGGTGCCCATCGTCGCTGCGCCGGCGATGCGCAGCCGCTTGCCGCGGATCTCCGCCTTCGTGGGCCCGGTGGGCTCGGGATCCGGCACGGCCTTCTCGGCAGCCTGCTTGGCCAGCGCCGCCTCGAGCTCCTTGTCGATCTCGGCGATGCGCGTCTGGGCGTCGCCGATCTCGGACTGCAGCGCCGGGTCGGCCTCGGCGACGCGGATGAAGTTGTCGAGGACGGCGCGGGCGCGCTTGAGGTCCTCGATGTCGCCGGTGATGCCGTACAGCCCGCGGTACGCGAGCGAGATGTTGTAGAGCAGCAGCGGATTGTCGGACGCGGCGAACGATCGCTCCCACGCGTCGACCGCCTCCTTGAACTTGCCGAGGCGGTAGGCCTTGCGGCCCTCCTCGTAGAGCTCCTCCGGAGAGGGCTCCGCGAGCGCAGCGGTGGTGACCGCACCCGCCGCGCGCGCCGGGGCGGGCAACGCGAGCGAAGCGATCGGGATCGACACGACGAGCAACGCAGCCAGGGCCCGGGTCATCCGAGTGCGGAGCTTACCACGACGCGCGGGCCCGGGTCAGAGATCGACGAGCTCGATCGCATCGGGTCGGAGCTCGACGCCGAGGAAGCGACTGCCGACGCGGGCGAAGCGTTCGCGGCCGTCGGTCGCGAGCAGACGCAGTTCACGTGCGCCACCCGTCGCCTCGCCGTGTCCTGCTCTTGCCAGCGCCGCACGCACGCGCTGGGCAGTCGTGGCCGCGGAATCGACGATCGCGACCTCGGGTCCGACCGTGGCCGCGATCGCGCCTGCGAGCAGCGGGAAGTGGGTACAGCCCAGCACGAGGGTGTCGATGCCGTCCATGATCGGATCGAGGTAGGCATGTGCGACCGCCTCGGGGATCGGGCCTTCGGTCCAGCCCTCCTCGGCGAGCGCGACGAACAGCGGGCACGGCAGTCCGATCACGGTCGCATCGGGTCGCAGGCGCGCGATCGCCTGCGCATATGCACCGCCGCGGATCGTGCTCTCGGTGCCGATCACCGCGATCCGCCCGCCCTTGCTCGACGCGGCCGCCGCGGCAGCGCCGGGCTCGACGACCCCGGTCACCTCGAGCTCCGGCAAGGCGGCGCGGAGATCCTCGAGCGCGACGGCGCTGGCCGTGTTGCACGCGATCACGAGCGAGTCGATGCCGCGCTCGACGAGCACGCGCGCGGCCTGCAGCGCGTAGCGGGAGATGGTGCCCGGGCTCTTCGTGCCGTAGGGCAGCCGCGCGGTGTCGCCCAGATAGAGGAAGGACTCGTCGGGCAGCGCGGCCTGCAGCGCGCGCAGCACGGTGAGCCCACCGACCCCGGAGTCGAACACGCCGATGGGCAGTCGCTCGCTCACTTGGTCGGCCGCACGAGCAGGTTCTTCGCGATCACCATGCGCTGGACCTGCGAGGTGCCCTCGTAGATCTGCATCAGCTTCGCGTCGCGCATGAGCTTCTCGACCGGGTACTCCTTCGTGTAGCCGTAGCCGCCGAAGATCTGCACCGCGTCGGTCGTGCACTTCATGGCCTGATCGGCGCCCATCGCCTTCGCGATCGCGCTCGTGTTCGTGCGCTTGACGCCGTGGTCGACCTCCCACGCCGCCTTCATGTAGAGCAGCTTGACGCTCTCGTAGGCCATCGCCATCTCGGCGATCATGAACTGGATCGCCTGGTGGTTCGCGATCGGCACGCCGAAGGTCTTGCGCTCGCGCGCGTAGGCGATCGACTCGTCCATCGCGCGCCGGATGAGCCCGGCGCACTGGGCCGCGATCATCGGGCGGCTCTTGTCGAAGGTCTCCATCGCGACCGCGAAGCCGCCGCCCGGCTGACCGAGGATGTTGTCGGGGCCGAGCACGACGTCCTCGAAGATCACGTCGACCGTGTTGCTGCAGCGCTGGCCGAGCTTGTTCTCCTTGCGGCCGATCGAGATGCCGGGCAGATCGCGCGGGATCACGAACGCGGTGATGCCCTTGTGGCGCGCGGCCGGGTCGACGGTGGCGAAGCCGGTGAAGAAGGATGCGTAGCCGCCGTTCGTGATCCAGCGCTTCTGGCCGGACAGGATCCACCGCTCGCCGTCCTGGCGCAGGCGCGTGCGCATCGCGGCGACGTCGGAGCCGGCCTCGGGCTCGCTGCAGCAGTAGCTGACGAACTGGAACTCGCTCGTGAGCTTGCCCAGCCAGTGCTGCTTCTGGGCCTCGGTGCCGGCGATCAGCAGCGGCAGCGCACCGAGGTGGTTGCACATGATGCTGGTCGCGACGCCGGCACAGCCGTAGGCGAGCTCCTCGGCGATGAGGCAGCCCTCGAGCGTGTGCAGGCCGAGCCCGCCGTAGGCCTCGGGCAGCTCGACGTTGACGAGCCCGACCTCGTAGGCCGCCTTGAACACGTCGAGCGGCATCTCGCCCTTCTCGTCGTACTCGCCGGCCACCGGGATCACCCGCTCGGCGACGAACTTGCGCGCGGCGTCGATGAACGCCTGCTGCTCCTCGGTGATGCGCAGATCGAACATGGGCGGTTGATACCACGCGGTGGGCGGGGCGGTGTTCGATCGCGCGCGTGCGCGATCTATCCTCGGACCGTGAACCCGTACGCGTCCCCTGCCGCGCCACCGCCCGGCGCGCCCGCGCCCCGTCTCCGCTCGGCGGGGCTCATCGCCTTGCTCGCCGCGGTCGGCACGTTGGTCGCCGTCGTCGTGATCTCGCTCGTGCTCATCATGACGCTGACCGATCAGAGCGCGATGTTCGAGCGCGGCCAGCTGGTCGGCCGCGGCGCGGCCATGTTGTCCTTCTGGGTCGGCATCGGCACCTACGCGGTGATCAAGCTGCGCCGCAGCGCGAAGGCCCGGAAACGCTGAGCGGCGGCGAGCGGCGCCCGGCCCCTACGCTTCGGGTCGATCGTCGCTCGCTTCGCGGGCGCGTCTCGCCGCGCGCGCGCGTTCCTTCTGGGCCTTGTCGGCGCGCGCGCCATCGGCCGCGCGACCGCCCAGCACCCAACCGATCACGATCCCGAGCAGCAGCAGGCCCGGGATGTAGACGAAGTGCGCGAGCGTCATCGTGCCCTCCGCCTCCCCCGTCACTTCGCCCGGTCGAGGCGTTTGCGGAGCTCGTCGAGATCGGCCTGCTGCACCTTGGCGCGGCGCCACAAGAGCACGCCGAAGCCGGCGAACAGCGCCCAGATGACGCCGTACGCCCACACCACGTGCGCGTAGTCGGACGCGGTCTTCTTGGCCGCGACCTCCTCGTACGCGCGCACGCACTCGATGCTCTGCTTGTCGAGGCCTTCGACCGCCTCGTACTCGTCGTCGTCGGCCTTTGCGTCCAGCCTCGGGTTTGGCTGCAGCAGCATCACGCACCTCCTTCGATCGGCTTCGCACCACGTTGGCGCTCGTCGAGCGCGATCCAGGCGTCATCCAACATGCCCGCGGTGAGCTCTTGCCGCAGGCGTACCAGCAACAGGCCCAGCGTGATCGACATGAGCGCGATCAAGCACGGCCACAGCGCGTTCCAGAACTGCGCAGGCAAGCTGCCCACCACCTCGGTGGTCGGATGCGTCGTCTTCCAGATCTTCACCGCGTAGTAGATGATCGGTACGTCGATCGCGCCGAACACCGCGAGCGCGGCGGCGAGCCGCTCGGAGCCCGCGGCCCCATAGCGCCGCAGCAGCACGAACGCGGCGAACACCATCCACAGGAGCCCGGTCGACACCTGGCGTGCGTCCCACGTCCATGCCCGGCCCCACGTCGCGTGCCCCCAGATCGGCCCGGTGATGAGCACGCCGAGCCCGGTCACGAGCACGAGCTCGCCAGCGGCGATCGACAGTGCCTCGGCCGTACGCGAGCGGTTGCGCAGCTGCACCGCCGCCGCGATCCCGCACGTGACGGCGAGCGCCATCATGATCCACGCCAGCGGCACGTGGAAGTAGAAGATCTTCTGGACCGTGCCCATCTTCTTCTCGATGCCGGTGTTCAAGAACACCCGCACCACGCTGTAGAGCACGACCGGTGCACCGACGAGGAAGAACAGCGTCGGCAGTGCGCGCTTGATCATCTTGCTCGCTCCCTTCTACTGCGTGCGCGCGGCCCAGCCTCGGTGGCGGTCGCCCCCGGACCGAGCAGCACGGGCTCGAACATCCAGCTGGCCAGGAGCACCACGATCACGTCGAGCGCGGCGAGCTGGCCCAGGTAAGTGGTGAAGGCGGGGTGGTTCTCGAGCAGCGCGCGCGTGGCGACGAGCGCGAAGATCAGCGCCGGCGACGTGAGCGGATACAGGATCACCGAGAGCAGCACGTTCTTGCCGCTGGCCGTCGCGAGCCCGGCCGCGAACAGCGTGCCCACGGCGCAGTAGGCCACGCTGCCGAGGAACAGCAGCGCCGCGGTCTCGAGCGGGCGATCCGCGAACGCCTGCGCGGAGGGGAACAAGAGCACGAACGCGGGCACGAGCAGGGCCGCGCAGCCGAGCACGACCGCGAGCGAGACGATGAGCTTGCCGAAGTAGATCGACACGCGCTCGACCGGCCAGGTGAGCACCGCACGCAGCGTGTCGGCCTCGCGCTCGCGATCGAAGATGCGGGTGAGCGTGAGCGCGCCGACGAACGCGACCCCGATCCACAGCATGCCGGGAACGGCCATCACGTGCGCCGCCGCGGGCAGCGACGCGAACGCCAGCGCGAACATCACCAGCACCGAGAGCGTGAAGAAGCCGGCGGTGAGCACCAGCTCGAGGTCGCGCAGCTCCTGCCGGAGATCGTTCTTGGCGAGCAGCCAGGCCTGCCGGGGCACGATCACGTCCATGGTTGTATCACGCCGGTAGCGCCGCGCCGGCACCGGAGGCGGGCGCGAGGTCGGCCCCGAGCCCGCGGATCCGCGTGGCGTAGTCGAGGAGATCGGCACTGCCGCGCCGCGCCTCCGCGACGATGCGGCCCTCGCCCATCGCCACGGCGCGATCGCTGAACTCGGCGACGGCATCGAGGTCGTGCGAGCTGAGCAGGATCGCCGCACCGCGCTCGCGCTCCTCCAGCAGGATGCGGCCGAGCGTGCTGCGACCGGCGTGGTCGAGCGCGGTGAACGGCTCGTCGAGCAGCAGCAGCTCGGGGCCACCGAGCAGCGCACGTGCGATCGCGAGGCGCTGCTGCATGCCGCGCGAGAACGTGCCCGCCATGCGATCGGCAGCGTGCGCGAGCCCGACGCGCGCGAGCAGCCCGTCGATCTCCGCGTGGCTCGGTGCGCCGACGACCTGCCGCAGCGACGCGGGCAGCTCGAGGTTCTCTCGGGCGGACAGCCGCGCGTAGAGCTGGGTCGAGTGGGCGACGAACGCGAGCCGCAGGCGCGCCTGCAGGTCGAGCTCGACCAGCGCGCCCCAGCGCCGCTCGCCGCCGGACGGCGGCAGGAGCCCCGCGGCGATCGAGAGCAGCGTGGTCTTGCCGCAGCCGTTCGCGCCGAGCAGCGCCACGATCTCGCCCGGTGCGACGCGCAGGTCGATGCCGCGCAGCACCGCAAGCCGACCGAAGCGCTTGCCCAACCCGACCAGCTCGAGCGGAGCGATGGCGGCGGTCATGGCGACTTGTCTCGCGCGCCCGCCGACCACGCGCGTGCGAACACGGCGGCGAGCAACACGACCACGATCAGCCGCACGGGCCAGAGCCGCCACGGGTCGTCGGAGAGCACGAACCCGCCGAGGAACTGCACGAGGTAGAGCCCGCCCGCGATCTCGATCGCGCGTCGCGGATGTCGGCGCGAGACGAGCGCGAGCGTGAAGAACACGATCGCGAACACGAAGACGAGCAGCGTGCCGGAGACGCCGGGACCGAGCCAGCCGAACGAGAAGAGCACGCTGCTGCCGACCACCAGATGCAGCTCGGCGAGCACGAGCAGCACGATCGCGGCCCAGCTGCGGCCGTCGTCAGTCGCTTGCTTCTCCGGCAGCGCGTCGATCTGGCGGTACACGCGATCGAGCGCGGCGATGATGCGCGAGCGACGGCCGGGATCGTTGCCGGCGCGCTGCTCGAGCACGCCGAGCAGCTCGTCGCGGCGCGCGATCAGTCGACTGCGCGCGTCGGTGCCGCGGCGCAACACCACCATCGCCATCGTGAGGCCCGCGAGCAGCGTCGCGATGATCCCACCGACGATGCGGTAGGTCGGGTCGCGGACCGGGAGGCCGCCGATCGCGAGCTCCAGCTTCTGCCCCGGCGTGCGGCCGCCCATCACCCACACCGTCTTGCCGGGGATCGGTGAGGGGTGTTCGCTCGCCTTCGCGCCCTCGGCTTCGAGCTTCTGCGCGTCACCGACGAGCACGCTGGTCTCGAGCGAGTCGAGCGGCGTGCTGAACTCGATCTCCACCGTGCCGTCGTGATCGACGACGTAGGCGAGCCCGAGCCGCACGAGCTCGCCCGGCGGAATCGGCCCCGCCAGCGTCACGTACGGCGCCTTCTCGTCCTCGTGGGCGAGCCACTCCTCCGACATCGGGAGCACCTTGAGGCCCTTGCCACCCTCGGCCGGCAGGATGCGCATGCCGCCCGCGGGCCAGAAGGCCTCGTCGCCCATCACCATCACGTCCTGCAGCTGCACGACGCGTGCGAGATCGTTCTCGAGCCCGTCGACGTCGAACTGCACGACCGAGCGCACGCGGGTGACGTCGGCCGTGGTCTCCCAGACGCGCAGGTCGACGGCGATGCCGCCCTTGCGATCGGTCTGGAAGAAGCCGCTGCGGTAGGGACCGCCGTCGTAGATCGTCTCGACCAGATAGATCGCCTCGGACGAGATTTCGATCTCGATGTCGGCGGTGCCGTCGGGGCCCGTGGTGCCGGGGAACTCGACGTCGACGCCGGTGGCGTCCTTCTTCACCACGACGACCGGCTGACCGGGAACCGGCAGGTCGCCGCCGTCGACGATGCGCGCGTGCACGGTGCCCGTGGGCAGCGACGCGACGACACGCGGCCCGGGCAGGCGCGGCCGCTCCGTGGGGCGCTGCTGCGGACGCTGCGGTCCGGCGTCGAGCTTGCCCTTCGCCAGCACGACCGCCATGCCGACGCTCGCGTCCATCGTGAACGTGCTCGAGCGTTGCGCGGGCTGCCCTGCGACGACGACGCCGGAGACGGTGAGCTTCGTGCCGGCGGGCAGAGGCGGAGAGCCCAGCTCGTGGAAGTCGACCTTGCCCTGCTTGTCGCTCGTGCCCTTGCGCTCTTCCTTCGTGCCGTCGGGCTTCGCGATCTCGAGCGTCACCTCGATGCCCGGCATCGGCTGGCGCGCGTCGAGATCGAAGGTGCCGACCACGAGCTCGCCGGCCTTCGTGCCGTCGAGCGGGAACGCGTTGCCCGGCAGCGGCACTTCGGGGCCACCCGGCTCGCCGTGACGCGGCGTGCCTGCGTCGCCCGCCGGCGCCGCGGCTGCGCCCGCGACCAGCATCACGCGCGAGCCGCCTTCGCCGTAGAGATCGATCGGCTGCGAGACCAGCGACTCGCCGTTGCGCTCGGCCTTCGCGATCGCCTTGCCGCCGATGAAGCCGGTGAGCCCGTCGAACGTGGCGCGCCCGCTGGCGTCGGTCTTCGCCGTGCGCGTCTCCTTCGTGTCGCCCTTGGCGAGCTCGAGCGTCACCTCGGTATCGATGGCGGGCTTGTCGAAGCCGCCGTCGAGCACGCGCACGGTGATCGAGCCGGCTGCGAGCTGCGGGTCGACGCGCGGGATGCCCGACATCGCCCGCGGATCCGGAGGCGGGCCCGCGGACGCCGGGGCCGCCATGCAGAGGCACGCGAGCACGACGAGCGCGAGCCAGGACGAGAGCCGTCTCATGCCGCGAGCTCCTTGCCGCAGTGCTTGCAGAATTTCGCGTCCACGTCGTTGCTGCCGTCGCACGCCGCACACGCGCGCGTCCTCGCCTGGGGCTCGGCGGGCGGCGCCGACTCGGGCGCCGCTGCGCTCGCGGGCGCCGCTGCGCTCGCGGGCGCCGCTGCGCTCGCCGGCGCCGGCGTGCTCGCGGGCGCATCGGGGAGCCGCTCGCCCAGCCGTGCGGCGAGCTCGGGGTGCAGCGTGCCGGTGGCATCGAGCGCGCGCATGACCTCGATCGCGCGCAGCTCGTAGCCCGCACGCACCGTCTCGTAGTCCGCGGCGGAGAGCTTGCCCATCTCGTGATCGAACTTGAGCTCGTTGATCGCACGCAGCAGCCGACGCCGCTCCTCGCGGAGCTCGCGATCGGTGGCCATGCCGAGATCGGCGGCGTGCTCGACGAAGGTCTGCACGTCGGCGCGCCCGAGCGCCTGCACGATGCGGAACATCGCGCGCAGGCACCACAGCAGCGCGCCACTCACCGCCACGAGCGCGATGGTGCCCGCATCGACGCGCGCGTGTCCGACCCACACGAGGTAGGCGAACAACGCCGCGAGGCCGAGCAGCACGAACGCTGCCACGCGCAACCGGCTGCTACTGACCGCCACCCTCGGCTTCCTCTCGCTTCGCGCCGATGCACACGATGCCGCCCGCGAGCAGGATCGCGAAGCCGGCCCACACCCAGTTCACCAGCGGATTGTAGTAGAGGCTGAGCCGCGCCCAGCCGCTGCTCATGTCGACGTCGGCGATCGACGCATACACGTCGCCGCCCGGCCGCATGATCCGCGAGACCTCGGTCGTCGGCTGATCGGGCAGCTGGTAGTACCACCACTTCGCGGGCGACAAGCTGCCGACGCGATCGCCGTGCTTGGTCACCGCGAGCTCGACGGTGATCATGTCCTTCTGCCAGTCCTGGGTCGCGCGCGCGCCGACGTACTCGATGGTGTACTCGCCGAGCTCGACCTGCTCACCGGGATGGATGCCGAGCTTGCGCTCGATCTTGTAGGCGTTGCCCGCCCACCCGAGGAACATGAGCACCACGCCGAGGTGCACGATGTAGCCGCCGTAGCGCCGTCGCGCGCGGCTCACCAGACCGATGAGCGCATCGAGCACGCTCTGCTCGCGATGGCGCCGGCGCACCGCGACGCCGCGGTAGAACTCCTGCGCGATCGTCCAGAACGTGAAGCCGCACAGGCCGAACGCGGCGAGCCCCCAGCCCGAGAGCAGCTCCCAGCCGCCTTCGGGCATGTCGAGGCGCTCGTTGGCCTGGTAGTGGCGCAAGAGCGGAATGGCGAACGCGGCGACGAGCGTCGCGATGACCCCGGCGATGAGCGGCGTGCGGAACTGCTCGACCAGCGATTGCTTGCTGGTCTTGCGCCACGCGACGAGCGGACCGACGCCGGTGAGCAGGAGCAGCCCGACCCCGAGCGGCGCCATGTAGTGGTTGAAGAACGCGGGGCCGATCGTCACGCGCGTCGGCGGCTCGTGCACACCGATCGCGGCCATGAACGCGCGGAACCACTCGCGCTCCTTCATCGCGTCGCCGGCCCACTGCGTGAGCGTCGGGTACATCGTCGCGCCGGCGACGAACAGCGCGCAGATGAGGAACATCCAGTTGTTGAGCAGGAACGCGAACTCGCGACTGAACACGCTCTCGAGTTCGTGGCGCGAGCGCAGCAGCGGCAGACGCCAGAGCAGCAGCCCGAAGCTGCCGACGACGATGAGCAGCATGAACGCGCCGAAGGTCCACGCGAGCTGCGGGTCCTCACCGAACGCGTGCACGCTCTGCACGACGCCGCTGCGCGTGAGGAACGTGCCGAAGATCGTCAGGAAGAAGGAGATGATGACGAGGACGAGGTTCCAGACCTTCAGCATCCCGCGTCGCTCCTGCACCATGATCGAGTGCAGGAACGCGGTGCAGGTGAGCCACGGCAGTAGGCCCGCGTTCTCGACGGGATCCCACGCCCAGTAGCCGCCCCAGCCCAGCTCTTCGTAGGCCCACAGGCCGCCGAGCACGAGCCCGACGCCGAGGAACAGCCACGAGAAGAGCGTCCAGCGCCGGACGCTGCGCTGCCACGCGTCGTCGACGTGCCCGGTGATCATCGCGGCCATGCCGAACGCGTACGGCACCGCGAGCGAGACCATGCCGAGGTAGAGGCTCGGCGGATGGCAGACCATGTACGGGTTCTGCAGCAGCGGGTTCAGCCCCTTGCCCTCGGTCGGCGCGAGCTCGGGGAAGATCCACGGCTCGAAGGGATTCTTGAGGAAGACGAGCAGCGCGGTGAAGAACGCGAGGATGGTCGCGAGGATCGCGACGGCGTGGGGGATGAGCGCGCGGTGCCGCGTGCGATTCGCCCGCACCGCGAGTGACGAGAACAGGCTGAGCAAGAGCACCCAGAACAGCAGGCTGCCGTCGAGCGAGCCCCAGAACGCGGTGATCTTGAAGATCACCGGCATCGCGGGGTGGCTGTTCTGCTGCACGTACTGGATGCTCGTGTCGCCCGAGAGAAACGCGTACTCGAGCAGCATCGAGGCAAAGAGCGCGATGCCGAAGATGCCGTGGATGCCCTGCACCGCGCCTTCGACGAGGCGCTCGGAGCGACGCGCGGCGCCGATGATCGCGAGCGCGACCGTCACGACCGCGAGCAGGAACAAGACGAGGTCGGCGATCGAGCCGAGCGTGGAGATCGGCATGGTTCAACCGCCTTGGGGCCGCGCTTGCGACTTGCTGGGTGTGCCGCCGGGCAGCGGTGTGCCCTGCTCTTCCTCGTACTTCGAGGGGCACTTCGCGGACATCTCGTCGGACTCGAACACGCCGTCCTTCAGCTGCCCGGTCAGCACGACCTCGCCCTCTTCCTGGAAGGTGTCGGGCGGATCGTTGGTGAAGTGCACCGCGAGGCGCTGCTGCTTGTCGACGCACTCGTCGACCGGCGGGCACTCGATGATGAACTTGAGGTCGCCCGTGGTGCCCTTCTTGCGCTGGATCGAGCCCTTGACGACCTGACCGTGCACCTTGAGCGTGCGGTTCTCGTACTTCGGTACGTCGGACATCAGCTTGTCGACGTACATGTACTCGAGCACGCCCTCACCGGTGTCGGAGAGCACGAGATAGCCCAGCGAAGCCGTGATGACGACGCCGAGCCCGACCTTTGCCGCGAGTGAGAGCGCCATCGTTCAACCTCCGATGCTGATCATCGCCTTTTGCGGACCACCCGTGCCATCGAGATGAAACCCGTGGCCGTCCCGCTTGGTTCCGAGCACCGCGCCCACGACCGCATCCAGCGCGGCGGGCCCGCCCCGACGCAGCGCACCGCGCAGATCGCCGGCATCGTCGTGCGCGAGGCAGCCGTGGAGCTGCCCGGTCGCCGAGATTCGCAGGCGATTGCAGCCGCCGCAGAAGTTCTCGGTCATGGCCCCGATCGTGCCGAGCACGCGGCCATCGTGGGGGCCACCGGCCACGGCGACATAGCGGGCGGGCCCCACGGCGCGGCGATCGGAGACGCGATCGACGAGGGCGAGCCCGAGCTCCGCGGCCACGCGCGTACGGATCTCCGCCGCGGGCATCAGCTCGCCGGGCACGAACAGCTCGCCGCCGGCCATGGGCATGAGCTCGATGAAGCGCGGCACGACGTTCCTCGCCCAGGCCCACGCAGCGATCGCGCCCAGCTCGTCGTCGTTGAAGCCGCGGATCGCGACGGTGTTGAGCTTGATCGACGCGAAGCCGGCCGCACGTGCGGCGTCGATGCCGGCCACGACGCGATCGAGATCGCCGCGGCGCGTGATCGCGGTGAAGCGTTCGGGCCGCAGGCTGTCGAGGCTGACGGTGACGGCGTGCAGGCCCGCGGCGCGCAGGGGCGCCGCGAGCTCGGCCATCTTGTCCCCGTTGGTGGTCATCACGAGCTCGAGCGGTCCTTCGGAGCCGTGGATCCCCGCGAGCTGCCCGACGAGCTCGACGAGCCCGCGCCGCAGCGTGGGCTCGCCTCCGGTCAGCCGGACCCGCCGCACGCCCCGGGCCGCGAAGGCAGCGACGACCGCCACCACCTCCTCGAGCGCGAGCAGCTCGTGCCGGGGCCCGTAGTCGAGCTCCCGGTCCGGCATGCAGTACGTGCACCGGTAGTTGCAGCGGTCGGTCAGCGACAGCCGCAGGTACTCGACCTTGCGGGCGGCACGATCGACGAGCGGCGCGTCGGATGCGGTACCCGACGCGCTCGAGGTCGGCGCACGCAGCTGGACGAGGCTCGAGATGGATCGACCTTCCGGGCAGCTAGATTGCCACACGGATGCCCGCGGTGCACCGCGCCGCACTCGCCGCGGGACGACGGCGCGGGCTGTTTGCCATGCGACTGCGCACGGCAGCACGGCTCGCGCGGCGGGGGGCTCGCACGCCCACGAACCGCGCGCGCCCGACTACTTGTTCGGCGTCGCCTTGCCGGACGGGTCCGGCGCCTTGTTGTCCATCTTCGTGTCCTGCTTGCCCTCGGCCTTGCCCTCGGCAACGCCCTTCACCTCGGCGGCCCCGTGCACCTCGGCCTTGTTCGTGGCCTTGGCGTCGTTCCAGTCGCCGCCCTGCTCCACGCGGAACAAGGTGCCCTGCTCCTCGTTGAGCCGCGTGCGGCTCTGCAGGTCGAAGATGGTGAAGAGGAAGAAGATCGTGACGAAGATGACCGTGCTCAAGAACGCGAACACGTGGAAGCGGTCGTCGTACTTCAGGTGCATGAAGAACGCCGACACGAGCGCCGCCTTGATGAACGCGACGAACATCGCGACCCAGAGGCTGGCCGCGCCGAGGTTCGCGTAGGACACCGCGTAGGTCAGCCCGGTGAGCACGAACAGCGCGAGCAGCACCTTGATGTAGGTCGACTGCGGCGAGATGTGCTCGTGCACCTCGACTGCATCGTCGATGGGCTTGCCGTGGAGGAAGGTCTTGGTCGCCATGGCGTCGCTCCGACTACTTCACGAGGTAGAGCAGCGGGAAGAGGAAGATCCACACCAGGTCGACGATGTGCCAGTAGAGGCCCACGTTCTCGACCGGGGTGAAGTACTGCGGGCCGAAGTGGCCCTTCTTCGCGCGGATGAGGATCCAGCTCAGCACGCCGATGCCGACCAGCACGTGGATGCCGTGCAGGCCGGTCATGCAGAAGTAGAGCCCGAAGAAGATGTGCGGCAGGCCGATGAGCTCGTGGCCGTGCTCGTGCGCGTACTCGGCCGCGCGCGCGTAGTCGAAGTACTTGCCGGGGAAGATGCCGTGGGCGAACTTGCCGGTGTACTCGAAGTACTTGACCACCATGAAGATGCAGGCGCATGCGATGGTGAAGTACAGGTTGCGGATGATCGCGGGCGTGTTGCCGACCTGCGCCGCACGCACGGCCATCGCCATCGTGTAGCTCGAGGTCAGCAGCACCACCGTGTTCGCGCCACCCATCGTCTTGGAGAGCAGCTCGTGCGAGCTGAGCACCATCTCCGGGTAGAACATCCGCGTGATGAAGTAGGCGAGGAACAGCCCACTGAACATCAGGATCTCGGTGGCCAGGAAGGCCCACATCCCGAGCTTGGCCGCGCCGGCCTGCTGCTCCACCGTGTTGTAGTGGTGCTGGAAGAACGCGTGGGGCGGCTTGGGGCCTTGGGGAGCGTGTGCGCTGCTCATGGGGGTCTCCAGAAGGCTAGTGCGCGTCCATGCCGCCGGAGCGGTCGATCTGCTTGAAGTCGTACGGGCTGCAGTCGACGCGCGGCTGGCCGTGGAAGTTGTGCTCGATCGGCGGGCTCTGGATCGTCCACTCGAGCGACACCGCGCCCCAGGGATCGCCGGGCGCCGCCTTGCCCGTCTTCAGCGAGCGCAGCAGGTAGGCCAGCGTGAAGAGCAACCCGGCCCCGATCATGTAGGCGCCGATCGTCGACAGCACGTGCTGCAGCTGGAACTGCGGCACGTAGGTCGAGTACCGGCGCGGCATGCCCTGCTGGCCGATGATGAACTGGTTGAAGAACGTCATGTTGAAGCCGATGAACACGATGAGGCAGCCGATGCGGCCCGCCGTCTCGCTGTACATCTTGCCGGTCATCTTCGGCCACCAGTGGTGGAGGCCGCCGATGAACGCGATGATGGTTCCGCCCATCATGACGTAGTGGAAGTGTGCGACCACGAAGTAGGTGTCGTGCAGGTGCACGTCGACCGAGAGCGCGCCGAGGAAGATGCCGGTCAGCCCGCCGATGGTGAACGTGAACAGGAACGCCAGCGCGTACAGCATCGGCGTGTTGAACGCGATGCTGCCTTTGTAGAGCGTGGCGACCCAGGAGAACACCTTGATGGCGGTGGGCACCGCGACCGCGAAGGTCAGGAACGAGAACACGATGCCGGCCAGCTCGGACTGGCCCGACACGAACATGTGGTGGCCCCACACGATGAACGAGATGATCGCGATCGCGACCGAGCTGAGCGCGATGGCCTTGTAGCCGAAGATGTGCTTGCGGCTGTGGACCGCGATGAGCTCGGAGATGATGCCGAAGCCCGGCAGGATCATGATGTAGACGGCCGGGTGGCTGTAGAACCAGAAGAAGTGCTGGTACAGCACCGGGTCGCCGCCCATCGCAGGGTCGAAGATGCCGATGTTGAGCGTGCGCTCGATGATGAGCAGCAGCAGCGTGATCGCGAGCACCGGCGTCGCGAGGATCTGGATGACCGCGGTGGAGTAGATGGCCCACACGAACAGCGGCAGGCGGTTCCAGGTCATGCCCGGCGCGCGCATCTTGTGCACGGTGACCAGGAAGTTGATGCCGGTGAGGATCGACGAGAAGCCGAGGATGAACGCGCCGAACGTCGCGGAGATGACCGCGGTGCCGGTGTGGCTCGAGTACGGGGTGTAGAAGGTCCAGCCGGTGTCGAGCGAGCCCGCGAGCAGCGTGTAGATGAAGAAGCACGCGCCGAGCGAGTAGACCCAGAACGACAGCAGGTTGAGCCGGGGGAACGCGACGTCCTTGGCCCCGAGCATGAGCGGCAACAAGAAGTTGCCGAGCGCCGCGGGCACGGACGGGATGATCACCAGGAACACCATCACCGCGCCGTGCACGGTGAACAGCTTGTTGAACGTGGTGGCGCTGACGAGGTCCTGCTCCGGCGTGAGCAGCTCGGTGCGCAGCGTGAGCGCAGCGATGCCGCCCACGAGGAAGAAGAACATCGTGCCGACCAGGTACATCATGCCCAGCCGCTTGTGGTCGAGCGTGATGATCCACGACTTGATGCCGCGCTTCGAGACGTAGAAGCTGGGCTCCTGCTCGTGCACGGTCTCGCCGGTGTGTTTGTCTGCGGTTGCCATGGTGGACGGCTCCGTCACTTCAACGTCTTGATGTACTCGATGACCGCAGCGATGTGCTTGTCGTCGAGCTGCCCCTGGAACGAGGGCATGTTGTTTCCGGTGAATCCGTCGACGATCTTCGCCTGCGGGGCGAGGATCGACTCGCGGATGTAGTTGTCGTCCACGAGCTGGGTCGCGCCCCCGACGAGGGTCTCGTTCTTGCCGTACAGGCCCTTCCAGGTCGGGCCGGTGGCCGGCGAGCCGTCGACGCTGTGGCAGGCGTTGCAGCCGCGCCGGCTGTAGATGCGCTTGCCGAAGTCGACCGTGGACTCACCCTGCTTGATCTCGAGCTTGCCCGCTTCGCGCAGCGCAATCTCGAACATCTCGGGCTCGAGCACGCGGATGATGCCCGTCATCGACGAGTGGCGGTCACCGCAGTACTCGGCGCAGAAGACGTTGAAGTCGCCGACGCGCGTGGCCTCGAACCAGATCGTGGTGTAGCGACCGGGGATGACGTCCTTCTTCACGCGGAAGGCCGGCACGTAGTACGAGTGCAGGACGTCCTCGGAGGTCATCGTGAGCCGCACGGGGCGACCCTTCGGCACGATCATCGTGGTGAGCGGCTCTTCGGTCGACGACGTGAGCGTGACGCCCGGATAGTCGGGATACTCGACCGTCCAGTACCACTGCCGACCGACGACGCGGATGTTGATCGCGTCGGGCGGCGGCGTGCCCTGCTTCACCCAGTCGATCTCGCCCCAGGCGAAGATGACGACGAGCAGCACCGCCGGGATGGCGCTCCAGAGGAACTCGATCTTGCCGTTGTGCGTGATCGAGCTGGTCTTCTGGTCCTCGGTGCGGCGCTTGTACTTCCACATGAAGTACGCCATCACGCCGATGACGAGCACGAAGAAGAACAGGTCGAGCGCGACGATGAAGAAGTAGAGGTTGTCGGTGCCCTCGGCGAAGCTCGACGCATCGGTGGGCATCGCCCACGGGTGCGCGGTCTCCAGCGGCGGGAGCTTCGGGACCTCGGCCGCCTTCGCAGCGACCTCGGCAGCCGGAGCAGCGGCCGCGGCAGCCGGAGCGGCCGCAGCCTTCGCGGTCTCCTTCGCTTCGGGACCGAGGTTCGCCAGCGCCGACCATGCGGTGGTCAGGGGGCCGGTCAGCAGGTGGCTCAGCATTTGGGGCATCACGATACCGCCTCCACGCGCGGGTCGTCGGGCAACCGGGCGGTCCAGCGTCCAAGACGCTCTCGCCGCCAGAAGATCGCGAGCACGCTCGCGAGTACCAAGAAGGTGAGGACGCCGCCGATCCGCATGATCCCGAAGGCCCACGGACCGTAGCGACCGATGGTGTGGTCGTAGGTGAAGCAGCTCAGGTAGAGCTTCTCCATCGGCGAGCCGATCTTGCCCTGGCCGGACTCCAGCAGGGCGAACTTCAGATCACGGCTCTCGTAGGTGAGGCCGTAGACGTACTGGGCGATGGTGCCGTCGGGGGTCAGGAACATGACGACGGCGGGATGCGCGAACTGGTCCTGCTCGGCGTCGTACGCGAACGAGATGCCGAGCTGTGCGGCGAGCGCCTGGATCGCGATCTCGTTGCCGCGCAGGAGCTGCCAGTCCGCGTCGTCGCCCTTGCCGAGCTCATCGAGCAGCTGGGTGCGCTTGAACGTCGCGTCCTCGGCGCGCTCGGCGGCATCGAGGCTCACCGTGACCACGCGGAAGTGCTCGTCGCCCGGCGTCCAGTCGAGCTCGGACAGCGCGCTCGCGAGGCCGTTCAGCTGCACGCTGCACACGACGCGGCAGCGGTAGTAGTTGAGCGTGAGCAGCACGGGGCGCTTGCCGTCGAACCAGTCGGCGGCGCGCACCGTGTTGCCGTCCGGGTCGACGAAGGTCAGGTTGCCGTCGATGCGATCGCCGCGGTGCTCGTCGACCTCGATCGCGCGCATCTCGGGCGACAGCGGCTTGGCCATCGAGGAGGTGTAGGGCACCTCGTCGTCCGCCAGCGCCGGGCTCGACCACGCGCAGCACGACGCCAGCGCGCACGCGAGTGCGTGGCGACGGGCGAGAGCGCGGTGGGCGAGACGGAGCATGGCGATCAACCGGCGTCGTCGGCTGCCGGTGCGTCGGCCGGTTCGGCCGGCGCGGGCTTGGCGGGCTTGGGCTTGGTGGGCTTGGGCTTCGCGGGCTTCTCGGCCTTCGCGTCGTCGGCCTTCGCATCGTCGGCCTTCGCGTCGTCGCCCTTGGGCGCGGGCGCGTCACCGGTCGGCGTGTCGCCCGCAGGCGTGTCGCCCGCAGGCTTGTCGCCGGCTGGCTTGTCGCCCGCGGGTGCATCGCCGGCAGGCGGTGTGGGCTCGCCCGGCTTCACACCACCGTCGGTCGGCACCGGCGTCGGCGCGGGTGCACCACCCGGTTGCATGCCCGGACGCGGCGGCTCCGCGGGCTTCGCTGCGCCCGGCGCGGGGGCCTTGTCGTCGGCGGTCTTCCAGCCGGGCGGGGGCGCGAGCGCCTTCAGCAGGTTCGCGTCCTCGAGCACGGCCTTCTTCGCGCTCGCGAGCGGCATGTAGAAGCGCTGGCTGACGGTGTTCTTGTCGTCGAGCTCCTTGACCTCGAGCCTGCCCCAGCCGCTCTTCTGCTTGTTCATCTCCTCGGTGTACTCGGCGATGCGGAACGAGCCCTGCTCGGCCCGCGAGTGCTCGAGCGCATCGACCTGCATGTTGAACAGCTGGATCACGCCGATGCACGACAACAGCGTGAGCGCCGACAACCCGAAGAGCAGGTTGAACAGGCGCGCGTTCGGCATGCGGTCGATCTCGTGACCGCCTTCGTCGTGGCCATGATCGTCGTGGCCGTGTCCCGGGTCGTGTTGCGTGTCGCCCATGACCTGCCTCGCCTCAGAAGTTCTCGTGGGCCAGCGACTCTTCGAGCCGCGGGTCCTTCAAGGGCACCAGCGCGTGGCGCTGCAGCCCCCAGGTGAACACCGCCAGGAACAGGCCGGCGACGCCGACCCAGGTGGTGATGTCGTAGAGATCGGGCCGGACGTGCTCGATGCCGGCATCGTGCGCGCGCATCGGCTGCACGAGGAAGTACATGTCGAGGAACTCGGCGACGATGATCCAGACGCACCAGAACGCGAGCGTCTTGGGATTGCGCTTGATGTTGCGCGACATGATGCCGAGAAACGGGATCACGAAGCGCGTGAACACCAGCACCAGGCTCAGGGTGAGCCAGTCGCCGTGGCCGCGGTACGAGTACCAGAACGTCTCCTCGGGGATGCTCGCGTACCAGATCAGGAAGAACTGGCTGAAGCCGATGTAGCCCCAGAACACCGTGAACGCGAACATCAGCTTGCCGAGGTCGTGGAAGTGCTCGGCGTTCACGACGCCGCGCAGGTAGCCCGAGCGGTGCAGCAAGATGACGGTCAGCGAGATCGTCGACGCGGTGATCGTGACGCAGCCGGCGAAGTAGTAGACGCCGAAGATCGTCGAGAACCAGTGCGGGTCGAGCGACATCAGCCAGTCGAAGGCGCCGAAGGTCAGCGACAACGCGAAGACGATGATCCCGATCGGCGACCACCAGCGCATGCGGTGCGCGGCCGGCTTGGGGTCCGCGGCGGTGTCCTGCGAGGTCGACCAGCGCCAGTAGGCCAGCGACAGCGCGCTCCACAGCACGATGTAGACCACCGCGCGGATCTTGAACGCGCCCTCGTTGAGGTACGGCGCCTTCGCGGCGAGCACCGGGTCGGCGGCCGCGTGCTCGCCCATCCAGTGGTGATAGAGGTCGTGGCTGCCGAGGAACACCATCGGCAGCACCAGCAGCCCGAACACCGGCAGCGCGAGCATCATGCACTCGGCGATGCGGCGCACGACGATCGACCACCCGGCGCGCGCGGCGTGCTGCACGAGCACGAACCAGAGCCCGCCGAGCCCGAGCGACAGGCCCCACATGAGCGCGGTCAGGTACGACGCGTAGAACTTGCTCGGGTCCTTGCCCATCGTGGCGAAGCCGATGCCGAGCCCTGCGACGCCGATGGCGAAGAAGATCAGCGGCAGCCGCTTCCACGGCGAGTCGTCGGCGATGTGGACCTGCTCGTGACGAACGAGCGGACCGTGACGATCCTGCGAGCTCATGGCGTGGCCCCCTTCTTGGAATCGGCGGCGCCCCGTGGCGCGGGCTGGCCACCGGGTGCAGGCGCGGCGCCACCCGGAGCCGGCGCCGGTCCGGCACCGCTCGGGATGTCGCTCTGCTTCGCGTCGGCGCTGCGCTGCAGCGTGCGGACCCACGCCGCGATCGCCCAGCGATCGTCGACGGGAATCTGCGACTTGTACGAGCGCATCTTGCCCTTGCCGTGGGTGATGACGTGGAAGAAGTACCCGAGCGGCTCGGGCCGCAGCCGCGCGAGGTGCAGGTTCGCGGGGGCGACCGCGAAGCCACCGCCGCGGCGGGTGGCCGGGCCGTCACCGCGGCCGGTCTGGCCGTGGCAGGGCGCGCAGTAGATGTTGAAGCGCTGCTCGCCGCGCACGAGCAGCTTCTCGTCGAGCTTCAGCGACGGCGGCAGCGCATCGGCGAGCGTGCCGTCGAGGTTGCGGCCCTGGTACAGGTGATCGTCGTCCTTCAAGAAGCCGACGGCCACGGTGCCCTCGGGTGGCTTGCGCATCACCCGACCGTCCGCGAAAAAGCCGTTGAACTCCTGGGGATCGCCGCGCTCCTGGAAATCCATGTTCCAGTTGAGATGGACGGGCGGATCTTCCGAGCGGGTGCCGCGACACGCGACGAGCGCGAGCGCGAGCGGAATGAGCGAATGCACTCTCATGGGCTTCACTCCTCCACCTCTTCGACGGCCGTGGCCCCGGTCGACTCGAGCAGCTTGCGCGTGCGCTCGACGTCGTACTTGGGGTCCCGCGACTCGATCGAGATGAAGAACTTGTCGTCCGAGAACCGGGGGAACCGGGGCGAGTTGAACAGCGAGTGGTAGAGCTGCGGGAGCTTGTTGAGCGCGAACATCCCGAACACCGCGCCGAACGAGCCGAGCAAGATGCCGAGCTCGAACGTGACCGGCACGAACGCCGGATAGCTGTTGTAGGGCTTCGCCGAGATGATGAGCGGGTACGCGGTCGTGCTGACCCAGTACTGCAGCAGGAAGCCGAGCCCTGCGCCCGAGAAGCCCATCACCGCGACGATGAACGGCACGATCGAGCGACGGATGCCCATCGCGCGCTCGAGCCCGTGCACCGGGAACGGCGTGTGCGCATCCCAGGCGCCGTAGCCCGCATCGCGGACCTTTTCGCACGCGTGGTAGAGATCCCCTGGGGTCTCGTACTCGGCGAGCAGACCGTAGACCTTGGCTCGCTTCGCCATGGCTCACTCCTTGTCGCCGGTGTCCCCTGCACCGGGCTTGGCATCACCGCTTGGCTTCGGCGGCTCGAACACGAACAGCTTGTCCGCGTCCGGCTTCGGGGCCTCGGGCGCGTCGACCTTGGGGGCCTCGACCTTCGGGGCTTCGACCTTCGGGGCTTCGACCTTCGGGGCTTCGACCTTCGGGGCCTCGGCCGGCGCAGGTGCGGTCGCGGGCGCAGGCGCCTCGGCCGGCGTCGGGATCTCGACCTTCGGCACGTCGACCTTCGGCACCTCGGGCACCTCGAGCTTCGGGGCCTCGACCTCGGGCGCGGACGGGGCCGGCGCCGTCACCTCGGGCACCGTGGGTGCGCGCGGCGAGACCGGCTTGGCCTCGACCTTGGTCGGGCCGTCGTCGAGCTCCTCCTCGCGCGCCGCCGGTCGGATCGCTTCGAGGCCCCCTGTCACCACGACCTTCTTCGCGCCACTCGAGATCGACTCGGACGCCGGTGCCTCGTCGCTGTCGTGCACGGAGTCGACCGTGCCGCTGCGCCCGAGCACTGCCGACGCGTTCGGCTTGTGGCCGGCCTTGTGCGCGCCGCCACCGTGGCCGCCGCCCTCACCGAAGTGCGGGCTCGCCTGCATCATGATGCTCTTCACCTCGCCCATCGCGACCATCGGCAGGTAGCGGGCGAAGAGGCAGAACAGCGTGAAGAACAGGCCGAAGCTGCCGATGAGCGTCGCCCAGTCCCACATCGTCGGCGTGAAGTAGTCCCACGACGACGGCAGGAAGTCGTGGTGCAGCGAGGTCACCACGATGACGAAGCGCTCGAACCACATGCCGATGTTCACGAAGATCGACATGACGAAGAGCGCCAGCGGGCTGCGCCGGATCGCCTTGAACCAGACCAGCTGCGGCGTGATGACGTTGCAGCTGACCATGATGAAGTACGCCCACGAGTAGTCACCGAAGGCGCGGTTGATGAACGCGAAGCTCTCGAGCGGGTTGCCCGAGTACCAGGCGATGAAGAACTCGAGCCCGTAGGCGTAGCCGACGATCGACCCCGTCAAGAGGATGATCTTGGCCATGTTCTCGAGGTGCTTGACCCGGATGATCTGCTCGAGCTTGAACCACTTGCGGATCGGGATCAGCAGGGTGAGCACCATGCCGAAGCCCGAGAAGATGGCGCCCGCGACGAAGTACGGCGGGAAGATCGTGGTGTGCCAGCCGGGCAGCTGGGAGACCGCGAAGTCGAACGACACGATGGAGTGCACCGAGAGCACCAGCGGCGTCGCCATCGCGGCGAGCAGCAGGTACGCCGACTCGTAGTTCACCCAGTGGCGATGCGAGCCGCGCCAGCCGAGCGCGAAGACGCCGTACGCGACCTGGCGGATGCGGGTCTTGGCGCGGTCGCGCAGCGTGGCGATGTCGGGGATGAGCCCGACGTACCAGAACAGCAGCGACACCGTGAAGTACGTGGAGACCGCGAAGACGTCCCACAAGAGCGGGCTGCGGAAGTTCGGCCACATCTCCATCTGGTTGGGGATGGGGAGCGCCCAGTAGATGACCCACACGCGTCCGATGTGGATGGTGGGGAACATCAGCGCGCAGATGACCGCGAAGATGGTCATCGCCTCGGCGGCGCGGTTGATCGACGTGCGCCACTTCTGCCGGAACAAGAAGAGGATCGCGGAGATCAGCGTGCCCGCGTGGCCGATGCCGACCCAGAACACGAAGTTCACGATCGGCCAGCCCCACATCACGGGGTTGTTGTGACCCCAGATGCCGACGCCGGTCCACAGGAGCCACGCGAGCGAGATACCGAAGATGCCGAGCATCGACAGCGAGATCAGGAAGAACACCCACCAGACCTTGCTGGGGTTGTCGATCGTGCTGCAGACCTGCTCGGTGATCTCGTGGAACGACAGCTGGGTCTCGATGAGCGCCGTGCGGCCCTCGAGCGGATCCTGGTCGTCGTTGAACTGGGGCTGGATGTAGTGGCTCATGTGCCGTGCCCTCCCCCGTGGCTCGCGCCTGCGCCCGGTTTCGGCGGACCATGGCCCTTGGCTGCCGCTGCGGGATCGGGCGGCGGGCTCAGGTCGGGATGCGGATTTCGGATGCGCGCGAGGTAGGTCGTGCGCGGGTGGTTGTTGAGGTCGCGCAGCACCGTGTAGTCACGCGGCGAGCGCTTGGCCTTGCTGACCTTGCTGTCGGGGTCGCGGATGTCGCCGAACACGATCGCCTCGGTCGGGCACACCTGCTGACACGCGGTGAGGATGCGGCCGTCCTCGACCAGGTCGCGGCCTTCGACGTGCGCCTCGATCTTGGCCTCGTTGATGCGCTGCACGCAGTAGGTGCACTTCTCCATCACGCCGCGGAAGCGGACGGTGACGTCGGGGTTCTTCTGCAGCTGCTTGAGCCACGCACCGTCGGGGTCGTGGGTCCAGAACTCGCCCGGTCGCACGTCGAGGTTGAACGCGAGGTAGTTGAAGCGCCGCACCTTGTACGGGCAGTTGTTGCTGCAGTAGCGAGTGCCGATGCAGCGGTTGTAGGCCATCTCGTTCAGCCCCTCGGGGCTGTGCACGGTGGCGGCGACCGGGCACACCGTCTCGCACGGTGCGGCCTCGCAGTGCTGGCACGTCATCGGCTGCACGACCGCGGTCGGGTCGTCCTCGCTGCCCTTGAAGTAGCGATCGATGCGGATCCAGTGCATCTCGCGGGCGCGGAGCACCATCGCCTTGCCGACGGTGGGGATGTTGTTCTCGGCCTGACACGCGATCACGCAGGCGTTGCAGCCCGTGCACGTGTTCAGATCGATGCTCATGCCCCACTGCTGCTTGCCGGTGAGCTTCGGCGGATCCCAGAGGTGCTGCAGCCGCGTGCGCGGCATCAGGTACTCTTTTTCGACGAAGTTCGGGTCGGCCTTGAACTCGGCGCGGGTGCGCTCGACGAGGATCGCCTGCCGCTCTTCGTACTCGACGCCGACATAGGTCGGGGGCTTGAGCGTGCCGTAGTCCTGCGTGCTCGCGAGCACGTACATCTCGCCCACCGGGGCGATGCTCGCCGCGGCGATCCACGGTGCGCTGGTCGAGCGCAGCGGGTTCACGTTCTGGCCGGCGTTCTCGCAGACCGGCGTGCCCACGCGGCCGTAGCCGAGCGTGATCGACACCGTGTCGTCGGCCTGGCCCGGAGCGATCCACACCGGCAGCCGGATCGTGCGCCCGTCGACGGTGAGATCGATGAGCTGCTGGTTGCCGGTCTTGTACTTCTCCGCCGTCGCGTTGCTCATGTACGCGGCGTTGTCCCAGGTCAGCTTGCTGATCGGATGCGGCAGCTCCTGCAGCCATCCGTTCGAGGCGAAGCGGCCGTCGAGCACCTTCGGGTCGATGTGCACGTCGAGCTCGAGGCCCTCGATCGCCTTCTGCTTGCCGGCGTCGGCGAGCGCCTGACCCCAGCCGAGCTGCTTGGGCAGGCCGGGCTCGCGCGGGATGCCGCTGACGATGCCGTCGTGCACCCACTGCCGCCAGATGCGATCGGAGAACTGCCCGGCCGCCTCGGTCTCCCAGAAGGTCTTCAGCAGGCTGTAGCCGTCGATCATCTTCCCGGTGGCGATGAAGCCGAGCAGCTCCGTCGCGCTGTACGTGTCGTGCAGCGGATCGATGAGCGGCTGCTGCAAGCTGGTCGTGCCGTCGATGGCCTCGACGTCGCCCCAGCCCTCCAGGAAGTGCGAGATGGGGATGTGCAGCGACGCGAGCCGAGCGGTCTCGTCGCGGTACAGGCCCATGTGCACGACGTTGACCTTCTCGAGCAGCTTCGCGAGCCCGAGCTCACCCGTCGCCTCGTAGGCCGGGTTCGTGTCGAGGCAGAGCAGCACCTTGACGCTGCCGTCCTTCACGGCGTCGGCGAGCGCCGCCATGCCCTCGGTGGCGGCGGCAGCGGTGTCGAGCCGCCACCGCAGGCTGCCGGTGCCCGGTGCGGGCTGCTGCGGATCGGGGTTGGCGATCGCGCTCGTGTCCATCGTGACCGCCTGGTTGCCCAGGGCGGCATCGATGAGCAGGCCGAGCGCGTGGACCCACGCGGGCTGACGCGCGCCGACGAGGATCGCGCTGCGTCCGCGGAACTCGGGGCTGGCGAGATCCTTGGCGAGCGTGTCGACGAACTTCTCGAGCTCCGCGTCGAGCGTCACCTGCGGCAGCGCGTCGAGGCTCGCGTCGCCCGGGAGCTTGAACTCCGCCGACGCGGCCAGCTTGCGCGCCAGGGCGATCATCACCTCGCCGACCTTGCTGCCCTTCACGCGGCGGCGGTGATCCGCCATCACGCCGGTGTTGGTGAGGTGCGGCTCGATGACGTAGAGCCGCGACATGAAGTCGGTCGGCCCGACGACGCGGCGGGTCTTCGCCCACTCGCGCGCCATCCGGACGTTGTCGGTCTCGGTGTGGAGGAAGTCCGCGTCGGCCGCGAACACGATCGCCGTCTTCGCGAGGTTGTGGAACGCGCGGGCGCCTGCACCACCGATCGCCTCGGCGGCCGCGAACGCGTTCCACGGCACGAGGTCGTCGCTGACGAAGATGCGCGCCTTGGGCATGCGCTCACGCAGCGCCCGCAGCTCGGAGCGCATCGTGGGCGAGGTGGGGTAGCGCATGCAGAGGCCGAGGCCCGCGCCCTGCTGACCGGCGGCGCCGTTCATCAGCTTGGTGAGCGCCGCGCGTGCGCTCTGCATGTCCGACGAGGTCGCGGTGCCGCCCTCGGTGACGACCGGCACGCGCGTGCGCTCCGGATCGTAGAGATCGAGCACGGCGGCCTGCGCCCACGCGCTCGTGGCTCCCTGCGAGCCGGAGTGCTTCGCGTTGCCCTCGATCTTCGTGGGGCGTCCGTCCTGGCTCTCGACGACGAGGCCCTCGACGCTCGCGCCGATCTGGATCGCGCTCGCGTAGAACATCGGACGACCGGGGATCAGATCCTCGGGACGCTCGCCGAACTCGAGGATGTTCTCGCGCTCCTTGCGAACGCAGCCGGTCACGCCGGCGAACGCGGCCGAGGCTCCGACGACGCTGAAGAAGCGACGACGCGACACGGCATCGGGCGCGATGTCGTCGATCGAGAGGCTCTCCTCCGGATCGTCGCCGGCGGGCTTGTTGCCGACGACCGGCAAGCCGCGAGGCGCGGCGGCCGGGCCGGTGCTGAACTCCTGCCAGGAATCGGCAGCGTCGTCGTGGCTCAGCTCGCGCTGCGCGAGCGATCGCCAGTAGGACTCTCCGTAGAATTTTTCGCGGCTCATCGGTGGCACCCCGAGCAGTGCGTGGGCGGGTTGATCTTCCGCTTGCGGTTGGCGTCGCGGTCGGCGTCGTACTGCGCCTGCGCCGGATCCCACGCCATGTTGGTGACCTGGTCGAGCGGACGGAGCGCGGGCTTCGGATCGCGGTGACAGTCGAGACACCAGCCCATCGACAGCGGGCTCTTCATCTCGACGACCACCATCTGATCGATGCGACCGTGACACGTCGCGCACCCGACACCCGCGGCGACGTGCGGCGAGTGATCGAAGAACACGTAGTCGGGCAGCTGGTGCACGCGCACCCACGGGATCGGCTGACCCGTCTTGTCGCTGTTGCGCACGAGCTCGAGCCGCTTGCTGTCGGTCTTCACGAGGTCGTGGCAGTTCATGCACGTCGCCGCCGGCGGGATCGCGGCATGGGCCGCACGCTCGACGGTGTTGTGGCAATACCGGCAGTCGAGCCCGAGCTCACCGGCGTGCAGCTTGTGGCTGTACGGCACCGGTTGCTCGGGGCGATAGCCGACGTCGGTGTACCAAGGGGAGAACCAGTACCAGACCGCAAAGATCAGACCGGCACCGAGCAGCGGTGCCACCAGTCCGATCACGATCGGAACGTTGTTCGTCCAGCGAGGAAAGATGGCGGGCACGTCAGTTCACCTCGTCTGCGCTCGTCACACGCACACTCGTGCGCGTGACGAACGGAAGCTCGCTCGTCGTGGTCTCGCGACGTCGGTCTCGCGATCGCGTGATCCCCTTGGGGGTCATCGGCGCGGACCCTAGCAACTGCGTTAAAAGGCCGCAACCCAACATGGTCATCCCTTCCACCTCGGTGAGAAGGTCTTGATGTACTGGATGACCGCGTACCGGTCGGCCTCGGTCAGCGTGTTCCAGGCGGGCATGCCCGCCTCGATCCGGCCGTTGCGGATCGTGGCTTCGAGATCGGCGTCGGTGGGCAGCGCGTCGCCCGGGGTCGACTTGTACTGGAACTCCGCGAGCTGGAAGCTGCGTGGCGGCTTCGGCAGGGTCCGGCCGGCAGACCCATCCCCGGCCCCTTCTGGGCCGTGGCAGCTCGCACAGCGGATCTCGTAGACGCGGGCGCCCTGGTCGAGCACCGCCGCGGGAATCTCCACCCCGCCGAGCTTCATGGGCTCGGTGAAACGGGGGGCGGACTCACAGGCCACGGCGCCGAGCAACCCGAACGCCAGCAGCCGGGGCATGGTCATGACCGGCCCCTGGCGCGTGCGATCGACTCCGAGAGCACGTGCTGCGCGCGGTGGAAGATCTCGTCGAGGCCGCCTGCGACGTCGAGCCCGGGCTCGATGCCGTAGAAGCCGCGCACGTTGCCCAGATCGTCGACGAGCGCGAGCTTGGTCGAGTGGGCGATGTCGTACATGCCCTCGCCGGCCCCGCCCGACGCGGGCACCGGCTCGGGCGCGCCGATGCCGAGCTTGAAGCCGTCGCGGACGAGTCCGCGGATCGCCTCGGGGTCACCCGTGACGTAGCGCCACTTCGGGTTTTCCCCGACCTGCGCGGCGTAGGCCGCCAGCACCTCCGGCGTATCCTTCTTGGGATCGACGGTGAACGAGACCATCTCGACGTCGATGTCCATGCGATCCCAGCGGTCGCGGAGATCGGCCATCGCCCGCGTGACCGCGGGACAGGTGCTCGGGCACGAGGTGAAGACGAAGCCCGCGACCCACACCTTGCCGCGCAGGGTCTCGGCGGTGAACGGCTGGCCGTGGTGATCGACGAGCGTCCACTCCGACGGCAGCGCGAACATCACCGGGGGCGGCTCGGGCACGTGGCGCAGCCGCGGGCGCATGAGCGTGATCGTGATGACCGCGAGCACGCCCGAGATCACCCAGATGTACTTGCGCAGCCACACCAGCTTCGGCGGCGGCACGTAGTCGGGTGGTGGCACCGCCATGTCAGGTCACCACGTCCAGCACGAGCGCGATCGTCAGCGCCGGCAGGTAGACGAGCGAGGCGAGGAAGAAGCCCCGCGCCCACTTCACGCCGGCGCGATCGTCGAGCCCGGTGAAGCTCCAGGCCAGGAAGCCCGAGCCGAGCAGGAATGCGACCGCCATGTACGCGTCGCCGGCGACGCCGAGCGGCACGAGCAAGAGCGACAGCGGCACGAGCACCATGCTCCACGCGACCGCCTGGATCTTCGCGATCGCGGCCCCGCGCACGACGGGCACGACCTTGATGCCGGCCCTGGCGTAGTCGTCCTGGCGGTAGAGCGCGATCGCGAGAAAGTGCGGGAGCTGCCACACCAAGAGGATGGCGAACAGCACCAGCGCGGGCGCGTCGATGCTGCCGGTCGCCGCGGTCCAGCCGAGCAGCGGCGGCGCGGCCCCGGGTACCGCGCCGATGATCAGCGCCGCGGGCGTGCGGTACTTGAGCGGGGTGTAGACGAGCACGTACGACGCGATCGCCAGCGCCCCGAGCGCTGCGGTGAGCAGGTTCGTGCCGAGCGCGAGCACGGCGACGCCGACGATCGCGAGCAGCCATGCGAAGCGCACCGCCTGGTCGGGGTGCAGCCGGCCCGCGGGCAGCGGCCGACGACGCGTGCGGCTCATCCGCAGATCGGCGTCGCGCTCGAGCCACATGTTGAACGCGTTCGCTCCACCGACGCACGCCGCGGTGCCGAGCGTCGCGGCGATGCACGTGGTCCACGAGAACGGCACGGGCGCGAGCGCGAGCCCGCCGAGCGTCATCAGCAGACACATGCGGGTCACGCCCGGCTTGGTCAGCGCGACGAGCTCGCGTGCGCTCACCGTGCACCTCCGACGGACCTGCCCAGGCCCGAACGAGTCGGTCCGAGCGCGAGGAACGTGGCCCAGAGGCTGGCGAGCACGAGCGCACCGATGCCGGTGTGCAGCGTGACGATCGCCGGCGACCGGCCCGTCGCGACCGTCGCGAGACCGAGTCCGATCTGCGCGAGCACCAGCATCGCCGGCCATGGGGCGATGCGGGCCGCGAGCTTGTTACCCGTCGCGGCCGCGCGGCGTCCGGCGTGGCGCGCGGCGAGCAGCACGAGCGGCGCGAGCGCGTACGCGACGATGCGATGCGTCATGTGCAGGTGCGCGAGCGGCTGCTTCGTCCAGCCGCTGGGCCCACAGCCGATGAAATCGTCGCCGCAGATGAGCCCGGCGCCGAGGTGACGCACGAGCCCACCGAGGATCACCTGGCCGAACACGGCCGCGATCGCGATCGCGACGAGCGTGCGTCCCTCGGTGCTGCCCTGCGCATCGCCGCGCGCGGGCGCGAGCCGGAAGCACAGCAGCACCAGCAGCAGGAAGAACGCCATCGCGGTGGCGAGGTGCAGCGTGGAGACGGCGGACGAGAGGTTGAGCTTGACGGTGATGCCCCCGAGCGCGCCCTGGAAGCACACCATCACGAGCGCGAGGATCGCGAGCTGCTTCGTGCCGCGATCGACCTTCTTCGAGATCGCGGTGGTGATCGCGAGCACGAGCGTGAGCAGCCCGACCCACGAGGCCCACAGGCGATGGCCGTGCTCGTACAGCACGCCGCCCTTCATCTCGGGCAGGAGCTCGCCGTTGCAGGTGGGCACGAAGTACCAGTCGGGGCACGCCATCGACGCGCCCATCGGGTTCACGAGGCCGCCGATGATCAAGAGGATCCACGTGGCGACGAGCGTGGCGACGGCGAGGCGGAACGGCTTCACAGCGACACCCCCTGCTGGTTGTGGCGGCAGAAGCTGTCGACGGTGCGGTACGCGTCGGCGCACGGGCAGGCTTTGCGGTTCTTGCACGGCGTTCCGCGGTTCATGCACTTCTCGAACACCCACTGCGCCTTCGCAGAGCTGAGATCGAGCGTGCGGCAGTACTCGCCGCGATCGGCTCCCATCAAGCAGTGCGTCATCACGCGAACGACCCCGTCGTCGCAGAGCGGCTTGTTCGCGTCGCAGTGGTCGCGCCACTCCAGTACCGCGCCGACGCAGCCTTCGGTGTCGACGGTGGGTGCGATCGCATCCATCTGCGCGAGCGCGTCGCGGAAGTGCTTCTCGGAGAGCGTGTAGCGCTGGTAGGCCCACACGCCGAGCACGAGCACGAGCACCGTGATCGAGCCGAGCACGAGACGCAGGCTCGGGCCCGACGTGTCGTGCTGCTCGGTTGGCACGCCGGGAAGCTACGCCCCTGCACAGGAGCGGTCAACGTGGCAGTCCGCACACGGCCGAGCGATGCGCGCCACCGGTGCGCAGGCGATAGTGGTGGCGCATGACGGCGCTCGGCGGCCATCTGTGGACGATCGCGCCGGACCTGCTGGACCGCGTGTGGCCGGCGCGCGCGCCTACCGACGCGCCATGGTCGATCGCCGTGCAAGATGCACGCTTCGGGCCGGTGCGGATCGGCGGGCGCATCCGCATCGCGGACGACGAAGACACGCTGCTCGTCATCGTGCACGGGCTCGGCGGCAGCAGTGAGAGCCCCTACGTTCGCCGTGCGGCCATCGCCGCCGCGGCAAGGGGCTGGTCGTACCTCCGCATCGATCTGCGGGGCGCGGACGGTGCCGGCGAGGACTTCTACCACGCCGCGATGACGGAGGACCTGCAGGCCGCGCTGCGCGAGCCGGCGCTGACGCGTCATCGGCGGGTGCTGGTGTTGGGTTACTCGCTCGGCGGACATCTCGCGTTGCGGCTCGCGCTCACGCCGGGCGCCGCGCGACTGCGCGCGGTCGCAGCCGTGTGCGCGCCGCTCGATCTCGCGGCCTCGGCGGCGTGGATCGACCAGCCGCGCTCGTGGCTGTACCGGACGCACGTCTTGCGCGCGCTCGTCCGCAGCTATCGCAAGGTGGCCGCGCGGCGCGAGCTCCCGACGCCGGTCGCCGCGGTCGCGCGGGCGCGGACGATCCGCGAGTGGGATCGACTGGCCGTCGTGCCGCGCCACGGGTTCGCGAGCGTCGACGACTACTACGCGCGCGCGTCGGTGGGTCCGCGGCTCGCCGAGCTCGCGGTCCCGAGCGCATGGCTCGGTGCGCGACACGATCCGATGGTGCCGGAGTCGACCGTCGTGCCTGCGCTGGCCGGTGCGGGCGAGGCACTGCACGTGCGGTGGATCGAGCGCGGGGGGCACGTCGGATTCCCCGACAGCGTCGAGCAGATCGCGCTTTCGTGGCTCGACGATGCCAGTGGTGGCCACCGGCGCTAGCCGCTCGCTCGGTGGTGTTAGCATCGGCCGCGATGCAGCTCCGCCCGCTCCTCCTCGCGCTCGCAGTTCCCACGGTGCTCGCTTCGCTCGCGTGCGACAGCTCGTCGGCCCCGGCGAAGACCGATCCCGCCGAGGACGCGAAGGCCAAGGAGGACGCCGAGACGAAGGCGCGGCTCGAGAAGCGCAAGCAGGAGCGCGAGGCGAAGGCGGCGGCCGAGGAGCAGGCGAAGAAGGATCTCGCCGCGGAGATCGAGCGCGTCACCGTGATCCCCGAGGGCACCAAGCTGCCGAAGAAGCCCGAGCAAGCCTGCGACGGCGTGGTCGAAGCCCAGCGCGGCTTCATGAAGAAGTACCACCCGACCGTGGAGGAGGCCGCCGTCACGACGCAGGTCGGCCTCATCCGCAAGCAGTGCATGGACATGAAGGACATCAAGGTCGCGACCTGCCAGAAGTTCGCCCTCGACGCGACGACCGATCAGCTGAAAGGCGCGATCAACGAGTACCTCCCCGCCTGCATGACGAAGTACGGCGGCAAGTAGTCCGCTTCTTGGACAGAATCAGCGGACCCCCTCGCGGGGTCGACGGGAATTGTCCGCACGCCGGACAGGCTCGACGCGGAGGCGGGCGTCGGAGAGGCAGAGGAGCACCGCGTCGAGGCCCGCGTGGCGAGGCGCGCGAGCGCGACGGATGGTGCGATCGCAGCAGTCCAGCTCGGCGGCGAGCATGCGCGCGCAGGGCGTCGCAATCGCGTGCGCCGCCTGCACCACCAGACGGCGACCGACCACGCTACTGCGCACCTGTTCGTCCGACCAACGCAGCGCGGCAGCAACCGCGGCACGAAGCGCGTCGGTGCTCGCGACGAGTCTCGCGTTCGGCTGCGGGGCCGTGGCGCGGTGGTCCGCAGTGGTGGTCAGCTCGGCGAGCAGTCGAGCGCTCGGAGCTCCAATCGCCGTCGCGACTCGGGCAGGCTCCGTCCACACGGGATGTGCGGCACCCCCGAGGTCGCGCAGAGTCGAGAAGCGCCAGGACCACGGATCATCGACGAGCCCTTCGCGGACTGGGTTGAAGAACCCGTAGCGGATCATCCGCATCGTGATCGCCGGGCTGTTCGCGGGCTCCGGGGGCAGCAGGTCGAAGCGGACGCCGAAACGCACCGTGAACGCCGAGAGCGTCCAGCGAAAGCGCTCGAGCTGGCCGGGTGGCGCGACGACGTGCACGTGGTCGGGCATCAGCGTGCACGACAGCGCCGTCGGCACCCCTCGTTGCATCCTCGTCCAGAGCCAGGGCGCCTCGTCGGGATCGACGAGCGAGCGGGCCCCACCCCGCGTGTGCGCCACCAGGTGTTCCGCGTTGCCCATGCCGGGCCCAGTCGACCGTCGCGGCGTTCCGTTGCAGGGTGTCCGCGTTTTGGACACCACCCTCGGACCCTCACGGGGGTCGGGCTCGATCTGTCCGGTTCGAGGACAGCGGCGCGGCCGGGGTCAGGCGACGCCGAAGCGTTTGGCGCTGCGGATCTTCGCCTTCATGGCTTCGACGTCGCGGTCGCGCGGGGCGCTGTCGGTCTTCAGGGTCTCGAGCAGCTCGCTCGCGATCTTCGTGATGCGAACGACGGCACTGTCGAAGGCCTCGCGGTTCGTCTGCGACGGGCGCGTGAAGCCGCTCAGCTTGCGCACGAACTGCAACGACGCGGCTTGGATCTCTTCCTCGGTCGCCGGCGGCTCGAAGTTGAAGAGCGTCTTGATGTTCCTACACACGACGACCAAGTTAGCGCGTCGGAAGCGGGCGCGCAGCACGGGGCCGGCGCCGTCGCGACCGAGGCCCGCGCTGCCGCGCTGCCCCGCCCTTCCGACGCGCGTCGCGGGTCCCGCTCGCTTCCGTGGTGGCGTCGGCCGCCGGTGCGAGCGCAGCGCCCGATCGCGATCGCGGCGCCCGATCGCGATCGCGGCGCTATCGTCCGATCATCGACTCGACGCACTGCACCGCGGTCGGGCTGCCCCACTTGCGCGCATTCACGAACACGTGCCGCAGGATGCCCGCTTCGTCGATGATGTACGTGTCGGGCATCTTCGTGGTGCCGAAGACGACGTTGCTCTTGCGCTTGCTCTCCGGCTCCGCGTCCCACAGCACCTTCACGCCGGTCGCCTCCATCGCCATGCGCTCGAGGAACGGCGCGATCACGCCGGGCTCGTCGTCGACGGACACCGCGAGGATCACCACGTCGTCGCGATCGCCGAGGCGCTCGGCCAGGTTGTGCACCTGCGGCCACTCGGTGATGCAGGGCGGGCACCACGTCGCCCAGAAGTTCAGCACCACCAGCTTGCCCCGGAAGTCCGAGAGCCGGACCTCGTTGCCCTCGAGATCGTGCGCGACGAAATCCGGGGCGGGCTCGCCGGGCTTCGGTGGCTCCCAGGCCACCAGCTCACCGGAGGCGTCGAGCTGCGCATCGACGCCGACGGTCTGGCCGGCCTTGCCCTCCTCCGCGAGCGCCTTCGCCTCGGCACTGGGCTCGTCGCGCGGATCGGGATGCAGCGCGCGGCACGTCGACTCGTTCTGCTTCGCGACCGCGGGCATCAGCGCCCACGCGAACGCGAACACGAGGAAGCCACCGAGCGCGACGTACAACCCGTAGGCCAACGCACCCAGCGCGTCGAGCTCGCGACTGGGCTCGCGACTGGGCTCGCGAGCGGGCTCTCGAGCGGGCTCTCGAGCGGGCTCGCGTGGCGGCGACGCTTCGGCCATCAGCTGCCCTCCGGTGCCGGCACCGTCGTCTGCGCCGATTCCATCAGCTTCGCGTAGACCTCCGCGCGCGGCGTGCCGGCCTCGACGAGCGCCTGCGCAGCCACGCGCTCCTCGTCGATCTTCGCGGAGAAGCTCGCGAGCGGCTGGGCCCCGCGCAGGAACTTGCCGTTGATGAACGCCGACGGCGTGCTGCGCACGCGCAGCCGGTCCGCGATCGCCTCGTCGTCGGCGATCAGCTGATCGAGCGCAGCATCGGCCATGTCGGCGTTGAAGCGCTCGACGTCGAGCCCGACGCTGCCCGCGAGCGTCGCGAAGTCGAGGGTGGGGATCTCTTTCTGCGCGGCGAACAGCGCGTCGTGCATCTCCCAGAACTTGCCCTGGCGCTCGGCGGCGAGCGCCGCCTTGGCGGCCTCGCGCGCGCGCTCGTGCATCGGCAGCGGCAGGTTGCGGAACAACACGCGCACGTCGTCGTACTGCTCGACGATCTGGTGCGCGACCGGGGCCGACTTCGCGCAGAACGGGCACTGGAAGTCGGAGAACACGACGACGGTGACGAGCGCGTCGGCAGGTCCGAGCGCGGTGCGATCACCGGCCTCGACCGCGTAGCGCGTGTTCGGATCGGGATCGCCGGGCTTGCTGCCGCCAGCAGCCTTCGGCTCGGCGCGGGTGAGCGCGTCGGCCATGAGCGCGTCGAACACCTGCGCGCGCGGTGTGCCGGCGCGGACGATGCGCTCGGCCTCGTCGCGCTCGGCCTCGACGATCGAGCGCCACTGCGGCGCAGTCTTGATGCCGACGTAGCGGTGGCCGTTGACGAAGAACACCGGCGTGCCCGAGACACCGATCTTCGCGCCGGACAGCATGTCGGCGTCGACCGCCGCACCGGCGGCGTCGCTGCCCATGTCGGCGAGGAACTTCTCCCGATCGAGGCCGAGCTCGCCGACCTTCGCCTCGAGCTGCGTCATGTCGGCCTTCTTCTCGAACAGCCAGTGGTGCAGCTCCCAGAACTTGCCCTGCTGCAGACCCGCCCAGGCCGCACGCGCGGCCGGGGCCGCCTTCGCGTGCATCGGCAGCGGGTAGTGCTTGTAGATGAGCCGCACGTCCTCGGCTTCGTCCTCGAGCACGTCCTCGAGCGGCGGCACCGCGTTCGCACAGTACGGGCACTCGTAGTCGGCGAACTCGACGATCGTGACGAGCGCGTCGGCCGGGCCCATCGTCGGCTCGTCACCGCGCAGCTCGACCTTGTAGCGTGGCCCCTGCTCGAGCTCGATGTCGCCCTTGCCGCGGTTGTTGATCCACTGCCCGACGAGGAACCCACCGCCGAGCGCGAGCACGAAGCCGACGATGCCGAGCAGCGTGCTGCTCTCCTTCTTCTTCGGCGGTGCGTTCGCCGGTGCGGCCGCGTCCGCCTTCGCGTCCTTTCCGTCGGGCGCCTCGCTGTGCTCGTCTCTCGCTTCGTCGTCGGCCATGGGACACTGCTCGTGCGCGCAGAGCTTACGCCATCCCCGGCGGTGGCGTCGCGCGACCTGGGCGAGCGTTGCGCTTGACTGCCGGCGTGGCCGCGGCAAGATCGAGGCTGCGTGAGCGGCCTCGTCCATCGTGCCGGCGTCTTGCTGGTCGTGCTGCTGGCCTTCGTGCTGCAGCAGACCGGCGCCGCGCGCATGGGCAGCGATCCGTGCGAAGCGGCGGCGGCTGCGGACGAGCACGGCGACGAGCTCCGCAGCTGCGCCGAGCAGGGCGAAGAGCACTGCCCGCCCTCGTGTGCCGACTGCTCGGGCTGCCCCGGTCCTGCGCGCGGGCTCGTCGCCCAGCGCGCGCTCGTCCACGTCGTGCCGCTCGTCGACACCTTGCCGCCAGTCTGGGTCGCATCGCCTGCGGGGGTCGAGCCGCACCTCCGTGTCGATCGTCCACCCCGTAGCTAGTCGCCAGGTTCCCGTGCGCGCGCCGTCGGCCTGTCAGCCGGCGTGCGTGTGCGCGCATGCGTCGACGACGACGTGAACGCGATCGGCCCGCTCGGGCCCGCGCTCGCGGGCCGTCGACCGTCCGCGACCGTTGCTGCATCGACGAGGTGTGTCGTGCTCCTCCTGCTCTCGCTCTGGCTCGGGGCCTCGCCCCCGGCCGCAACCTCTCCAACATCCTGCGACCGGCTCGCCAGCGTCGGCGCGGCGGCTCGCTGTGCGCTCGCGGCCTCGCCCGTCGTGCGCGCCGACGAGGCCGCGATCGCGGCCGCACGCGCGCGCGCCGATCGTGCGCGCACGCTGTTGCCCGACAATCCGCAGGTCGACCTCCTGCTCGCCGGACGTCGCCCACCGGGCGGCGGCAAGACGGTGCTCAACGTCTACGGCACGCTGCGACAGCCGCTCGAGATCGCCGGACAACGGCGCGCACGCAAGCGCGTCGCGGCGGCCGATCTCGACGCGAGCGCCGCGGATGCGAAGGCCAGCCGGCGCCAGATCGCCGCCGATGCTGCGCTCGCGTACTTCGACGCGATCGCGGCCGCCCGACGGCTCGCGGCGGTCGAGGGCGTCGTCGAGGTCGCGACGGAGCTCGAACGACTCGCGCGCGAGCGCGAGGGCGCGGGCATCTCGAGCGGGCTGCAGGCCGACCTCGCCCATGCCGCCCGCATCGAGGCCGCCGCGCGCGTGATCACGGCGCGGGCCGAGCGCGATGCAGCACGGGCCGAGCTCGCCGCGATGCTCGGCCGCGACGCCAAGGCGATCGAGGTGAGCGGCGAGCTCGCGCCGATCGACACCGGCGATCGCGGGGCCGAGCGACCGGAGCTGGCGGCCTCGCGCGCACGCATCGAGCAGCAGACGCGCACCAAGGCCGTGCTCCGCCGCGAGCGCGTGCCGAACCCGTCGCTGTCGTTCACCGTGCAGCGCGACGGCTTCGCGGAGCTCGTGCTCGGCGGCGGCATCTCGCTGGGGATCCCCCTGCCCTCGCCGCTCGGTCGCACGCCGAAGGCGGCGATCGCCGAGACCGAGGCGAACACGAGACGCGCGCGCGCCGAGCTCGACGCGACCGCGCGGGCGATCGGTCGCGAGGAAGCGCTCGCCGAGGCGGCCGTCCAGGCGCGCAAGGATGCGCTCGCGCTCTACGACGATGCCACGGTCACGCGCGCGAACGAGACGCTCGGTTCGCTGAAGGAGGCCATCGCGGGCGGCACCGTCGATCTGCGCGATGCCATGCTCGCGCAGCGCACGTTGCTCGAGCTGCTCGAGGGCCGCATCGCCGCGGAGCACGGGCTCGCGGTCGCATCGGTCGAGCTCGCCCACGCGAGCGGCCGCGATCTGGAGGTGCTGCGATGACTCGATCTTCCCTGCTCGTGCTCGTGACGCTCTCGGCCTGCGGTACCGCCTCGGCGCCGGACCAGGCGGACCAGGCGGATCACGCTGCGCACGACGAGGGCGACCACGCGCACCGCGACGAGCCCGCCCATGGCGAGCTCCCCCGCACCGTGCGCCTGCCGCCCGACGTCGCGGCCGCGGCGGGCATCGTGTCCGCGCCGGCGCGCCGCGAGAAGCTCGTGCGCACGGTGGAGATCGTCGGCGAGATCGCGGCCGATCCCGATCGCATCGCGCGGGTGCCCGCACGCGTCTCCGGCACGATCGCATCGGTGGAGTTCAAGGCCGGCCAGCGCGTGCGCGCCGGTCAGCGGCTCGCGTCGATCCGGGCCCCCGACCTCGGGGAGCTGCGCGCACACAAGCGCTCGCTCGGCGCCCGCATCGTCGCCGCGAAGGCCGAGCTCGAGCGGCTCCTTGCGCTCGAGACCAAGCGGCTCGCGGCCCGCCAGGACGTGGTCGCCGCGCGGGCCGAGCTCGCCGCGCTCGAGGCCGACTCGCAGGGCGCCGCGCAGCAGCTCGCCGCGCTCGGCACCGCGCGCGGCAAGGGCAGCGGCGAGTTCGCGGTGCTGGCCCCACGTGCGGGCGTCGTGCTCGAGCGCACCGCCTCGGAAGGTGATCCGGTGCAGCCCGACCGCGTGCTCGCGACGATCGCCGATCTCGACGAGGTCTACTTCGATGCCCGCGTGTTCGAGCGCGACCTCGGCAAGCTCGCCGTCGGTGCGACCGCAGAGGTGATGCTCGGCGCGTACCCGGGCGTCGGCTTCGACGGCACCGTCGAGCAGGTGGGCTACGCCGTCGACCAGAGCGCGCGCACCATCGTCGCGCGCATCCGCGTGCACAACGCGGACGACCGCCTCCGGCTCGGCCTGTTCGGCAGCGCCCGCGTCGCGATCGAGGAGGATACCGGCACCGGCCTGGTGTTGGTCGTGCCGCGCAGTGCCGTGACGGAGATCGACGGCAACACCCACGTGTTCGTCGCCCACCCCGACGGGGACTACGAGCTGCACAAGGTGCTGGTGGGGATGTCGTCGCCCGGCCGTGTCGAGATCGTGCACGGGCTCCGCGAAGGCGAGCAGGTGGTGACCGCGGGCGTGTTCACGCTGAAGAGCTCGCTCCTGCGCGGCTCGTTCGCCGAGGAGCACGGGCACTGATGGGCTTCCTCGACGCACTCGTCTCCTGGTCGCTGCGCAGCCGCGCGCTGGTGCTGCTGATGACGCTGCTGCTCGTCGGCCTCGGCGGGCGCGCGGCGCTGCACCTGCCCATCGACGCGGTCCCCGACGTCACGAACGTGCAGGTGCAGATCATCACCACCGCACCCGCACTCTCGCCGCTCGAGATCGAGAAGTACGTGAGCATCCCGGTCGAGCGCTCGATGTCGGGGATCCCCAAGGTCACCGAGATCCGCTCGCTGTCGAAGTACGGCATCTCGCTCGTCACCGTCGTCTTCGAGGACGACACCGACATCTGGTTCGCCCGCCAGCTCGTGGGCGAGCGCATGAGTGCCGCACGCGCGGCCGTCGGCGACGGCTTCGGCGAGCCCGAGCTCGGCCCCGTGAGCACCGCGCTCGGCGAGATCTACCAGTTCACCGTGCGCAACGACTCGCTCGACGCGATGCAGATCGAGGAGCTGCTCGACTGGGAGATCGCCCCCCAGCTGCGCGGTGTGCCCGGTGTCGTCGAGCTCAACAGCATGGGTGGGCTCGATCGCCAGTACACGGTCACGATCGATCCGGTCGAGCTGCAGGCGCTCGGCCTCACCATCGGCCAGGTCGTCCAGGCGATCGAGCTCAGCAACGCGAATGCCGGCGGCGGCTACATCGAGCACGACGGCGAGGTGGTCGTGATCGGCACGACCGGGCTCATCGCCGGGCTCGACGACCTCTCGCGGGTCGTGCTCGGCGCCACGCCGCAGGGCGCACCGATCACGGTGGGCATGGTCGGCGACGTGACGTTCGGCGCCGCGCTGCGCCACGGCGCGGTGTCGATGGACGGCGAAGGCGAGGTGGTCGTCGGGGTCGTGATGATGACCATCGGGGCCAACGCGCGCACGGTCACCGCCGCGGTCGAAGCCAAGCTCGCGGAGCTGCGCGACAGCCTGCCGGACGGCACGCGCATCGAGCCGTTCTACGACCGCGCCCGGCTGGTCGAGCGCACGATCGTCACCGTCGCCACGAACCTCGGCGAAGGCGCGCTGCTGGTCGTGGTCGTGCTGCTGCTCCTGCTCGGCGATCTGCGGGCCGGGCTCGTCGTCGCGCTGACGATCCCGCTGTCGATGGCGTTCGCGATCATCTGCATGGACGCGCTCGGCATGTCCGGCAACTTGATGAGCCTCGGCGCGATCGACTTCGGGCTCATCGTCGACGGGGCGGTGATCGTGGTCGAGAACGCCGCGCGCAGGCTCGCAGAGGCCCGCGCCCAGGGCGGCGCGCAGGACGACGCCGCGCGCACCGAGATCGTGCGCACCGCGACGCTCGAGGTGCGCCGCGCGACGGTGTTCGGCGAAGCGATCGTCGCGATCGTCTACGTGCCGATCCTCGCGCTGCGCGGGATCGAGGGCAAGCTGTTCCAACCCATGGCGGCCGTGGTCTTGTTCGCGCTCGCGGGTGCCTTCGTGCTCTCGCTGACCGTGGTGCCGGTGCTGACGAGCCTCGTGCTCCGCCCGCGCCCGCACCACGAGACGCTGGTCTTGCGCGTGCTCGCGCGCATGTATCGACCACTGCTCGGGCTGGTGTTGCGCCGCAAGCTCGTCGTGATCGTGCTCGCGACGGCGGCGCTCGTCGGCGGCACCGTGCTCGGACGGCGACTCGGTGCGGAGTTCGTGCCCGTGCTCGACGAAGGCGACCTGCTCATCGAGGCGCGCGGCCTGCCGGGCATCGGGCTCACGCAGTCGCTCGCGGCCCAGGATCGTCTGCAACGCGCGCTGCTGGAGATCCCGGAGGTGCACGACGTGGTGAGCAAGATCGGGGCACCCGAGCTCCCCAGCGACGCGATGGGCCTGAACCAGACCGACGTGTTCATCGGCCTCGAGGATCGCGCCGACTGGCGGCCGGGCCTCACGAAGGAGGCGCTCGGCGACGAGATATCCGCGGTCGCCGAGGAGGTCGTACCCGACCTGGCGGCCGGGCTCTCGCAGCCGATCCAGATGCGGCAGAACGAGACGCTCGCGGGCATCCGCTCCGACGTCGGCATCATCGTGTACGGCCAGGACTTCGGCGAGCTGCAGCGCATCGCGGCCACGATCGGCGAAGCGGTGCGCGGCATCCCCGGCGTCGACGGGCTGCAGATCGAGCAGCTCGCCGGTCTCCGCTACCTCCGCATCATCCCCGATCGCAGCGCGCTCGCGCGCAACGAGCTCCGCGTCGCCGACGTGAACCTCGTCGCGGAGAGCCTGGCCGTGGGTCACGGCAGCGGAGTCGTGCTGGAGGGCGATCGGCGCTTCGACATCGTGGTGAAGACGCGGCACTCGTTCGTCGGCGATCCCGAGTCGGTGGCCGCGCTGCCGCTGCGCACGCCCTCGGGGCGCGTGATCGCGCTCGGCGACGTCGCAGACATCACGATCGTGGAAGGTCCCTCGATGGTGAACCGCGACGCGCAGTCGCGGCGCCTCGTCGTGCAGCTCAACGTGCGTGGGCGCGACCTCGTGTCGGTGGTCGAGGACTGCCAGGCCGCGGTCGCCCAGCTCCCGCGCCCGGACGGCTACCGCATCGAGTACGGCGGCATGTTCGGGCACTGGCTCGAGGCCCGCGCACGGCTCTCGTTGCTCGTCCCGATCGTGCTCGCCGCGATCCTGATCCTGCTGTGGATGGCCTTCGGTGAGATCGGGCCCGCACTCGTGATCGCGAGCGGCGTACCGTTCGCGACGCTCGGCGGGGTGCTGGCGCTCTCGCTGCGGCAGATTCCGTTCTCGATCTCCGCCGGCGTCGGGTTCATCGCGCTCTTCGGTGTCGCGGTGCTGAACGGCCTCGTGCTCGTGAGCGTCGCGCGGCGCTTCGAGAGCGAGGGCCGTGATCGCACCGAAGCGGTGATGCTCGCCTGCGAGCAACGCCTGCGCCCCGTGCTCACCACTGCGCTCGTCGCCGCGCTGGGGTTCCTGCCGATGGCGCTCTCGACCGCGCCGGGCTCCGAGGTGCAGCGCCCGCTCGCGACCGTCGTGATCGGCGGGCTCGTCTCGGCGACCCTGCTCACCCTGGTGGTGATGCCGGCGCTCTATTCGCTGCGCCGCTCGGCTTCGCGCCGGCGGCGTGCATGATGCGGGCGTAGACCTCGGCACGCGTGCTGCCGGCCGCGACGAGGCTGCGCCCGAGCTCGCGCTCGCGCTCGATCAGCTCCGCGAGCGCCTCGGGCTTCAGCGCGCCCGACACGTAGCGCCCGTTCGCGAACCAGCTCGGAGTGCCGCGAACGCCGAGCGCCATGCCGCCGCGCTTGTGGGCCGCGACGCGCTCGGCGAGCGCCGGATCGTCGAGCGCCGCCTTGAACTTCGCCATGTCGAGCCCGATCGAGCTCGCGTGGGCCTCGACGTCCTCGCGCTTCATGTTCGAGCGGTGCTCGAACAGCCGGTCGTGCATCGCCCAGAAGCGGCCCTGATCGCCGGCGGCCAGCGCCGCACGTGCGCCGAGCTCGGCGTCGGGGTGCATCGGCAGCGGGAACTGCCGGAACACCACGCGCACGTCCTCGGGGTAGGTGGTGACGAGCTCGTGCAGCGTCTGTGCGAACTGTCCGCAGTACGGGCACTGGAAGTCGCTGTACTCCACGATCGTCACGAGCGGCTCGGCCGCGCCGTCGATCGCGTCGCCGGGCTCGAGCACGACCGCCACGCGCTCGCCTTCGATCATCGCGTCGAGCTTGTCGTCGACGTCGGCGGGGCCGGGCAGCGCCGCGAACTCGCGATCCTTGGGGACGTCGGCTTTGCAGGCGCCCAGCGCGAGCGCGAGGGCGAGGAGCGTGCGTGGCTTCATTTGTTGGGGAACTCCGACTCGGGGATCGCCTCGGCCATCGTGCGCGCGAACACCTCGCGACGCGGGGTGCCCTTCGCGATCAGCTCGTTCGCACGCTCGAGCTCCTCGGTGACGAGGCCGTCGAGCTGACCGGGCAGGTAGCCACCGATGTAGCGGCCGTTGACGAAGAACCCCGGCGTACCGTCGACGCCCACGAGGTTCGACAGCCGCACGTCGGCATCGACCTCCGCCGCGGTGGCGGGGTCGTCGAGCACGCGCAGGAACTCGGCCTCGTCGAGCCCGAGCTCGCGCACCCACCCGACGAAGTCGTTGCGACCGAGCGAGCCCTCGTGGGCGATCAGCCGATCGTGCATCTCCCAGAACTTGCCCTGCTTGCCCGCCGCGATCGCGGCCTTCGCTGCGCCCACGGCCGCGTTGTGGATCGGCAGCGGCAGCTCGCGCACCGCGAGCGCGACGTCGCCCTCGTGCCGGGCGAGCAGCGGCTGCAGCTCCTCTTTCCACGCGCGCTTGCAGAACGGGCACTGGAAGTCGACGAACGCGACGATCACCACCGGCGCGTCGGCGGGCCCGCGCACCGGCGCAGTGCCGGGCTCGATGCGGTAGCGCGACTCGCCGTTCGGCTCGACCAACTTCTTCGGCGGCGCGGCGTCGGCCTGCTTGTCGGCGAGCTGCTTGCGCAGGTCGTCGGCCGCCGGCTCGGCCACGCGCTTCGTCGCCGCGCTCGCCATCATGGTGGCGTAGAGCTCGGCCCGCGGCACGCCGTCGTCGACGAGCGCGCGTGCGCGCTTGAGCTCTTCGTCGACGATGCCGTGCATCGTCGACTCCTCGACGAAGCCCGCGAGGTAGAGCCCGTTGACGAACATCGCCGGCAAGCCGGTGATGCCGAGCGTGGTGGCGGCGCGACGGTCACGGATGCGACGCGCCGCGTGTGCGCCGGTATCGAGCTCGTCGAGGAAGCGCGGCACGTCGAGCCCGAGCTCCTCGGCGTGGGCGCGCAGCGTGGGGCGATCGAAGTCGCCGCCCTGCGCGAACAGGCGCGCGTGCATCTCCCAGAACTTGCCTTGCGCACCCGCGGCGTAGGCGGCCTCGGCGGCCTGCTCACCGCGGCCGAAGCCGGGCACCGTGTACGAGCGGAAGACGATCTGCAGGTCGTCGCCGTAGTCCTCGAGCAGGTGATCGAACACGGTCCAGCTGCGCGCGCACGGTGGGCACGCGAAGTCGGTGAACACGACGATCGTCACGAGCGGCGCCGTGCCGCCCTTGGTGTAGTCGTCGTCGTTGCGATCGATGCGGAAGCGCTCGGCGTCGATGCGGATGGCCGGCGTCTGCTCGGCGTCGTCGGTCTTGACGCACGCGAGCGACAGGCAAGCAGCGAGGGCGAACGCGAGCGGCTGGCGGCGTCGTCGCCGGTGCAGCGGAGAAGCGGCAGGCACGGATGCCAACGTGCCGCAAACGCTGCCCTCGGGCCACCCCCCGAACATCATCGGGGGGAGCGGGAGACGGGATTCGAACCCGCGACCTCAACCTTGGCAAGGTTGCGCTCTACCAACTGAGCTACTCCCGCGAGCTGCTCGGAGGACGCGGAGACTACACTGGCGGCAACCGCTGTCAAGCGCGCGTGAGCGCCGATCGCCATCGCATGCACATGCACTCGTCATGCATGGATGCGGGATTGCGCGACGGCGGCTTGCCGGAGGGGCCCAGCCGCGATATCCCCGGCGGACGGCGATGTCCGAGCCAAAAATTCCCATCGCGCTGTTCGGGGCGACCGGCTACGCCGGCCAGGTGATGCATGCACTGCTCATGCATCATCCCAGCATGCGGCCCATCGTCGTCGACGCGCGCGACCCGAGCGATCGCAGCTGGGGGATCGCGCGCGACACCGAGGCGGCGGTGCTCGCGTTGCCCGACGACGCGGCGCTCGCGTGGACCGCGGTGCTGCGCGAGGCCGGGGTGCGCGTGCTCGATCTCTCCAGCGCGCAGCGCACCACGGCCGCGATCCATTACGGGCTGCCCGAGCTGTTCGGCGCGCCGCCCCAAGGTGCGACCGTGGTGTCGAGTCCCGGCTGCTACCCGACGGCGACGCTGCTCGCGACGCTGCCGCTCGTGCGTGCGGGCCTCGTCGCGCCGGGACCGATCGCAGTCGTCGGCGCGAGCGGGACCTCCGGCGCCGGCAAGGCGCTGCGCGAGGATCTGCACTTCAGCGAGCTGCACGACAACTGCTTTCCCTACAAGGTCGGCACGCACAAGCACATCGCCGAGCTCGAGCATCACCTCGGTGTCGAGGTCGCGTTCGTGACGCAGCTCCTGCCGATCGTCCGTGGCCTGCTCGTGACCGCGTTCGTGCGCAGCGAGCACGCGCCGGACGTGCTGCGCCAGACGCTCGTGCGCGCCTATGCCGAGCAGCCCTGGGTCACCGTGCTCGACGAGCCCGGGCTCGGGCTCGGCGTTCGCCACGTGGTGGGCACGCACCAGGCCGTGCTCGCGGTCGGGCCGCACGCGAAGGGCGGGCTCGTGCCCGTGTTCGCGGCGATCGACAACCTCATGCGCGGCGCGGCGAGCCAGGCGCTGCACACCCTCAACCTGTGGCTCGGGCTGCCCGCAGCGCTCGGTCTGCCCGCACCACTTTCGCACGCGCCCGCCGGCGTGCCCGGAATGACGCGCGCGCTCGCGTGACCCAGCTCCAATCGCGGAGCGCTCGGATCCCCTACCCTTCGATGACGCCGATGGAAGACGCGAAGACCCAAGAGAACGACACCGTGCACACGGAGTGGACGCCGGGCACTGCGCTGCCGCGCGGCTTCGGCTTCTCCGCGGTGCGCTGCGGCATCAAGCCGGGGCGCTCCGACCTCGCGCTCCTGCTCTCCACGCCGCCCGCGGTGGTGGCCGGTGTGTTCACGCAGAACCCGGTGCGCGCCGCGTGCTGCGATCGCAACGCGGGGCTCGTGCCCAACGCCCACGCGACCGCGGTGATCGTGAACAGCGGCAACGCCAACGCGATGACCGGCACGCACGGCGTGAAGAACAACGAGATCATGGCCGCCGAGCTCGCGAAGCTGCTCGGTGCGAAGCCGGAGCACGTGCTCACCGCGTCGACGGGCGTGATCGGCACGCCGCTGCCCGTCGATCTGGTGGTCGACGCGCTCGATCCGCTGGTGGCCAACCAGGCCGCCGATCCGCGCCCGTTCGCAGAGGCGATCCTCACCACCGACATCATCACGAAGCTCGCCCACGTCGAGGTGGTGCTCCCCGGTGACGAGCAACCGGTGCGGATCTTCGGCGTCGCGAAGGGCTCGGGGATGATCCACCCGAACATGGCGACCACGCTCGGCTTCGTGTGCACCGACGCTGCGGTCGCGCCGGCGCTGCTGCAGCGACTGCTGCGCGACGCGATCGGCACCACCTTCAACGCGATCACCGTCGACGGCGACACCTCGACGAACGACATGGTGCTCGTGCTGGCCAACGGCGCCAGCGAGATCGCGGTCGAGGACGAGGCGCGCGTGGCCGCGTTCGGCAAGGCGCTGCACGAGGTGCTGCGCGAGCTGGCCAAGCAGGTCGCGCGCGACGGCGAGGGCGCGACGCGCCTGCTCGAGGTCGAGGTCACCGGCGCGCCCGACGTGGCCTCGGCGCGGGCGGTCGCGCGCACGATCGCGAAGAGCAGCCTCGTGAAGTGCAGCGTCTTCTGCGGGCAGGCGCAGTGGGGTCGCGTCGCGATGGCGACGGGTCAGGCCGCGCTCGAGCACGGCATCGCGCTGAAACCCGAGAAGCTGCGCATCGCCGTGCAGGGCCATGTGCTGCACGACGGCTCGGCGCCGCGCGCCGACGTGCGGCCGCCCGATCTCAAGCGACGGCTGCGCGAGGCCGAGGTGCGCTGGACGGTCGATCTCGGCATCGGCGACGCCAGCTACACGGCGTGGGGCTGCGATCTCACCTACGACTACGTGCGCATCAACGCCGACGAGATCACCGGCATCGAGGTCGGACCCGGCGGCAAGATCTCGCGCAACCTGACCCTGTCCGCCTACTCGCCGCGGCTCAAGCAGCAGCTGCTGGTCGAAGGGCTCGCCTATGTGCGCCGCTTCGCGGGGCTCAAGCTGATGGTGTACCTGCAGCCGGCGGCGCGCGGGCGCGGCGAGAGCATCATCGGGCTCGCGCAGGACATGGAGCTGTGCCTCGACGCGGGGCTCAAGCCGCTCGTCGTGGTGCCGGATGCCGAGGCGGCGCAGCTCATCGAGGAGCACACGCGACAGCGCGGGCACTTCGCGGCGATGGTCGCCCCCGATCCACTCGCGATCGGCACGCTGCTCGACCGCGGGCACCTGTGCGTGCTCGTGCGCGAGGCGTCTGCGCCCGATGCGATCGTCGAGCTCGCGCTCAAGCTCGGCATCCACAAGCTGGTCGCGCTGGGGCCCGAGCAGGGCCTGCGCGACAGCCACGGCTTCGTGCAGCGGCTCTCGCCCGAGACGCTGCTCGCCGGCCTCGATCGCGGGCGCTTCGACGAGTCCGACCCGGATCTCCTGGTGCTCTCGCGCCACGCGGCGACGCGCGGCGTGCCGGCGCTGCACATCCTCGATGCCCGCATGCCGCACGCGGTGGTCGGCGAGCTGTTCACCGACCAGGGCGTGGGCACGCTCGTCACGCGCCAAGCGCTGCCCTGAGCCGAGTCGCGCCCGTGGAGTCTTCGAAAGCCCGCAGAGCCGCGCTGCGCAAGCTGCTCGTGATGGGCGAGGCCAGCACGCAGGGCGAGCTGTGTCGCATGCTGGCCGAGCGCGGGCACAGAGCGACGCAGAGCACGATCTCGCGCGACCTCAAGCTGCTCGGTGCGCAGCGGATGCAGCGCGACGACGGCGAGCAGGTCTATCACCTGCGGTCGCGCACCTCGGGCGGATTCCCGGCCGAGATGGTGACGGGCGTCGAGCACAACGAGACGATGGTCGTGGTGCGCACGCGTGTGGGGCGAGCGCAGGCGGTCGGGCTCGAGCTCGATGCCGCGGGCGTCAGCGGGATCCTCGGCACGCTGGCCGGCGACGACACGGTGCTCGTGATCCCGAAGAGCACCGCGGGCACCGCCGAGCTCGCGCGGAAGCTGCGCGAGCTCGCCGGCCTCGGCGGGTGATCGCTACGCCGCCCGGCCGGCGCGTCGCGTGGGCCCGCGCGCGGGCGCGTGGCTGTCCTTGAGCCGCGAGCCCACCTCGACGATCGCGTCGATCACCGGGAGCAGCTGCTCGCCGAGCGGAGTGAGCGAGTACTCCACCGACGGCGGCGTCGTGGGCACGACGTTGCGATCGAGCACGCCCTTGTCGGTGAGCGCGCGCAGCCGCGAGCTCAGCACCTTCGCGGAGATCTTGGGGATGTCGGTGCGCAGCTCGCCGAAGCGCCGCGGACCACCCCGCAGGTACCAGATGAGGTTCGGCGTCCACGCGCCCCCGAGCAGCTTCATGCACGCGGTGAGCGGACACGCGGGCGGGGGCGCAGCGACCTTGCTCTTGCGTACGCGCAGTGCCATGGCGATTCGAGTTACCGGCAGGATATCCGGGTTACCACGGGGATATCACGATCGACTGGTAACCTCCAGTTACTACGTGCGCTGGGGTTATCGGGGAGCTAGCTTG
>CAZFKC010000041.1:0-22894 GCA_964519175.1 uncultured Nannocystaceae bacterium
TCTGCGAGTGATCGGGCACGGGCGGGCACGGGCACGGGCACGGGCACGGGCACGGGCACGGAGCAGGGTGTCCGGAAGAACGCTTCGCGTTCTTCCGCACCCTGCTAGGCCTTCTCGACTACGGCTCTGCGAAGACGCCCTGGTACAGGAACTCGTCGACGTAGGCGTCGCCGATTCGTGCCACGCGCTCGAGCCGTCCCACCCGCCGGAAACCATGGCGCTCGTACAGCGTGATCGCGCGCTGGTTGTACGTGCGCACGGTGAAGCGGATGTTCCAGATCCCCAGCAACCCCGCCTCTTCGATGCATCGTGACAGCAGCGCCGAGGCGACGCCGCGGCCCTGATGGCTGGCGAGCACGCCCATGCCGAGCTGCCCGCAGTGCAGCGACACCGCGACCTCGACCGGCGCGAACACCAAGTTGCCGACCATGCTCTGCCCGTCGAACGCGGACAGGTAGAACGCGCGCTCGCTCGCCAGCATGCGCTCGAGCGTCGCGGCCTGCGTCGCGACGTCGACGTCGTCGTAGCCGCCCGACGGCGAGTTGAGCTGCTCGGAGGACTCGTGCAGGAGCTGCCGCAGGAACGTGAGCATCACCGCCGCATCGCTCGCCAACGGCGAGCGCAGCTCGAAGGAGCCGCCGTGATGCGTGATGTGGGCGTCGGGCAGCAGCTTCACGGGGCTATCGCCGCACGATCACCGTGGTGCCGGGGCTGCCCGCGTGCGCGTGCACGCCGTGCCAGCCCTCGGGCAGAAACGGGGTGGTCCAGAAGAACAGCCAGCGCGCCGCCGACGGTCCGAGGTTCACGCAGCCGTGGCTGCGCACGCGGCCGAAGCCCTGGTGCCAGAACGCGCCGTGCAGCGCGAAGCTGCCCTCGAAGAACATGGTCCACGGCACGTCCTGGATCGAGTAGTTGCCGTCGGACGCGGTGTTGCCGTCCATCGTCGTGGAGATGTGCTTGCTGCGGATCCGCCAGCGCCCTTCCGGCGTCTCGAACGATTCCTCCGCAGTGCCCTTCTTGCCCGTGGACACGAGCGACACGAACACCGGACGCTCGCCCTCGTAGGCCACCAGCATCTGCTTGTCGAGGCTGACGTCGATCCAGCGCTCCCACTCCTGGATGCCCTTCGGCAGCGGCTGCGGATCCGCGAGGCGCAGATCGGCCTTCTTCAGCAGCTTGCCGTCCTCGGTCATCATGTACGTCTTGCCCGCGACCTCGGTCTCCTCGCCGAGATCGACGAACGTCTTCTTCTCGAGCGTGCCGACGACCTTGAGCTTGCCCTCGGGCGTGAGCTCGAGGATCTTCGTCGTGTCGGACATGACGAAGCCGAACGGGAACGTCGCGTCCTCGGCGAGCTGCACCCCCTCGAAGTCCTTCGCGCCGTACTTGTACGCGGCCGCGACGTCGACGAAGCCACCGCGAGCGGTGCGCCACCACGTGCGACCTTCTTCGGCGAGCTTCTCGCCCACCGAGATGTAGAAGCCGCGCTCGAGCCACGACTTCTCGGGCTTGAGCGGCAGCCGCGAGATCGGGATCGTCTCCTTCGGCTCGACCTTCGGCGCGGCCGCCTGCGAGATCTTCTCGTCGCGCACGATCTCCGCGGGCGGTGGATCGTCGACCGACGGCAGCGCCGACAGATCGCCCGGGTCCTTTTCGCCCGCCGGCTTCTCGCCCGCCGGCTTCTCGCCCGCAGCACCGTCGCTCGCGGCCGGCTCGTCCGCCTTCTTCGGCGCGACGATGCCCTTCGCAGCCGCCTCGGCGGCCAATCGCTGCGCCTCACGCTCGGCCCGCAGCTCCTCGGCCGCCGCGACCTCGGGCGGCGTCGGCACGCGCCACCACATCGGCGCGTTCCAGCGCTTCACGTAGGCGTAGTCGTACGGCAGCGGCTCGTCGAGCCGCGGTGCCGGCGGCGGATGCTGCATGAACGGCTCGCGGCTCGCATCGACGACGAGGCCCTTGTTCACGCACGCGTAGCCGCCCTGCGGGAGCTGATGCCAGCCCTTGGGACAGCCGGTGCCCGCGACCTTCGGCGTCACCATGAGGCGCGTGCCGATGCGCAGGTAGCCGAGCCGCGCGGACTCGGGATCGGGCTTGTCGTGGATCGCGACCACCTCGTAGCCCGCCAGCGCGTGCACGGTCAGCGTGCTCGCATCGGGCGGCGGATCGCTCGGCTTGACCACGCCGTAGTCGGCGGGCGCCTCGGGCGGTGCGGTCTCTTCGACGGCCGGCGCTTCGTCGGGCCGATCCTCGCCGGGCTCGGTCGGCGGTGGCGTGGGCGCGGCCGCGCCGGGCTCGGCCGCCTTCGCCAACACCTCGCCGGGCACCTGCCCTGCCGGTGCGCTCGGAGCCTCGATGCGCCTTTGTCCTTCGCCACGCCCCGTCGCTCGCGCTTCGCCCTTGTTGTCGCAGGCGGCGAGGAGAAGCGGGATCGTCAGGCAGGCGACGAGCGGACGCATGGGCTCCATGGTGCTTAGCCCACGTGCGGGCCTTGGGGAAGATTCCGACGCTATTTCGCCGGATGTGCCGCGAGCCAAGCGCGCAGCTTCGGGTCGTCCGGCCGCACCTCGGCCGCTGCCCGCGCAATCGCGACGGCCCGCGCGCGTTCGCCGGTCTCCCACAGCGCCACCGCGAGATCCGCCTGCATGTCGGCGCGATCCTCGGGCGGGATCTCGTCGCCCGACCACAGCGCGTCCGCGCGCTCGAGCGACAGCCGCGCGAGCGGGAAGTCGCCCCGCGCGATCGCGATGCGCCCGCGTCCGAGCTCGACCCAACCCATGTCGGCCGAGTCGAGCCCGGACAGCTGCTCGATCAGGTTGCCGGCGCGCTCGAACTGCGCGGCGGCGGCGTCGAGTTGCTCGCGCTCGAGCAGCAGGAATCCGTACGAGTGCAGCAAGCTCGCGGCCTGCTCGTCCTCGCGATCGAGCGAGCTCGAGATCCGCAGCGCGCGTTGCAAGTACTGCTCGGCGAGCTCGGAGCGCCCGGCCTCGCGCGCCGCGAGCGCGAGACTGGCGAGCGTGGAGCGCAGCTCGGCATGCGCGTCGCCGTAGATCCGCTCGGCGAGCGTCAGCGCCGGTTCGAGCGAGGCCAGCGCCTCTTCGCCGCGCCCGAGCCCGATGAGCACGACGCCGCGGCTCTCCGCGATCATCAGCGCGTAGTGCACGTCGTCCGCGCCCGAGCGCTCGAAGAGCTCGCGCGCAGCGTCGAGCCGACGCAGCGCAGCCTCGCCGTCGCCGAGCATGTCGTCGGCCGCCGCGATTCCGTGCAGGAGTCGCAACATGAGATACGGCGAGTCGTCGGTGCGCGTCAGGATCTCGAGCGCACGCTCGTAGGCGCGCTTCGCCTCCACGTAGTTGTCGGCCAGGAGATACAAGGTGCCGAGCGTGGACCATGCCGCCGCCACGCGCGGACTCCATGCGCCCAGCGACGCCGTGAGCAGCCCACGCGCGCGCTCGTAGTGGTCCACCGCGCTGCCGTAGTCGCCGCGCGCCTCCGCGAGCCCCCCGCGACCGAGCTCGACCGTGGCCACGAGCTCGTCACCCAGCCGGGCCTGCCGCGCATACGCCTCGGCCTCGTCGACCAGCGTCTGCGCGGCCGCGACCTCGCCCCGCCTCACATGGATCGCGGCTTCGCGCACGAGCAGCTTCAAGAACAGGTCGACCTCGTCCGGCAGCCGCTTGATGGTCCGTCGGGCCTCGTCGTTCCAGCGCAGCGCCTCGGCGAAGTCGAGCCCGGTGAACGCGACGTGTGCGAGTAGATCCGCGGCGAGCCCCATGCCGTGCTGGTACTCCGCGCGCTGCGCCTCCTCGAATGCTGCGTGCGCGTCCTCTCGGCCCGCATCGAGCGCTCCGGCGTTCATGCGCGCGGAGGCCCGGATGATGCGGGCATCGACGACGAGTGGTGCGAACCCGAGCTCGTGCGCGCGCGCGACCACGATGTCGGACAACGCGAGCGCCTGATGTGTCTGCCCGAGGTTGAGCTGCGTGCGCGCCTGCTCGAGCACGGGGCGCAGCGCGTCGACGTCGGCGGCGAGCTCGGGCGGCGGTGCGGGCTTGCGGCTCGGCATCGCACCGATGCAGCGCGTGGGATCCGGCAGGCGCTCGGCCACCTCGGTCGCACGCGCGAGCCGTTCGAGCGCAGGCTCGGCGAGCTCGGCGAGCAGCGCGTCCATCGGGGAGGCCGCGTCGGCGAGACAGGCGAGCTCGCGCTCGCGACGACGGACGTCCGCTTCGTCCTCGTCGGTCGCCGCGGCCTCGCAGACCGCCGTGTGCACGCTGCTCCACGCCTCGGCGTGCGCACGCAGGCGCGGCTCGAGGTGCGTCCAGGCCTCGGTCGTCGCGGGATCGCCGAGCGCCGCGACCCGCTCGCCCAGCTGGCGGCCGCGGTCGGACCAGCGCGCACCCTCGGGCTCGTCGGCGCAGGCCGTCGGGGTCGGCTGGGCGCGCGAGAACGCGGCGCCCGCGAGCGCCAGCACGCCGCCGAGTGCGAGTGCGCGGGTCCAGCGGCGTGCGCGTGGCGGCCCCGCGAGCGCAGCCAGCAACGCGTTCATGTCGGCGAAGCGATCGACGGGCTCGTGCGCCATCCCGCGCTCGAGCACTTCGAGCAACCAGGGCGGTGTGTCGCCGAGATCGCGGGGCGAGACCGGCTGGTCGCCGGCGATGCGCGCGATGATCTGCTTCGCGCTCTCGCCGGGGAACGGCAGGCTGCCGTACAGCGCCTCGAACAGCGCGGCACAGAAGCCGAACTGATCGGCGCGCGCGTCCACTCGACTCGACAGGATCTGTTCGGGCGCGACGTAGGCCGGCGTGCCGACGATGACCCCGGCCTCGGTCGCGAAGTCCGCCGCATGCCCCTCGGTCTCGATCGCGAGCGAACGGATCTTGGCCTCGAGCGTCTGCTCCGCGCTCGCCTGCGCATCGATCGCGGGCCCGGCCAGCCCGAAGTCGGCCACGCGCGCGCGTCCGTCCACGCCGACGAGGACGTTGTCGGGCTTGAAGTCGCGGTGCACGATGCCGAGCGCGTGCGCGGCCGCGAGCCCGCGCCCGGCCTGGCGATAGAGCTCGACGATCTCGCGCCAGTGTCGGGGCCGAGCTGCCCGCCAGCTCCGCGCATTGCCACCGTCCACGTACTCCATCGCTACGAACAACATGCCCGCGTGGGTGCCGACCTCGAGCACGGTGACCACGTTGGGATGCGAGAGCCGTGCGAGCAGCCGCGCCTCTCGACGCAGTCGCTCCACCCGCGTGGACAGCCCGTGGTGGATCTTGATCGCGACGGGTCGCTGCAGGCGCGTGTCGGTGGCGCGATAGACGGTGCCCATGCCGCCCTGGCCGATGCGCGACTCGATGCGGTACTTGCCCACCACGTGCGTCCCGGGCACGAGCAACGCCTGCTGCTGGAGCTCGATCGGCGGCGCCGCTGCGATGCCGAGCAGGAACGAGTCGTCGATGTCCGAGTCGGCGTCGAGCGGGCGTGACGACGCCGCACGATCGCGATCGGACTCGGGCTCCCGCGCGCCAGCGACAGTGTCGAGCCTCGACTCCGGCACCGCCACGAGCGTAGCACCGGGGCCAGCGCGCTCGCCCACGTGCGGGCGCGAGCGAGGCTGCAGGCTCACTTCGCGGGATGGGCCGCGAGCCAAGCCGTCAGCTTCGGGTCGTCGGGTCGCACCTCCGCGGCCGCTTGCGCGAGCGCGAGCGCCCTCGCGCGCTCGCCCGTCTCCCACAGCGCCACCGCGAGATCCCGCTGCACCTCGCCGCGATCCTCCGGCGGGATCGCGTCGCCCGACCACAGCGCCTCCGCCCGCTCGAGCGACAGGCGTGCGAGCGGGAAGTTGCCCCGCGCGAGCGCGATGCGCCCGCGACCGAGCTCGACCCAGCCCATCTCGCTCGAGTCGATGCCGAACAGCTCCTCGATGAGGTTGCCCGCGCGCTCGAACTGCGCCGCGGCGGCATCGAGCTGCTTGCGCTCGAGCAGCAGGAATCCGTACGAGTGCAGCAGACTCGCGGAGTCCTCGTCGGCGTGCCCGAGCGCGCTCGAGATCTGCAGCGCGCGCTGCAGATATTGCTCGGCGAGCTCCGGACGCCCGGCCTCGCGCGCTGCGAGCGAGAGGTTGGCGAGCACTCGGCGGAGCTCGGGCGATTCGTGTCCGTACAGCTGCTGCGCCAGCTTCAGCGACTCTTCCAGGGCCGCGAGCGCCTCTTCCCCGCGCCCGAGCCCGACCAGGATCACGCCACGGCTCTCCGCGACGGAGGACCTGAAGCGCTCGTCGTCGAGGCCCGCGACATGCCCGAGCTCGGCGGCCTGCTCGAGCCGACGCAGCGCGTCCTCGCCGTCACCCAGCATGTCGTTGGCCGACGCGATGCCGAGCATGAGCCCGACGACGAAGTACGGCGGAGTGTCGGCGAGGCGCTGGAACAGCTCGAGCGCACGCTCGTTGGCGTTGCGCGCCTCCACGTAGTTGCCGGCGAGGTGGTACGTGACCCCCAGCTCGGCCCACGCCGACCCGACGTGCGGGCTCCATGCGCCGAACGAGCGCTCGAACAGCCGACGCGCCTCGTGGAGGTGCGCGACCGCGGCTCCGTAGTCCTCGCGGGCCTGCGTGACGGTCCCGCGCGCGAGCTCGATCTCCGCGAGCGCGTCGTCGCCGAGCTGGGCGTCGCGCGCGTAGGCCTCGGCCTCGGCGACGAGCTGGTCGGCCGCGGCATCTTCGCGACGCAGCGCACGGATCTCCGCTTCGCGACACACCACCACCACGAAGCGCTTGGCGTCTTCCGAGGATCCCTCGAGGTGCAGGCGCGCCTCGTTGTTCCAGCGCAGCGATTCGTCGAGCTCGTGGCCGGCGAATGCGATGTGCGCGAGCAGCTCGGCCGACTCGCCCATCCCAAGCTCGTAGTTGGCGCGCAGGGCTTCCTCGTATGCCGCGCGCGCGTCGTCGAGCGCCTCGGGGCGCCGACCCACGGTCGCGCGCGCGCGCGCGCGAGCGACGAGCGCGTCGACGACGAGCGGCGCATGGCCGAGCTGGTGCGCCCGCGCGACCACGACCTCGGTGAGCGCGACGGCCTCCCACGCGCGTCCGAGGTTCATGCGAGTGATCGCCGTCGCGAGCACCGTGCGCACGCCCTCGACCTCGGCTGCGATTGCGGGCGGCGGCTCCGTGACGGCGCTCGGCACCGCACCGATGCACCGCGTCGGATCGGGCAGGCCCTCGGCGATCTCGGCCGCATGCGTGAGCGCGACGAGGTCGGGGGTTCCGAGCTCGCCGAGCAACGAGCCGAACGCGATGACCCCGTCGTCGAGGCAGGCGAGCTCGCGATCGCGTCGACGCACGTCGGCCTCGGCCTCGTCGGTCGCGGCCGCTTCGCACACGGCATCGTGCACGCTGCTCCAGCTGTCCGCGTGCGCACGCAGCCGCGGCTCGAGATGACGCCAGGCCTCGCTGGTCGCCTCGTCGTCCATCGCGGCGACGCGCTCGCCCAGCTCGCGCTGTCGCTCCGACCAGTTCGTGCTCGCCGGCTCGCCGACGCAGCCGCTCACCGGTGCGCTCTCGCGTGCGAACGCGACGCCCGCCACCGCCAGCACGCCGCCCAGCGCGACGACCGGCACCCACCGGCGCGACCGCGGCGGTCCGGCCAGCGCAGCGAGCAGCGCGTCCATGTCGGCGAAGCGCTCGCTCGGCTCGGCCGCGAGGCCCCGCTCGAGCACGGCGAGCACCCACGCGGGCGCGCGCGTGCGATCGCGCGGCAGCGCCAGCGCACCGTTCGCGATGCGGGCGACGATCTGCTGCGCGCTCTTGCCCGGGAACGGCAGGCTGCCGTACAGCGCCTCGAACAGCGCGGCACAGAAGCCGAACTGATCGGCGCGCGCGTCGACGCGGCTCGACGCGATCTGCTCGGGGGCCACGTAGGCCGGCGTGCCGACCAGGACGCCGACCTCGGTGGTGAACGGCGTCTCCTCGCCGGTCTCGATCGCGAGCGAGCGGATCCTGGCCTCGAGCGTCTGCTCGGCGAGCACCTCGGAATCGATCGCGGCGCCGGCGAGCCCGAAGTCGGCCACGCGGGCACGGCCGTCGGCCCCGACCAACACGTTGTCGGGCTTGAAGTCGCGGTGCACGATGCCGAGCGCGTGCGCAGCCGCGAGCCCGCGCCCGGCCTGGCGATAGAGCTCGACGATCTCCGGCCACTGCCGCGCCTGCGCGCGCAGCCACGTGCGCGCATTGCCGCCGTCGACGTACTCCATCGCGACGAAGAGCATCCCCTCGTGCGTGCCGACCTCGAGCACGGTGACGACGTTGGGATGGGAGAGCCGCGCGAGCATCCGGGCCTCGCGGCGCAATCGCTCGACCCGCGTGGAGAGCCCGTGGTGGATCTTGATCGCGACGGGCCGCTGCAGTCGCGTGTCGACCGCGCGATAGACGGTGCCCATGCCGCCCTGGCCGATGCGTTCCTCGATGCGGTACTTGCCGACGACGTGCGCGCCGGGCATGAGCACGCTGTGGTGCTCCGGATCGACGGAGGGCGCCGCCGCGACGCCGAGCAGGAACGAGTCGTCGATGTCCGAGTCGGCATCGGGCGGCCGCGAATCCAGCGGCGTATCCAGGCGCGACTCGTTCACGAGGCCGAGCGTATCACCGCGACAGACCGCGCAGCCAGTTGGGCACGGTGGGCTCGACGCCCTCGCGGCCGAGCCGATCGATCGCCTCGCGCATCTCTTCGATCTTCTGCCCGCGCTCGTCGAGCGCGATGAACAGCGGATACGAGTCCGCACGCTGGTCCCAGCGCTGGCGCAGCTTGGAGAATTCGTCCATCCGCGTCGCGGCTTCCCAGTCCTCTTCCTTGAGCTCGAAGATGCGCGCGTGGCCGATCGCCGCGGCATCCGCGGTGTTGCCGAGCTCCAGGTCGAGCGCGCGACACGGCTCGCACCAGTCGGCCGAGAACAGCACGACCGCGAGCTTGCCGTCCTTCACCGCCTGCGCCCGCAGGCGCTCGAACATGTCGGCGAGCTGCTCCTCGTTGCGCGGTCGCAGCCGCCGCAGGTCGTAGCCGACCTTGGCCCCCGCTGGGGTGCCCGAGGCCTCCGCCGCCTTTGCCGGTGGCTCGGCCGGCGTCGATGCAGCGCCGTCGCCACACGCGGCGAGCAGCAACACGGCGAAAAGGGCGGGGCGCACGTTCACTCGTCCTCCATCGTACGCTCGTGCGCGCGCGGATCGAGCTCGCCCGCGAGATCGGCGCCCATGCGGCGACGCACCTCTTCGTGCGGCAGGCCCATCGCGAGCAGGCAGTACAGCTTCGTCAGCGCGCTCTCCGGCGTCATCTCGTGCCCGGAGATCACGCCCGCGGCGGTCAGCAGGCGTCCGCCCGCGTACGCGTCCTGGCGGACGATGCCGCCGTGGCACTGCGAGCAGTTCACCACGATGACGGGCGGCGTACGATGCGTCGCGGCCTGCAGCGGCTCGAGCAGATCCGGGTCGCCCGTCGGTACGGTGCCGGCGCCGTAGCTCTCGAGCACGAGCCCCTCGACGCGCGGCCCGAGCAGGCTCTCGAGCACCGCGCGCGAGATGCCGGGGAACACGCGCAACGTCGCGACGCTGGGCTCGCGCACGAGCTCGACCTTGTCGGGCAGGCCGGCGCCCGGGGGCCGGACGAGGTGCTCGTTGACGTAGATGCCGACGCCCACGTTCGCGAGCGGCTCGAGGTTGCCGGTGCCGAACGCGACGAAGTCGTTGTTGTGGATCTTCTGCGCACGATTGCCCCGCAGGAGCCGCGACGCGAAGTAGATGCACACCTCGGGGATCGGCAGCGTGCCGGCGATGATGAGCGAGGTGATGATGTGCTCGCGGCCGTCGCTGCGCACGTGCTCGAGGCTGAGCTGCGATCCGGTCATCACGACCGGCTTGCGCAGGCCCGTGAGCAGGAAGCTCAGCGCCGACGCCGTGTAGACCATCGTGTCGGTGCCGTGCAGGATCACGAAGCCGTCGAACTCGTGATCGCGCTCGACGATCGCCTGGGCGATGCGGACCCAGTCGGAGGGCGCCATGTCGGCGCTGTCGAGCAGCGGGTCGAGCCGCTCGATGTGGTGCAGCGGCACGTCGGGGCTGTGCAGCTCGGGCATCTGTGCGACGTAGCGCTCGAGCACGCCCGGCACCGGACGCAGCCCGTCCTCGGTCCGCGTCATGCCGATCGTGCCACCGACGTGGAGGATGCAGACGCGCGCTCGCTTGCCGGTCTTCGTCGCCAAACGGCGCGCAAGTTAGCAGAGAACGCCGTCCAACGGGCCGCACTGCGCTCCTGGCTGCCTTTGTGGCACAGCCGCACAGCTGTGTCGGAGGCGGCGCCGCACGCCCGCACGGCGGGCACGGTGCCGCCGCCCCGATCGGCGGCCAGACCCGCGAGATCACTGGCGGCACGGGGGCTGCACAGGAGCCGCTCGCCATGCGACGCCCCGGTCTCACGTTCCTCCACGCCACCGTGATTTCGGCCCTCTTCATCGCCTGCGGCGACGACGACGAGATGAGCGGCGCGCAGCGAGTCGATCGCGCGACGGATCGCGTCGAGAAGAAGGTCGACGACGCCGCGTACCGCGGCGAGCAGGGCCTCGACAACGAGAAGGACGAGCTCCGCCGCGATCTCGATCAGGGCAAGCAGAAGATGCAGCCCAAGGTCGATGCGGCGGGCGACAAGCTCGACGCGGCGGGCGACCGGGCGGAGCAGAAGCTCGACGAGCTCGGCAACAAGACCGCCGACGGCCTCGATCGCGCCGGCGAGAAGATCGACGCGGCCGCACAGAAGGCCGGCGACAAGCTGCGCGGCGACGAGCCCGCGAAGTAGCCGCGGCGACGACGAGCCCGCGAAGTGGGCGCAGCGACCGAGCATCGAGCCCGACGTGGCTTCGCCACGGCGGAAAGCGACCCACGACCGCCCGCGCCAGGAAGAGCGCCGGACGGCGCGACCAGAACTACCCCTGGGGCGGCGGCGTGACGAAGCAATCGATCGTCGTCACGATCCGGAAGTTGGACTCGTTGGTGTGACGTTCGGCGTGGAAGATGTCCATCGGGTAGGTCTCGCCGATGGTGAGGCCGAGCGAGTCCATCTCGACCGACGCTTCGAGCGCGGGATGTAGCCCGCCGAGATCGATCGCGAGCCGGCCGTCGACGAACATCCACAGGTCGTCGTCGCCGCGGAACGTGAACACTTCGCCGCCCTGGTACGCGAAGCTCGTGTGCACTTCCGTGGTGAAGTGGAAGTTGTGCGGGTTGCCCTCGTCGCCGAAGCCCATCCCGTCGAGCGGGAAGAACGACGAGTTGTCGTAGACGAACATCCCGGGCGTGTCCTCGACGAGCCCGAGATCGATCGGGAACGCCATGTTGGTGCCCGCGACGTCGTGGTACCAGTCCGCGAAGCTCGCGACGCTGGTGATCATCGGCGCACCGGCATACGCGGGATCGAGCGTCGGCGTGTCGTCGACCCCGAGATCCGGGAGCACGAGCCCGACCGACGCGACGTCGCCGGCGTAGGTCTCGAAGTCGGGGTGCGACGACTGGAAGTCGCGGATCGTCGCGACGAGCCCGTCGCACTCCTCGCCCATCGTGTCGACCGACGGCATGTCGGCTGTGCTGCCGCCGCCGATGTCGAGCACCGGGTCCTCGGCGCTGGCCTCGAGGTCGATGCCGGTCATGCCCGACGTGCCGCTTTGCGACAGCGAGATGCCTGGGCCACCCTCGCTCTCGTCGGCGGGCGGCGCCTCACCGGCACAGGCCCCGCACGCGGCGAGCAGCAGCGCGATCGATCTCCGCACGGGTGTCAGCGTCCCCTCGCGGCCCGCCCATCGCAAGCAGAACCGCGATGTGATCGAACGGTGGATCCACCGAGGGGTCGCGATAGACTGCCGATGTGGTGATGGTCCCGACGCTCGTGATCGTCGCGGTGACAGGTGGCGCGGCGCTCGGAGAGGCGCCGCCGATCCAGCGGCCGAAATCGATGGCGCCCGAGCCGGTCGCACCCGAGCCCGTCGCGCCTGCACCGATCGAGTCGCCGCCGACGCCGATCGAGTCGGCACCGACACGAGTCGAGCCGCCGCAGCCGATCGCGAGCGAGCCCGTCGCGACCGAGCCCGTCGCGAGCGAGCCACCCTCGCCTTCTGCATCGCCGACGATCGCTGCGCCCGTCGAGAGCACCGAAGCACCGCTGGGCGTGCCCGAGGATGCGCCGCCGCGCGTGCCCGACGGTCGACCGATTCCACCCGCGATGCGTCGACCGGGGATCTGGGTCGGCGTCGCGAGCGGGCTCTTCATCGGCTCGGCGGCGATGCATGCGGTGATACCCGCGCTCGGCCAATGCGAGTGCGACAACGGTAGCTGCAACGGCAATTGCAGGCTCAACACGATCATCGTGGTCTCGGTGCTCTCGCTACCGGTCGACGCCGCGACGATGACGATCTGGGGCTTCGCCGGCCGCGCCTACGGGTTGCGCGCTGCGTCGGGCTCGCTCGACGCGCACGCGCTGCGTCGCCGTCGTGCCGGCACGATCGGGGCGGGGGCAGTGGCCGTGGCCTCCGGCCTCGCGTTGACCCTCGGCCTGCTCGTCGGACCCGCCACGCGCGACAAACCCGACATCGCGTCATGGGGCTACGCCGCCGGGCGCATCGGCGGCGTCGCGCTCGGATCGATCGGCGCGGCGCTGCTCGGCTACGGCGTCGCGCTCCCGAAGCCACGCAGCGACGGCCTCGCGCGCCTGCGCGTCGCGCCACAGCTCTCACGCACGGGCGCAGGCGTGTCGCTCGGCCTGTCGTGGTGAACCGCGACGCATCGCCCGGCCACGCGGGTGGTGATGCTGCGGAGCTCGAGATCTCGTGACCGGGGCCGACGCGCGGGAATCGGGCCTGTGCGGCCCTGGTATGCTGCGCCGCGATGGAGCGCGACCACGATGCCGCGCCGGAGCGCTGTCGGAACTGCGAGCTGCCCGTCTCCGGCAACTTCTGCAGCACGTGCGGCCAGCGCAACATCGACCATCGGCGCCCGCTCGTCGCGCTGCTGCGCGAGCTCTTCACGGAGCTGCTCGAGCTCGACGGTCGTCTGCGCCGCACGCTGGTCCCGTTCCTCGTGCGACCGGGCTTCCTGAGCCGCGAGTTCCGCGAGGGTCGGCGCGTGCGCTTCACGTCGCCGTTGCGGCTCTACATCGCGACCAGCTTGCTGTGCTTCTCGATGATCGCGCTCGACGACTGCATCACCCCTGCCGATCCCGACGAGCTCGTCGTGCGCTTCGATCCCGGCGATGCCCTGGACTCGCCGCGCGACGCCGGCGAAGCGCGCATCGCCGATCGCCTGCGTGCATTCGAGCGGCTCTCCGCCGAGGAGCAACGCCATCGCTTGGTCGCCGGGCTGACCTCGCACATGCCGAAGGCCTTGCTGCTGCTCGTGCCCGTGTTCGCGGGAATCCTCGCGCTGCTCACGATGCGGCGCCGCTACCTGTACGTCGACCACCTCGTCTTCGCGCTGCACGTGCACTCGTTCTGGTTCCTCGTGCTCGCGCTCGGCGTGTTCCTCTCCGACTGGATCTCGCCGCTGCCCGAGCTCGTGATGGCGATCTACGCCCTCGTCGCGTTCAAGCGCTTCTACGAGCTCGGCTGGGGAGGCGCGCTCTGGCGGGCGGCGATCGGTTCGCTGCTCTACGCGATCGTGCTCGCGGCCGCGTTCGCGGCCGTGCTCATCGCGACGTTGTTGCTGGGCTGAATCAACCGCGCACGAGCACGAGCTTCGCGATCTCCGGCGGGCTGCCCACGCGCGCCGGCGGCCCCCAGAACCCGCAGCCGCGGCTCACGTAGATCTGCGCGTCGCCCTCGCGGTAGAGCCCGCGCGTGTGGCGGAACGCGAGCCCGACCATCATCGTCATCGGGAACAGCTGCCCGCCGTGCGTGTGCCCGGAGATCTGCAGGTCGATGCCGCGCTGCGCCGCGACGTCGAAGTTCGCGGGCTGGTGCGCGAGCAACACCGACGCGCGCTCGGGATCGCGGCCGGCGATCGCCGCCTCGAGGTCGTAGCCGCTGCCACCGCGTCGTCCGCCGCGCCAGTCGTCGACGCCGACGAGATCGATCGTGCCGCCGCCGTCGCCGATCTCGACCCGACGATTGCGCAGCACGCCGATGCCGAGCCCCTCGAGGAACCGCACCCACTCGACGTCGCCCGACGAGTAGTCGTGGTTGCCGGTCACGAACCACGTGCCCCAGCGCGCACGCAGGCGTGCGAGCCCCTCGACCGACGGACCGAGCCGAGCGACGCTGCCGTCGACGAGATCGCCGGTGACGACCATGAGGTCCGGCTGCAGCAGGTTGGCCTGCTCGACCATGCGATCGATCAGCTTGCGCCGGATGAACGGACCGACGTGGATGTCGGTGAGCTGCACGATCGTCAGGCCTTCGAGCGACGGCGGCAGCTTGGGGATCACGAGCTCGTGCTCGGTGACCTCGGGCGGCGTGAACGCCCGCATCATCCCGTAGCCGGTGATCGCGGCGCCGCCGAGCGCCACGCCGCGGGGCAACGACTTCGTGATGAAGGCGCGGCGCGTCTCGTCCACGGGCGCGGTCCTGCGGATGCGGCGCGTGATCGCCAGCCCGAGCCGGGCGAGATCGCCGAGCGCGGCGGCGACCATCATGCACACCGCGAGCGCGATCCAGACGTAGCTCGCGATGTCGTAGACGCGGCGGTACGTGCTCTCCTCGCCGCGCAGCGAGCCCCGCAGCAGCAGCAGCGCCGTGGCCAGCACGAGCACCGCCGCGAGCACCGCGTGCAACCGACGGTTCGTGCGCGCCATTGGGCGCACGAGGCGGAAGTACAGGTACACGTGCACCAGCGCCGCGCCCGCCGCGATCATCGAGCCGAACGAGAAGCGCACTCGTTCGCAGTCTAGCTCGCGCTCACGGGAAGACGCAGATGAAGTCGCCCCACATCGGCTGATCGTCGGGGCGCGCGATGCACGTCATGCCGTCGGGACAACCCGGCTCGCCCTCGCCCGCGCAGGGCAAGCCGCACTCGCCGGCGAATTCCTCCATCGCACACACCGGGGCCGACGTGCCCGACGGCGGGATCGGGCACGGGTTCGGTTCGTCGACGATGCACGGCAGCGTGCAGAAGCATCCGCCTTCGAAGCACTCCGCGACGCTCGGCACGAAGCACGTGCACTCGCCGCCGGCACACGGGCCGTAGTCGAACACGCAGGTGCAGTCGACACACTCGCCGAGCTCGCAGTCACCGAGCGACATGCACATGTCGTCGTCGGTGCAGGCCGGACCGGTGGACTCCGCGGAGGTGGTGCTGCTCGACGTGTCGATGAACCCGCCCTCGGAGGGATCGCCGCTCGACGACGTGCTCGAGCTCGTCGTCGTGCCGGTCGAGCTCGTGCTCGACGTGCCCGGGCCGCTCTCGCCCGCAGGGTCTTCGCCGCACGCGAGCAAGAGCGACAGCAACGACAGGGCTCGGAGACGAAGGGACCGCATCTGCGCGCGTGACTGTAGCAGGCGGTGGAACGGCCCGCGAAAAGCCGCTAAGAGCGACGGGCGTGGTGCACGCGAAGGTCAGCGAAGAGGTGCCGGCGAGCTGCGAAGCGGTCTTCGATCTCGTGCACGACTACGAGCGCCGGCTCGAGTGGGACACGCTCTTGCGCCGCGCCTACGTCGAGGGCGGCGGGCCGGCGGGCGAAGGCGCGATCGCGGTGTGCAGCGGGCGGTGGATCATCGGCGGGCTCACGCTGCGCACCGTGTACGTCAGCTTCCAGCGCGGTGAGGTCGCGGCCGTGAAGATGCTCGAGCGTGCGCCGTTCTTCGACCGCTGGGCCGCCTCGATCCGCCACGAGCCGCTCGGCGAAGGGCGGAGCCGCATCACGTACACGTACAACTTCCGTGCGCGCCCGCGGGTCTTCGCCTTCGTGCTCGAGCCGATCATGGCCGCGGTGTTCCGCTGGGAGACGCGCCGTCGCCTGCGTGCGCTGCGACAGGCGCTCGCGTCGCGTCAGCCGACCGCCGGACACGAGTAGTGGGTCTCGAGCCGGCGCGCCAGCAGGGCGTTTCGCGAGATCACAGGATTTTTGCTGCCTACATCGTGCGCGGCTGTGGACGCGCGACGTGGCTGCAGCCGTCGCAGGCGGTGGCGAGTGCATCGGCCATCACGATTTTCGCGGTCACAACCGACGCGACGGACGTCGGCCGAAGGACCATGACGAAGCCCCGCCGTTCACTGCGCTGGATCGCCCCGCTTCTGCTCGCCTGCTCGGCCTGCGACACGGCCGAGCCCGACGTCGAGCTGCGCGAAGGTCAGACCCTCAGCTTCAAGACCACCAACACGGATCAGTCCTTCACGTGGAAGGGCTGCGAGCCGCCGTGGGGACCCGATCCGTACTCGCCCGAGGCGTACGCGCCCGACGACCGTTGGCTCGGCGATCTCGACGCGAAGATCGGCAACGATGCGCGCGCCCACGCGCTGTCCGGCTGGCGCAAGAGCGAGTCGTCGCGCGAGTGCGACGTCGGCTGCGCGGACATGGGGCTCGCGTGGACCGGCGACGCGCGTCCCGACGAGGCGCGCCACGAGCGGGGCAAGCTGCAGGTGCTCGGCCACTGCGACGACAAGACCATCGCGGTCGAGGTCGAGGTCTCGCTCGAGTCGAGCTTCCTCTGCGCCTGCGCCGAGTGAGCCAGGCCCGCCGATGTCCGCCGCCGGACCGCCCACGACGATCGACGTCGCGCCCGCCGTGCGCGTGCTCCGAACCCGCACCGACGACGAGCTCGTGCCGGCCCGCATCGCGCCGGCCTGCATCGGTCGCTTCGCGCTGATCGAGCAGATCGGCAAGGGCGGGATGGGCGTCGTCTATGCGGCGTGGGATCCCCAGCTCGATCGCAAGGTCGCGATCAAGCTCGTGCACGAGCAACGCTTCGGCGATCCCGCGGAGGCGCGTCGTCGCCTCGAAGAAGAGGCGCGTGCCGCCGCCACGCTGAGCCACCCGAACGTCGTGACGATCTACGACGTCGGCCTGCACGACGGGCGCGTGTTCCTGGCGATGGAGTACGTCGACGGCAGCACGCTGGCCTCGTGGCTGCGACGCGAGCGTCGGAGCTGGCGCGAGGTGGTGGCGATGTTCCTCGAGCTGGGACGCGGGCTCTCGGCCGCGCACGCGGTCGGGCTCGTGCACCGCGACTTCAAGCCCGACAACGTGCTCGTCGCCAGCGACGGTCGTCCGCGCATCGCCGACTTCGGGCTCGCCTACTCGCGCGAGGAGCCGCGCGCGACGATCAGCACCACGATGCCCGGCGCCACGCCGCGGCGCAGCTCCGGCCGCGGCTCCGAGCGGGGCACGATCGCGGGCACGCCGGCCTACATGGCACCCGAGCAATTCGACGGGCTCGACATCGGCCCCGCCGCGGATCAGTTCGCGTTCTGCGTCGCGCTGTTCGAAGGGCTGTACGGTCGGCGACCGTTCACCGGCGGCAACCTCGAGGCGCTGTCGCTCGCGGTGCGGGCCGGCGACGTCGACGTCCCCGCGGACGTGCGCGGGGTGCCGAGCGCGTTGCTCGAGCTCGTGCTCACCGGGCTCGCGCCCGAGCCCACGAAGCGCCACGCGACGGTCGACGTGCTGCTCGGACGGCTCGCGGGCGTGCTGCATGCGCGACGGCGCCGGCTGTGGGCACTCGGCGCGACGGGCTTCGCCGCCGTGGCGCTCGCGATCGGCTTCCAGGCCGGCGAAGCGACCGTCGACGCGCCGTGCGAGGACGCCGGTGACACGAGCGCGCTGTGGTCGCCCGAGGGCAAGGATGCGATCCGAGCCGGGCTCGACGCTGCGACGGGCGCCGAGGTGTCGAGCGCGCTCGAGCGCTACGTGGATGCGTGGAGCACGAAGCGCCGCGAGGTGTGCGAGGCGACGCGCGTGCACGGCGAGCAATCCGATCAGGCGCTGCAGCTGCGCATGGCGTGCCTCGATCGCATGGCGGGTCGCTTCGTCGGGCTCACCGACGAGCTGGGCAAGGCCGGCGAGCTCGGCCCGATCGACGGCGCGGTGATCGAGCAGCGCCTGCCCGGGCTGGCCGCCTGCGACGACGTCGAGACGCTCGCGAAGCTGACCAACCGGCACGCGGCGCGATCGAGCCGCGACAGCACGGAGCAGGATCGTGCGTGGGCCCTTGCGGTGCAGCTCACCGAGCGCGCGCTCACCCGTCAGCTGCTGGGCAAGCCGGACGCGCGCGAGCCGGCCGAGCGGGCGGCAGCGCTGGCCGAGCGCCACGATCTGCCCGGCGTGCGCTCGCGCGCGCTGTCGGTGCTCGCGGACCTCGAGCTCGAGGCCGGCCGCGACGACGCCGCGCTACGCCTACGCCGCGACGCGGTGCGCTTCGCGATCGCCGACGGCCACGACGACGCCGCGGTGTACCTCATGCTCGATCAGGCCGACGCCGCGCTCGTCGACGACGACGTCGAGGCGGCCGAGCTGCACCTCGCGTACTTCGACGCGTTCCTCGATCGCATGACCGAGGCCGACGCGCGCGCCGAAGTGGTGCGCCGCGCCGAGATCGTGCGCGGCCGGCTCGCGCTCGCGCGGGGTGACTTCGCCGAGGCCGAGCGCAGGCTGACCGCGGTCGCCGACGACGACGGCCTGCCCGAGCTCGATCGCCGCGCCGCCTGGATGGCGCTCGGTACCGCCGAGCGTGCGCTCGGCCGCCCGCGCGACGCGTTCACGACGTGGACGCGGTTGCTCGCGCTGGTCGAGCAGGTGCGCGGCGAGAGTCATCCCGACGTGGCGGCCGTGCTCAACAACCTCGCGCTCGTGCGGCTCGACGTCGCCGATCCTGCGGGCGCGGAGGCACTGCTCGTGCGCGCCGAGACGATCGCAGTCGCCGCGTTCGGTGCCGAGAGCCCGATGGTGGCCACGCTCGCGACGAACCGCGGCTGGGCCGCTCGGCTCGCGCGTCGCGACGACGATGCGCGTGCGCAGCTCGAGCGCGCGCTGACGATCGGTCGCGCGGTGCTCGGTGAGCGCAACCCCGCGCTCGCCTACGCGCTCGACCAGCTCGGCGAGCTCGAGCGCGGGCTCGGCAACTACGACGCCGCAATGGAGCGCTTCGCCGAGGCCGGCGAGCTGCGCGACCGAGCGCTCGGCGCGAACCATCCCGAGACGGTCACCACGCTCGTCGGCATGGCGCGCGTGCTGCTGGCCCGCGGACAGAAGGAGCGGGCGCGCGGCGCCCTGGATGCGGCGCTGCGGATCGTCGACGCGCACCCGGGCGACCCGGCGCGCCGTGGCGAGATCGCGGCGCTCGCGGCCCTCGCGGCGGCGCCCTGAGCCGCCGCGCTGCAGGCGTCGACGATCCACGTGCCCGCGCTGCGTCCCCACTGGATCGCCGGTGCCCCACGTCGTCGTGCTCGAAGGCGTGCCAGGCGAGACCGAGATCGATGCTCACCTCTTTCGGACCCCGCCCGAGGCGTTTGTGACGTGCCGCGCATCGGTTTGCACACGATGGGCGCGCGCGCTTGCAGCAGGCCCCCGCTGACGACATGCTGGGGGCGCGATGTCGGGAAGCGGCGAGCGCACGTGACGGATCGTCGGCGCGTCGTCATCACCGGGCTCGGGCTGGTGAGCCCGATCGGGAGCTCGCTCGACGCGGTCGCGACCGCGCTGCGCACCGGTGTGCACGGGATCCGCAAGGTCGACGGCTGGGCGAGCTGGGGCGTGCGCACGGCGCTCGGCGGGCTCGTCGACGAGCCGGAGCTCGGGATCGGCACCCGCAAGCAGCTGCGCGCGATGGGCAAGGTCGCACGGCTCGCGCTCGCGGCGACGCACTCCGCGATCGTGGACGCCGGGCTCGACGACGCGCAGGTGCGCGGGCCCGGGCTCGCGCTCTACTACGGCTCGACCGACGGCTCGACCGGCGCCGCCGAGGAGTACTACCGACGGCTCTACACGACCGGGAAGTTCGAGGGCCTGCTGGCCTCGAGCTACCTCAAGTTCATGAGCCACACGTGCGCGGCCAACCTCGCGCAGGTGCTCGGCATCACGGGGCGCGTGGTGCCGATCTGCAGCGCGTGCACGAGCGCGAGCCAGTCGATCGGCGAGGGCTTCCACGCGATCGCGAGCGGTCGCGACGAGCTCGCGATCTGCGGCGGTGCCGAGGAGCTGCACGTCACGGTGGCGGGCGTGTTCGATCTGATGATGGCCGCATCGGTGCGCTACAACGACGCGCCGGCGCAGACCCCTCGTCCGTTCGACAGTGGCCGCGACGGCATGGTGGTCGGCGAAGGTGCGGGCACGCTGGTGCTGGAGAGCTGGGAGCACGCGCAGCGCCGCGGCGCGCGGGCGTACGCGGAGATCCTCGGCTACGGCAGCAACTGCGACGGCGCGCATCTCACCTCGCCGTCGCCCGAGGGCATGGCGGGCGCGATCCGACTCGCGCTGCGCGACTCGGGCGTGGATCCGGCGCGCCTCGACTACGTGAACGCGCACGCGACCGGCACGGAGGTCGGTGACATCGCGGAGAGCATCGCGACCGCGGAGGCGATCGGACCGGACGTGCCGGTGTCGTCGACGAAGGGACACACGGGCCACACGCTGGGTGGCTGCGGTGCGATCGAGTCGATCTTCGCGATCGCGATGATGCACGGTCGCTTCATCGCGCCGACCCGCAACCTCGAGGAACCCGACCCACGCTGCGCGCCCCTGTGCCACGTGCGCGGCGGCCCTCGGGATGCCGAGCTGGCGCTCGTGCTCAACAACAACTTCGCGTTCGGCGGCATCAACACGTCGCTGGTGCTCGCGCGGATCTGAAGGGATGCCGCACTTCGTCCGCGTGCTGGTGGTGGGGTTCTGCTACCTCGTCTTCGGCGGGTTCGGAGCCTACCTGGCGTACGTCGTGATGCCGCTGTCGCTGCGCGGCGTGAAGGGCCGCGAGGAACGCATCGCGAAGGCGCAGGACGTGATGCACCGCTGGACGCGCTGGTACTTCCGGCTCATGCAGCGGATGGACGTCGCGCGCCCCGACTACCCGATCACGCCCGAGCTGCTGGCGAGGCCGGGCGGCGTGGTGGTGGTGGCGAACCATCCGTCGCTGCTCGACATCGTGTTCATCATGGGCGCGCTGCCGCGGATCACCTACGTCGCGAAGGAGTCGTGGCTGTCGAGCCCGCTGATGGGGCGGATGCTGCGGACGGCGGGGCACATCGGAGCGCCGCGCGGCAAGACGCCGGCGGACGGTGCGATCGCACTCGAGCGCATGATGGAGGCGTTGCGGGCGGGGCGAGCGTTGCTGGTGTTTCCCGAGGGCACGCGCTCGCCGAAGCACGGGCTGTGGCCGTTCCACCGCGGCGCGTTCGAAGCGGCGCTGCGCGTGGGCTGCCCGATCCTGCCGTGCGTGCTCGAGGTGGATCCGCCGGTCCTGCGCAAGGATCAGCCCTGGTACGACGTGGCCCCGCGCATCATCGACTACCGGATGCGCGTGCTCGAGGTGATCGAGCCCGACCAGTTCCCCGCGCGCGGCAAGGCGCTGGTCGAGCGCGTGGAGGCGATATACCGCCGGGAGCTCGGCATCACGGCGGCGAGCGACCACGAGGCCGCGACGTGAGCGATGCGGAGCTGGACGCCGATGCGCTGCGCGAGCGGTTGATCGCGCGGCACCACCGCTACGGATGGTGGGCACTGTTGGCGTTCGCGACGGCGGGATTGGTGCTCGAGAGCCTGCAGGGCTTCCGCACGGGCTGGTACGTCGACGCGGATGTGGAGACGCGCAAGACGATGTTTCGACTGGCGCACGCGCACGGGGCCCTGCTCGCGCTCGTGAACCTGGCACTGGCGGCGGCGCTGAAGAGCGGACTGCTCGCGCGGCTCGAGTCGCCGGCGAAGAGCTCGACGCTGGTGCTCGGGGGCAGCCTCGCGATCCCGGCCGGCTTCGCGCTCGGCGGGCTGTGGTTCGTCGAGGCGGATCCGGGCTGGGGCGTGCTGCTGGTGCCCGCGGGCGCGGTGGCACTGCTCGCGGGACTGCTGGCGGTCGCGCGCGCGGCGTGAGCACTACGCCGCGCAGGCGGCGAAGGCCGCCTTCAACAAGCCGCCATCGAGCGCGTAGCCGACCACCACGAGTCGGCTGCGACGTGGCGCGTCTCCCCATGGCTCGCCGAGCGTGATCTCCATCGCGTCCATCACGCCCTGGAGGATCACGCGCTCGTCCGTGCCCGCGACCGCGAGGATGCCCTTCGTGCGGAACAGTCGGCCTGCGAACGGGGCCAGCGATTCCTCGACGAACTCGGTGAAGCGATCGCCGTCGACCTCGCCGTCGATCGTGAGCGACACCGACTCGTAGACGTGCTTCACCCGGCGCGTGGGCAGCTCGGGCGTCGGGACGAAATCCGCGTCGCGCAGCGCGAGCGCCTCGTCCAGCGTCGCCGCGCTCGCCACCACGCCGCGCGCACCTTCGAGCACCACCGTCGCGCCGTTGTGCCCCGCGACCACTGCGGCCGCGTGCTCGACCACGCTGCGCTCGCACGCATCCGTGCGCGACAGCACCACGACGTCCGCGTAGCCGATCTGCTCCACCGCCAGATCGTGCCCGACGACCGCGTCGATGCGCGCCGCGTCCACGACCGTGATCACCCCGTCGAGCGCGAAGGCGGCCTCGCGCCCGCCCGCGGAGATCGCCCGCACCACGCCCGCCGGCGACGCCGCGCCCGAGGTCTCGACGAGCACGCGCAGCGGCGGCGACTCGGCGCGGGCGATGTCGTCGAGCGCCCGCACGAGCTCGGCCTGCGTGATGCAGCAGACGCAGCCCCCGGTGATCTCGACGATCGTCCGCGCCCGCGCGGCGAGCAGCTCGCCGTCGATCCCGACGTCGCCGTGCTCGTTGACGATCACCGCGATCTCGCCGCGCGCGACGCCGAGCAGCCACC
>CAZFKC010000041.1:22994-78859 GCA_964519175.1 uncultured Nannocystaceae bacterium
CGTCACGCCGCCGCCCCGGCCTCGCCGCGCGCGAGCGCAGCGGAGGCCGCGAGACTGATCTTCGCCACCAGCGGATCCGCGTGCCGGTGCACCAGCCGCCAGTCGGTGCCTTCGCGCCGGTAGACCAGCGTGACGCGCAGCGCCCAGTCCTGCATCGGCAGCCCACCGACCGCGACGTGGGCCCGCTCGATGATCGCGAGCACCACCATGTCGGCCGAGCCGTAGCCCTCCACCACCTCCTGCTCGAGCGTGCCGTGCTCGAAGAACCGACCCATCGCTTCCATGCGCTCGGGCGTCGGTGCGCCGCGCGTCGGCTCGCCGCCGAAGGGCGAGAACAGCGTGAAGTCGTCGGCGAGCGAGACGAGCTCGAGGTAGCGTGCGATGTCGCCCTGCAACAGCGCTGCGTTCGACGCCTTCGAGCGGCGGATCAACAGCTCGATCGTCTGCGCGACGGAGGGATCTTGGTTGCTGCACGCGAGCGGAAACGTCGCGAGCCCGATGGCCGCGCTGGCAAGGAAAGAGCGGCGATGCGAAGCTGTCATGCCGTGACCATGACCGCGGCCACGTACTGAATCCAATGATACGATTTCACGTGGCTGCTGAATCGTCTTCAGCTCGTTGGCCACGCGTCACATCCGGTCTCTTCCGAGTCTCCACCACCCGGGGCTCCGCCCCACGAAGGCACCCATGAACCGTCTGTCGCTGCTCTCCCTCGTCGCGCTGCTCGTGCTCGCCACCGACTCCGCCGATGCCGGCCCCCGCACCGCGCCGGCGGCCGCCGACTCCGCACCGAGCGGTGTGATGTCCGAGCTCGGCGAGCTCGCGAAGAAGATGGTGGTGCTCACGACCGAGCAGTCGATCTTCATCCCTTGCTACGCCTTCGTGCCGCTCAGCGACAAGCTCACCAACGAGAAGTGGAGTCCCAGCGTCTCGTCCTGCTACCTGCTCGCCACGAACAAGTGGATCGGGCTCGCTGCGCCGGTGAGCTTCCCGGTCGTGAACGGCAAGCTGAAGATCAAGAGCATGCGCTGCATGACCGAGACGGCCTACGTCGACGACCAGATCGAGTACAAGGCCACGATCGGCAACATCGCGAAGATCGAGGCGAAGCACCGCGAGGGCAAGCAGAAGACCGCCATCGACGAGGCGACGATCAACCAGGCGGCCAACGACATCGACGCGGCCAAGAAGAACTACGACCTCGTCATCAACTGGCGGGTGAACGTGGCGGAGGGTGCCGGCTCGTCCCCCCAGAGCAACCAGTTCAAGGGCTGCCGCATCGACTACACGGTGACCTCGGTGCAGTGATCGCGGGCCGGCGCTTTTCGTCACGGATTGCGCCGCGCGGGTGCATGGGCCTGCGCATGCGCCGTCTCCCGTTCGCCCTGGTCCTGTGTGCCTGCGGTGCGTCCCCGGGTTCCTCGCCCGAGGGCGGCAGCGAGAGCTCGGGGAGCGACGCGACGTCCGGCACCGCCGGCACGACCTCGCCGGGCACGACCACGCCCGGCACGACCACGTCGCCGGGCACGACGAGCGCAGAGTCGAGCACCGATGGATCGACCGGCGAGCCCGGCGACACGAGCGGCGAGTCGAGCGGCGAGAGCGGTGACGACACCGGCGGCCCGTCGATCGCGTGTGGCGACGCGATGCACGGGCGCGTACCTGCGCCCGACACCATCGAGTGGACGAACGTGAACCCGGTCGCGAAGGGCAACGGCCTCGTGGCCGACCCGGCGATCTCGGGCGACTTCTACCTCTTCTTCCAGGTGGCCGCCGACAACACCGACGAGTCGCGCGTGAGCAAGACCAGCGACTTCGGCGCGACGTGGACGGAGATCGAAGGCAGTGCGCTGAACGGCAACGCGTGGGGCGTCGCGATCGATCCGAACCGCGATCGCTGCGTGGATCAGGATCCCTGTCCACCGCCCACGCTGTATCGCCCGGCCGGCTACGGCTTCAACAACCCCGACGGCAGCGCGCTCGGCATGTGGAAGTCGACCGACGGTGGCGCGACGTGGACGAACCTGTTCCACGACTACTGGGACGGCGAGGTGCCGACGCCCGACGGCGGCACGGCGATGATCCCCGCGGACACGAACGGCGGCTTCAACGACTTCTACTCGGCGCACATCCTGCCCGACGATCCCCCGAACCACGTGCTCGTGACCTACCACTACGGCTCGGGGCAGCTGCTCGAGACGAAAGACGGCGGCGCGACCTGGGAGGTGCACTCGGTGCCGTGGGGCACGTCGCACTACGCGTTCGCGTTCACGGCCGAGACGTGGATCGTGATCCCGCAGCAGTTCGACGCGCCGGGCGCGATGTACCGCACCACGACGGCGGGTCGCATCGACGGCGAGATCACGACCGAAGCGTGGACGCAGGTCGACACCTCGCTGCACTGCCACGGCGGATTCACGCCGTGGATCGATCCCACCGATTGCAGCGTGGTGATCGCGGGCAGCGAGGGCACGAAGCGCACGTACGACCAGGGCGCGACGTGGGAGCTCGTCGACCCGAACGGCGGCTGCACGGTCGCGGGCTCGCCGGATCTGTGGTTCATCAGCGGCCTGTTCTCGCCGTCGGCGCGGCGGCTCGACATCCGCGAGACGCCCGCCGTGTCGGTGCCGTTCGACTTCGCAGGCGACTGGCAGGGCATCCCGCCCTACGGCACCGCGACCGCGTGGGACGAAGCGAACGCGCAGTGGGTGATCCTCGCGACGCAGTACGGCGGCGGCGTGTGGCGCATGACCGTCGCGGGCTAGCCTTCCGCTGCGATCGCGGCCATCTCGGCCTCCGAGAGCGCGATCCTGCGCGCGTCCCAGTTCTCCTCGAGGTGCTCGACCGAGCTCGTGCCCGGGATCGGCAGCATCACGGGCGAGCGCGCGAGCAGCCACGCCAGCGCGATCTGGGCCGGCGACGCGCCGTGCTGCTGCGCGATGCCGGCGAGCACCGGTCGATCGTTCGCGACGCCACCGACCACGAGCGGGAAGAACGGCAGGAACGCGATGCCTTTCTTCGTGCACAGCTCGAGCACGCCCTCCGGATCCTCGACCTCCGCGTGGGCCTGCCGTGCGAACGCACCACCGCCGCCCGACACGCTGTACATGTTCTGCACCGCGACGATCGGCGTGCGCGCGAGCGCGAGCTCCAGCTCTCGCGCGTTCACGTTGCTCAGCGCGATGTGCCGGATCTTGCCCTCCGCTTGCATCGCGACCAGCGCGTCGAGCGATTCGAGGAGCGGTACGCCAGCCCTCGGCATGTTGCGCAGGTGCACGACGTCGAGCCGCTCGCGCCGTAGCGTCCGCAGGTCCTCCTCGGCCCCCTTGCGCAGCTCGTCGGGGCGCAGCGCCGGCGCCCAGCCCTTGTCCGGCAAGCGCTTGCCGCCGAGCTTCGTCGCGATCACGAGCTCCTTCGGATACGGATGCAGCGCCTCGGCGATCAGTCGATTCGCGACGAGGGGCCCGTAGTACCAGGCGGTGTCGACGAGCGTGATGCCGAGCTCCACCGCGCGCCGCAGCACCCGCTTCGCGCGCGCGGGATCGTCGGGCTCGCCCCACACGTCCTTGCCCGGCAGGCGCATCGCGCCGTAGCCCATGCGGCTCACCTCGAGCTCGCCGAGGCGGATCATCGCGGGCGCGTGCGCCCAACCTTCGCTGCTTCTGGCTTCGTTCACGAAAGCGATGATGCAGCGCCCGCGATCGCCCGGCTTGGGCGATGTTGGCTCGTTCGCGCCGCGGCTCCGAGGCTCTTCGCGTATGCGCCCGGCGCGAGCCCGACGATGCGCCGGAAGTGACGATGCAGCTGGCTCTCGTCGTAGTACCCGACCGCCTGCGCCGCCGCGGCCACCCGCGCCCCCTCGCGCAGCAGCTCGCGCGCACGGGCGATCCGCAGGTGCGTGAGGTACTCGTAGGGCGGCAGCCCCAGCTCGGCCCGGAACGCGCGCACGAGGTGGAACTTGTCGAGCCCCGCGTGCGCAGCGAGCTCGTCGAGCGTCACTCGCTCGGCGATCGCGTCGCGCAGGTAGTCGCGTGCGCGTCGCACCGCTCGCTGCGCGCCTGTGTGCGACGGCGCCCGCGTGCAGACGATCTCGGCCAGCGTCTCGGTGACCAGCGTGGTGCGCTCGAGCTCGGTCGCGTCGTCGCGGACGAGCGCAGCGTGCATCGCGAACGCGAGCTCGGTCGCGCGCTCGCCCGGTGCGAAGCCCGAGGCCTTGAAGTGCGGTGTGCCGCGCAGACCCATCGCATCGGCCGCGGCCGCGACGAGCTCGGGCGCGAAGCCGACCCCTTGCAACGTGAACGGCGCGTGCACGCGTAGATCGCGGTGCACCTCGCCGGGCTCCTTGAGCTTGAGCGAGCCCGCGACGTGCGTGCGCACGCCGCCGCGGTACCAGCCGTCGAATGCCCCCGCATAGACCACGACCGCGGTGAAGTGCTCGGCGTACGTGGTGTTCGCACGGTGCTCGTGCTCGACGCGCAGCATCCCGATCACCGCGGCGCTGTCGGGTCGCCAGAACCGGACGCGCGGGCGTTCGTCGGTCGTCGGCACCCGAGCAGTCTAGCGCCCGGGCGGGGCCCGACTTGGGCGATCTTGGCGCGGTTGCCGAAGGCGCCGGCGTGCGGCCTCCTGACAGGTTCTGTCACGCCCGCGGCGTAGACCCGGGGCATGGCAAACGCTCAGCCCGACCTCGTCTTCTACCACTCCCCCTACTCGCGCGCCGTCGGCGTCCGGTGGCTGCTCGAGGAGCTCGGCGTCTCCTACGAGGTCGAGTTCGTCGGCATCCACGCGCAGAAGGTCGACGAGCGCTACCGCAAGATCCAGCCGCACAAGAAGGTGCCGGCGATCGAGCTCGGCGACACCGTCGTCACGGAGCGCGCCGCGATCACGATCCACCTCGCCGATACGTTCTCCCGTGCCGGCCTCGCGCCCGGCCTCGACGATCCCCGCCGCGCCGCATACCTCACCATGCTGGTCTACTGCGACGCCGTGTTCGACCCCTGCGTCACCGCGCGTGCCCGCGGCATCCAGCACGCACCCAGCGACTTCTCGTTCGGATCGTTCGAGGACGTGATGAACAACCTCGAGACGAAGCTGCGCGAGCATCCGTATGCGGTCGGCGACAGCTTCACCGCCGCGGACACGCAGCTCGCGAGCTCGCTCGGCTTCACGATGCACGTGCTGCAGGTCGTGCCCAAGCTGCCCGCGTTCCTCGCCTACCTCGAGCGCGTCACGCAGCGGCCGGCGTATCAGCGCGCGCAGGAGCTCGACGCGGAGCTCGTGAAGCAGCACCCCGAGATCATGGAGGCGCTGTCCAAGCGCTGACCCCGTCGTTGTTGCGCGCGCGGCGTTCTGCAAAGATGCCGCGCGCCGGCATGGACAAGACCGAACGACTCTTCGCACTGCTCGACGCGCTGCGTCGGCGTCGCAGCCCGGTGACCGCCGAGGTCCTCGCCGAGGAGCAGGAGGTCTCCGTCCGCACGATCTATCGCGACGTCCAGACCCTCATCGGGCTGGGTGCACCGATCGCCGGCGAGGCCGGGCTCGGGTACGTGCTGCGCTCCGGATTCTTCATGCCGCCGCTCATGTTCAGCCCCACCGAGCTCGAGGCGCTCGTGCTCGGCGCACGGTGGGTGCAGACGTTGCCCGACGCCGAGCTCGGCGAAGCGGCCCGCGCTGCGCTCGCGAAGATCGCGACCGCGTCGCCCGACGATCTGCGCTCGAGCATCGCGGACACCGGGCTCTGGCCGGTGAACCTCGGCTTCCGCCGCAAGGTGCCGGTGCTGCAGCAGGCCCGCGACGCGATGCGCCGCGAGCGGGCCGCGATCATCTCGTACGAGGATGCCGAGGGCCGCGCGAGCGAGCGCACGATCTGGCCGCTGCAGCTCGCGTACTACGAGGGCAAGGAGATCGTCGCGGCATGGTGTTGCCTGCGCAGCGACTTCCGCTACTTCCGCGTCGATCGCATCGCCCGCTTCGACGTGACCGACGAGCCCTACGGCCGCCCGCGCAAGTCGCTGTCGCGCGATCTGTTCGCGCTGTGGGAACGCCAGCGCGCCGAAGCTCGCGAGCGCGCGACCGCGGAGCGAGGCGACGCGGGCACGACGGACGCCGAGTAGACTCGCCGACCACGCTCGCACGCTGACGCGATCCTGCACCTTCGTGGCCGGCCGGGTGGCCCGGCCACCCGGCCCGTGGCACAGCAACGTGCTACCCGGGCTCGTGCTCTGCCTCGCGGATCTGTTGGTCGAGTGACGCGTCAGCCCGGATCGAACACGCCGCCGCCGCCGCCCCACGGCCAGTGCCACACGAACGGGTAGCGATCCCACGACAGCGTCGTTGCGTAGGCCGCCTGCAGCGAGAGCACCGCGCTGGTCTGCGCGTAGCGGAGCCCGGGCGTGCCCTGCGTCAGCGTCTCGGGATCGTCGCAGAGCCGCGAGTGCACCCAGTCGTCTGCGCCCTCCAGCGCGGGCCCGAGCAGCTCGAGGTTGCCCGAGGCGTTGCGCTGCAGCACGCCGGAGCCGGAGGTGCCGTGGCAGCCGTAGAGGTCGGTCCACGTTCCACCACCACCGAGACGGCTGCGCTGCGCGCCGTTCGGCCACGGCAGCGAAACGAGCGGCACCAGCTGCGTCGTCGGCGTGTCGAGGTAGTGGTAGTTGTTCCCGCGGTCGCCGGGGTCGAGCTCGACGTAGTGCGAGTAACGATCGCTGCCCTCCGGATCGGCGGCGCCCGGATCCGTGAGCGGCATGTCGAGCAGCTCGTGGAACCAGTACATCTCGACCGCGCCCGCGCCGGGATCGCTGGGCGCGACCGGCAGCCACGCGCCGTTGTTCTCGCGGTACGGGCAGTAGATGAGCGCGACGTCCTCCGCCGCGTTGCAACCGGTGCCGGCGTCACCACAGCGCGCGGTGACGTTGCACAGGTAGGGATTCGCGACGTAGCCCGGCAGCTCGTGCACCGGCGTGCTCGCCTCGTAGTTGGGCCAGGTTCCGTCGATCCACGACGACAGGAAGAAGTACCAGTCCTGCGTGCCCGTGACGTCGTAGGTCTTGACCACGAAGTACTCGCCGGGCGAGACGTTCGCGGGCGCGACGCAGTGCGCCGCCGTGATCGCATAGTGGGGCGAGATGAAGGTCAGCCCGCACGTGCCGCGCACGAGCCAGTTGTCCTCGCTGTACTGCGGCTGCCCGAACGCGTCGCGCAGCGGAACGATCAGCGCTCCGGTCGCGTGCGATGCGACCGAGCCGTCGCGGGCGATGCCGAAGTGGTCGGCGAGCACGCCGTAGAAGGCACGGAAGCTCTCGCCGTCCTCGCCTTCCTCTTCGTCGTCGAAGTCGTGCTCGTCGACTTCGTCCTCCGATTCGACGTCTTCGGCTTCGACGCAGGCGCCGAGCGCGAGTGAACAGGCGAGCGCCGCGAGGCGGCGATGCGATGCGAGCAGATGGGTGTCCAGCATGTGCGAGCCCGAGGACTGGGGCTCGCACGGGATGATCACGATCGCGCGTCGATTGCCCGATCGGCCAGCATCGATCGTCGTTCACCCGCGAGCGCGACGCCGACGCAGGCCGACGCCCAGCACCGCCGCGAAGAGTGCGGCGAGCGGCGATGCGTTGCCGTCGACGTCGCAGCCGCAGCCCTTGCTGTCGCTGTCGCTGTCGAGGCCGCCGTCGTTGCTGCCGCCTTCTTCGCCTTCGCTGCCGCCCTCGCCCTCGCTGCCGCCTTCGCTGCCGCCCTCGCTGCCGCCCTCGCTGCCGCCTTCGCTCTCACTGCCACCACCCGGCTCGTAGGGCTCGTTCGTGTCCTCCCAGTAGGGCACGCCGATGCACTCCTGCAGGAACGACTCGAAGTTCGGGTTGTCGCCCGACTCGAGCACGAGCTCGCCGTGATCGACGCACACCGACACCGGCTCGCTGACGCTCGCATCGATGAGGCTGACGAGATCCGCCGCGAGGCAGTAGCGCTCGCCTGCGGTCGGGAAGGTGTACTGCACGCCCTGGGCCGCGATGCCGCTCGCGATGCCGAGCACTGCAACCGGCTCGGTGGAGTCGTCCAGCCCGGCGCGCAGGCGCACGTACGCCTGGCTCGCGAGCGGATCGTCGGCGATCGTCACGCTCGCGGCCAGCGTCGCCTGATCGGCGACCTCCGGCGCGACGCAATCGCCGAAGCCGCAGTCGCCGACGTCTTCACGCTCGCAGCACACCCGCGGTCCGCTCGGTGCAGAGAGCTTGTCGAGCACGGCGTCCGCGAGCTCCGCGGCCGGCAACGCCCCGGCCGGACCCGCACCCACGGTGACGTCGATCGTGTAGTCGTTCGGCAGCTCGAAGCCCTCGGGATCGTTCAGCGTGATCGTGGCCACGAGCGCGGCCTCGGCCGGCAGCGCTTCCTCGGGCCGCCATACGACGAACAGATCGTTCGTGTCGACGCCCGCGGCGTCGCTCGTCGACAGCACGACGGTCTCGATCGCGCCCGCCACCGCGACGTCGCCCTGCACGACCGTCATCGACATCAGCGCCAGCGCTTCCGGCAGCGCACCGTTTGCGCTCGCACGGAACGCGATGACGCCGTCGGTGGGCACCACGATCGCCGAGCTCTCCTCGAGCTCGGGATGGAACGCCAGCTCCTCCGGAGGCGAGCACGCCTGCGCATCTCGTGAGGTACCCGCGATCGAAGCGGCGATCGCAACCAAGCTCAATCCACGTCCAACGCTACCCAACATGCGCGAGCCCTTCTGCAAGCGGCGTGGCCACCCGGAGTTCCACGCACTTGCGAGTCTGCCAGCGCGACGCGACGCGGCAGCGATGTCGTGATCGCGACGGCGCTGCCACCCATCATGCACGTCGGCGCAGCCTCGCTTGCGCAGCGAGCTCAGCGCTCGCCCGCGGCTTCGCGCCGGTACTCCCACGTCGCGCCCTTGCCGTCGCCATCGATCGTCGCGGTGAGGCGCTCGCCCTGCCGCGCGTAGCGGATGCGCTTCGGGAAGTCGTGCTCGGGGTTCTCGAACACCGCCACGTTCGCGTCGCTGCCGTCGTCGGTGCGCTGGAACGCAGTGGGCGGCGTGCGTCCCATCGGGCTCGCGAGGTAGGTCGCGACCCCGTCCTGCAGCTCGATGCGCAGCGTCTCGTAGAACGATTGCTGCTCGCCCGCCACCGTCTCGCTGCGACCCACGAGCGCGTCGCCTTCGCGCGCCCACTGCTCGGTCACGCGACCCTCGGGCGTCTCGGCGACCCACGTGCCCACGAGGAACTCGAGCGCATCGAGCCCCGCAGGGGTCGGCGTGGCGACGGTGGCCGCCGCGGGCGCATCGGTGCTCGGAGCGCTGCTCGGTCCGCCGTTGGCCCGGCACGCCGCCACGAGCGCGAGCACCAGCCAGGGCGCCGTGTGCGTCGACCGTCGTTCAGCGGCGTGGGGGCGCATCGGCGCGAAGCTACCAGGTCGAGCACGCACGTGTCGGCATGCTGTGATCGACCGCAAACCCCTTCGCGGCGGCGGGCCCGACCCTGCAGTGCCCTGGAGTGGTGCCCGTTCCGCGGGGCTTTACCCGGGCGGCCGGCGTCTGGTATCCCCGGCCGTCGATGCCCGGAACCTCCGAGGCGAGCACCGCCGGCGAATCCGCCCTCGAGGGCGAGATCAAGCAGCTGATCGTCGATGCGCTCATGCTCGAGGACAAGCGCGCCGAGGACATCGATGCCGCGGCGCCGCTGTTCGGGGCCGGCGGCCTGGGGCTCGACTCGATCGACGTGCTCGAGCTCGCGATGGCGCTGCACAAGCGCTACGGCGTGAAGACCAAGGGCGACGACGCCCGCAACCGCGAGATCTTCGCGTCCGTGCGCAGCCTGGCCGCCTTCGTCGCGGCCGAGCGCACGAGCGCGACAGGAGCCGGCGCGTGACCCACGAGCAGGTCTACAACGATGTCCGCGCCATGATGGCCGAGACCTTCGAGCTCGAGCCCGAGCGCATCACGCTGGCGGCGCGGCTGTACGAGGATCTCGATCTCGACAGCATCGACGCGCTCGACATGGTCGTGAAGCTGCAGGAGCTCATCCACCGGCGCGTCGAGGAGCGCGAGCTCCGGGCGCTGCGCACGGTCTCCGACGTCGTCGAGATGGTCGCCGCCACGTTCGCGCGCCCGGCCGAGTGAGCACCGTGGTGCACCCGCTCCGCGTGTGCGCGGTGATCCCCACGTTCGACAACCCCGACACGATCGCGAGCGTCGTCCTCGCAGTGGGCCCGCTCGTCGAAGCCGTCATCGTCGTCGACGACGGCAGCGCGGCACCGGGTCGGGAGGCCGTGGCGAGGCTCGCGGAGCGCGGCACCGTGATCGCGGTCGTGCGCGCGACGAACGGGGGCAAGGGCGCGGCGGTGAAGGACGGGCTGCGCGAGGCTGCGGCGCGCGGCTTCACGCACGCGCTGCAGGTCGATGCCGATGGGCAGCACGATCTCGCCGATGCACCGGCACTGCTCGCTGCCGCGGCGGCGCAGCCCGATGCGCTCGTGCTCGGGGCCCCGCGCTTCGACGAGAGCGCACCGAAGGGGCGCCTGGTCGGGCGCAAGATCACGCAGTGGTGGACCAACCTCGAGACCGGCGGCAACGTCATCGAGGATCCGATGTGCGGCTTCCGGGTGTATCCGTTGCCGGCGGCGATCGACGTGCGCGTGCCGGCGAACCGCATGGACTTCGACATCGAGATCGCGGTGCGCATGGCCTGGGCGCGGGTACCCGTGGTGAACCTGCCGGTGCACGTGCGCTATCCGGCGGGCGGCGTCTCGCACTTCCAGATGGTGCGTGACAACCTGCGGATCAGCTGGATGCACTCGCGCCTCGTCATGACCCGCGTGTTCTGGCGGCTGTTCGGATGGATCCGCCGAAGCTGACCGAAGGCGCGTGGCTGCGCGAGCGCGAGCGCGGCAGTGCGTTCGGCATCCGGCTCTTGCTGTTCACGTACCGGATCTGCGGCCGTGGATTCGTGCGCGTGATCCTGCGCATCGTGGCGTTCTACTACGCGCTGTTCGCCGGCACCGCCCGCCGCGCGTCGCGGTCGTACCTGCGTCGCGTGCAGGGCAACGCCGGGTTCTTCGACGTGGTGCGGCACATCGCGACGTTCGCCACCGTCGCGTTCGACCGGGTGCTGCTCGCGGCCGGGCAGCTCGATCGCTTCACCTTCACACGCGATGGCTACCACCACCTCGAGCAGCTCGCGCGCACGAAACGCGGCGCGATCCTGCTCGGCGCACACCTCGGCAGCTTCGAAGCGCTGCGCGCGATGGGCACGCAGGAGCAGCTGCCGATCAACGTGCTCGCACACTTCGAGAACGCGGCGCGCATCACCGCGATGCTGCGCGCCGTGGCCCCCGACTTCGACGCGCGCATCATCGCGATCGATCCCGCCGCGCCGCACTGGGTGCTGCGGGTGCAGGAGTGCATCGAGGCCGGCGAGCTGGTCGCGGTGCTGGGCGATCGCACCGGGCTCGGCGAAGCGAGCGTCGAGGTCGAGCTACTCGGGGGCAAGGTCCGGCTGCCGACCGGGCCCTACGCGCTCGCGGCCGTGCTGCGCTGCCCGATCTACCTCACCTTCGGGCTGTTCCATCCCCCCTCGACCTACGCGCTGTCGTGCGAGCCGTTCGCCGAGCAGGTCGAGCTGCCGCGGGGCCGCCGTGACGAAGCGCTGCGCGAGCACGCCCAGCGCTACGCCGATCGGCTCGAGGTGATGATCCGGCGCGCGCCGCTGTGCTGGTTCAACTTCTTCGAGCTATGGTCGCCGCCGCCGTGACCAGCCGCGCCCACGAGACGAAGGTGGAGCTCGTCGTGCCGTTCCACGACGTCGATCCGCTCGGCATCGTGTGGCACGGGCACTACCTCAAGTACCTCGAGGTCGCGCGCACGGCCCTGCTCGAGCCGCTCGGGCTCGACGGCGACGAGCTGGTCGCCACCGGGTTCCGCTTCTACATGGCGGACGTGCGCTGCCGCCACGTCTCGCCGCTGCGGTATCGCGATCGCGTGCGCGTCACGGCGTGGCTGCGCGAGTGGGAGCAGCGGATCTGGGTCAGCTACGACGTGCACAACGTGGGCACCGATCGCCAGGCCGCGCGCGCGCACACGGTGCTCGTGGTCGTCGACGCCGCGGGCGTGCTGCAGTTCGACGTGCCCGAGGTCCTGCGCGGGCGACTCGATCAGTCGCGCGTGCGCACCGGGCAGCCCCAGCCGTCGTAGTCGCCGTCGTCGTCGCCCATCAGCTCGAGGATCTCGCCGGTGATCTCGTCGATGCGTCCGTCGGCGAGGTGGTCGTCGCGGTGGAACTGCAGGCCCCAAGCGCCGTGCTCGCCCTGCTCGGGCTCGTCGACGGTGAACCCGTGCTCGCGCAGCCGCGCGGCGAAGCGCTTGCACGCCGCCGGGCTCTCGAAGTACGCGAAGTGATCGATGGTGCGCGGGAGCTCGTGGTCGTCGCCGGCCTGCTCGAGCTGCGCGAGCACGCGACGGTTGCCCATCGCCTGGTGGCTCGCGCGGTCGGGCCAGAGGAAGCCCGTGTAGAACTCCCACTTGGGATCCTCGTCGATGCGCTGCGTGATCTCGTAGTCGCCCGCAGCCGCCTCGACGCACGAGGCGAGGCGATCTTCGTCGTCGGCGTTCGGCTCGGGCAGATAGAAGAACAGATCGGCGGAACCGCGGTAGAGCACGCGGCCCACGAACCAACCCTCGAGCTCGTGCCCGATGCTCTCGACGAGCTTGTCCTCGATGGCGGCGAGCGCGTCGAATTCCTCGCTGTTGCGCAGCCCGTCGGGGCGCGGGCGCTTCATCGCGATGCGCAGTGCGAGCCGCAACGGATGATCGTCGACGGGCACGTGCTCGACCGCACCGAGATCGAGCGAGATCGAGGCAGGATCCCCATCGATCTCTGCCATGTAGAAGTCGAAGCTCTGCGACCAGGGCGGCTGGGACACGGCGGCGGGAGCATAGCCTTTGTCGGGGTTGCCGGCAGGATCGAGGCTGCTACCCTGCGGGGGCGCATGCGACTGGTCGCGATTCTGCTGGGCCTGGCGGCGAGCGGGCTGTTCGCCCCGCCGAGCGAAGCACCCGGCACCGGCGCCGCGGCGCAGGCGAGCGCGCCCGCCGAGCCGATGATCACGCAGCAGGAGCTGCTGGCGGCGCTGCGGGCCGTGCCCGGCGTGCACGCGCGCTACCGCGAGGTGCAGCACATCGGGCTCTTGGCGGCGCCGCTCGAGTCGTCGGGCACGATGCACTTCGCTCCGCCCACGCGGCTGGCCAAGCGCCAGCTCGCACCCAACGCGGCGGCGATGGTGGTCGAGGGCCGTCGGCTCCGCTTCGCCGACGAGTTCGGCCGCGACGAGATCGATCTCGGCGCAAACCCTGCCGTCGCGCTGTTCGTCGACAGCTTCGTCGACGTGCTGGCGGGCGACGACACCTCGCTCGCGCGCACGTGGGCGATCGGCTTCACCGCAGGCGCCGACGGCGATCCGCGGGCGTGGGTGCTCGCGCTGCGGCCGCGGGCTGCACCCGCCGACCGGCTGGTGGAACGCATCCTGCTCCGTGGACGCAACGAGGTGGTACAGCGCATCGAGGTCCACGAAAAAGGTGGCGACCGCACCATCACGACGCTCATCGACGTCGACGTCGGCCATCGCTACGACGAGGCCGAGGCCGCGCGGGTCTTCGCGCTCACGCTGCGCTGAGATGCACGCGCGTTGCACCTGGAGCCGGTCGCTCGGTCGCCGTCGCGCGCGTGTGGGCGCGTTGGTGAACACCTCCCACCGATGCGATCGCCAGCGAGAAAACTTCGAAGCCGATCGCTACCTCGGAGCGTATGCTGCCGAAGTCGGGGAACGTTCTGCCTCGGCGAACGGTCAGAGCGGCCGCAAGTGGTGAGCAGGATGAGATTCGTGCGTGCGACCTCGGCGTCGCTGCTGCTCGCAGCGACGGCCGCTGGCTGTTTCAGCGAAGCGCCGATCGACGACGGCCCGTCCGTGACGAGCGATAGCGGCGGTTGTGCGGCCGGCGGCCTCGGCTGCGAGTGCTACGGCAACGGCACCTGCGATCCCTCGCTCGAGTGCGCGCCGCAGACGAACTCGTGCGTGCCCGCCGATTGCGAGCTGGGTCACGTGCACTGTCTCTGCGACAACGAGTCGTGCGTGGAGCCATTGCTGTGCGTTGCGGGTATCTGCGCGGCGCCGTCCGACAGCAGCGGCGTCGAGAGCAGCTCGGGGATGCCGGCGGACACCAGCGCGGGCGAGGTCACGGCGACCACGAGCGACCCGGATACGTCGGGCTCGGTCGGCCCCACGACGAGCGAGCCGACGAGCGACACGAGCTCGAGCGACGAGAGCACGGGCGAGCCGCCCGTGGTGTGCGAGGACCTCGACATGTGCGCCGACTGTGCCGAGTGCATCGCCGAGCCCGAGCAGTTCTGCGCGCCGCAGGCCGATGCCTGTGGTGGTACCGAGGGCTGCAACGCGGCCGCCGCGTGCATGATGACGTGCGGCACCGGCGGGCTCTGCCTCGACAACTGCTGCGAAGGCCTCGACGCTGCGACCGTGGCGCTCGCGCTCGCGCTCAACGACTGCCGCGCGGACCAGTGCGCGGCAGGGCCGTGCAACGACTATCAAGATCCGGTGTGCTTCTAGCCGGGCGAGCGGCGACGATCGCCGGCCGCAGCGGACGGGGCGAGCGGCGACGCTCGCCGGCCGCAGCGGAGCTCAGGTCGCCGGCGCGACCGCGAAGTCGCCGAAGTCGAGCGCGCCCGCCGGCACCGCGATGCCGCTCGGACCCTCGAAGTTGACGTCGATCTGATCGCCCGCCGCGTTGTCGACGATCTGGAAGGTGTTGATCGCCGCGAAGGTCTCGATCTCGCCGCTCGTGAGGATGCGAGCGCACTTGCCCCGGGCCGTGAACGTCGCGGTGTTGCCCGTGATGGTCACGCCGGTGAAGAGCTTGTAGCCGCACGCGACCGAGACCGTGGTGCCCTGCGGCGCGAGTGGATGGGCGACGAGCGCGAACTCGCCTTTCGCCTTGCCGTCCTTCAGCTTCACCTTCCCGCCGAAGCTGAACGCCTGCCGTTGCCCCGCACCGCTCACCGTCGCCGTCGCGCCACCGCCACCGCCACCGCCACCGCCACCGCCACCGCCACCGCCATGGTGGTGCCCGGGCTTGTGATGACCGCCGTGACCACCGCCGCCGTGTGCGAGCGCGATCGAGAGCGGGGTCGAAGCGAGCAGCGTGGCGAGAACGAGCGGGCGGATGCGCATGTGGACCGTGACGGGTAGCGTCTCACGACGCCCGAGTCGCGCGCGAGATTCAGCGCGGAGCGCGAGGGCCGGTACGCCTTGGACGCGTGATCTCACCGCCGCAGCACGCGGTCTGCGTGCGAGTGCCGATTCATCCGACACGCACGCACGCGGGCTCACTCGCCGGCGAAGACGCCGCTCATGTCCCAACACGCGAGCGATTGCTTCGTGGCGGGCAGCAGCGCGGCTTTGTGCCCGCCTTGCGTCGGGTCACCGATCACGAGCTGCCGCGGACAGCCGATCGGCTCGCTGGCCATCGCGTCGAGCATCGTCTCGTCGCACGGCGTGCCCAGCGACAGCGCGCACTCCTCGGTCGCGAGCCGCCGCAGCCGCGCCGTGCAGGTGTCGGCGCCTGCGCTCGGCTCCGCGTGCTCCAGCACGACCACCGCACCACCGGTCACCGGAATCCCATCGTAGGCACTGCCGGTCACGCTGCGCGGGCTCGTGCGCAGCACGTGCTGTTCGCAGCGCAGCCCTTCGGCCGTACGCAACACGAGCTTGTCCGCCTTGCGCTCGATCGTGACCTTGCCGTTGTCGTAGGACTGCTTCGGCAGGAACTTCTCGTCGACCGTCCACACGACGCCGTTGCCGCTGGGACACGTCGCGTTCTCCGGTGCCGCCGCACCGGGTGAAAGCGACAGCTTCATCTTCTCGCCGTCGCGCACGATCGTGCCCTTGCAGGGAAATCCGCGGAACTGCGCCGAGCGGACGTAGGCCTCGTTCGGCTTCTTCGCGTAGGCCACGAGCTCGTCGAGCTTCACCTTGTCACCACCGTCGGTGAACGCGATCTCGTGCTCGGAGATCCGCAGCCCGATGTCGGCCTCGCTGCCGCGCGCGTCGCCGCCGTACGTGCCCCGCAGCGTCTCCGGCACCGTGTCGAGCTTCGCCCACGCGTGCCAGTCGCCGTCGAGCCCACTCTCGCAGCGATCCTCGGTGCCCTCTTTGTAGAGCTTCACGAGCAACACGTCGTCCTGGCGCGAGATCGTGCCGCGGCACTTCTTCGCCGGATGCTGGTCCTTCTCCCACACCGCCTCGGCGAGCTTCACGAGGTAGTCGCCGTTCGCCATCGCCTCGCCCTCGATCACGCGCACCGTGAGCTCGCCGTAGCGCAGTGCGTTCGCATCGACCTCGAGCCCCACCGTCGCGAAGTAGGCCTGGCCCTCGTTCTGTCCGTACGCACCGCGCAGCTCGCTGGGCACGTCGCTGGGAACACCTCCGCCCTTGTCGCCACAGGCGGGCGCGGCGGCGAGCACGAGCGCGAGCACGAGCATCGATTTCATGGCGCGCCCACGGTACAACGAGGGCGACGAGAGCGGAGCACCCTTGCGCATCGCCTATCTGACCTCGACCTATCCCTCGGTCAGCCACACGTTCATCCGCCGCGAGCTCGTCGAGCTCGAGCGTCAGGTCGGCGAGATCGCCCGCTTCGCGATCCGCCACTCGCCCTACAAGATCGTCGACGAGGACGACGCCCGCGAGGACGGCAAGACCTTCCGCCTGCTGTCGCAGTCGAAGCTGCAGTTCGCGAAGGTGGTCGCGAAGCGCCTGCTCGCGCACCCGCGCGAGACGTTCGACGGCCTGAAGAAGGCGTTCGAGCTCGGGCGCAACAGCCAGCGCGGCCTGCCGATCCACGGTGCCTACTTCATCGAGGCGATGTTGCTCGTCGACGAGCTCGAGCGCCGCGGCATCGAGCACGTGCACGTCCACTTCGGCACCAACCCGGCCGCGGTCGCGCAGATCACCCGCGCGATGGGCGGGCCGCCGTACTCGTTCACCGTGCACGGCCCCGACGAGCTCGATGCACCGGCCTCGCTCAAGCTCGGCTCCAAGATCGAAGACTCCGCGTTCGTCGTCGCGATCACGAACTACTGTGCCGCGCAGCTGCGCCGCTGGGTCTCGCACGAGCACTGGGACAAGATCCGCGTCGTGCACTGCACCGTGGGCGACGAGTTCTTCCGCGAGTCCCAGCCCGTCGATCCGCGCTCCAAGTCGCTGGTGTGCGTCGGTCGGCTCTCGCCGCAGAAGGGGCAGATCCTGCTCGTGCAGGCCTTCGCCGACGCGATCGACCAGGGCGTCGACGCCGAGCTCGTGCTCGCCGGCGACGGCGAGATGCGGGCCGAGATCGAGCGCGTCGCCGCCGAGCGCCGGCTCGGCGATCGCCTGCGCATCACCGGCTGGATCAGCGGTGCCCAGGTGCGTCAGGAGATCCTCGCCTCGCGCGCGATGGTGCTGCCGAGCTTCGCCGAAGGGCTACCCATGGTGATCATGGAGGCGTTCGCGCTCGGCCGGCCCGTGCTCACCACGTACATCGCGGGCATCCCCGAGCTCGTCGTGCACGGCGAGAACGGCTGGCTCATGCCTGCGGGCGACAAGGCGGCGATCACGAAGGCGATCGGCGAGATCATGCGTACGCCGGCCGAGACGCTCGAGCGCATGGCAGCGGCCGGGCGCGAGGCGGTGCGCAAGCAGCACTACACCCCCACCGAGACCGCGCGGCTCGCCGAGCACGTGCGCGAGTCGATCGCGGACGAGCACGCCCGCGGAGGCCGGCGATGATCTCGATCGTCATCCCCGCGTACAACGAAGGCGCGGTGATCGAGCGCTGCCTGCAGGCGATGCTCGCCGACGCGAAGCCCGGCGAGCTCGAGATCTGCGTCGTGTGCAACGGCTGCAAGGACGACACCGCCGAGCGTGCGCGCAAGTTCGCCGACCGCGTGAAGGTGGTCGAGACCCCGGTCGGCTCGAAGATCGGCGCGCTCAACCTCGGCGACGACAACGTCAGCGGCTTCCCGCGCTTCTACATCGACGCCGACGTGCAGCTCTCGGCGCAGGCGATCCGCGACGTCGCGGCGATGCTCGGCGACGACTCGCCCATCATGGTCGCAGCGCCGCGCGCCGTGGTCGCCTACCACGACCGTCCCTGGCTCGTGCGCGCGTTCTACAAGGTGTGGACGAGCCTGCCGTACTTCCGCGAGAACATGATCGGCTCCGGCGTCTATGCGTTCTCGAAGAAGGGGCGTGCGAAGTTCGATCGCTTCCCCGACGTCATCGCCGACGACGAGTGGGCGCGCTTGATGGTCGCGCCGCACGAGCGCAAGGCGACGCCGGGTGCGACCTTCACGATCCATCCCCCGCGCACGATCCGTGGCGTGCTCACGATCAACACGCGGGCGCGTGCCGGTGCGATGGAGCTGCGCAAGAAGTACCCGGCGCTCGGCGAGAACCAGAACACCAGCGCGGGTCGCACGCTCGAGATCCTCGCGAAGACCCCCGAGCTGTGGCCGCACGCGCCCATCTACCTGGGGGTGATGTTCCTGGCGAAGCTGCGCGCGCACGACAAGCTGCGCAAGCGACTCGAGAAGGTCTGGGACCGCGACGACACGTCGCGAGAGCCCGGATAGCTCGTTCGGCTCGCGCCGTCCGGCGCTCTTCCTGACGCGGGCGGTCGGGCTCGGGCCGGCCCGATAAGGCACTGCGATCATCCGGCCGCGCGGCCGATGTGCACCGAGGTGCAGGCCCGCGTCACGCCCGACCCGACCCCGCAGGAGCTGCTCGCCCGTTGTCTGGCCGACGGCAGCGTCGAGCTCCCGGCGCTCCCCCGCGTCGCCCACGAGGTGATGCTCGCCGCGCAGGATCCCGAGCGCGGTGCGCTCGAGGTCGCACGCCTCGTCGAGCGCGATCCGTTGCTCTGCGCCCGCGTGCTGCGCTCGGCCAACTCGGCGCTGTTCGGCGCACGCGTCGAGATCGTCTCCGCGCGCCAAGCCGTGACGCGCATCGGCATGAACGACGTCGCCTCGTTGGCGATGACGGCCGCCGTGCACGGTGCGCTGCTCGAAGGCGGCACCTACGGCGTCGCGCTCGGGGGCTGGTGGCGCAGCTCGCTCTCCACTGCGCTCTTCGCCAAGGAGATCGCACGCACGCGTCGGCAGGCCGTCGACTCCGCCTTCCTGTGCGGCTTGTTGCGCCGCGTCGGCGCCGCGGTCGTGCTGCGCGTGCTCGGCCGTGCGTCCGTGGAGATCGATCCGCGCGAGCTCGACAAGGTCGTCGGCGCGTTCGAGACCGACGCCGGCCTGCTGATCTGCGACGCATGGCGCCTCTCCGCGCCGGTGCGCAGCGTCATCGCCTACGCCTGTGACGACGGCGACCCCCCCGAGCACGCCGCGCAGGTGCACACCGTACGGCTCGCGACCGATCTCGCCGCCGAGCTGGTCGAGCACCGCATCGACACCGCCGAGCGCCTCGCGGGGACACCGTCGGCACTCGCGCTCAACCTGTATCCCGAAGATCTGCTGGAGCTGGTCGCGCGCGGCGGCGTGATCGCAAGGGCCGTGGAGGAGCTGTCGTGAACGATGCATTCGACTGGGTGGTGATCGGCGCAGGCCCGGGTGGGCAGAAGGCGGCGATCTGTGCCGCGAAGGCCGGGCACAAGGTCGCCGTGGTCGAGCGCGATCAGCAGCTCGGCGGTGCGTGCGTGCACCGGGGCACGATCCCCAGCAAGACCTTGCGCGAGAGCGCGATGCAGCTGCAGCGCTTCTTCGCGCAGGCCACCGAGCTCGGCATGGTGATGCCCTCGGAGCTGCGGTTCTCGCACGTGCGAGGTCGGCTCGATCGCGTCATCGAGCGCCACGTGCAGTGCCTCGGCGACCAGCTCGCGCGAAACGGGGTCACGCGCATCCACGGCACCGCCCGCTTCGTCGGGCCCCACGAGCTGCAGGTGCAGGCCCCGGGTGGCGGGGTGCGCACGCTGCAGGCCGACCGCATCGTGATCGCGACGGGCTCGCGCCCGCGCAAGCCGGCCGAGCTCGAGATCGATCACGAGCACGTGCTCGACAGCGACTCGATCCTGGGCATCGAGTATCTCCCGCACTCGCTGACGATCCTCGGCGGTGGCATCATCGCGTGCGAGTACGCGTCGATCTTCGCGAGCCTGGGTGTGCTCGTGACGGTGATCGACCGTGGTGCACGTCCGCTCGCGTTCCTCGACGAGGATCTCTCGCGCGGCTTCCTGCGCGCGTTCGAGGACGCCGGTGGGCGCTACATCGGCCAGCAGAAGGTGCTCGGCGTCGCGCAGGACGGCAGCTCGACGCTCACCGTGCTGCCCGACAACGTCGAGATCGCGAGCGAGAAGGTGCTGGTCGCGCTCGGCCGCGTGCCGAGCACGGCCTCGCTGCGACTGGACGCCGCCGGCATCGCCGTGGACACCCACGGCCGCGTGCCGGTCGACGAGCACTGCTGCACGATCGTGCCGCACATCTACGCCGTGGGTGACGTGATCGGCCCGCCCGCGCTCGCGTCGTACTCGATGGAGCAGGGCCGCCGCGCCGTGATGCACGCGCTCGGTCGCGCCGCGGAGACGCGACCCGAGCTGGTGCCGATGGGCATCTTCACGATCCCCGAGCTCGCGTGCGTCGGCGAGAGCGAGGCGAGCGCCCGCGAGAAGCACGGCGACATCATCGTCGGCCGCGCCGACTTCGCAGAGATCGCACGCGGCCACATCGCCGGCGAGCCCGACGGCTTCCTCAAGCTGATCGCCGATCGGAGCGGCGAGCAGCTGCTCGGCGTCGCCGTCGTCGGCGAAGGCGCGACCGAGCTCGTGCACCTCGGCATGATGGTGATGCTCGGTACCGCCCGCGTGCGCGAGCTCGTCGACAACTGCTTCAACTTTCCGACGATGGCCGAGGCCTACCGCGTGGCCGCGCTCGACGTGCTGAAGCAGGCTGCGCAGCCGCGCAGCCGCGCTGCCTAGCCCCCGGTCTGCATGTAGGTCCTCACGAACGGCGCCGGTGCCGGCGATCCGCGAGCCCCCCACCCTCGTAGTGGCTCCGGAACGAAGGCTCCAAGCGCTCCGCGGCCCGCTTGAGGCGCCCCAATGACCCGGTGCCGCGCGGAACTCGTGAGAGGCAGATGAAATCACCACCATCGACCAAGGTCCGGGCGGCATGCGTTGCCCTGGCCGCAACCTGCGGAGCGGGCTGGTGGGCAACCACCGTCCTCGCCTCCGATCACGACGAGGCGCCACTCGTCAAAGAGGACGCGGCGCAGGACATCACCGACCTGTACGTGTTCGACAGCGGCAACGACACCACGACGATCATCGTCTGCTGGGCCGGCTTCAACGACAGCCGACCGCAACCCGACGACGAGGGCGTATACGACGAGGACGCGCTCTACACGATCTGGGTCGACAACGACGACGATCAACAGGCGGACATCTCGATCCGCTGGCGGTTCGGTCGCGATGCCGACGGCAACGTCGGCGTGCGCTGGGAAGAGGTCCCGGGCGCGCTCGACAACGTCGCCGGTCCGGTGGAGACGGTGTTCGACGTCGGTGAGGGCGCACGCGTGTGGGCGGGCCATGCCGACGATCCGTTCTTCTTCGACGCGGCGGGCTACCTCGACACGCTCGCCACGGGCGACCTGTCGCTGCAGAACGACCGCGACTTCCTCGCGGGGCTGAACGTCACCGCGGCTGCGATCGAGATCGACACGTCGCTCTTGCAAGAGGGCAACGCGCCGATCGCGGTGTGGACCACGGCGGCGAGGAAGTAGGAGGCACCCATGAAGATGCAAACCTCCATCAGCCTCGCCCTCTTCGGCGCCCTCACGCTCGCAGCGTGCGGCGGCGACGACGACAACGACACCGGCGCCGACACCGGCACCGAGACCGGCGGTCCGGAGACGACCGACAATCCGACGACCACGAACAACCCGACGACCACGAGCAGCCCGACCACGACGGGGCCGAGCACGAGCGTCGGACCCGACACGGGCACGGACCCGGACACGAGCATCGGTCCGGAGAGCAGCAGCAGCTCCGGCGGCGACGAGGGCTTCCAGTTCGCCGACGATCCGTACGACGCGTACATGCAGATCGACCGCCACGCGGCGGTCGAAGCCGGCACGGCGGGCATCGCCGGACCGGAGGGCCTCGGGTTCGCGAAGGGATCGGACATCTCGATCCGCGACGCGTACAACGCCAGCAACCCGGTGGAAGACGCCGCCGGTATGTGGCTCGACGAGATCGGCGCCAGCGTGACGTTCTTCCACAACGCGCTCGACGACGATCTGAACGCCCTCATGTTCACGCCGGCGACCGTCGCCGAAACGGTGGCGCAGGCGGGTCCGGTGATCGTGCCGGACACGATCAAGTACGACCCGTCGATGCCGACCGCGTATCCGAACGGTCGCACCCTCGAGGATCCCGTCGTCGACATCACGCTCGCGGCCGTGCTCCTGCAGCTCGGACCGGATCAGCCGCTGTCGACGTTCGCCGATCTGCCGCTCAACCCGCCCGCGAACGACGTGCCGTTCAGCACGGAGTTCCCGTACCTCGCGCCCCCGCACTGAGGCGCTCCGAGGGCGGCTCCCGCGTGCACACGATGTGCGCGGGGGACCGCCCTTCCCTCGATTTCCTCCCTCGACCCTCGAAGAGGTGCGAACGCCATGAAGCTCCAGCTCACTCTCGTCGGTGCCGCCCTCGCGTTGGGAGTCTCTGCCGTCGCCACGCAGACGCTCGGCAAGCACGTCGAAGCGAACGCGACGCCGCCGACGACCGAGATCGCGTACGCGACCGCGAGCACCGGCTACGCGAAGCTCATCTCCGATCTCGACGATCGCATCGACAGCCTGCAGGCGCGCGCGGCCGATCGTCCCGACGACTGGCTCGTCCGCATGCACCTCGCCAACGCCGCCTTCGAGCGCGCCGGCCTGACCAGCGAGACGCGCGACCTCGAGCTCGTCCAGCAGGTGCTCGACGAAGCCTTCGCGATCGCGCCCGAGGGCAGCGGTCCGGTGCTGCTCGCGGCCCGCTTCGACTTCTCGATCCATCGCTTGACCGTCGCCGAGGAGTGGCTCGATCGCCTCGATCGCCGGCCGCTGCGCAAGACCGACGAGCGGCTGGCTTCGAAGCTCCTGCGCGCCCAGATCGCGATGCAGCGCGGCGAGTATGCGGCCGCGCTGGCAGGCCTCGAGGAAGTCATGGCCGCGAATCCGTCGGCCGCCACGACCGAGCTCGCGCTCTACCACGCGAAGACGGGTGCGCCCGAGGAGGCCGATCGCCTGCTCGAGCGCGCGCTCGCGCAGACCAGCAAGAAGAACCCTCGCCTGCGCGCCTGGACGACGATGCAGCGCGGGCTCATCGCGCTCGATCACGGCCAGTACCTGCAGGCGCTCGAGCGACTGCGGGAGGCCGACGCCGAGCTGCCCGGCTGGTGGCTCGTGCAGGAGCACATGGCCGAGGCCTACGACGGGCTCGGCGAGCACGCGCGTGCGCTCGAGATCTACGAAGAGCTCGTGCGCCTGTACGGCCTGCCGCAGCACCTCGATGCGCTCGCCAGCGCACGCGTGCACGCCGGCGATGCGAAGGGCGCTGCCGAGCTGGTCGATCGCGCGTCCGGGCTGTGGGCCGATGCGCTCGCACGCTTCCCCGAGTCCGCGGTGGGACACGGGCTCGAGCACGAGCTGCAGCACGGTCGGCCCGAGGAGGCCGTCGCGCTCGCCGAGGCCAGCCACGCCGCGCGACCGGGCGGCGACACGAAGGTCGCGCTCGCGCGGGCGTACCTCGCGGCGAAGCGGCCCGAGGACGCGCTCGCGGTCGCTCGCGCCGCGCTCGCGACTGCGTACCGCAGCGCGCCGCTGCACCGCGTCGCATCGCAGGCCTACGCGGCGATCGGCGACGAGGCGGCGGCGGCCGAGCAGCTCGCGCTGTGCGTCGCGTTCAACCCCTCCTGCGAGCGCCAGCAACACTCGCACTGATGAATCCGCGCGAGCGCGGATCGTGTCACAGTCGTCGGCGATGTCGACGGCGCGTGCCCTGCTCCGCCCCATCGCGCGCGACGTCCGACGCCGTCAGGGCCTCGCGATCGCGGCGAGCGTCGGGCTCGGGCAGTGGATGATCCGCTCGTTCCCGCCGTGGGACCTGCGCGACGCCGCCTACTTCGCGACCCCGGAGCAGCGCGCACCGTACCTCGCCGGCGCGCTCGTGCTGGTCGTCGTGGTCTCGCGCGCGCTCGTGCGGCGACTGCTCTGCTCCCGCGACGCCCGTCATCTCCGGCACCTGCCGATCCGCGCGCGCACGTGGCGATGGCTGCACGGCACGCAGCTGCTCGCGCTCGATCTGCCCATCGTCGCGGCGGCGACCTACGGCGTGTGGCCGACGCTGCAGCGCGCGCGCACCCGCTGGGAGGGCCTCGCGTGGGTGCTCGCGACGATCGCCGGGCTCTTCGCGGCGCGCGTGCTGCAGTGCGCGATGATCGATCGTCGCCTCGTCGCGCGCCTGCTCGTCGGGCTGCTGCCGATCTCCGCGGTGTTCGGGCTACTCGTGGTCTGCGACGCGTGGTTCGCGGCCGGGCTCGCCGTCGGTGCTGCGATCGTCGCCGTGCACCGCCTCGGTCGTCCGTTCCCCGAGCCGCGCGTCCGCACGAGCACGCGCGTGCCTCCGCTGCCGCATCCCGTGCTCGCGCGCGCGTGGGTGCAGCTGCTCGGCACCTGGCACCGTGATCGCGTGCACCTCGTGTCGTCACTCGCGACGCAGGCCGTCGTGGTCGCGCTCGGCACGCTCGCCGCGCTGCACCTGCACGCGAGCGCTCCGGCCGACGCCCGCTGGGCCGTGCAGCTGGCCGCGTGCACGTCCGCCGCGATGGCGCTGTGGGGCGCCGTCCGCAGCGAGCGCGCGCTGCTCGACGATCGCTGGATGCTCGATCCGTTCGTCGGTGCGCGTACGGTCGATCTCGGCGGCCGCATGCTCGCCGCCGCTGCGCTCGCGACCCCGCTGTTCGCCGCCACGCTCGTCGCGCTCCGCAGTCATCCGCTGCCCGGCGTCGCGATCACGGGCGCGCTCGCGGCGATCGCATGGACGGCCGGGGTCAGCGTCGAGCTCGTCACGCGCGCCGAGCTGCGTCGCGCATTGCGACGACCGCAGACCTCGGCGATCGCGGTGCGCGTCGCGATCGGTGTGGTCGCGGCGCTCCTGCTCGGTCCGCTCGGGCTGATCGTGCAGGCGCTGGTGTCGACGGTGCTGGCCGCACGAAGATGGTCGCAGGCCGACCTCGTGCGCCGGCGATTCGCCCGGCTGCCCGGCGAGCTCGAGGCGGCCGCCGCATGAGCGAGGCGCTCGAGCTCCACGACGTCGCGGTACGTCGCGGCGGTCGCACCGTGCTCGAGGCGATCACGATCACCGCGCCCGCCGGGCTCGTGCTGCTCACCGGCGCGAACGGCAGCGGCAAGTCGACGCTCGTCACCGCGATCGCCGGCGTCGTGCCGCTCGCGCGCGGCCGCGTCACGATCGACGGCCACGATCTGGTGCGCGAGCCCGTCGCGGCGAAGCGTCAGCTCGGCTGGCTCCCCGAGAAGAACGACGCGCTCGAGCACATGATCGCCCGGCAATGGCTGGCCGCCGTCGCCTCGTTGCGCAGCGTCGCGCTCGCACCGAGCCTCGCGCTGGCCGCCGAGGTGCTCGACGACGCCGCGCTCGATCGCCCGATCGGCGCGATGTCGGCCGGCCAGCGCCGCAAGCTCGCGCTCGTCGTCGCACTCTGCGGAGAGCCGCGCGTGCTCCTGCTCGACGAGCCCACCAACGCGCTCGACGTCGCCGGGCTCGCGCTCCTCGACCGCACGATCGCGCGCTGGCGCGATCGCGGCGGCACGGTCGTCGTCGCGCTGCACCGCCCCGAGCGCTTCGATCACACCCCCGACGTGCGCTGGCACGTCGAGCGCGGAAGCATCGTCGCCACGGTGCCGCGGGGCTAGCCGCGGCCGATCGCGGTGGCCACCGGCCACGGCAGCTCGCGCAGCGGCTGCGCGCGACCGGCCGCCTCCTCGAAGAGCCCGTCGGGCACGCGCAGCGCGTGCAGCTCGAGCTCGGGATAGCAGAGGCAGCCGCCCGACTGGTGATCGAGGAAGACCGCGACCGTGCCGGTCTCGCGATCGCCGAGCGTCGAGTAGACCACGGGCTCGACCGAGCACGGCCACGACTCGGTGCCGTTCCAGCGCACCTCCGCGCGGTGCAGCACGCGGACGCCGGGGATCCGGAACGCCGCCTGCGTGCCGACGTGCACCAGCTCGACCGGGCGCTCCGACGCGGGCACGACCGGCGCGTCTTCGTCGAGCTCGCCCGAGAAGTCGAGATCCGCATCTGCACCGCGGATGCCGACATCGACGAGCGCGCGCCACGGCTGGGCATCGAGCCGGGCATTGATCGCCGCCGCGCGCTCGGTCGCCGCGCGCCACATCGGTTTGCAACGCCGCGCGTTGTCCTCGTCGTACTCGTGCTCACCGCCGTCGAACACGGTCTCGCGCTCCGTCTGCGCGTCGCGGAGCACGTCGTAGAAGCGCACCGTGAGCTCCTCGTCCTCACCGTCGGAGGCCGACCACGTGCCCCGGATCGCGCCGACGATCGTCGCGCCGTCGAGGGAGATCGCCGGGAAGCCGATCGCCTTCACCTCGAACGGACACTGCGCGCTGCTCCGCTCGCCGTCCGCCGCCACGCCGCGCCAGCGACCGACGACGACGTGCGGGCGGTCGCCCGCCGGCGGTGCGGCTGCGGGTTCGTCGAGCTCGACGAGCTCGTCGCCGAACGGGATCACCGCGAGGCCGCCTTGCTCCGGCTGATCACGCTCGACCAGCTCGAGGTGCGCGACGTCCGACGCATCGGCGCAGCCGAGCGGGAGCAGCACGAGCGCGAGGACGGCGATCCGGGTCATCGCCCGGTGCACGCCCGATGCGCCGGCCGGTATTCCCGCGCCTCAGGCGAGCGCGTCGATCAGCGTGCCCGTCATCTCGTCGGCCGTACGGGCCGCGGCGACACAGGCGCTGATCTGCGTCGTGGCCTGCTTCATCGCCACCGCCGAGTCCACTTCGGGACCGGCGGTGGCGATGCGCTGGGCCGCACCGACCATGCGTGCGGAGCCGTCGGAGATCCCCCTGGCTGCGATCGCGCTCGCGCTCGAAGCTCCAATCCCGCCGACCACGTGTGCTGCATCGACGGATCGCGCGCGATCTGGAGCGCGCGTGCTGCGGCACGGGCGCAGCGTGGCATCATCGCCGCGCCGTGCCGTCGCATCCCGTCACGCGGCGTTTCTTCGCCGAGGAGCTCGTCCGCCTGCGCCGCGCCGACGAGCAGCAGCGCTGGGTCGCGTCGCAACGCGCCGGTCGCATCGACCCCAATCCGCACCAGATCGATGCGGTGATCTTCGCGCTGCAGCGCATCCCGCAGGGCGGCTGCATCCTCGCGGACGAGGTCGGGCTCGGCAAGACCATCGAAGCCGGGCTCGTCATCGCGCAGCTCCGCTCCGAGGGGGCCGCGCGCATCCTGCTGATCACGCCCAAGCCGCTGCTCGGCCAGTGGAAGCACGAGCTCTACACGCTCTTCGGCATCGACGCGGTCGAGGTCGGCGGGCACGCGACTGCGGCCTTCGACGCGCCGGCGGTCTACATCTGCGGTCGCGAGTGGGCGGGCAGCGAGGGCGGCAGCGAGGCGATCCGGCAGAGCCCCGGCTTCGCGCTCTGCGTCATCGACGAGGCCCACGAGCTGTTCGCCGGCATCTACAAGCGCTTCGATCACCACGGCGCGATGAAGGACGAGTCGTCGCAGGCGCGCATGGCCGCGCGCGTGCGACGAGCACTCGTCGGCGCGCCGGTGCTGCTGCTCACCGCGACCCCGATCCAGAACTCGCTCGCGGAGCTGTGGGGGCTCGTGCAGTACGTCGAGCCCACCGGCGCGCTCTTCGGCGACCTCGGCACGTTCCGCGCGATCTTCTGCGCGGGTGACGATCGCACGCTGCGCGACGGAGCCGACGACGAGCTGCGCCGCCGCATCGGCGCGGTCTGTCAGCGCACGCTGCGGCGACAGGCGCAGGAGTTCATGGCCGAGCCGTTCCGTCGTCGGCAGGCCAAGCTGTTCGGCTACACGATGACGCCGCCCGAGCGCGCGCTCTACGACGAGGTCACCGCGTGGCTCATGGATCCGAAGAGCTGCGCATTCCGGGGCAGCCACCGCCGCCTGCTGCTCATCGGCTTCCATCGCCGCATGGCGTCGTCGCACCGCGCGCTGGCGGCCAGCCTGCGCAACGTCGAGGTGCGGCTCGAACGGCAGCTGCGCGGCGTGATGGGCGACGGCGACACCATCGACATGTTCGCGCACGATCTCGAGCTCGATCCCGCCGACGAGCCCGTCGACGTCGACGAAGGTCCGCCGCCCGAGGCCCAGCGCATCGCGGCCGAGCTCGAGCGCGTGCGCGGCTTCATCGCGAGCGCCGACGCGATCGGCATCGACAGCAAGGCCCACCAGCTCGTGCGCGCGATCGGACTGGTGTTCGAGCGCGGCGCCGAGGGCCACGGCAGCGGCAAGGTGGTGATCTTCACCGAGTCGCTCGCGACGCAGGAGTACCTGCGCGAGGTGCTGCTCGACTCGGGGCTCGTGGCCGACGGCGAGATCACGCTCTTCCGCGGCACCAACGAGGGCCCGCGCGCCCGCGAGGCGCTCGCGCGCTGGGAGCAGGAGATCGGCGCGACGATGGGCGACTCGCGACGACCGAGCGCGCAGGTGGCGATGCGGCTCGCGCTCGTGCACGAGTTCGCGACGCGCTCGGCGGTGTTCATCGCCACCGAGGCGGGCGCGAAGGGGCTCAACCTGCAGTTCTGCGACACCGTGGTGAACTACGACCTGCCGTGGAATCCGCAGCGCATCGAGCAGCGCATCGGTCGCTGTCACCGCTACGGCCAGCTGCGCGACGTCACCGTCATCAACCTGCTCGCGACCGACAACGAGGCCGAGCGGCTGGTGTTCGACATCTTGAGCCGCAAGCTCGATCTGTTCGGCACCGTGCTCGACGCGTCCGATGCGATCCTGCACGAGCCCGGCGTGCGCGCGCCCGAGACGCTCGCGTCGGTGGTCGGTGCCGAGCTCGAGGCCCACCTGCGGCGGATCTACGAGCGCGCCCGCACCCCCGAGGAGATCGCCTCCGACGTCGCCGCGCTCGGCGATCGCATCGGCGAGGAGCGCGAGCAGTTCGAGGCCACGTTCCGGCGCACCGCCGGCATCATCGAGTCGCGCTTCGACGAGAGCGTACGGCACGCGTTCCGCACGATCTCCAGCGAGCTCGCCGACAGCCTCGCCAGCTTCGACCGCGCGCTCGAGGACGTCGTCGTGCGCTGGCTCGACGCGTGCGGTGCGAGCTGGACGCGCGAGCGTGTCGACGGCCGTGTGCGCATCGTCGTCGCGCCTGCCGACCCGCTGGCGGCGCGCGAGCTGCCGGCAGCGCTGCGCGAGGGTGGAGCGCTCGTCATCGGCGAGCCTGCACCCGAGCTCGGCGACTCGCTGCACCTCGGCCATCCCCACGTGCACGCTGCGGTGGCCGAGGCCCGCGCCGCCACGGCGCAGACCCGCTTCCGCGTGTGTCTGCCCGCGCGCCCCACCGAGCTCGCGGCCCCGGTGCGCGCGCGACTCGTCGTGCTGCGGCTCGAGCAGCAGGGCTTCGAGCCCGTCGTCGAGCTGCTCCCGCTCGCGATCGACGAGGCCACCGGCGATCCGCTTCCGCCCGCGCACGTGCGTGCGGTGCTGCATGCCGCGCTCGCCGACGACGTCGACGCCACCGCGATCGCGATCGACCCGCGCGACCTCGACGATGCGAAGGACGCGACGCTCTTCGCGGCGATCGCCGACATCGAGCGCCACGAACGCGCACGCTTCGAGGAGGTGGTGCTCCGCATCGAGCGCTGCATCGAGGATCGCCTCGTGGTGCTGCTGCGCAAGCGCGAGGAGATCCGCGAGCGCCGAGCCGACGCCGAGCGCCGTCGCGACGCCGCCACCGGCCCCGACGCGCGCAGCCGGGCCGAGCGCGTGCTGCTGGAGGTCGAGCGCGAGCTCGATCGCGCCGAGGCCGGCATCACGCGCCTGCGCGCGCGCGACGACCCCGACTGGGCGCAGTGGATGCACCAGGCCCACCAGCGCCGCTATGCTCCGCCGCGGGTGGAGACGATCCTCGACGTGGAGCTCTCCGCGCCATGACGCGAAGGGCACCCGACTCCGGCGACGACATGGCGATCAAGCTCCTGCACACCGCCGACTGGCACCTGGGGATGCGCTTCCCCAGCTTCGCCGAGCACGAGCAGAAGCTCACCCATCAGCGCCTCGCCACGGTGCGCAACATCCTCGGCGTCGCCGAGCGCTACGGCGTCGACGCGGTGGTGGTCGCAGGCGACGTGTTCGATCTGCCCGAGCCCACCGAGCTGTGGTGGCGTCCGCTCGTCGAGCTGCTCGCCGAGCGCACGTGGAGCGATCGCAAGCTCGTGCTCCTGCCCGGCAACCACGATCCGCTCACCGCGACGTCGGTGTGGCAGAACCCGCAGTTTCTCCGCGCGCTGCCGCCGTGGGCCATGGTCGTCGATCGCGACGACTTCACGCTGCCGATCGGCGACGACGCGGTGATCCACGCGGTGCCGTGTCGGCGCGCCGCCGGCCAGCTCGAGATGGCCGCCAAGCTACCCGTGCGCGCCGCGGGCGACGAGCGCGTGCGCATCGCGGTCTTGCACGGGCAGACCTTCGCGATGGAGGGCTGGGCGGCCAACTTCCACATCGCGAAGGACACCGCGTCCGCGCGCGGCTTCGACTACGTCGCGCTGGGCGATACGCATGCGTTGCGCCGCTATCCGCCCGACGCCACGCCGATGGTCTATCCCGGCGCGCCCGAGCCCACGCGCTTCGGCGAGACCGAGGCCGGCAACGTCGTGCTCGCGCTGTTCCACCGCCGCCGTCGCACGCCGCAGATCTACGTCGAGCCGGTCGGGCACTTCCGCTGGCAGGAGCGCACGATCACCAGCATCGCCGAGCTCCGTGCGTTGCGCGACGAGGACCACCGTCACTCCGTGCTCCGCCTCGCCGTGCAGCTCGCCCTGCCCGCGCGCGAGTACGAAGAGGCCGAGCAGATCCTGCGCGCGCTCGTCGGCGACATCGCGCAGCCCGGCAGCGTCGCGATCCCCATGCTCGATCGCAGCGGGCTCGTGCTCGACGCGCGCGACATCATGATCGAGCTCGACGATCTGCCCGATCAGGTGCGCGAGACGGCGCGGCGGCTCCAGGCGATGATCGACGCCGGCGATCGCCCCGAGGCGGCCCAGCGCGCGCTCGTGCACCTCTACCGGCTCGCGCACGGCACCGACGCGCCGAGCTGACCCGGGCTACTCGCCGTCGCTGCTCTCGCGCAGCTCGGCGGCCCAGCGATCGAGGTTCATGCTGGTCTCGCGCAAGAGCTCGGGCGAGCCGGACAGCTCGTCGATGCGCTTGCGCAGGATCTCGAGGCCGCGACGCAGGCGGCTGCGGACCGTGCCGGGCGGCACGTCGAGCGCGATCTCCAGCTCGTGACCACGCACGCGCTCGAAGTAGTAGAGCTCGAGCGCGATCTGCAGATCGATCGGCAGCATGCGCAGCGCTTGCAACAGCAGCCGCTGGTCGTCCTTCTGGGCGATCATCTCCGACGGCGAGATGCCGATGTCGTGGATCGACGACACGCCGAAGTCGGTCTCGGCCTGGGTCTTCACCCGGCTGCCGATGTAGTCGTAGAGCTTGCTGCGCGCGGCGGCGAACAGGTAGCCGCGGAACGCCTCGGGGTCGCGGATGTGGTCCCGGCGCCGAACGCACGCCAGGAACGTCTGCTGGATGAGATCCTCGATGCCGTCCGAGACCTTGTTCTCGAAGAAGCGACGCACGGGCTCGAAGTAGCGGTCGATCAGCTGGCCGCCGGCCTCCCGGTCACCGGCCTGCCACGCCGCGAGCAGCTCCGCGTCGGTCGCCACGGCCGCATCCTAGCAGCTCGGCCGGATCTCGCACCGGGGCGAGTGATCAGCTCGGGCCCTCGGCAGTCCATTGGTTGGGGGTCTACGCGGTCCGATGGGTGCCCATACGCCAGACGGCTCACGTACCCTCGGACCGACGCGCGTGCCGCACCCACTCGACAGCCGGCTCGACGACCCGCTCGACGGGCCACTCGACGGGCCACTCGAGAGCCTGCTCGACGGCATCGAGTCCCCCGCGGGCCCGAGCGACTCGCTCGAGGGCCAGCGCCTGCATCGCGCCGTGCGGGCGCGGCTGCTCGACGAGACCGTGGCGGAGACGCGCATCGACCGCTACCTCGTCAGCGATCGACTCGGCGTCGGCGGCATGGGCGTCGTGTACGCCGCGCGCGACGAACAGCTCGCGCGCGAGGTCGCGATCAAGCTCGTGCGCGGCTGGGCGAGCGGCGACCGCGACAACGATCAACGTCGGCTGATCCGCGAGGCGCGTTCGCTCGCCCAGCTCTCGCATCCCAACGTCGTCGCGATCTACGACGTCGGTGTCCACGCCGGTCGCGTCTTCATCGCGATGGAGCTCGTGCGCGGCACGACGTTGCGCCAGCACGTCGCGGGGCCGCGCGACTGGACCGAGATCGCACGCTGCTACCTGCAGGCCGGCGAAGGGCTCGCGGCCGCACACTCGGCGGGTCTCGTGCACCGCGACTTCAAGCCCGACAACGTGCTCGTCGGCGACGACGGCCGCGTGCGCGTGCTCGACTTCGGGCTCGCGCAGGGCGACGGCTCGTCGGTGCAGACGCGCACGAGCAACGGCTCGGAGCTGCTCGGCACGAGCTCGTTGACGGCGAGCGGCAAGGTCGTGGGCACGCCGGCGTACATGGCCCCCGAGCAATTCGCGGGCGCGCCCGCGGACACGCGCACCGATCAGTTCAGCTTCTGCGTCGCGTTCTGGGAGGGGCTGCACGGCGAGCGTCCGTTCACGGCGCCCAGCCTGCCGGCGCTGCATCGCGTGCTCGCGGCGGGCAAGATCAACAAGCCCGCGCATCCCGAGCGCGCCCCCGAGTGGTTGCGGGCCGTGCTCGTCCGTGGGCTCGCGCCGGATCCCGCCCATCGCTGGCCCTCGATGCGCGCGCTGCTCGACGCTTGCGAGCGTCGGCCACGACGCTGGCGACGCTGGCTCGTCGCGCTCGGGCTCGTGGCGGGTGGCGGCGCAGCGAGCCTCGGCGGCTGGGCGCTGCTGCAGTCGCGTGCGCGCGATGCCTGCGAGCGCGATGCCCGAGCGCTCGCCGCGATCTGGAACGACGAGACCGCCGCCACCGTCACGAGCGCGTTCGCGGCCACGGGGCTCGTGCACGCGCACATCACCGCGTCGACGATCGACGCTCGGCTCGCCGAGTACAGCGGCGAGTGGGCGAGCACGCGCGCGGAAGGCTGCCTCGCGCACGTCGCCGGCACGCTCGACGACGAGGCGTGGGCGCTGCGCTCCGGCTGCCTCGACGACCTGCGCGAGCGGCTCGGCACCCTCGTCGAGATCCTCTCGCTGCCGGATCGCGACGTGGTCAATCGCAGCATGCGCACGGCGATCGAGCTGCAGAGCCCGAGCGCCTGCGAAGAGGACGCACGGCTCGCCGCCAACGCGGCCGCGCTCGGACGCGACCTCCCCGAGGAGGCGCTGGCGGCTCTGCGCCTGCGACTCGCCCGCTCCGAGCAGCTCTCCGGCGCACGGCCCGAGGAGGCGGTGAGGCTCGCGACCGCCGCCCACGACGAATCGGTCGCGCTCGGCAATCCCGCGCTCGAGGCAGAGGCGTTGCTCGGGCTCGGGCTCGCGCGCGCGCGGCTCGGCGACTACGCCGAGAGCGAGCAGGCCTACGAGCGCGCGTACTTCCTCGCGGCGCCGATCGGCGCCGACGAGGTCGCGATCATCGCGGCCACCCAGCTCGTCGACGTCGTCGGGGTCCGGCTCGCCCGTGCCGACGACGGGCTCGCGTGGGGTCGACACGCCGACGTGCTGCTCGCGCGCATGGGCGACAACCGCCGCTGGCGGGAGGCGGACATCGACGAGCACGTCGGCAACGTGCTGCGCAAGCAAGGCGACCACCAGGGCGCACGCGAGCGCTACGAGCACGCGATCACGCTGCGCACCGAGGACGCCGGCCCCGACAACCCGCTGGTGGGGCAGTCGTACGCAAACCTCGGCTCGTTGCTCGCCGAGCGCAGCGAGCTCGCCGACGCCGCGGTCGCGCTCGCCGAAGCCGAGCGCATCCTCGGCGCCGCCTACGGCCCCGACTCGTCGCAGCTCGCCCCCGTGTACACCTCGCTGGCCGCGGTCGAGTACAGCAGCGGCCGCTACGCCGAGTCGGGTCGCCACGCCGAGCGCGTGCTGGAGATCCGCAAGGCCACGCTCGCGCCGGATCACCCCGGCGTCGCAGTCGCGCTGGTCAACGTCGCGAACTCGCGGGTCGCGCTCGGCGACGTCGAAGGTGCGCGCAGCCTCGTGCAGCAGGCCGTCGAGATCCGCCGCGCGCGACTCGGGCCCACGCATCCGATGCTGGCCAGCGCCCTGTCCAACCTCGGCGTGATGGACCTCCACGCCGAGCAGTTCGAAGCGGCCGAGCAGCACCTGCGCGAAGCGCTGCAGATCCGCCGCAGCGAGCTCCCGCCGGGGCACCTCGAGACGGTCACCACGCTGATCAACCTCGCCGACGTGTACGCGGCGCAGAAGCAGTACGAGCGCGCGCTCGAGCCCTACAATGAGGCGGTGCAGCTCACCGCGCACGGCAGCGACCTCGTGGAGATCGAGCACGGACGAGCGCTCACCGGCCTCGGCACGAGCCGGCTCGCGCTCGGCGAGGCCGAGCTCGCGCGCGCCGACTTCGAGCGCGCCCTCGCCACCCGCTTCGCCGAAGAAGGTGATCCGGTCTCGCGCTGCGAGGTGCGGTTCGGGCTCGCGCGCGCGCTGCAGGCCACCGGCGGCGGCGCGGCCCGGGTCCGCGAGCTCGCGCGTCAGGCCCATGCGCTCTGCCTCGAGGCCGGGGACCGGGCCACCGACGAGCTGCCCCGTATCGAAGCGCTGATGCGGTGAACCGCCGTGCTCCACCAGCTCGACAGCTTCCTCGATCGCCTCGACGCCCGCCCCGCGGCGGTGGACTCGATCGAGGGTGAGCGGCTGCACCGCGCGGTGCGGGCGCGCCTGCTCGACGAGACGATCCCCGAGACCCGCATCGACCGCTACGTGGTCATCGAGCGCATCGGGGTCGGTGGCATGGGCGTGGTCTATGCCGCGCACGATGCCCAGCTCGATCGCGCGGTCGCGATCAAGCTCGTGCGAGGGACGGCGGAGGCCGAGCTCGATCAGCAGCGACTCGTCCGCGAGGCGCGTGCGCTCGCGATGCTCTCGCATCCCAACGTCGTCGCGATCTACGACGTCGGCATGCACCGGCAGCGCGTGTTCATCGCGATGGAGCTGGTGCGCGGCGCAACGTTGCGCAAGTACGTCGCCGAGAATGCCCTGACGTGGCAGGAGATCGTCCGCTGCTACGCCCAGGCCGGCGAGGGCCTCGCCGCTGCGCACGACGCCGGCATCGTCCACCGCGACTTCAAGCCCGAGAACGCGCTCGTCGGCGCGCCGGAGCACGGCCACATCCGCGTGCGCGTGCTCGACTTCGGGCTCGCGCAGGGCCAGGGCTCGATCGTCACGTCGTCCGGCGACTCCTCGTCGTTCTCGTCCGCGTCGCTCACCGCGACCGGCAAGGTCGTCGGCACGCCGGCGTACATGGCACCGGAGCAGTTCCTCGGCGGCGAAGCCGACGCGCGCACCGATCAGTTCAGCTTCTGCGTCGCGCTCTGGGAGGCGCTGCACGGCGAGCGCCCGTTCGCGGGCCTGCAGGGGACGGCCCTGCGCGAGGCGATGGCCGAAGGTCGCGTCACGCGACCGAAGCACCCCGAGCGCGCGCCGGAGTGGCTGCGCACGGTGCTGCAGCGCGGGCTCGCCGGCAATCCTGCTGCGCGCTGGCCGTCGATGCGCGCGCTGCTCGAGGCCTGCAAGGGCCCGCGCCGATCGTGGCGGCGGTGGGCGCTCGCGCTCGGGATCGCGATCGCAGGTGCGATCGGCATCATCGCGGGCGCAGCGTTTCTCGACGCACGCGCGCGGCAGGCCTGCGAGGACGATGCGCGCGCGCTCGCGGCCTGGACCCCGGAGCGCGCATCCGCGATCGGGCAGGCCTTCGCGGCCACCGGGCTCGCGCACGCAGTCGGCACCGCGGAGCGCGTCGACGCCGTGCTCGACGGATGGTCGGACGACTGGCGGCAGACCCACGAGCGTGCCTGCCTCGCGCACGAGGCCCGCACGCTCGACGACACCGCATGGCGGCTGCGCAACGCGTGCCTCGACGACCACCGCGAGCGGTTGCTCGCGCTCGTCGACGTGCTCTCGGAGCCGGACCGCGAGATCGTCAACGACTCGCTGCGCACCGCGTTCGAGCTGCCGAGCCATCGCGCGTGCGAGGACGATGCACGCCTCGCGGCGAACGCGGCCGCCGTGGGCGTGATCGATGCCGACACCCTGGCGCAGCTGCGCCGGACGCTCGCGCGCGCATCCCAGCTCGCGCGTGCGCGGCCCGAGCAATCGCTCGTGCTGGCGGACGAAGCCCGCGAAGCCGCGATGGCGCTCGGCGATCGTGCGCTGCAAGCCGAGGCCGACCTCGTGATCGGGGCGGCCGAGACGCGGCGTGGCGAGTACGCGAGCGCGGAGACGGCGTACGAACGGGCCTACTTCGGGGCGGGTACGGTCGGAGCCGACGAGATCGCGCTCGTGGCCTCGATCGAGCTCGTCGACGTCGTCGGCGAGTACCTCGGACGCTTCGACGAGGGCTTGGCGTGGAACCGCCACGCCGAGGGCTTGCTCGTGCGCATCGGCGACAGCGGACGCTGGCGTGCGGCGACGCTGGCCGAGTACGTCGCGAGCGTCCTGCGGGTGAAGGGCGACATGGCCGGTGCGCGCGCGAGCTACCAGCGTGCGATCGCGCTGCGCACCGAGGAGGCCGGGCCCGATCATCCGGCGGTCGGCCAGGCCTGGGCCAGCCTCGGCGCGCTGCTCTCCGAGCGACACCTCGCCGACGCAGCGCTGCCCGCCGCCGTCGAGGCCGAGCGGATCCTCGTGGCGGCTTACGGCCCCGACGCGTTCGCGCTGTCCAAGCTCTACGCCGTTCGCTGCGGCATCGCGAGCGAGCTCGGCGCGATCGAGGAAGCGGCGGAACACTGCGCACACGCGTTGCGCATCGTCGAGACCGCGCTCGGTCCCGATCATCCCGGTGTCGCGGTCGCGCTGAACAACCTCGCGAGCATGCGTGCGGCGCTCGACGACCCCCAGACCGCGCTGGCGATGTTCGCCCGCGCGCTCGAGATCCGGCGCGCGAAGTTCGAGCCCGATCACCCGCTGGTCGCGAGCTCGCTGTCGAACCTCGCGTTGATGGAGCTCAACACCTTCGACTTCGACAACGCCGCGAAGCACCTCGACGAGTCGCTGCAGATCCGACGACGCATCCTGCCGCCCGAGCATCCCGATCTCGCCGAGGGCCTGCTCGCGCTCTCGGACATCTATCTCGCGAAGAACGACTACCGCCAGATGCTGCCGCGGTGCGAGGAGGCCCAACGGATCACCGCGCACGGCTCCGTGGACGTCATCCGCCTCCACGGCCGCGCGCTGGCGGCGTGCGGCTTCGCGCGCGTGCTGCTCGGCGACGAGAAGGCGGGGCTCGCGGAGCTCGAGCAGGCGATGGAGACGCCGTGGGCGCAGCATCCCGATCCCGTGGTCCGCTGCCAGCTGCAGTACGCGATGGCGCTCGCACACCACCATCTCGGCAGCGCGCGCACGCTCGTGCGTCAGCTCGCGCGCGCGGCGGAGGCCGAGTGCCTCGCGGGCGGAGACCGCGGCCGCCAGTCCATGCCGGAGCTCGGTGAGCTGCTGCAGTGATCAGTCGGACGGCTCGCCAGTCTTCCCGAGCGCATGAACGCTTCCAAGCTGTGTGGCTCCCTGGCCCTGTTCCTTCCCCTGACTGCGTGTGTCCTGCCCGGTGACGACGAGACCGAGACCGGCGCGGCGACCGAGGATCCCTCGACGACGATGTCGACGAGCTCGCCGGGCTCGAGCGAAGAGGGCTCGAGCGGCAACGCGAGCGAGCCGACGAGCGGCGCATCGAGCGAAGAGTCGGGGGTCGATTCGACCGGCGAGGAGACCGGGACCGAGACCGGCGAGATGCCGAGCAACTGCGTCGACGCGACGTTGCTGATGGGCAACCCCTACTTCGACGGCGATCTCGGGGGCTCGAATCCCGAGGGCCAGGGCATGCTCGAGGATCCGCCGCTGCGCAGCCGTCACCTCGCGGGGCTGCCCGACGGCCGCATCGCGATCGAGACGCAGTTCGAGGTGTGGGTCGCCGCGGACGGGCAGATGCATCGCATCGCCGGCCTCGAGAACGACCCCGAGGACACCAAGTACCGCCCGAACGGCGCGTGCGAGGACGTTCGCCTGCTCATCGCGGCCGGCATCGCCGGACGGCCCGACGGCAGCATCGTCGTCGCCGACACGCGTGGCAACGGGCTCATCGAGCTCACCGATCCGTTCGGTGACTGCCAGGGCGCGGTGATCGCCGGCAACCCGGACGAGACGCTCGACGTCGACGTCGGCGGCACCGGCACCGCGGCTGCGGGCGACGTCGACGGCCCCGGCGCCATGGCGGTCTTCAACGGCGTCGAGCGTCCGGTCAGCGACGAGGACGGCAACATCTACGTCGTCGACACCGGCAACTCCAAGTTCAAGCGCGTCGCCAACGACGCCGATCGCACGGTGAGCACCCTGTTCACCTACGACGACGGGCTGCCGATGGCGATGACCGCGTTCGGCGGCACGCTGTACGTCAGCGGCACGGTCGCGGGCGACGACTTCATCTGGGCGATCGACATCGACGCCGGCACGCGCGAGGTGCTCTACCAGGGCGGCGATCTGTTCCCCGAGCTCGAGACGGGCGCCGACTCGATCTTCTACGGCCTCGACAACGACGGCGTGGATCTCCTGGTCGCGAGCGCGCAGGGCTACATCCTGCGCGTGTCGACGGCGGGCGCGCCGCTCGGGATCGTCGCCGGCTTCGGCCAGGTGACCGACTTCCCCGAGGGCCTGGATCTGTCGATGCCGCTCCCGCTGGACCAGCTGCCGATCCGTTCGTACGCCCCCGCCGATGCGGATCTCGTGCGCTCCGGCGACGACTTCCTGTTCACCGGCAACGCGAACGGCGTGGGCTTCCACGTCTGGTCGATCAACTGCGAATAGCGCTACGCTGCCGCGCGCCATGCGGCTCGTTCGGCTCGAGGTCGATACCTTCAAGTGCGTCGAGCGGGCCGAGCTCGAGCTCGGCCCGGGCCTCAACGTCTTGTACGGGCCCAACGACCTGGGCAAGACCAGCCTGCTCGACGCCGTGCGTGCAGTGCTGCTCCTGCAGTCGACCTCGTCCGAAGCAAAAGAGTACGCACCCTGGGGCAGCGCGCACGTGCCCAGGGTGCGTCTGCAATTCGAGCACCGCGAGCAGCACTGGCGCGTCGAGAAGCGCTTCGCCGAGGGCACGCGCACGTATGCGCTGCTCGAGCACAGCAAGGACGGCGCAGTGTGGTCGAAGGCCGAGGAGCGCCGCGCCGTCGATGCCGAGCTGCGCAAGATGCTGGGCTGGGGCGTGCGCGAGCCGGGTGGCAAGGGCGCGCCGAAGGGGCTGCCGAGCTCGTTCCTCACCACGGCCCTCTTCGGACGCGCGTCGGATCTCGAGGCGGTGTTCGCCGCCGATCTCGGCAAGGACCTCGATCCCGCGGGGCGCAATCGCCTGGCCGAGGCGCTGCAGACCTTCGCGGAGGATCCGCTGTTCAAGCGCATGCTCACGCGCGCGCAGCAACACCTCGACGCAGTGAAGCGCGCCGACGGCTCGTTCAGCACCAAGCGCGACTCGCCGATGGTGAAGATCGGCGAGCGCATCAAGCAGCTCGAGAGCGAGCACGAGCAGCTCATGCGCGCGCTGCAGGAGAGCGAGGCGATCGAGGCCGCCGTGCGCGGACACCTCGACCGTCGCGCCGAGCTCACCGATGCGCTCGAGCTCGCACGCCAGCGGCTCGGCGAGCTCGAGGCGCTGCACGTCGCAGGCGCGCGCACGCGCGAGGCGGCCGAGCGGGCGCAGCGGGCCCGTGCGCGCGTGGACGAGGCCGACGCGCTCTTCGCCCGCCGCACGGAGCTCGATGCGAGCGCACGGGCGCTGCGGCTCGCGATCGCGGAGGCCGAGCGTGGCGTCGCGGTGGCCGACCAGCAGCTGCAGGCCGCGACGGTGCGCGAGCGCGAGGCCGAGGCTGCGCTCGCGCGTGCGAGCGAGGATGCGACCGCGCCTGCGCGCGCACGCGAGCAGGCGCTCGGCCAGCGCCGCGCCGAGCTGGGCACGCAGCACGAGCGCGCGGCGGCCAAGCGTCAAAAGGTGATCGGTGCGCTCGCGCTGCAGAGCGAGGCGCAGGCCAGCGAGCGCGTCGCCGACGACGCCCAGGCCGCGCTGCGTCGGCGCGAGGCCGCCCACGCCGAGCGCGGACGTGCGCTCGCGGACGCCGAGGCACGTGCACACGCGCTCGAGCTCGCCGTCGCGTGGTGGGCCTGGCGCGAGGCCAGCGACGCGGCGCTCCGATACGAGCGCGACGTGGCCGAGGCCTCGTCGCTGCGCGCCCAGGCCCGGCTGCGCCGCGCGGCGGCGGAGCGCGAGCTCGCGACGCTGCAGGCCGATCCGCTGCCGGATCGCGCGCTGCTCGAGCTGCTCCGTGGGCTCGAGGCCGAGCTGCAGCTCGCCGAGCACAAGGCCGCGGTCGGATTCGCGGTGCGCCTGCAGCTCGACGACGCCAAGGGCGTCACGCTGGCCGTCGACGGTGCGCCCGCCCGCGCGCTCGGCAAGACGCGCGAGCAAGGGGCCGAGCGCGAGCTGGTGATCGAGCTGCCCGGGCGGGGCTCGATCGCGATCGTGGCCGGCAGCGCCGCGTTGCGGGCCGAGCTCGAGGCCGCACGCACGCGCTGGCACGACGACGCGATGCCGGTGCTCTCGCGGCACGGGCTGGCCGACACCACCGCGCTCGCGCAGCGCATCGGCGAGCGCGAGACGAAGCAGAGCGCCCTCGAAGGCGAGCTGCGCGAGGTGGCCCTGCTCGAGCGCGAGGCCGATCGCCTCGACGTCGACGCCGAACGGCTCGCGGCCGCGCGTGCGCGTCGCGAGCAGGCCGACGCGTCACTCGGCGACGTCGATCGGGCCGCGCTCGAGCGCACGGCATCGCAGCAGGACGCGGCGCAGTCGCAGCGTGCGCAGGCCGAGCTCCTGCGCGAGCTCGACGGCGCCCGCGCGCAGGCGCAGCAAGAGGCCACGGCGCTCGCCGTCGAGCGTGCGAAGACCGAGCACGCGCGCGGGGATGCCACCGCCGCGCGCACGCGTGCCGACGCTGCGCTCGCCGGGCTCGCCGGAGATCTCGGCGCGCTGCGAGCCGAGCTCGACGACGAGCTCGCAGCGTGCACCGCCGAGCTCGCGACGATCGATCGCGAGCTGGCGAGCACGCGGGCCTCGTCGGAGCAGGCGCTCGCCCAGGCCCGTGCTGCGCTCGACGAGGCCGGCGCAGCGGTGACGCGCGAACGCATCGCCCGCGGACGGGCGGAGGGCGAGGCCGCGCGCCTGCGCGAGCAGCTGGCCGCCGCTTCTGCGTTGCTGGCCGATGCGGATCAGCGCGCGGCTGCGATCGATCGCGATGCGATCGTGGCGGATGCCGAGCGGCTCGCGGCCGAGCTCGCCGCGCTGCCGCAGCCCGAGCGCACGGTCGACGCGAGCGAGCTCGCGGCGGCACGCGACGCGGTCACGGCGAAGGAGAGCGAGCTCGCGGCCGCGACCGACGAGCTGCGCAAGGCCGAGGGCCGCCTCGATCAGCTGCGCGGCACCGGATCTCCGCGCGCGCTCGAGCGCGCACGCGAGGCGATCGAGGTCGCCGGCGCGAGCGAGGCCGAGCTGCGCAGGGACGTCGACGGCTGGCAGCTGCTGCGCGACACGCTGCGCGCGGTGGAGACCGAGCAGGGTCAGCACCTCGGCGTCGCGCTGGGTGGCGCGATCGAGCAGCGCCTGCGTCGGCTCACCGAGGGTCGCTACGGCCGGCTCGAGCTCGATCGCGACCTGCGGACGTCGGGCCTGCGTGCCGCCGGCGAGCCGCGCGCGATCGAGCTGCTGTCCGAGGGCCTGAAGGAGCAGCTCGCGACGCTCGTCCGGCTCGCGATCGCCGAGCACCTGCGCACGATGGTCCTGCTCGACGATCACCTCGCGCAGACCGATCCGCAGCGTGTGGAGTGGTTCCGCGATCTGCTGCGCGAGGTCGGCGGCAAGGTGCAAATCGTCGTGCTCACCTGCCGCCCACGCGACTACCTCGACGAGCGCGAGCTCGCCGACGGCACGCCGGTCTTCGACAGCGCCGACGGCCGCGTGCGTGCGATCGATCTCGCCCGCATCGTCCGGCGCGCGTGACGGCATCCGCTCGCGCGGCGCACACCGTCGGCCGGCGCTTGTTATGCTCGCGAGCGCGTGTCCGAGGACAGCGAGCGCCCGTCGGCGAGCACCGCGAGGGACGGCAGCGGTGCGCGACGTGCCGGGGCCGGCGATCCCACGTCGAGCGCGGCCACGGTCGGGGGCGAGTCCGCCGAGGGCTGGATGCGCGCCGTCGCCTCCGCGCCCGCGCAGACGATCGGCCCCGTGCAGGGCGAGATCCTGGGCGGCGAGTTCCGCATCGAGCGCGAGCTCGGCAACGGCTCGATGGGCGTCGTCTACCTCGCGCACCATCTCGTGCTCGATCGCGCGGTCGCGATCAAGGTGCACCGCGTCGCCGATCCCTCCGCCGCGCAACGATTGCTCCGCGAGGCGCGGGCCGCCGCGCAGGTCGAGCACGAGAACGTGCTCGTGGTCTACGGCGTCGGCACGTGGCACGACTCCGTGTTCGTCGCGATGGAGTACGTCTCCGGACCCACCGCACGCGAGTGGGTCGACGAAGCCCCACGGAGCTGGCGCGAGATCGTCGAGCTCTACCTCGAAGCGGGCCGTGGGCTCGCGGCGGCCCACGCCGCGGGCCTCGTGCACCGCGACTTCAAGCCCGACAACCTGCTGGTCGGTCGCACCGCCTCCGGCGGACGTGGGCGCGCGCGCGTGGCCGACTTCGGGCTCGCGCGTGCTGCCGCGCAGACGGACGCGACCGACATCACGATCACCAGCGCGCCACGACACGACGCGGCGGCGACCGATCACATCTCCGGCTCGCCGGCGTACATGGCCCCCGAGCAGTTCCAGCGCGCGGACGTCGATGCGCGCGCCGATCAGTTCTCGTTCTGCGTCGCCCTCTTCGAGGCGCTGTTCGGGCGCCGACCGTTCCACGGCGCCGATCTGCTCGCCCTCGCCACCGCGATCGCGACCGGCGAGTACGAAGAGCCGCGCGGTGGTGTCGTGCCGGCGCACGTACGGCGCGTGATCCGACGGGGGCTCCGGGTCGATCCCGCCGCGCGCTTCCCCGACATGCCCGCGCTGCTCGCCGAGCTCGCGCGTGATCCGAGCGCGGTGCGGCGCCGTCGACTCGGCCTGCTCGCCGCCGTCGGCACGACCGGCCTCGCGACGTGGCTGAGCCTGCGGCCCTCGGACGCGATGCAGGGCTGCACCGACGTGCCGGACATCGCGTCGTGGTGGACGCCCGCGAAGGCGCAGGCGCTGCAATCCTCGCTGCGGGCGAGCGGCCGCGGATTCGCCGACGACAGCTTCGCGCGCATCGACACCGCGCTCGGAGCCCGCAGCGAGGCGGCCGCGGGTGCGCTGGCCGACGCCTGCCAGGCGACCCACGTCGAGGGCACGCAGTCGCGGCGTCTGCTCGACGCGCAGCGCGAGTGCCTCGTGCAGCGCGGCCGCGAGCTGCACGCGTTGCTCGAGCTGCTGAACCGCGGCGACGCCGAGATCGCCGATCGTGCGGTGATCGCCGTCGAGCGGCTCACCCCGATCGAGCGCTGCCGCTCCGACAAGCTCGAGACCCTGTTCCTCGAGGTCGCGCCCGAGCAGCGCGCGGCGACGGACGCCGCGTACGAGCTGCTCGCCCAGGTGGTCGAGCTGCGCTCCACCGGGCGCTTCGACGAGGCGCTCGAGGTCGGCGGAGCGCGGCTCGCCGAGGTCGAGGCGCTGGGCCAGCCCGCGCTCGTGGCTTCGTTTCGTCTGCAGCTCGCGCTCGTCGCCGGCAACCTGCGCGACCTCGAACGTGCGCGCGCCGAGCTGCAGCCGGCGGTGGCGGCCGCGATCCTCGCGGGCGACGAGGCACTCGCGGCCGAGATCGCGATCCAGGGCATCTACGTCGACGGCTACCTCGGCAATGCGACCGAGCTGGGCGAGCACTGGTCCGGGCTCGCGCAGGCGTGGGTGGACCACGCCGACGCACCGGCCGCGTTGCGCCGCGAGCTGCTCGCGAATCGGGGCATGGCCGCGCGCGTCGCGGGTCGCTTCGAGCAGGCGGTCGCGGATCACACCCTCGCCCTCGAGCTGCTGGAGCGCGACGAGCCCGGCAGGGAGCTCGAGCGCGCCGGGCTCGCGGCCGCGCTCGCGGAGACCTACCGCACCATGGGCAAGCCCGCGGACGCGCTGCCGATGGGGCAGGCGGCGGTCGAGAGCTACGCCGCGAGCGTCGGCGAAGCGCATCCCTACTACGCCAACGCGATGTCGCTGGTCGGCGCGATGCAGCTGGAGCTCGGCGACTTCGCAGCGGCGCAGACCTCGTTCGAGCGCTCGATCGCGATCGGCGAGGCGGCGCTGGGCGTCGACTCGCCCCGCGTCGCGCAGACGCTCGCGAATCTCGGAGCCGTCTACGCGCACACCGGACGCGTGCCCGAGGCGATCCAGCTCATGACTCGTGCGCTCGCGGCGATGAAGAAACAGGGCGGCGCGCCCGATGCGATGCAGGTCATGCTCGTGTCGAACCTCGCGGCGAACTACTGGACGAGCGGCGAGAAGCAGCGCGCGCGCGACATGCAAGCGGAGGCGATCGAGCTCGCACGCACCGTCGCAGGCACCGACAACCCGCTGTACGCCCAGCAGCTCGTCACCAACGCGGGCATGTATCTGCCGGATTCGCCGGAACGCGCGCTCGAAGATGCCGAGCGCGGCTACGCCATCCTCGCCGAAGACCTCGGCGAGGATGCGATGCAGCGCGTGAACGCTGCAGCCGTGCGCGCGGCCGCACTCGTGGCGGTCGGGCGCTGCCCCGAGGCGACCCCGATCCTCGAGGACGCGGTGGCTCGGATGACACGAGCGCTGGGCGCGACCCATCCGTTGTTGGCGATGCCGCTCGCCTCGCTCGCGCGCTGCCACATCGCGGCCGAGCGGTGGGAGGCCGCGCTCGCGGCCCTCGATCGCGCGTCCGCCTTGATGCAGACGGCGGACGATCCGGGGCACCGCGAGCTCGTCGAGCTACAGATCCGCGCGTACGCCGGTCGTGGTGATCGGGCGCGCGCCGACGAGCTGCGCCGCACGCTCGACGCGCGCTGATCAGTCGTCGACGAAGCCCTGCGCACGGTGCCACGCCGCGAGCGATTGCTCGGGGTACTCGTCGAAGACCACGTCGCCCGGTCGCAGATCGAGCGTGGCCCAGCTCGCCTTGCTGCCCACCATCATGTGCACGCGCGACGTCGGCACCGGCAGCGGCGTGTCGATCGCCGACGCCATCGGATGCACGAGCTCGGGCCAGCGGGGATGGAACGCCCACAGGTGTGAGCCGCACTCGCCACAGAAGTGCCGCTCGTGCCGGCTCTGCACGCGCTTGCCCTCGCGGAGGATGGTCGCGCGGAAGACCTTCACGTGCGCGCGGCCCTCGATTTCGAGCGTGCTCGCGTCGCCGCCGAGGTTGATCGCCGAGCCGCTGCCACCGCCGGTCTTGCGGCACAGCGAGCAGTAGCAGCGCTGGTACGGCACGGGCTCGTGCGACTCCACGCGAAAGCGCACCGCACCGCAGCAACAGGATCCCGCGAGCAACATCGAGAAAGCGTAGCACCGCAGACGTTGCGATCCGGGGCTGAAGCTCGTTCGTCGCCGATCCGAAGGAGCGCGGCGCGCATGCTTGCGCGGACCTGGGGGCTAGCGGTATCAGAGCGACGCATGCAGCGCCTTCCGCTCCTCGTCGCCCTCGTGCTCCTCGCGCCTTCGTGTTCCAAGAAGAACGACGAAGCCACCGTCGATCCCGACTCGCAGGCGACGACGATCAAGCCGACGCACGACCCCGATGATCCGCCGCCGGTGTCCGACGAGCCCGAGAAGCCGAAGGACCAGCGCACGCTGCAGACCGAGGCGTGCGACGGCGGCAAGGCCGACGTGTGCACGTCGGTCGGCGTCATGTGGGAGCAGGGCAAGGAGGGCCCGGCCGATCCCGCGAAGGCCCGCGAGTACTACGAGCGCGGCTGCGTCGGCGGGCACCAGATCGGTTGCGACTACCTCGCGGTCATGCTCGACAAGGGCATCGGTGGCCCGGCCGATCCGAAGGGCGCGCGCGAGCTGTGGCTGACGCAGTGCGAGCGCGGCAACATGCAGACCTGCTTCAACGCCGCGGTGTCGTTCGAGCAGTCGGGCACGAAGGAAGACAAGACCCAGGCGCGCGAGCTCTACACGCAGGCGTGCGGCGCGGGTCAGCCGCCGGCGTGCGTCGCCGAGGCGCGGCTCATGATGCTCGGCGAGGGCGGTCCGAAGGACGCGAAGAAGGCCCGCGCGGCGTTCCAGACCGCGTGCGACGGCGGCGATCCGTCCGGCTGCCTCAACCTCGCGCTCGCGATGGAGAAGGGGCTCGGGGGCAAGAAGGACAAGAAGGGCGCCGTCGCGATCCGGCAGAAGGCGTGCGATGGCGGGCTCTCCGAGGCGTGCCCGAGCCAGATCCCCGGCGACAAGGCCGGCGACGCGAAGAAGCCCGACGCGAAGAAGCCCGCGGAAGCGACGCCCGAGAAGGCCGACAAGGCCGGCGCCGCCAAGTAGAAACGCGAACGAACGCTCGCTTTCGGAGGCGAGCGGGGGCGCGTACATGGCGGCGCCCCGCTCGGCCTTCACCGCTTCCCGACCCCTGCAGCGGCCGCGACCGCACACCCACCGCCTGCGTCTGCGCCGTTGTCGGGGCGCCGGCGGTGGGCTAGGTTTTCCGGGCTGGGCGATCGCCGGTGGATGCTGCGATCGACGTGATGCCATGACCGATGGACTTTTGTACCGATCCCTTCCGGCCTTCACCGGCCTCCTGGTGTTCATGCCCGCGTGTCCCGGCGACGAGCCGACCGCGACGGACACCGACGCGACCGACGGCAGTAGCAGCAGCAGCGGCGACTCGGCGACGAGCCCGAGCACCACGAACTCGACCACGTCGCCCGAGGACACCAGCTCGAGCGAGAGCTCGCCGACCGATCCCTCGGATACCGACACGCCCGCGACGTGTCCCGAGGACTCGCTGTGCGCCGACAATCTGCCCGAGAACTGGTTCGGCCCGCTCATCATGGCGCGCAGCGGCCCGGACGACACCCCGCCCGAGTGCCCGGAGGAGTTCCCGATCGAGGGGCCCGATCTGCGCGACGGCTTCGTCTCGGCCGGCGACGCCGAGTGCAGCTGCGAGTGCACGCCGCCGGCGATGATGAACTGCTACGCGTCGGTGGTGACGAGCACCGACCCCGAGTGCAACTCGTACTACTACTATTACAAGGGCGGCTACGGCTACGGCGGCGGCGGCAACCAGTACTACCAGGTCGACGAGCTCTGCCACAACATCGACATGGACGACTTCGCGCGGTTCAACCTGTTCGGGTTCTACGCGCCGGGTCCCTGCACCGCCGAGACCACCGAGTCGGTGCCGCCGATCTCCTGGGAAGCGTCGATCAAGACCTGCCAGCTGAGCGACGATCCGCTCTCGTGCCAGGGTGATGGCGTCTGCATCCCGCCGCCGGTCGCGGGCTTCGAGTCGGTGTGGTGCCTCTACCAGCAGGGCGACGTCGGTTGCCCCGCCGGCGTCTTCAACACGAAGCACAAGTTCTACACGGGCGCCGAGGACACGCGCGCGTGCAGTGACTGCGTCTGCGGGTCGACGGCGGCGAACTGCTACACGGGCGATCTGCTGATGTTCGAGGGGCCCGACTGCGCGGGCGAGCCGGCCGCGGCGTTGCCCGCGAACAACGACTGCTCTCCGGTGCAGGCCGCCTCCGTGGCGGTGCAGTACCCCGGTGGCGACACGTGCCCCGTGTCGAACGCCCCGCACGCGATGGGCGACGCGCACCCGGTCGGCGACTTCACCTTCTGCTGCACCGGCTGATCCGCGGCGTCGGCGATCACCGATCGCGCTCGTGCTCGCGCAGCCACGTCTCGGCGGCGGCGTGCTGCTCGGGCGCGACGCCGTTCGCGTGCTCCCGGGCCTGCTCCGCGATCGATCGTGCAGCTGCGTGCTCACCCCGGGTCCAGCGCAGCTTCGCGAGCTCGAGCTCGGTGTACGGGAGCGCCGAAGGATCGTCGCCGAGCTGTTTCGCGAGCGTGACCGCGCGCTCGCGGTGCACGAGCGCTTCGTCGAGCCGCTTCAGGCGCTCCTCCGCGGAGGCGGTGCGCTCGAGCGCACCGAGCACGTTCGGGCCCCCGAGCTTCTCGAACAGCGCCAGCGCGCGCAGGTGGAACACGATGCCTTCGGTCGGCTTGCCGGCGATGTCGAGCGAGAGCCCGATGTTGTCGAGCGTCTGCGCGACGTAGGTGTGCTCGGGCCCGTACGCGCGCTCGCGGATCGCCAGCGCGCGCTCGTACAGCGGCATCGCCTCGGCGGGGCGGCCGAGCTCGTCGAGCACGACCGCCGCGTTGTTGAGCGCGAATGCGACGCTGGGATGATCCGGACCGTAGGCGGCCTCGTGGATCGCCAGCGCACGGCGGTGGGCGACGAGCGCCTCCTCGCGCTTGCCCTGCTTGTCGAGCACGAGCGCGAGGTTGCCGTAGGCGGTGCCGACGGTCGGGTGCTGCGCGCCGAAGCTCTCGGTCGCGAGCGCCTCGGCGCGGGCATAGATCTCGACCGCGTCGTCGAGCCGGCCCTGCAGCGAGCGCAGGTTGCCGAGCGAGGTCAGTGCGCCGGCGGTGCCGATCCCGGGCTCGCCCGGCTGCGTCTCCCAGATCCGCAGCGCGTGCTCGAAGCGCTCGCCGGCCGCGTCGAGCTCGCCCGACGTCGCGAGCACGATGCCGACGCCGTTCAGCGCCCCCGCGAGCTCGCGGCCCTCGGGATCGACGCGCCGCGCATAGGACTCGGACGAGATCCCCCACGCGCGCCCGGCATCCTGACGCGCGAGGTGGAAGCCCACGACCATCGTGAGCGACGCGGTGATGTCGGCGAGCGCGCGCTCGTGACCGACCGCGATCGCGAGCTCGTAGGCCTCGCGCAGCACCGGCTCGGCGTCGGCGTAGCGCCCGATGTCGGAGAGCGCTTGCCCGTGCACCGCCCGCACCTCGACGCGCAGCGGGTCGTAGCCGAGCGCGTCGGCGCGCGCGACCAGCGGGACCACGGCGGCGAGCGCATCGTCGTAGCGGCGAGCCTCGAGCTGCGCACGCGGGCCCTCGAGCTGCTCACGCACGGCATCGATCTCGGCGGCGATGGCCGGGTCCGACGGCGGCGCGAACTCGGCCGAGAGCGCGCTCGGATCCTCGCAGTGCGCGAGCGATGGCAACGCCGAGGCCATCGCGACGGCGTGCTCCATCATCGCGGCATCGGGGTGCTCGAGCAGCTCGGCGGTGCGCATCAGCGCAGCGCGACGCTCGTCGAGGCAGCGCACGCGCATCTCCAGCGCCTCGGGCGACTGCGCGCCCTCGACGTGGGTGGCCTCGCACGCGGACGTGTGGGCCCGCGCCCATGCGCCCGCGTAGTCGTCGAGCCGCGTGCGCACCTGCTCGCGCGCCGCGTCGGCATACGGCACGCCGGTCGCGACGATCGCAGCCTCGACGGTGCGCGCACGATCTTCGTTCCAGGCCTCGGCGATGCGGAGCTCGGCACCGCGGCACGGCGTGGGTGCATCGCCGCCCGCCACGAGCGCACCCGCGGCCGCACTGCCGATCACCGCGACACCGACGAGCGGCACGGCGTAGCGACGCCAGCGCGGCACGAGGCAGTCGTCGAGCGCGTCGGCGACCGCGAGCAGCGACGGATGGCGGCGCTGCGGATCGCGATCGAGCCCGCGGTCGATCACCTTGGCGAGCCGCGCGGGCACGCGCACGTCGGGCCGAGGCCGGCGCAGGCCCCCGGTGATCTGTGCGAAGAGGGCGATGATCGACTCGGCCTCGAACGGCAGCGCCCCGTAGACGCTCTCGTGCAGCGCGACGGCGAAGCTGAACTGATCGGAGTGCGCGTTGCTGCGGGCGCCACGGATCGTCTCGGGCGCCATGTACGGCGGTGAGCCGGCCAGCTTCGCATCGCTCGCCCGATGATCGCCACCGTGCGTCGCGATGCCGATCGACTCCGCGACGGCACCGGTCGGCGCGTTGCGGATCCGCGCGAGCCCGAAGTCGGTGACCTTCGCAATCGGTGTGCCGGAGGCGTCCTCGGCGATCAGCACGTTGTCGGGCTTGAAGTCGCGGTGGACGATGCCCTCGGCGTGCGCCGCATGCAGCCCGCGCGCGGCGTCGCGATAGACGAGCACGAGCTCGCGCCACGAGGGTCGCTTGCGCACCACCCACTGCCGCAGCGTGCCGCCCTTGACGCGCTCCATCGCGACGAAGATGCGGCCCTCCTCTTCGCCGAGATCGAACACGGTGACGACGTTGGGATGGACGAGCCGCGCCATCGTCTTGGCCTCGGCGAACAGCCGCGCGCGGTGCTCCTCGGCGATGTCGGGATGCAGCACCTTGATCGCGACCTCGCGATCGAGATCCGGATCGCGCGCGAGGAACACGGTGCCCATGCCACCGGCGCCCAGCCGCGCCCGCACCTCGTAGCGCCCGTAGAAGCGCAGCGGCGTCGCGGGCTCGCGGTCGCCGCTCAGCGTCGGGTCGTCGAGATCGGCCCGCGTCTCGCCGCGCGGGTCGACCTCCTCACCGGTGTTCGGCTCGACCATGCGGCCGGCAGCTCAGGGCGCGGGCGTGGAGGTGGTGACCTCGAGCGGCGCCTTCCACAGGTACACGTAGTGCGGGCGCGTGGGCGGCGGCGGCCGGTGGTGCTTGGCCTCGATCTCCTTCACGTCCTCGTAGTCGACGCCTTGCATGTCGAAGTCGTGCGAGACGATGCGCGCGCCGGCCTTCAGCTTCTGCAGCTGCGGGATGAGCCGCACGTTGAGCTCGGGCAACAGATAGAGCGTCACCACGGTCGCGGGGCTGACGTCGACCTCGAAGATGTTCTTGCGCTCGACGCTGACGAGGTGACCGACGCCGGCCTTCTCGATGTTCGCGCGCGCCTCGGCGATGCGCTCGGGATCGAGATCGACGCCGAAGCCCTTCGCGCCGCGCTTGGCGGCCGCGACCAGCAGCCGTCCGTCCCCGCAGCCGAGGTCGTAGACGACGTCGTCCTTGCCGACCTTCGCCATGTCGAGCATCAGCTTCACGACGTTGTCCGGCGTGGGCACGTACTCGATGTCGAGCCCACCGTCGAACTCCTCCTCGGGCTCGGCGATGGGCGGGGTCTTGGGAAGGGGCGGGGTCTTGGCCTCGACCTTCGCCTCGGCCACGACCTTCGCGTCGGGCTTCGGCGTGGTCTCGGCGGAGGGCGCAGCACCGGCGGTGGAAGAGGCGGCGTTCGGCTTGGCGTCGGGCATCGGCGGCGGCGTCTTTGCGCACGCGAGCACGAGCACGGACGCGAGCGCGGCAGTGGAGCGGGCCATCACCCGCGAGACTGTAGCGCGACCGTCACCGCCTTCGGGTGAGCGCGTAGAGCATCGGCGAGATCGACCCGACGAGCACCGTGGCGGCGACCCACGGCCAGGGATTGCGACCGGTGGCCCGCGCATCGCGGACGACGAGGCTGGTCACGACGAAGAGCGCGATCGCCAGGTCGAGCAGCAGCTGCAGGGCCCACGGCTCGCGGCCGGCGAGCCCGAGGAAGCCGAGCGGGCCCTGGGTCGACGCGACCCACAGCGAGTAGACGAGGAACGGCACGAACACGATCGCGATCGGGGCTTTGCGCATCGAGGCACTCCTTGGTCGGTTGGACTGGGCGCAGCCTGGCTCCGCGCGCGTGCTGCCGCCATGACGTCGGAGGTCATGTCCAGCGCGGCGGGGCAGCGCTAGCGTGGCAGCCATGATCGACGCGAGCAGCGAGGAGGCGCGCCCCGTGGGCCAGCTCGTCCGCCAGTGGCGGGTCACGCGGGGGCTCTCGCAGCTCGCGTTGGCCGAGCGCGCCGAGGTGTCGACGCGGCACCTCAGCTTCGTCGAGACCGGCAAGTCGGCGCCGAGCCGCGAGATGGTGCTCGTGCTCGCGTCGGCGCTCGACGTGCCGCTGCGCGAGCGCAACCGCTGGCTCCTCGCGGCCGGCTTCGCGCCGGTGTACCGCGAGCGCGAGCTGGCGACGCCGGAGATGGGCGAGCTGCGGCGCGCGCTCGAGCTGATCATCGGGCGGCACCAGCCGTATCCGGCGGTGGTGGTCGACCGGAGGTGGCGGGTGCTGATGGGCAACGCGAGCGTGACGCGGGTGATCACGAGCTTCGTCGAGCCCGACGTGATCGCGGAGACCTCCGGCAACGCGATGCTGCTCGTGTTCCACCCCCGCGGGTTCCGCAAGCACCTCGTGAACTGGGACGAGGTCGCGCGCGCGACGGTGGAGCGACTGCGGCGCGAGGCGTTCGAGGATCATGCGGAGGGCGGACCCGCGACGCTGCTCGAACAGCTCGCGCGCTACGGTCCGCTGCCCGCCGTTCGCACGCAGACGCCGAGCGAGCCGCGCGTGCTGATCCCGGTGCACCTGAGAAAGGGCGAGCTCGAGCTGCGCTTCTTCACGACGATCGCCTCGCTCGGCACGCCGATCGATCTCACCGCGCACGAGCTGCGGATCGAGAGCTACTACCCAGTCGACGACGCGACGGAGGCGTGGTGCACGGGAGCGCTGGCGTGATGCGGGGGCATGCGGCCGCACGCACGACATCGATGTCGCGTCGCCTGCCGCGCCCGCGGGGCGTTGCGCTCGCCTCCGGCTATCCGAACGTGCAGTGACAGTGAACGGCGATCCGGCGCCTTGGTGGGCTACGGCCTCGTTTCGGCAAGCGTTGTCAGCCCAGCCCTACCGAACCATGACGAAGCGTGTCGGGCTGGCCCACCGATGCGGCCGGCGCGGATCTCCGACGTCTTGCGCTCTGCCACTGCACCGCCCAGACTCCAGCCACTTCCCTTCGCTTTAGTCGAAAGGACCTGGACCAACCATGCGCATTCGTACCCTGTTCCTCCTGACCTCGTTGACCGCCGTTTTCGGATGCCCCGCTGACGACGACGACGACACCGACGCAACCGCGACGGATCCCACCACCACGACCGTCACGACCACCGCGTCGACGACGGACACGACCACGACGGCGTCGACCACCGCGTCGACCACCGACTCCACCGAGTCCGGCAGCGAGTCCTCGACCGCGAACCCGGAGACGGGCAGCGAGTCCGGCTCCGAGAGCGGCAGCACCGGCGTCGACACCAGCGGCAGCGAGTCCGGCGGCGATTCGCCGGAGTGCGTCAACTACTGCGACCTGTTCCAGACCAACTGCGACGGCGGCATCGGTGGCTCCGACCCGTACGCCGACGACGCGGCATGCCTGGTCGCGTGCTCGATGTTCTCGCAGGCGGGCCTCGAGTGCCGCACCGGCCACCTCGACGGCACCCTCACCGGCACCCCCGACCCCGACGCGGCGTACTACATGACGCACTGCCCGCACGGCGACGTCGACGGCACCGACGTCTGCATGGACTGATCTTCGCGATCGGTTCGCGACACGAAGGGCGACCGTGGCAACACGGTCGCCTTTTTCGTTGGTTCGAGGGGTCGGCTCGAGCTCGGAGCGCCGAACGGACGCGGCTCACGCCTCGAGGCCCTCGTCGCGCACCCGCGCTTCCCAGCGCGCCGCGATCAGGTACGCGAGCAGCCCCACGAAGGCGCTCGTCATCGCCACCGGTAGTGGCAGTCCCAGCGGATCGATAAGCGGCGCGAAGAAGGATTCCCAGCCGAGCCCGAAGTGCACGCACCACAAGAGCGTGCCGAAGATCATCGAGGCCAGCGCCGCGCGCTCGCCTCCCACCTTCGTGCGCAGGCCCATCAACAGCGGCACGAGCAGCGACACCAGCCCGAGCTCGTAGGCGCTCTCGAGCAGCTCGTAGGCGCTCTCGCCGAGATAGGCGGTCACCACCGAGGCCGCCGTCACGCCGACCACCGACCAGCGGTTGAGCTTCAGCAGATCGATGCTCGGCCACTTCGGGGCGAGCACGTTCTGCGCGAGCACGGAGGCCGGCGAGAGGATCGCCGAGTCGATCGTCGACAGCACCGCCGACATCACCGCCAGCACGAACAACACCGCCGCCCACGGCGACAGGAACAGGCCCGCGAGCAACGTCATCGTGGCCTTGCTCGCCGAGCCCTCGGGCGCGACCAGATCCGCCGCCAACCCCAGCGTCAGCGTCAGCACGCCCAGGCCGAAGTACAGGATCGCCGCGATGTGGCAGGCCCACACCGCCGTGTTGCTCGTGCGCGACGCGAAGATCCGCTGGGTCAGATCCTGCCCCGGCAGATTCCCCAGCGCCCCCACCGCGACCACCCCCGTCCACGACACGAACGCGGCCAGATCCTCCGTCGGCACCAGCACCAGCTTCTCGGGCGGCGTGTCGCGCCCGAGCTTCGCGATGCCCTCCACGATCGATCCACCGCCCAGCTCGCCGAGCACACTGCCCGCCAGCACGATCAATCCGATCGCCACGATCGTGATCTGCGCCGCATCGATCAAGGTCACCGACCACATCCCGCCGAGCAGGGTGAACGCGAGCCCGACGATCGCGACCAGCAGGATCCCGATCGCCGGATCCAGCCCGAACACCAGCTCGAGCAGGTGCGCGAGCGCGACGAACTGCGCGGCGATCCACCCGAAGTACGTCGGGATCATCAGCACCGCCGACAGCCGCTCCGTGCGCGTGCCGAAGCGCTGCCCGTAGAAGTCCGCGAGCGTCAGCAGCCGCATCTCCCACAGCGGCCGCGCGAGCAACAGCCCCGCGAGGAACAGCGTGATCCCGGCGCCGATCGGATCGAGCGCCGCGCCCACCAGCCCCTTCGCGCGCACCGTGTCCGTCGACGTCAGCATCGCGCCGGCCCCGAACCACGTCGCCAGGATCGTCGCCCATGCCAGGTGCAAGGGCAGCCGCCGCCCTGCCACCAGGAAGTCCTCGTGGTCCTTGATGCGCCCGCGCGTCCACCATCCGATCGCGAGCATCAGCACCGTGTAGGCGATCACGGTGATGCCGAGGAGCTCTGCGAGATCGCCGGGGACGCGGGCGAGCACGCCGCAGACTACCTTCGTCGAAGCGCGCGAGCTATCGTGCCCGTCCGCTCGTGCTGCCCCCCGTCCGTTCGCGCTGGCCCTGGCTGGTGCTCGCCCTGCTCGCAGCGTGTGTGGCCGTGCTCGCCACGCGCATGCAGGTGTCCACCGCGATCACGCAGTTCGCGGTCGACTCCGCGGGGCCCGACTCGCGCTGGATCGAGCAGCTCGGCACCAGCGAGCCCGCGCGCACGATGGTGTTCACGATCGAGAG
>CAZFKC010000041.1:78959-82213 GCA_964519175.1 uncultured Nannocystaceae bacterium
CTCGCGCACGCGCTCGCGGTCGCGCACACGCTCGGCGAGCGGCTCGCCGCCGATCCCGAGGTCGAGTCGGTCACCGACGCCGCGCCGGAGCAGGTCGAGGAGCGCCTCTACGAGCTCTACTTCCCCCGGCGCTGGCGCTTCGTCGATCGCGATCCCGAGCGCGTGACGCAGCGACTCTCCGATGCGGGGCTGGCCGAGGCCGCGGCCGCCCTGCGCGTCGAGCTCGGGCGTCCGAGTGGCGCCGGCAGCAAGCGCATCGCCGCCGAGGATCCGCTGCTCGTGTTCCCCAAGCTGATGCGCGAGCTCGGCGAGGGCCGCCCGAGCGCGCTCGCGCTCGAAGGCGGGCGCTTCGTCACCGCCGATCGCTCCGCCGCCGTCCTGCTCGTGACCACGCGCCACGGCCCGTTCGAGGGCCGCTTCCAGCTCGCGCTGCACGAGACGATCGAGGCCGAGGTCACCGCGCTCGCGGCCGCCGAGGCCGTGACCATCGAGCGCAGCGCGCTGCATCGCTTCGCGGTCACCTCCGAGCGAGCGATCCGCGGCGACGTGCAGCTGCTCTCCACGATCTCGTCGCTCGGCGTCGCGTTCCTGCTGCTGGTCGCCTACCGCTCCCCGCGCGCGCTCGTGCTCGCCGCGATCCCGATCGGCGCGGGCATGCTGGTCGCGATCACCGTGACGCTGCTCGTCTGGGGCCGTGTCCACGGGCTCACGCTCGCGTTCGGCAGCACGCTCATCGGCGTCTGCGTCGACTATCCGGTGCACCTCTTCTCGCACCACTTCGGCGACGACGATGCCGACGAGGACGTGGTGTGGTCGGGGCTGTGGCTCGGCGGCGCCACCACGATCGTCGCGTTCGCAGCGCTCGCGGCCGCAGGCCTGCCGGGCGTGCGCGAGATCGGCGTGTTCGCGTCGACCGGCGTCGTGGCAGCGCTCGCGACCACGCGATTGCTCGTGCGGCCGTGGCTGCCGCGCACGCAGCGGCAGGTGCCGGAGCTCGCGCTCGTGTTCGATCGACTGCTCGCGCGCGCGACCCGTCGCCGTCGCGGCTTCGTGGTGCTCGCGCTCGTCGTCGCCACGGTCGGCGCCACCGGGCTCGCGCGGGCCACGTGGGTCGACGACGCGCGCGCGCTCGACTCGCAGCTGCCCGCGTTCCATGCCGAGGACCAGCGCGTGCGCGCGAGGGTCGAGCCCATCGAGGTCGGTCGCTTGCTGCTCTGCCGCGGCGACACCGTCGAGCAGGCGCTCGCGGTGCAGGACCGCCTGTGGTCGCGGCTGCAGGACGAGGGGCTCACCGACGCGCTGCGGGGCTCGGCGCCGTTGCTCCGCGCCGTGGCCACGCAGGACGAGAGCCTCGCGCGGGTGCGCGAGAGCCCCGAGCTCGGCGCCCGGCTCTCCACCGCGCTCGCCACCGCCGGCTTCGACGCCAGCCGCTTCGCCGATCCGCGCGACGCGGTGCGCGACGATCCCGGTCCGCTCGGGCTCGCCGAGCTCGAGGCTGCCGGCCTCGGTGGCTGGGCGCGCCCGTTCGTGATCGACGAGGGCGACGCCGCGGCGGTGGTGACGTTCGTGCGCGGCGACGCGGACACCACGCGGCTCGCGGAGGTCGCGGCGCAGATCCCCGGCGCGAGCTGGTTCGATCAGCGCCGCTTCGTGGAGACGCTCGCACGCACGCATCGCGAGGGCACCAACGTCGCGCTCGGCATCGGGCTGCTCGCCGTCGTCGCGCTGCTCGCGTTCCGCTACCGCCGCATCGACCGCGTGCTCGCGACGCTCTTGCCCGCCACGCTCGCGGCCGCGGCCGCGCTCGGCATGCTCGCGTGGGCGGGTGTGCAGCTGAACCTGCTGCACCTCGTCGCGTGCCTGCTCGTGCTCGGCATCGGCGTCGACTATGGTGTGTTCATGGCGGAGTCCGTGCGAGCGCCGCGCGTGCGACCGCAGACCCTGCTCGGCATCGCGATCGCATGCGCGACGACGGTGTGGTCGTTCGGTGTGCTCGCGACCTCCGCGAGCCCCGCGATCGGCGGGCTCGGGACCACGGTCGCGATCGGGGTGAGCCTCGCTGCGCTGCTCGCCCCGCTCGCGGCGCTGTCGATCCGCGCGCGCGACCCGGAGGCGCGATGAAGCCGCGCGCGCTGCTCGTCGCGCTCGCGCTCGCCGGCTGTCGGCCGAGCGGTCCGCCTGCGCTGCCGGCTGCACACGTCGCGGCGCCGGGGTTCCTCGCGCGTCAGACCGTGATCGCCCGGCACCGCGGCACGCCGGCGCGCTTCGACGCGGTCCTGCAGGCCCAGGGCGAGGAGCTGCTGCTGCTCGGGCTCACCCCGATGGGCACCAAGGCGTTCGCGCTCCGCCAGCGCGGCACGAAGGTCGAGGTCGAGCAGTTCGTCGGCGTCCCGCTGCCGGCTCCGGCCGAAGCGATCCTGCTCGACATCCATCGCGCCTGGCTCGACGATCGTCCACGGGCGGCCGCGAGCGATGGCTGGCATCGCCGGCGCGTCGCCGATGGCTCGGGCGGCACGCAGCGGATCGACGAGCGTTGGGCCGGCGGGCGGCTCTTCGAGCGGGTCTGGGGGGCGCGTCGTGATCGCGGCGCGGACCGTGTGCGCTGGCCCGATGGCCTCGTGCCGGGCGAGCACCCGAAGGTGGTCGAGCTCGACCATCCGGCGCTCGAGCTGACGCTCGAGATCCACACCCTCGAGATCCGCGCGCTCGATCGCTAGTATCGGTTCCACTATCGCCGCGGCGCGTGCTCGTAGTAGAAGATCGTCGCCGAAAGGACGTTTTTCGATGGTAGGCGCGTTCGTACACCTCGAGCTCCACACCGACGACACCAACAGCGCGAAGGCCTTCTACCAGGAGCTGTTCGGCTGGAACTACAACGACGTGCCGATGGGCGATGCGGTCTACACGATGCTCGCCTCGCCGCAGACGCCGGGCGCCGGCATGCAGCACAAGGGCATGCCCGATGCGCCGACGATGTGGCTGCCGTACATCACCGTCGACAGCGTGCCGGCGACGGTCGGCAAGGCGCGCGCGGCGGGTGCGGAGATCATCGTCGAGTACATGGAAGCGCCGGGGTTCGGCGCGGGAGCGATCCTCCGCGATCCGACGGGTGCGGCCTTCGGGATCTGGAAGGCGGAGGCGATGCCGGGCAGCGACGCGGAGGAAGCGAAGCCCGAGAGGGCGGCGAAGGCCGCGAAGGCCGAGAAGCCCGCGAAGGCCGAGAAGCCCGCGAAGGCCGAGAAGCCCGCGAAGGC
>CAZFKC010000042.1:0-19326 GCA_964519175.1 uncultured Nannocystaceae bacterium
GGTGGCGCTGAGGAGGGTGGCGCTGAAGAGGGTGGCGGCGAAGAGGGTGGCGCTGAAGAGGGCGGCGCGGAAGAAGGCGGCGCTGAAGAGGGCGGCGCTGAAGAAGGCGGCGCGGAAGAAGGCGGTGCCGAAGAGGGCGGTGCCGAAGAGGGCGGTGCCGAAGAGGGCGGCGGAGGCGACTGCGAGGGCCTCGGTCAAGACGGCTGCGACGCGGCCGAGGGCTGCGCGTGGGTCGGCGACGGCGAGGATGCGCACTGCGCTGCCGGCTGATCGTCGAACATCGTCGCTCGGAATCGAAGCGCTCGTCGGATCGGCTCCGGCGGGCGCTTCGTCGCGTCGTGCTACCATCGGCGCATGCGTGGCGGCCGAATCGGACTCCCCTCGATCGCCGCGATGGCTTGACCGAGCGTGCCCGGGGTCGTCGCGATACTGCTCGTCTTGCACGGCGCACCCGCGGCCGCGCCGACGAGCGCTGCACCCCCCGTGCAGCAGCCGGTGGCGCAGCGCCATCGCATCGATGCGCTGGTCATCGCATCCGACGTGCCCGATCGCGCCGCGCTCGAAGAAGCGTTGCGGCTGCGCGTCGGTGATCGGCCCATCAGCGACGCGCTGCATGCCCGCAACCCCCGCGAAGGCGAGCTGTTCGCCTACGTCGAGGTGAAGCCGAAGGACGCGCAATCGCTCGTGGTGCGACTCGTGCTCTCCGATGCGCGCGCCTACGTGCGCACGCTCGAGAGCCCCGCGGATCTGCGTGCGCGCGAGATCGCGGCCACCGTCGCGAACCTGGTCGCGGGCATCGAGGAGGACGATCTGCCGCCCGACGAGCGCGACGTCGCGTTGCCGCCCGTGCTCGAGCTCGCCCCGCCCGAGCCACCCCCCCAGCCGATCGCACCTCCGCCGCTGCCACCCGCACGCTTCGACCTCGGCATCGTCGCGGGCGCCGACGCTGGGCTCGCGCTCGGGCCACCTCCGCCGCAGGGCTTCGCGGCCGCCGGTGCGCATGCGCGTCTCGACGTGCGTGCGCGCAACGGAGCGCTCGTCGCCGTCGCGCTGCGCGGCCTCGGCAACCGTCGCTTCGGCTACGGGCTCACGCGGATCCGCCTCGCGATCGAAGGCGGCTACGCATGGCGACGCGGCGCGTTCGAGCTGATGACGACCGCCGGACTCACCCTCGAGCCCTGGCTCGTCACGCGCGGCGGCAAGCTGCCCGACGTCGCGGAGCGCAAGCCGGTCCACGTCGCGCTCGGTGGCCTCGTCCGCATCGCGCCCGCATGGCGTCGCGTCGGCCCCCGCGGTCGCGCGTTCCGACTCGCACCGTTCGTCGAGCTCGCCGGCTCCGCGATCCCGGCGAGAAACGGCGGCGTCGCACGGCTGCGCGCGCAGGACACCACCGGCACGCGCGAGCTCTTCCGCGTCGGCGGTCTCGAGCTCGCGCTTGGGCTCGAGCTCGGCGTGTGGCTACCCCGCCGCTGAGCCGAGCTCGGGGCCCGGGCCTCCGGCTCGGCTCCGCAACGCGCACGCGCCGTGATCAGAACCGACCCGAGAGCGCGAGCCCGGCACCCCCGCGCGGGTGCCAGGGGCCGAGCGACATGCGATCGAGGTAGGCGAAGCGCGCGCGCCGATAGCCGCGGCCGTAGTCGAGCAGGCCGCCGCCGAGCGTGAGCATCGTGTCGGAGACCTGCTCGGCGAGGAAGTAGCCGGCGAGCTGCGCCTTCGTGCAGCGATCGATGCAGCGATCGAACACCGCGAGGCGCAGCGCGAGCGAGCCACCGAGGAAGACCACCGACGTGACGGCACCGATCGCGATGTACGCGACGGAGTTGCGCTCGGGCTTGCCGGTGGTCGCCCAGCGCCACGCGTCGAAGCGACCCTTGAAGCCCGCGCCGAAGCCGACCACGCCGAGCGCCCCGAGCTGGGTGATCGGCGCGAGGATCGAGAACGCGGTGAAGGTGTCGGCCCTGCGCTCGATGCACACGTCGCGCGCGCAGCCACCGAGCCCGGCCGCGATGCCGGTGAGCCGGAACGTCCACGAGATGCCGGTGAGCGCGTACGTGGCGATCAGCAGCCGCCGTCCGTCGTAGCGTGGCGGTGGGAACAGCGGACGCGACGGCTCGAGCACGAGCTCGGGCTGCGGTGGCGTCTCGACCGGCGGCGTGACGATCGGCCGCGTCGCCGCTGGCGGTGGATCTTCGACGGGCGCGGCCTCGACCGGCGGCGGTGCCTCGACCGGCGGCGTCGCGACCGGCGGCGTCGGCTCGACTCCGGTCGGCGGCGCCGCGGTGGGCGGCACGACCTCCGACGGTGGCAGCTCGCTCGGCGACACCGCGGTCGGTGGCTCGGCCGCGTCGGCCTCGGGTGCAAACCCGCCGACGAGCGCGGCGACGACCACGGCGGCCCTGGCTCGCATCCGGCGAGCATAGACGAGCGGCGTGCGCCGGGCGATCGCAGCCGTCACTTCGCGCGTTCCACCGTCGCCGCGTTGCTGCCCGGCAGCGCGCCGGTGAGGCCCTCGGCCTCGCTGCGCGGCGCCGTGAACGGCACGGCTGCGCCATCGGCCACCGCGAGCAACAGGTCCTTCACCAGCTCGGCGATCTTCGTCATGCCGTCCTTCGAGATCCCCGCGAGCTCGTCGCCGGGCGCGTGGTAGTCGGCGTGCAACCCGGTGAAGAAGAACAGCACCGGCACGTTCTTGCGATAGAAGCTCGCGTGATCGCTGCGCGTGGTCACGCTGCGCTCGTAGGTGACCTTCATGTCGCGCGTGCCGAGCTGCTCCAAGAGCGGCATCCACCCGTCGGAGGATCCGATCGCCCCGATCGCGAGCCCTTGCTCGCCCAGGCGCCCGATCATGTCGAGGTTGATCATCGCGACCACCTTGCCGCGATCGAACGGCGCGGCCGCGGGTGGCGACTCGGCCAGCGCCCGGCTGCCGTGCAGCCCGATCTCCTCGCCCGAGAAGTGCGCGAACACGATCGTGCGTCGCGGCTTCAGCTTCGCGGCCGCGAGCGCGCGCGCGAGCTCGAGCACGGTCGCCGTGCCGCTGCCGTTGTCGTCCGCGCCGTTGCAGATCTCGTCCTTGCTGCCGTCCGCGCGCGTGGTCGCGTGACAACCATCGCGACCGTCGATGCCGATGTGATCGAAGTGCGCGCCGAGGATCACGATCTCGTCGGCGAGATCGCTACCAGGGATGTACGCGAGCACGTTGGCCGCGGGCTTCTCGATCGGCTTCAGCGCGACGTCGATGCTCGCGCGCACGCCGGTCAGCACCCGCGACGCCGGCACCAGCTTGCGGTCGAGCTGCGCCTGCACGGCCGAGAGCTTCCGGCCCCCGATGCGCAGCAGCGCGTCGGCGGCGTGCCAGCGCAGCTGCACGACCGGGAACGTCGCAGGATCGCCGCGCATGCCGGTGCCGAGCGGCGGTAGACGATCCTCCTCGCGGGCCTTCGGATCGACGTGGCTGCGCGGACCTTCGACGACGATCGCCCCGACCGCGCCGGCCTCGGCGAGCCGCGCGAGCTTGTTCGACAGCCGCGAGGCCCGGGGGTCGAACTTCGGGCCCGGCAGCGCGTCGGCCTCGATGCGCAGCTGCTCGAGCAACGTGCCGAGCTCGAGCTTCGCCAGCGGATCCGCCGGTGGCTCGCGCAGCACCGCGGGCGGCTTCGGGCCGTGCCACCAGGCCGCCAGGAGCTCGCGGAAGTCTGCGAACAGCCGCGCCTGGGCCTTCGCCGCGGCCTTGGTGTCGTTCTTCTCGCGCAGCGGCAGCATGCGCGCCTCGTGCTCGGTGAGCCTCGTGCGCATCATCGAGAACAGCTCGTCGGTCGCAGGCCGACCCGGGGTCTCGGCGAGCACCACCGCGATGCGGCCCTTCACGTCGACGCCGGCGAGATCGTCGTAGCCCGGCGTGCCCTCGCCCTGGCTGCGCACGCCGTAGCCGACGAATACGAGCTCGGCCTCGACCTTGCCGCTCGCGCTGCTGCTGCGCGCCGTGAACTCCGACGCGGCGATCGACTTCCCGCCGATCCGCAGCTCGGCCGGACGCACCGGCTCGGCGCCGGTGACCACCACGTACTTCGAGCGATGGTCGTCGCCGACGGCCGCGATGCCCGCTTCGCGATAGGCCGCGGACAAGAGCGCGATCGCCTGCTCGATCTCGGGCGCGAACGTGGCGCGGCCCTTCATGTCGTCGGCGGCCAGCTCCGCGAGCGTCGCGTGCAATCGCTGTGGGTCGATGCGAGGCGGCTCCGCGGCCGCGTCGGCCACGGGCGTCGTCGCGCCACCGTCGGGCACCGTGCTCGCGTTCGTCTTGGCGCCGCGGTCGCATGCGCCGACCGACAACGCGAGCAGCAATGCGCCGCTCGAGGCAGCGCGCACGAACCGACCGGGCCTCACGAACGTCATCGGCGCGAGCGTCCCACAGCGCGAGCGCAGCGCACAGCCGCAGGGCGGCGACGAGCGCGGCTCGCAACGATCTGCAAGCCACGGAAAACCGCGTCCGTCGTGCCTTGGCGCACGGCGGGCATCCGCGCGCGCCCCCATGCGCGGCCCATACACCATCGGGTCTGCGGATCGTGAACGGCCCAGGGTGGCATTTGGGGCCGAGTCTGTTATTCGATAGCACTTATGCCTGGCGACCGCGCCCCCGGGGCACCGTCCGAACAGCCATCCCACCAGCCCAACGCGCTGGTGCGACCCGATCTCTCGGCGCTCTCGCCCGACGGGCAGCAGATCGTGCACGACGAGCTCGTCATGCTGCGCAACGTCAAGGCTCGCATCGAGCGCGACGCGCAGCAGAACCCGGACAAGATCGAGGACCTCGATGCCCAGCTCATCGAGCTGCGCGATGCGATCGCCGAGGCCAAGGAAGAGGACGTTCCGTCGCTCATCGATCAGATGCACCAAGTGGCGGCGCTCAGCCGCAAGCGCGGCCAGGGCCGCAGCGTGCCGGTCGATCCCAAGAACCCGTACTTCGGGCACCTGCGCCTCCGCGAAGGCAAGAGCGGCAACGTCCGCGACGTGCTCATCGGTCGTCACACGCTGCTCGACGAGGGCGACGGCGTCACCATCGTCGACTGGCGCAACGCGCCGGTCAGCCGGCTGTACTACCGCTACGAAGAGGACGACGACTACGAGGAGGAGTTCGACGAGCGCACGCTCGAGGGCAAGATCCTCGTGCGCCGCAGTCTCGCGGTGCAAGAAGGCGAGCTGCGCCGCGTCGCGTCACCGCAGGGCACGTTCGCCCTCGACGGCCGCATGTGCTTCCGCGAGACGGTGGGCTCGGCGAAGCCCACGCTGCACGGCGGCGCGGGCACGGCCGTCCGGGTCACCCGCGATCAGCTCGGCGTGCACGGCGACGAGTCGGCGTTGCGCGCCGACAAGCACCTGCAGGAGATCACTGCGCTCATCGACAAGCAGCAGTTCGATCTGATCACGCGCCCCGACTCCGGCATCGTGCTCATCCAGGGTGGCGCCGGCTCCGGCAAGACCACGGTCGCGCTGCACCGCGTTGCATACCTCGCGTTCCAGGACCCCAAGCGGTTCGCGCCCAGCCAGATGATGATCGTCGTCTTCAACGACGGTCTGGTCGAGTACATCCGCCACGTGCTGCCCTCGCTCGGGGTCGAGGGCGTCAACGTCACCACCTATCGCCGCTGGTCGGCCGCGGTGCTCGCGAAGCTGCGCCTGCGCGTCGAGCAGACCTACACCGGTGCGACGCCCGACGCGGTGGGCCGCTTCAAGAAGCACCCGCTCGTGCTCAAGATGATCGATGCGCTCGTGCGCGAGCAGGCGGCCGACATCCGCGAGCAGATCGTCGAGCGCGTGGGCGATCGCGCGGGCACACAGGTGCTCGAGGCATGGGACTCGCTCGCCTCGATGTCGCCGGTCGTCCGCGCCGAGCGCATGATCAAGTGGATCTCCGAGGGCAAGGGCAGCGAGCTCCCGCCGAAGGCAAAGGCCGCGGCCGGCACGATCCTGCGGGCGGCCCGCGAGCAGGCCCGCGACTTCGTCGGCGACTGGCTCGAGCTCAACACCTCCGAGCAGCGCATCCGTTCCGCGATCCAGGAGCACGCGCCCGGCGAGTTCGCCGATCAGGACATCGGCACCATCGTGCGCTGGTGCGCGCGCAAGGCCGACCTCGAGGTCGAGCAGCCCGAGCAGGCGATCCCCGAGGGCGCCGGGCTCGATCCCGAGGACGACGCGATCCTCCTGCGCCTCATGCAGGCGAAGTACGGCGGGCTGTTCGTGGCCGGCAAGCGCATCGAGCTCGAGCACATCGTCATCGACGAAGCGCAGGACCTGTGCCCGCTCGAGGTGCGGGTGCTGCTCGACTGCGCCACGAAGGGCAAGAGCGTCACCATCGCGGGCGACAAGGCCCAGAAGATGATCTTCGACAACGGCTTCGTCGACTGGCCGCAGCTGCTCGCCGACGCCGGCCTGCCGCACGTCGAGGTGCAGCCGCTCAAGATCACCTACCGCTCGACGCGGCAGATCATGGAGTTCTCGCGCCACGTGCTGGGGCCGCTCGCCGACGAGGACCAGGTCGTCGCGCGCGACGGTGCGCCGGTGAGCTACTTCGAGTTCACCGACACCGGTGAAGCGGTCGCGTTCCTCGGCGAGGCGCTGCGCGGGCTCATGCAGCGCGAGCCCAACGCCTCGGTCGCGCTCATCGCCCGCTATCCCCAGCAAGCCGACGTCTACTACGAGGCGCTGCGCGTCGCCGAGGTGCCCAAGCTCCGTCGCGTGCGTCGCGAGGACTTCAGCTTCACCGCGGGCGTCGACGTCACCGACGTGCGCCAGGTGAAGGGCCTCGAGTTCGACTACGTGGTGCTGCTCGAGCCCACGCGCGCGAACTATCCCGAGCACGTGCAGTCGCGGCACCTGATGCACATCGGCGCCACGCGTGCGGCGTTCCAGCTCTGGCTGCTGTCCGTGGGGCCACGCAGCCCGCTCGTGCCCGACGTGCTCGCGAACGAGCTACCCTGATCGGCATGCAGCCGAATCCGTACGCTCCCCCGATCGCCGGGCCCGGTCCCGGCCCGCAGATCGATCCGCAGCGAGCCGCGGAGATCCAGGCGAACATCAAACGGCTGAACGGCATCAGCCTCGGGCTGGGGATCCCCGGCATCGTGCTGCAGATCGCCGGCAATGCGATCGGCGGCACCGCGGGCGCCGGCGTCCTCGTGCTCGGCACGGCGCTCTTGCTCGTCGGGCTCTCGTTCTACGCGCGCATGAAGGGCCGCAGCGGCTGGTGGGGTCTGCTGGGCTTTCTCAGCATCCTCGGGCTCATCGCGCTCGCGGTGCTGCCGAGCTTCTGTCACGGCTGCGGCGCGAAGGTCAGCGGCAAGCGCTGCCAGGCCTGCGGTGCGCCCTCGGGCGTGGGTTAGCCCACCTCAAGGCCGCGCGATCCCGGGCGATGTAGCGCGAATGGAGATCCGGCGCGGGTCGGCCCCGGGCGCCGAGGAAGCCGAGCAGAACGCCGACGTCGTCGCGATGCTCCGCACCTGCGACGCAGTGCTCGGTACGCTCTCGATCGCGCTCGCATCGCTCGCGAGCTGGTTCGCGTTCACCCGCGAGACGCAGCCGTGGGTCGCCGCGCTCGCCTGGTCGATCCCGATCCTCAACATCGGCTGGAGTCACGTCTCGCGAGGCCTGCCACGGACGCGCGCCGATGCAGTGCGCACGATCGTGTTCCTGCCGGTCGCCGCGGCGCTCTACGGCGGCGCGAGCGGGCCGCTCGAGCACGTGTGGCTGTCGGCGCTGTTCGTGCCGATCGGCATGGCGGTCGTGAACGGCGTCGCGACCCGCAGCGCTCGCACGGGCTACGTGACCACCACCTTCTACTGCTGCGCGCTCGCGCTGGGCGCCACGCTCGCAGGTCAGCCGATGTCGTTCGCGATCATCGAAGACATGCTCGCGGTGGCGGTGCCGGGCTTCACCGTCTCGCTCGTCGCGAGCAAGCTCGGGCGCAGCCTCGCCGACGCGCGCAGCCGACGGGCGGACGCCGAGGCCAGCCGCGCGGAGTCGGAATCGGCGCTGCGCCAGCTCGCCGAGGAGGCCCGGCGCAACGCCGAGATGGAGACCGAGCTACGCCTCGCCCAGAAGCTGCAGGCGGTCGGTCAGCTCGCGTCGGGCATCGGCCACGAGATCAACACGCCGATCCAGTACGTGAGCGACAACGTGTCGTTCCTGCGGGGGTCGTTCGCCCGCGTCGACGGACTGCGACGACAGGCGCTCGCGCGACTCGAGCAGGATGCGCTCCGGACCGGCGACCGCGCGGCCTACGAAGAGCTCGTCGAGCTCGAGCGCCGCGGTCGCATGGGCTTCCTCGAAGACGCGATCCCGGAGGCCTTCGACGCCGCCGTCGACGGGCTCGATCGCATCACCGAGATCGTACGCGCGCTGAAGATGTTCGCGCACCACGGCGACGAGCGCTCCGCCGTCGATCTCGGCCAGCTCCTCACCGCGACGCTGCAGGTCGCGCGCGGGGAGTACAAGCTGGTCGCGGACGTCGAGACCGAGCTCGAGGAGCTACCCACGGTAGTGTGCTCGAGCGGTGAGATCGGCCAGGTGCTGCTCAACCTGGTCGTGAACGCCTCGCACGCGATCGCCGACGTCGTCGGCAGCTCGGGGGACCGCGGGCTCATCCGTGCGACGACCCGGCAGATCGGCGACGAGGCCGAGATCGCGATCTCCGACACCGGCGCCGGGGTGCCGACCGAGATCCGCGATCGGATCTTCGAGCCGTTCTTCACGACCAAGGACGTCGGCAAGGGCAGCGGCCAGGGCCTCGCGATCGCCCGCGCGATCGTCGATCGCCACGGCGGCTCGCTGTCGCTGGAGAGCTCGAGCGCAGGCACGACGTTCTTCGTGCGCCTGCCGATCGCCGCCTGAGCGGATCCGCGAGCGGGGTTGGTGCTACCTTGGTGAGATGCTCGCGCGCATCCTCGCCGTGCTCGTCGCGCTCGTCGTTCCGGCGTGCAAGCGCTCGACGACCCACGCCGACGACGTCGCGTCGACGCGCCGCTACGCCGCCGATGGGATCGCGTTCGAGTACCCCGAGGCGATGGAGATCGAGCGCGGCCGCAAGGACGTTCCGCTGCGGGTGGTCATCGTGCGCTCCGATCGTGCGTTCGCGGTGGTCGGCTGGACACCGCGTGCGGTCGACGTCGCGCAGCTCCGCGAGCGCGCCTATGCCTTCGCGCGCAACGGTGTGCTCCGCGGCACGACCATCGATGCCGGGCGCAGCGGCGCTGCGGTGTCGCGCACGATCGGCGGCCGTACGACCGCAGGGGTCCTCGTGTACGGCCGAGGCGAGTCGGCGACGCTCGTCGGCGAGGTGTATGCGCTCGACGTCGCGAACAGCTCGGTGATGCTGCTGCTCTTCTACCCCGAGCGCCCGAACCTCCGCGACACCGCGATGCTCGAGGTGATCGCCCGCAGCCTCGGCCCGGACGCCGAGCGCACGACACACTGAGCCGGCGTGCTCAGTGCAGGATGCGGAACTCGATGCGGCGGTTCTGCGCTCGACCCTTCTTGGTCGAGTTGCTGTCGAGCGGCTCGTCGGGCCCCGCGCCGCGCGTCTCGATCCGCGAGGCGTCGATGCCCTGATCGACGAGGTACTTCTTCACCGCGTCGGCGCGCCGCTGCGACAGATCCATGTTGTGGTCGCGGTTGCCGGTCGAGTCGGTGTGACCGCTGACCTCGACCCGCACCGAGCTGTGCTTCTTCAGCGCCGCCACGGCCTCGTCGAGCTTGGTCTTGCTCTCGGGCTTGATCGTGTCCCTGTTCACGTCGAAGAACACGCCCTCGAGCACCTCGAGCTCGCCGAACTCCTTCGGCACCTCGTCCGGACAGCCGTCGCCGTCCTCGAAGCCGTTGCGCGTCTCGGCCTGCTCGGGGCACTCGTCGTCGGGGATCAGGATGCCGTCGTTGTCGGCGTCGGGGTTCGGGCAGCCGTCGGGCGCGACGCCGGGCACGTCGACGCACGCGTCCTTGCTGTCGACGAAGCCATCGCCGTCCTTGTCGCCCTCGGGCGGACAGCCGGTGGGCTTGTCGCCCGGCACGTCGATGCACTGATCGTCCTGGTCGAGCACGCCGTCGCCGTCGCGATCCTTCGGTTGCTCGATCGGCTCCACCGGCGGATCGCCGTCGCGGTCCTTCTTGCGGCCGAGCACGACCGACAGCCCGAGCAGGATCTCGATCGTGTTCGTCGCGCCGTCGGACACGCCGCGGCGGGCCGTGATCACGTCGCGCAGATCGAGCCGCAGCATCGCGCGACGCGACAGGTAGGCCTTCACGCCGAGCCCGAGGTGCAGCGCGGCGTCGACATCGTTGCCGACTGCGGCGCGCGGGCTGACCACGCCGAACGCACCGGCACCGACCACCGCGAACGGAGTCACGCTCCACAGTCCGAGCTGGCCGACGACCTGACCGCGCGCGGTCCACAAGGTCGCGCGCTCGCCCCCCGCCTTCGACGGCATCGCGCCGCCTTCGACCTCGATGCCGAAGTAGCGGATCGGGTAGTAGCCGACGCGCGCACCGAAATCGCCGGCCGCGCGGCCGAGCGGACGGAAGCCCTGGCGCGGCAGCGTGCGATCGGCTTCGAAGAGCTCGAGGTCGCGCGCGGGCAGCATGACGCCGCCGTAGATGCCGAGCTCGACCGTGTTGCGCTCGGGCGCCCAGCGATCGATCCACTTGCGATCCTTGCGCTTGCTGAGACCCCGCTGCTTTGCGTCGGCCGGGGCCGGCGCGACCGAGCCCTCCGGCACGGGCGCGGTGGCTTCGACCGAGCCGGAGGCTTCGGCGGCGGGCGCGGGCGCGGCGAGGGCGAGGCAGAGCGAGAGCGAAATCATGGGCGCCGGGCCCAGGGTGCCACGGCTGGGGGCGCAGCCCCAAATACCTTGTCGCACCCGCGGGCGGCGTCTCGCTCGCTCAGACCAAGGCGCCGGCTCGATCGGCGATCGCCTTGCCGACGTCGCTGCACTTGGCGGCCTCGGCCTCGCCGACGATGTCGTAGGTCAGCGGCTTGCCGTCCTTCAGCACGCCGACGACCGCGGTCTCGATCGCCGCGGCGGCGCGCACGAGCTTCTCGTCCTGTTTGCGGCGGCCGAGCCAGCCGAGGCCTTCCTTCACCGCGAGGATCATCGCGATGGGGTTCACCTTGTCCTTGCCGGCGTGCTTCGGCGCGCTGCCGTGGATCGGCTCGAACATGCCGTGCTCGCGGCCGACGTTCGCACCGACGGCCATGCCCATGCCGCCCTGCAGCACGCTCGCGAGATCGGTGACGATGTCGCCGAACATGTTCGTGGTGACGCAGACGTCGTAGTACTCGGGCTGGCCGATGAGCCACTGCGTGAACGCGTCGACGATCGCGGTCTCCTTCTGGATCTCGGGATACTCGGCGCCGATCTCGAAGAACACGTCGCGGAAGAACTGGCAGCCGTGCAGGACGTTGTCCTTCACGATCGCGGTGACGCGCTTCTTGCCGTCCTTCGGGGCGCCGTGGGGACGCGCGCGACAGACCTCGAAGGCCTGGCGGATGATCTGCTCGCTCGCGCGGCGCGTGATCACGCGCGTGTCGATCGCGACGTCGGTCTTGCCGCCCGGCGACAGCTTGCCACCGGCCTGGCTGTACATGCCCTCGGTGTTCTCGCGCAGGAAGACGATGTCGACCTTGCCCGGCTCCCACACCTGCTTGTGCGCGCCGTGGATGCGATGCTTCACGCCGGGGTAGAGCTTCACCGGGCGGATGTTCGCGAACAGGTTGAGCTTGATGCGGTTGCCGATGACGGGCGAGTAGCCGGCCATCTTGCCGTTCGCCATCGTGACGGGCCCACCGCTGCCCTTGGGGTCGGGCCACCCGACCGCGCCGAGCAGGATCAGATCGGCGGCGGCACAGCGCTCCTCGCTGCCCTCGGGCCAGTCGCGCGAGCCGTGCTCGAGGAAGTACTGACCGCCGCAGCGGATCTCCTGCGTCTTCCACTCGATGCCGAGCTTCTTGCTCACTGCATCGAGCACGCGCATGCCCTCCTTCATGACTTCGGGGCCAGTGCCGTCACCGGGAAGAACGACGAGGTCGTACGCCATTGCCCCCAAGGCATACCGCAGCGGCACGAGCAGCGTCGCGCTCGTCAGTCGTGAGGATCCCCGCTCGCATCGCCCTGCGATGCGCGCGCAGCTTCGACTCCCCCATCACTCCCACAGCGAGGTGAGCTCGGCGTGGTGCGCGGCGGCGTCGTTGAAGCCCAGCTCGATCAGCGCGGCGGTGTAGTGCGGATCGAAGAGCACGTACGACGCGAGGTCGCTCTCGGAGACCTCGTCGGTCGCGGCCACGGTGCGTCGCAGCCAGCGCGCCATCACGCCGTGCTTGCCGGCGAGGTTGGTGCGACGGATGACCTCGAAGGCGATCTCGCCGAGGTCACGGCTCGGGCGGATCAACACGACCTGCGTCTCGACGTAGGGGCGCGAGCGCCGGCCCGACATCGCGTCGGCCATCTTCTGGGGGAACTCGGGGCCGTAGAGCTGGATGCCGGCGTGCACGAGCTCGTTGGTGCGGGTGATGCGGCCGAGATCGGCCTCGAGCTTGTCGAGCATCAGCGCGTTCAGCATCTTGCCGAGCATGAACACGGCGTTGGGATAGACGACCTTGCGGCGCAGCTCGGCGACGCGTGGGCTCGTGTTCGAGCCGTCGTGGCGCAGGCCGATCACGAGCATGCGATCGGCGCCGAGGTGCATCGCGGGACGGATCGGCGTGTTCTGGCGCAGGCTGCCGTCGACGAAGATCTCGTTGCCGACGCGCACGGCGGGGAAGAGCACCGGGATCGCCGCGGATGCGAGCGCGTGCTCGGGGCGGATCACGGTGGGCACGACGACCTGGCCCGGCGCCTTCGGCCACTGCGGGAGCGTGCCGCTCGCGGTCTGCACGAACACGGTGTTGACGCCCGTGACGAGCTCGGTCGCGCTGCACGCGAACGCATGCAGGTTGCCGGCGCGCAGGTTGTCGACGATGCCGCGCCAGGGGATCCGCGTGCGCACGATCGACTCGATCATGTTGCTGTCGACGAGCCCACCGAGCGTGTGGCCGTGGCTCTCCTTGGGCAGGTTGCGACCGAACAGCACCTGCGGGAGGCTGCGCAGCTGCGACCAGCCGAACTTGTAGATCCCGTCGAGGTCGAGCTCGCTCCACACGCGCGCGAGCATGCGGCCCTGCACGCGCGGGTGATCGGCGGTCGCGGCCACGTACGCGCCGTTGACCGCACCGACGCTGCTGCCGGTGATGACGTGGAAGGGCAGCGCCTTCTTGAGCCGCTCGCGGACGTAGCGGATGACGCCGACCTCGTAGGCACCGCGCGCTCCGCCGCCGGAGAGCACGAGCCCGACACGTGGGCCGTCGGTCGGAAACTGCCTCAACGCGTCAGAACCCCACCTTGACGCACTCGCATCCGCCGGCGTCGCACGAGGCGGGCGGCATCGGACCGTCGGGGCGCATCGTGATGTCCGCGCCGACCTTGCGACCGGCCTCCTGCGGATAGAAGTCGATCTTCTCGCGGATGAGATCGGTGTTGTCGAAGTTCGCGGCGATCTCGGTCATGTCCGCGTTGCTGAGGAACGGCACCTCGAGATAGAGGTTGCCGGACACGGGCTCGTCCGCGACGGTGACGGTGATCGAGAGGTCGACGGGCTTGTCGTAGACGCAGCGGCTCTCTTCGAAGCGGCCGAATGCATCGGCGGGGCACGCGGTGGCGTTGGCGTCCACGTACATGATCGCCCACGCCTGGCAGTGCGTGCCCACGCACGAGTAGTAGTGCTTGTGGTGGAACGAGTTGCTGGTGATGCAGGGATCGAAGCAGGGGTTCAGCCGGATCGGGATCGGCTGCCCGGCCTGCACGTCGTGCACCGTGCAGACTTCGCCGCGGAAGAACGGCACGGCCTTGCTGCTGAAGGTCGCCGGCGCGGGGGTTTCGGTGTTGGTCGTGTCGACCACCCGGTCCACGCACTCGGCGGTCTCGATCTCGCAGACCTCGCCCCGGTCGCACTCCTCGTCCATGTCGCAGCCGGTGTCGACGGATGGCTTGCAGCCGCCGAGCGCTGCGAGCCCGAGTGCGAGGCCCACTGCGAGGCCAGGTGCGAGGCCAGGTGCGAGGCCCACTGCGCGGGCAGTTGCGAGGCCAGGTGCGAGGCCAGTTGCGAGGCCAGGTGCGAGGGCCGACGCTGCGCCGGCCGAGGTTCGCCGGGGATCCCGATGTGCATCACGCATGCTCCGCCTCCGGTGGAAGGGCCAAGGTAGTCCAGTCTACAGGAATCACTCGTGTCGATGGCCCGGTTCGCGCACACCGAGCGCGCTGCGCTTGGTTTGCCACGTTCCCGCGCGTTGTGGCAGTTTCTTGCCTGGACGAGCGCGCGCGGGCGCGGTCGTCCAGCGCGCAGGGACGAACCGGACTCGAAGGAGACTGACCTCAATGACCACGAAGCTTGCCCACCTCGTTGCCCTCACGGCCGCCTTCGGCCTCACCGCTTGCCCTGCCGACGACGACGGCGACACCACGAACGCCTCGAACGTCACGACCGCGAGCACCTCCGTCAGCACGACCGAGCCCGCCGAGAGCTCGGGCGGGATGGAAGAGTCGAGCGGCACCGCGAGCACGACCGTCGGCACGACCGAGCCGATGGAAGAGAGCTCGACGGCGCCGTCCGACAGCAGCAGCGGCGGCGACGAGTGCCTCCCGACCGACGAGTGTCGCGAGGACGGCGATTGTGCGGGCGGCGGCATGTGCATCAGCTGCCTGTGCGTGGGCGGCGAGGAGACGGGCACGGGCGAGTGCGGGACCAACATCAGCACGCAGAACGCCGCCTGCGACGAGTGCATCTTCACGAACTGTTGTGCCGAGGCTCAGGCCTGTTGGGGCGACGAGACGGTCACGGAGCCGACCGAGTGTGTGGAGCTCAACAACTGCATCGGCATGAACAACTGCATGGACCAGGCGTGCATCGAGGAGAACTGCTCGGAGTTCGCCGGATCGATCGAGCCTTTCCTCGCGCTCAACATGTGCATCGGCACCAGCTGCGCATCCGACTGCGGCTGAGGCGAGGCCGCCATGTCGCAACTCAGCGTAGCCCGAGCGGTCCTCACGGCGGCAGCCCTCGTCACCGCATGCGTTGCGGATGACGATGACGACACCACCAACGTGACGAACGTGAGCACGACCGTGAGCACGTCCGGGCCGAGCACGACCGCACCGTCGGACAGCTCGGGTGACGCGGAGACGAACACGACCGCGAGCACGACGACACCGTCGGACTCGAGCGGGACCACGGGCGAGGAGTGCCCCGCCGACGCCGACTGCCAAGCGGACACCGACTGCGGTGCGGGCGGCTCGTGCATCGCGTGCATCTGCGTGGGCGGCCAGGACACCGCGGGCACGGATCCGACGAGCGGCGAGTGCCCGTCGGGCGAGACCTGCCAGATGACCGGCGCGGGCGGAATGGCCTGCCTCGCCGATCCCGATCACTGCGTGCTCGCGTGCGGCGGTGCGATGACGTGCCCCGACTCGATGACCTGCCAGAACGGCGCGTGTCAGTACGACGTGATGATGCCGCCGGCGATGGGCGATCCGAACTACCCGCTGCCGCAGCCGGCCCAGCCGGTCTGCCCCGACGGCTTCATCGCGGTGTCGTTCGGTCCGGGCATGGGCATGTACGCAGTCTGTGCCCCCGCGTGCGAAGGCACCGGGATGGACGCGACGTGCCCGCAGGCGGCGTCGGGCTCTGCGCTCGGCGCCTGCCTGTTCAATCCGGCCAGCAGCGGCCAGATGTGCGGCTGAGCTCTGGCCGAATACGGACAGAAACGCCGACTCGGGGGCTCCGAGTCGGCGATTCTGGCCGGTTCGTGGACAACGCTACTGCTCGACGCAGTAGACACCGGTGAGCGCGAACTCGTCACAAGCCGGGCTCTCGCCGTTGTCGAGGAAGTCGCTCGCCGAGTACGGATTGCCCACGGTCGCGTCCACGCCCGCGCTGGATGACGACCAGAAGCTGCAGTTGTGCGAGACCGCGGTCGTCCAGTCGTTCGCGATTCCGGAGAGCTGGCGGAACGCGAAGCAGAAACCCACGCACTCGGGGAATACGCCGGCGAGCAGAGGTTGCTGCGCACCGTCGCGCACGCCGAGCAACGGGACGTCGTCGGTGATCCACAGCAGTGTCCCGTCGTCACGCGTGTACGCCGTGTACGGCTGCAGCACCCAGTCGATCGCGCCGACCGAGTCGAAGGCCGTGGTCGTCGCCTCTCGCACGCCGGGGTAGGCGAACAGCGCGAGGTAGCCCGGGTCACACGCCGCATCGGCGAACGCGACCGGGTTGTTGCCGAAGTACCCGTTGTCGATTCCACCGCCGCCGGTGATCACCTTCTCCTCGATCACCCGCGAGCAGTCCGGCGCGCACGCGCCGACTTCGAGCACGTTCTCGCTCTCGCCGTTGTCGCAGGCTTCGACGCCCGCGTGGATGTGCTCGTCGCCGCAGACGTTGAGCACGCAGTCGGGCAGGCAGCCGTTCGCGTAGGCGTTGTCGTCACCGTCGTCGCACTCCTCGTCGGCGTCGAGCTGACCGTCGCCGCAGTAGGGCAGGGGTCCGCCCGTGCTCTCCGCCGGCTCGTCGGTCGTCGAGCTCTCCGTGGCGTCGGTGGTGGGCGCGTCGGTGGTGGGCGCGTCGGTGGTGGGCGCGTCGCTCGTCGGCGCGTCGCTCGTCGAGGTCGCTTCGGTCGAGCCCTCGGTGCCGGCGGTCGTACCCGCCGTCGTCGTGGCGGCCGAGGTGGTGGTCGGGCCCGAGCCGTCGTCGCCGGTCTCGCTGCCGCCGTCGTCCACCGGCAGATCGGGGGAGAAGCAGGCGCTGGCGAGCGACGTGAGCAGCAGGAAGAGGGGATGCAGGGTATGCGTGCGCATGGCAGTCCTTCGCCGGACCTGCCGAGGCAAAGCGCCCCCGAGCGACCGGCCCTGCTACTCGTCGGCCGTCGTCCGCCCGTGTTGCACGAAAAGACGACTGCTCGGCGCTGTCCGGTTCTTGGACAGAAGTCGCGGGGGGCACGGTGGGGGTGCCCCGGTTCGTCCGAATCGGGGACAGCGGCGCAGAGGGCCCGGCACCCGGGCGCCGCACGCCCCCGAGCCCCGCGTCACTCGACCTCTTGGTCGATGTAGAGCCCCGCGGCTGCGCTCACGCCCATCTCGTCCGCCGTGCCCATGCGCTCGAAGGTCGAGTAGACCTCGTCCGCGTCGAGGTTCCCGAAGGCCTGCGCGGTGAACTGGCACTTTCCATACCCGCCCGGCGTGTTCGTCCAGCGGAAGTCGTAGTGGAAGTAGTGGCGGTGATCCATCGCGAAGCCCAGCTTCTGCCACACCGCATTCTCGCTCCACAGCTTCGCCTCGTAGTCGACCCCCGGCGTGCAGCCCTTGCTGCAATCCACCGACAAGGGCGGCGTGATGCCGGCGCTCCCGCTCGCGCGTCCGTCGGTCGGGCACCCATGCGACACCGCACCGTCGACGATCTGCTCCTCGTTGAAGTACGCCGACGCCGCGTCGAACAACCGCGCCATCCCGACGCGCGCCTCGCTGGTCTTGCTGCGCAGCATGTAGTTCGTGAACGACTTCGTCGACAGATCGATGAGCTCGAGGATCGGTACCTTCGCTTTCACGCGCAGCACCTTGCCGTCCAGCTCGAATGCCACGCTGTCGACCGCCGATTGCGGGAGCCCTTGCTCGACCGCCATCGCCTTGGCCGCGTCGAAGCCGGTCTGCAGCGCCTCCTTCGCGGCGCTCGCCGCCGCCTCGTCGCCGAAGCCGCCGCTCACCACCATGTCGAAGTCGCTGCCCACTGCGATCGACGCGGCCGCGCGCTGCAGGCCCTTGATCGGCAGCTTATCGAGCTGCGGTGCGAGCAATGGCGGCAGCTCGCCGGCCATCCACATCGTGCGTCCGCGATCCGCGAGCGCGATCGCGTCCTTCAGATTCCCGTCCACCGCCGACTTGCCTTCGCCCTTCGTCCGCGAGGTCACCGCGTCCGTCCAGCCCTTGCTCGTGATCACCAGCGTGTCGTCGTCGAGCGCCCAGCCCTTGCCCATGCCGCCCCCGACGTCGAGCGTCGGCTTGCCATCGGCCTCGCCGAGCGTCACACCGGCCTTCTCCTTGCCGGGCAGCGTGTCGATCGCACACGCGAGCGCGTCCTTCGTGCCGACCTTCGGCATGCGCACCGCGAACAGGAAGTTCTGCCCGAGCACGTCCATCCCGACGACGTAGGCCTCGGCCTTGTCGATGTCGAGCGAGCACTTGTCGCGCAGCGAGTCGATCGCGGCCTTCGACTCGGGCAGCGCGTCGAGCTTGCCGCGCATGTTCTCGTAGAGCTCCGACGAGGCGAGCGCCTTCAGGTCCACGCTCGCGATCGCCGTCGCGCCATCGGGCACGAGCTCCTCGAGCTTGCCGCGCCCACCCTTGCAGGCGAGCGGCAGGAGCAGCAGGGCGGTGGTGATCGCGATGCGACGCATTCGCGCACGGTACCCGCGCCGAAACGCGCTGGCGAGCTACCCGCCGGCCCAGGATGGTCCCGGGCGATTGCGGCGGCCCTGCCGTGTCCTACGATCGGTACGTGAAACCCGTTCGCATGCTGCTCGTGTGTGCCGCCCTCTTCGCGGGCTGCGACGACGAGAAGCCCCCCGCACCGCCGATCGCCGGCACGGGCGGTGGGGGCCTTCCGCCGACCGGCGGCAAGGGCTCGACGGGCGCCAGCACGGCCTCGGGCGGTGGCTCGCAGTCCACCACGGCGGGCGGCAGCGAGACCCTCGATCCCGACGACACCGACTCCGAGACGACGCTCGGCACCGGCGACGGCACCACGGGCAGCGGCACCTTCGGCAGCGACAGCTCGGGCTTCTTCACGGACAGCGTCTCCGCGACCGACGTCAGCGTCGGCGACGCGAGCGCGACCGACGTGAGTGCGGGTGACGCGAGCGCGACCGACGTGAGCGCGACCGGATGAGCGACGCATTCGCGATCGCGTGGCGCTGCGAGGACGAGGAAGAGGCGCTCGGCCACGAGCTCGTGCTCGAGCGCGCCGGCCTGCCGGTCCGCATCGTCGAGCACGAAGGTGCGTTCCTCGTCGAGACCGAGACGCGCTTCGCCGAACGGGCGGCCGCGCTCGAGTCCGACATCGCGCGGCACTGGGTGCGTCGACGCGAGCGCGAGCGGGCGGCGGAGCTCGATCGGCGCGAACGCTGGACGAGGCGCGCGCGCTGGGCCTCGCTCGCGCTCGGAGCCGCCGCGCTCACGATGCTGGCGTGGTGAGGCGCGTCGG
>CAZFKC010000042.1:19426-25205 GCA_964519175.1 uncultured Nannocystaceae bacterium
TCAGGACGCGCGCATGCTCGCGAGCTTGTCGGCGAGCTCGCCGTTCGCATCCATCTCGCGCACGATGTCGCAGCCACCGACGAACTCACCGTCGATGTAGAGCTGCGGGATCGTGGGCCAGCTCGAGTACTCCTTGATGCCCTCGCGGATGTTCGCGTCCTGCAGCACGTTCACCGTGTGGAACTCGGCGCCGTGCTTCTTCAGCACCTCGACCACCGCCGCCGAGAACCCGCACTGCGGGAAGCTCTTGTTGCCCTTCATGAACAGCACGATGCGGTTCGTCTGGACCAGGTGATCGAGGAACTTCTTGGTGCTGTCGTCGAGCATGGTGCAACCTCGGCCCTCGTCCCGCGAGCGCAAGCCGCGCGAGCGACGGATTCGCTTTGATTAGTCGATGGCGGCCCGCCAGGCAAGCACTCGGCCGGCTCGTGCCCCCACGCGTAACCGGTCTCTTGGCGATCGCGGCCGGCTGGGCCACCCTTCGCGGGACATGTCTGCCCCCGTGTGGTCGCGCCGAAGCTCGATGCTGGCGATGCTCGCCGCCTCCTCCGCCGCACTGCTGCCGATGCGTGCGCGTGCGGCCGCGAGCCCGAAGATCCTCGTGCTCGGCGACAGCATGATCGCCGGTGGCTTCGGCGTGTTCCTCGAGCGCGCGCTGAAGAAAGAGTACGTGGTGCCGTGCAAGCGCGCGGGCAAGAGCAGCACCGGGCTCGCGCGTCCCGACTTCTACGACTGGCAGAAGCGTGCGGCCGAGCTCGCCGCATGGAAGCCCGAGGCGAGCGTCGTCATGTTCGGCGGCAACGACGTGCAGGGGCTCTACATGGGGCACGGCGAGTGGATCCGCTGGCAGGACGAGGGCTGGGACGCGGAGTACAGCAAGCGCATCGACAGCCTCTGCGATCTGATCGCACCGGCCGGTGAGCGCATCTTCTGGGTCGGCATGCCGGTGATGCGCCCGACGAAGTTCCACGAGCGCGTGAAGCGGGTGAACAAGCTGTACGGCGAGCGCATGGCCGCGCGCACGGGCGCCAAGTTCATCGACACGTGGCCGCTGCTCGCCGACGCCGACGGCAAGTACGCCGACAAGATCGCGATCGGGACCAACCCCGACGGCACGCCGGGCAAGAAGGTGCGCGTGCGTGCGGGCGACGGCATCCACCTGTCGCCGGCCGGTGCGAACCTGCTGCGCGATCACGTGCTGGGCGTGCTCGAGACCGAGCTCGGCATCGCGAAGGCCGTCGCCGCGGTCGCAGCGGGCTGAGGCCCGTCAGCGCTCGGTGCGGCGGCCGGGCGCCCAGTCGCGCAGGCGATCGACCCGCGTCTCGAGGAAGCGCGCGAGCCGGTGGAAGTCGCTGCCCGGCGCGATGAAGCGGACCTCGGTGCGCAGCGTGTGCTCGTTGACGAGCTCGTGAAACGGCACATAGCAGAGCGCGAGCTGGCCGGAGACGCTGACCATGAAGCCGTCTTTGTGCTCCTCGACGAGCGCGCGATAGGCCCCGATGCCGAGCTGGCTGCCGAGCATCACGTCGAACGCGTGCGGCGGTGCGCAGCGGCTCTCGTAGCCCAGCTGCACGCTGGCGATCTTCTTCTTGCGAGACGTGCGCTCGGCGTAGCGGGCCGACACGCGCTCGGCCACCAGCTTGCCGAGATCGATGCCGCCGAGCGGGATGTGGCCGTGCTCGTCGCGCGGCAGGCTCGCGGTGACTTCGTCGGGCAACAGCTCCGCGAGCCCCTCGGCCAGCACGATCGTGCCGTAGTGCTTGCCCCGACGCTCGCGGGTGAGGATGAGATCGACGATGCGATCGACCAGTGCATCGATCGCCAGCATCTTGCGCCCGTCCGCGTCGATCGCGAGCTCGCCGTCGACGTCCTCGACCGCGATCACGAGATTGGCCTCGCCCGCGATCGCGACCCCGTAGGACAGCCAGCCCGCCTTGCGCCCCATCGTCTCGACGATGAAGTAGCCGGAGGTCGCCAGCGCGTCGGCGCGGAGGTTCTGCAGCTCCTTGGCCATGAAGTCGACCGCGGTGAAGAACCCGAACGTGAAATCGATGCCGCGGTAGTCGTTGTCGATCGTCTTCGGTAGGTGCACCACGCGTACGCGCTTCGCACCCTGGGGCAGCCGGCGCTGGTACTCGAAGAGCAGGTTCGCGGTCTTCAGCGTGTCGTCGCCGCCGATCGAGATGAGCGCGTCGATCTCGAGGTCGACGAGCGCGCGATACACGTTCGCCAGGCTCGCGCACTTCGCCTCGTCGTCGAGATCGGCGGGGGAGTCGATGCCCTTGCCCGGATTCGCGCGGGCGGTGCCGATGAGGATGCCGCGGGCATTGCGGATGCCTCGCAGGTCGCGCTCCTCGAAGATCCGATAGTGCTGATCGGGCAGCATCCGGTGCGTGACCGGGTGGTAGTCCTGCAGGTTCGAGTAGCCGTGGAAGAAGCCGATCACCTCGCGGCCGTCCTCGATGAACGAGGTCGCCGCCGCCGAGATCACCGCGTTGGCCGCAGGCGCGGGCCCGCCCGCGAACACGATGCCGACGCGACGGATCTCGTGATCGCTCTGGGGGGCGGGCGTGGCGCTCATCGGCGAAAGCTTGCGCGTCGCGTGTCGTCCGTCAACCTGCCTGCGATCGCAGGCTTGCGCGCGAAGGCGCGGCCCGACGATGATGATGGTCGTCCCGATGCCGCTCGTACGCAGTGCCCTCTGGCTCGGCCTCGCCGCGGTCGCGCTCTCGGGCACGCCGGCGCATGCGACGAACGGCAGCACGCCGCGCACGCCGGCGCTCTATCCCCCGCACGCGTGCATGGCCCACGTCGATCGCAGCGCGTCGCCGATCTATCGCTTCGACGTCACGATCCCGTTCGAGGACGTCGCACTCACCGAGGACGAGCTGGCCGACAGCCGCACGTTCCAGTTCTTCGCGCTCTGTCACGACGATCACCGCATCACCACGCTGCCGAATTGGATCGACGAGGACGACGCGATGCGCTCGCTCGAGGCCGGCCTCGTGCCCGAGCTGCCGCCGGCCGACGAGGTGCTGGTCGGCCACCCGCACTGGGCCACCGGTCACGACGGCGCTGCGGGCAGCTGCGTGCAGATCATCAACGCCGAGCGCCTGCCGATCTCGTGTGCGGCGACCGGCCCTGGCGTCGAGTGGGACACGACGGGCGTGCCGGCCGGCAACTACGTGATCCGCGGCTACACGTTCGCGCCCGCGATCAACCTGTGGACCACGCGCGTCGGCGTCGTGCAGGTCGCCGACGATGCGAACGTGGCACCGGTCGCCGCGCTGACCTCGCCCTTGTTCGAGCCCAAGGCGTTCCAGCAGTCGGGCTTCCGCATCCTCGGCTGCATGGGCGGCCCCGCGGGCACCACAGTCACGCTCGCGTGGGCGGCGACGTCGTCCGCGTCGCTCGACGACGAGTCCGCGTGGACTCCCTTCGCCGAGCTCGACGCGGCGGCGGGCGAGATCGACGAGCTGCTCGTGCCGCCCGAGTCGGCGATCTACCTGGGGCTGCTCGTGCGGGCCGTGGCGCGTGCGCCCGACGGGACCAGCTGGACCGGCTATGCGCCCGGGTTCATCACGGTCTACCCGGGCGCCGACGCGAGCGACGATCCGGTCGTGCCGCCCGGGCCCGATCACTGCGACGTCGGTGGCGACACGTCGGGCGATCCGACCTACGGAGGCAGCGACGCGAGCAGCACCGGTGACGAGCCCACCGGCACGGGCACGACCGACGCCGAAGGCTCGTCGAGCACGACGAGCGGCGAAGACGAGGGCACGGCCGGCTGCGGGTGCGTGGCGGCGGCGGAGCACGGCCGGGGCTGGCTCGCGTTCGTCGTCCTGCTGCTGCGAAGGCGGCGCAGGGTGGCCTGCGCGCCCTCGTTCGTGCAAGAGTGTGCGCGCCGTTGAGCGCCCCGGAGCCATTCCGCGACCGCTGGATCCGGGGGGTGCTCGCGCGCCACCGGCTGATCCTCGTGGTGTCGCTGGTGCTCACCATCGTCACCGGCTGGCTCGCGACGCGGCTGAAGGTCGACACCGATCTGCGGCGGCTGCTGCCCGACGGCCATCCGGTGCTCGTCGGGCTCGAGCAGATCGAGCGCACGTTCGGCAGCACGGGCAGCGTGAACGTCGTCATCACCGACGGCACGGCCGAGGCCCGCCACGCGTTCGCCGACGCGGTCGCGGCCGAGGTGAAGGGCCATCCGCTGTTGCGCGACGTCGACGATCGCCTGCCCAGCGACTTCTTCTCGCAGCACGCGCTCTACTACCTCTCCGATCGCGAGATGGACGAGCTGGACGAGAAGGTCCAGGCCTACACGCACTACGAGTTCTGCTCGCGCGCGGCCGAGGCCTGCGTGCTCGAGCCCGATCCGAACGCTCCCGACGCGCTGCAGAGCTTCGTCGATCGCAAGCGCGAGGAGGCGCTCGAGCGCACCGGCTTCCGCGATCGCTACGAGCGCGAGGGCATCGACGCGACGGTGGTGTTGCTGCATCCGACGCAGCCCGCGACCAGCATGGAGTTCTCGCAGAAGATCTCCGCGCAGATGCGCGAGGCGATCGCCGGCGTGTTCGCGCGCGAGGGCCCGTGGACGGGCACGTCGATGCGCTACAACGTCGTCGGGCCCTACACCAACAAGTCCGACGAGCAGGCCACGATCCGCCAGGACATGGTGCGCGGCGGCCTCATCGGGCTGCTCGGCGTCGTGGGCATCATCTACCTGCTCTTCCGCTCGCTGCGCGCGGTGCTGGTGCTGCTCGTGCCGCTCGCGTTCGGCGTGATCTGGTCGCTCGGTATCACGCAGCTCGTGCTCGGGCACCTCAACCTGATGACCAGCCTCATCTCGACCGTGCTGATGGGCATGGGCATCGATGCGGGCATCCACTTCTACACGCGTGCGAAGATCGATCGGCGCAACCACGACGACGCCGAGGCGATCCGGCGCGCGTTCCACAGCCTGGTGATCCCGCTGATGGTGGCCTCGGGCACCACCGTCGGTGCGTTCCTGGTGATGGCGACCTCCGAGTTCCCGGCCTTCCGCGAGTTCGGGATGATCTCCGCGTGGGGGCTCGCGCTGTGCATCCTCGCGATGACCACGGTGCTGCCGTCGCTGCTCTACATGGTCGGCATCAAGCGCCACGCCGACCCCGTCGCGCACCTCGAGGGCCGGCACATGCGGCGGCTGTTGTCGCGGCCGGGCGTGATGTTCGCGATCGTCGTCGTGATCACGGTGGTGTCGTTCCAGGGCGCGCGCGACGTGACGTTCGAGTACAACGCGCGGCGGCTGCAGTCCGATCGGGCGCGCCGCGAGAGCGAGCCGGACGTGCAGCTCATCTCCGAGGTGTTCGGCAAGGACATCCACGCCGGCATCCTGGTGCGCGACGATCTGGCCTCGGCCCGCGCCGCGCTGAAGCAGGCGCGCAAGCGGCACGAGCTGCGCGTGGAGGCCGGCGACACGGTGGTGGCGAGCCTGTTCGGTGCGCCGGATCTGCTGCCGGACGAGAGCGTCGATCTGGCCGCGCGCAAGCGGGCGATCGATGCGCTCTACGAGGAGAACGAGGACACCTTCGAGCGGCTCGAGGCGATCGCCGAGGGCCGTGAGGCGCCGCCGCCGAAGCCCGCGACGCCGCCGGTGCCCGAGGACGACTGGGACGACTTCGGCGACGAAGAAGAGGACTTCGAGGACGAGGGCAAGGCCAGCACGCCGCCGAAGCCACCCAAGCCGCCGCGCGCACCACCGCCACCGCCCGCCGCCGACGCGGCGCCGAAGGCCGACGCG
>CAZFKC010000042.1:25305-80287 GCA_964519175.1 uncultured Nannocystaceae bacterium
GCCGCGCGCACCACCGCCACCGCCCGCCGCCGACGCGGCGCCGAAGGCCGACGCGCTGCCGAAGGCCGAGGCAGGCGCGAAGGCCGAGCCGAAGAAGCTGAGCCGCGAGGAGGCGCGCCAGCTCGTCGACATGTTCCGCGCGCAGCCGTTCGCGATCGACGATCTGCCCGAGGTCCTGCTCCGCAAGGTGCGGACCGACGAGGGCGCGTACGCGATCTACGCCTATCCGAACTTCGACGCCGCCGACATGCGCAAGGGCGTCGACTTCACGCAGGAGACCTCGGGCTACCTCGACGACGGCGGGCTGTTCGTCGGCGAGACGACGGTCTACGCGTCGATGTTCCTGATGCTGCGCGAAGAGGCGCCGTGGGTCGTCGGCATGGCCTCGGTGCTGATCGCCGCGTTCGTCTACTGGCAGCTGCGCTCGCTCGGGCTCACGCTCATCACGCTCTTGCCGCTCGGGCTCGCGCTCTGGTGGATGGTCGGGATCATGGGCGCGATCGGGCTCAAGTTCACGCTGTTCAACATGCCGATCCTGCCGGCGATCCTCGGCATCGGCGTCGACAACGGCGTCTATCTCACCGACACGATCCGCCGCACGCACGGCGAGCTCGATGCGCTGTCGCGCTCGCTGCAGGAGACGGGCGGGGCGATCCTCGCGGCGACGTTCACGACCGTGGCCGGGTTCGCCGCGTTCATGGTGGCCGACTCGGCGGGGCTGCGCGGGATCGGTGGGCTCGCGTCGCTCGGGATCACGCTCGCGGCGGCCACGGCGATCCTCGTGCTGCCCACGCTGTGGGCGCTCGGGCAGCGCCGGCGTCGCAAGCAGCCGTGAGCTACAGCGCCGTGTAGATCGCGTGGCGGCCCACGCCCACGCGCTCGAGCCGGCCCTCTTTCACCATCGCGGCCAGGTGGTGGCGCAGCACCTTGCGGTCGATGCGGCTGTACTCGGCGATGTCCTCGACGGTGACCTCGCCGTTGCCTTCGATGAAGGGCAGCACCTGGCGGGCGAAGTCGTCGGTGGACATGCCGCCGTCGTCGGGCTCGGCCTTGCTCTTCGCGGCCGCGGCGGCCTTCTCGGCGAACGCGTCCTCGAGCTCGTCCTCGAGGATCCGCTGCTTCTTGCGCCGCGTGCGGCCGCCGGCCTCGGGCTCGGGCGTCGCCGGCGTGCTGAAACCGTCGCGCAGATCACCGAGCGTGATCTTGGCGAACTGCGGCCACAGCCCCCGTGCGTCGAGGAAGGCCACGAGGTCGCCGAGCTTCACGAGCTCGGGGTTGCGCAGGCCCTTCAGGGTCTCGAGCGCAGACAGCCGCTCGAGCTCGCCGTAGCCGACCTGCGCGTGGAAGATCTCGTTCGCGTCCTTCGGCATCGGGGCGCGCAGATGATGGTCGACCGACGGGCGCTTCGGCAAGCGCCGCCGCCCGGACGAGCCGTCGCCCGACCGAAAGGAGATCTCCTCGTCGAAAAAACGGCGCGCCGTGTTCACACCGCTGGGACAAGGACTGTGGCCGAGACTGGGGAGTGCCGTCGGCGCACCGGGGTGTGGAGCGGGGCGGTCCCTTCGCCGCGTGCCAACCCGGCCGGGCCGCGAAGAAGGCGAGCCGTACGAAGTTCTAGGATCGACGCCCCACGAGTGGTGCCGCCCCCGCCGGGCCCGGGAGCCGCCGCTAAATCTGTGGATATCTCTGTGGACGAGCTGGGGATCGAGGGCGGTGACCAATCGGCCGGCGCCTGTGGATAACCTCTCGTCGCGGACCGACGCCGACTTCTTGCGGACCCCCTACATCTTGTGGCATCCATTGCCTCCACCCCAACATGGGGGGCCGTCGCGGATGCGCGGCTCCCCGTCGCGGGAAGGCTCCGGGGCCCGACCCCGAAGCCCCATCGGACTTGTCTTCCACGGCCTCCGGCCCGAGGAGCTCCCCGCTCCTCTCGGCCCGCCGCACCCCAGCCACCGACCTCGGCCGCACCTCGGTCGGATGGAACCGCAGAGCCGCCCCGGCAAGGGCGCGCTCCAGGGGCTGCTACCCTTCGAGGTGGCGGCCTGCTCGTCCGTTCAGCCCACTCGACCTTTCTTGCGCTCGCTCCCGCTCCACCTCCCCGCGCCGCCCGAACCGCCCGCTCGTCGGCCGCGGCGCCTCCTCCTCCTCCCGCCCGCCCGCCTCGGAGTCCTCCCATGAAGCTCACGCGTCACTTCACCCCGGAGCTCGTCCCGTCGTCCGCTGCCACTGCCGAGGGCGATGCCTACGGCCAGGCCTTCGCGACGCTCTCGTTCGAGTCCCGCGCGTCTCGGATCTCGAACCCCGACGGCTCGGTGGTCTTCGAGGCGAAGGACATCCAGATCCCGCAGGGCTGGTCGCAGGTCGCGGTCGACATCCTCGCGCAGAAGTACTTCCGCAAGGCCGGCGTGCCCACGCGGCTGCGTCGCGTGCCCGAGCCGGGCGTGCCGCAGTGGCTGTGGCGCAGCGAGCCCGACGAGGACGCGCTCGCCGAGCTGCCGGTCGCCGAGCGCACGCGCGGCGAGAACGACAGCCGCGAGGTGTTCCATCGCCTCGCGGGCTGCTGGACGTACTGGGGCTTCCGGCACGGCTACTTCAGCGACGAGGCCAGCGCGCGCTGCTTCTACGACGAGATGATGTACATGCTCGCGGCGCAGATCGCCGCGCCGAACAGCCCGCAGTGGTTCAACACCGGGCTGCACTGGGCGTACGGGATCACCGGCCCGGCGCAGGGTCACTACTACTGCGAGGCGCAGACGGGCGAGGTGCGGCGCTCGCAGAACGCCTACGAGCGGCCGCAGCCGCACGCCTGCTTCATCCAGTCGGTCGACGACGACCTCGTCGGCGAGAACGGCATCATGGATCTGTGGGTCCGCGAGGCGCGGCTGTTCAAGTACGGCTCGGGCACCGGCACCAACTTCTCGCACCTGCGCGGCGAGGGTGAGCGGCTCTCCGGCGGCGGGCGGTCGTCGGGGCTGATGAGCTTCCTGCGCATCGGCGATCGTGCGGCGGGCGCGATCAAGAGCGGCGGCACCACGCGCCGCGCCGCGAAGATGGTCGTCGTCGACATCGATCACCCGGACATCGAGTCGTTCATCGACTGGAAGGTCATCGAGGAGCAGAAGGTCGCGGCGCTGGTCTCGGGCAGCAAGGCCTGCTCGTTCCACCTCAACGCGGTGCTGCGCGCCGGGCTCGACTCGGGCCTGCCGGCGGACACGCGCTTCGACCCCGCGCAGAACCGGGCGCTGCGTCGCGCGATGCGAGAGGCGCGGCGCAGCAACGTGCCGGAGAACTACATCCAGCGCGCGCTGCAGCTCGGCGGCCAGGGCGTCACGCGCATCGACTTCGACGCGTACGACACCGGCTGGGACTCCGCTGCGTACGGCACGGTGTCGGGGCAGAACAGCAACAACTCGGTGCGCATCAACAACGACTTCCTGCGCGCGGTCGAAGAGGATCGCGGCTGGTCGCTCGTTCGCCGCACCGACGGCAAGCTGGCCAAGACGATGCCGGCGCGCGAGCTGTGGGACAAGATCGCGATGGGCGCGTGGTCGTGCGCCGACCCGGGCCTGCAGTTCGATACGACGATCAACGAGTGGCACACCTGCCCGGCGTCCGGTCGCATCAACGCGAGCAACCCGTGCAGCGAGTACATGTTCCTCGACGACACGGCCTGCAACCTGGCGTCGCTCAACCTGATGACGCTGCTGGGCGAGCAGAGCGGCACGATCGATCTGCCCTCGCTGCTCCACGCGTGCCGGCTGTGGACGATCGCGCTCGAGATCAGCGTGCTCATGGCGCAGTTCCCCAGCAAGCGCATCGCGGAGCTGAGCTACCGCTACCGCACGCTCGGGCTCGGCTACGCGAACCTCGGCACCTACTTCATGGTGTCGGGCCTGCCCTACGACTCGTCCGAGGCGGTCGCGATCTGCGGCGCGCTCACGGCGATCATGACCGGCGCGAGCTATGCGACCTCCGCCGAGCTGGCCGCCGAGCTCGGCGCGTTCCCGGGCTTCCCCGAGAACCGCGCGCACATGCTGCGGGTCATCCGCAACCATCGCCGCGCGTCGTACGACGCGCCCGCGCAGGAGTACGAGGGCCTGTCGGTGCTGCCGCGCGGCATCGATGCCCGCGAGTGCCCGCGTGATCTGCTCGAGTGCGCCCGCCAGCAGTGGGACCTCGCGCTCGAGCTCGGCGAGGCCCACGGCTACCGCAACGCGCAGACCACCGTGATCGCGCCGACCGGCACGATCGGCCTGTTGATGGACTGCGACACGACCGGCATCGAGCCCGACTTCGCGCTCGTGAAGTTCAAGAAGCTCGCGGGCGGCGGCTACTTCAAGATCATCAACCAGTCGGTGCCGGCTGCGCTCGCGCGGCTCGGCTACTCGCCGGAGCAGGCCGAGACGATCGTCCGCTACTGCCGCGGCGCCGGCAGCCTCGTGGGCAGCCCCCGGGTCACCCACGCCGATCTCGCGAGCCGTGGCTTCACGCCCGAGATGCTCGCCAAGATCGAGGCCGAGCTCCCGGCCGCGTTCGAGATCGGCTTCGCGTTCAACCGCTGGACGCTCGGCGACGAGTTCTGTCAGGACGTGCTCGGCTTCACCGACGCGCAGCTCTCGGATCCCACCTTCGATCTACTGAAGGAGCTCGGCTTCACGAGCGAGGACATCCGGCTGGCCAACGACTACGTGTGCGGCACGATGACCGTCGAGGGCGCGCCGGGGCTGAAGGCCGAGCACCTGCCGGTGTTCGACTGCGCGAACAAGTGCGGCCGCTACGGCAAGCGCTTCATCGCGCCGATGGCCCACGTGCACATGATGGCGGCGGCGCAGCCGTTCCTGTCGGGCGCGATCAGCAAGACGATCAACATGCCCAACGAGGCCACGGTGCGCGAGGTCGAGGACGTCTACATGGCGTCGTGGAAGCTCGGCACGAAGGCGATCGCGCTCTACCGCGACGGCAGCAAGCTCAGCCAGCCGCTGTCGGCCGCGCTGCTCGACGACATCGAGCACGATCTGGACGACGACGACGCACTGCCGCGCGTCGCGGCCACCAGCCAGCCGCAGGTGGTCGAGAAGGTCAGCGAGCGCATGGTGTACCGCTACCTGGCGAAGCGCCGGCGCATGCCGGATCGCCGCGGTGGCTACACGCAGAAGGCCACGATCGGCGGGCACAAGGTCTACATCCACACCGGCGAGTACGCGGACGGCTCGATCGGCGAGGTGTTCATCGACATGCACAAGGAGGGCGCCGCCTTCCGCTCGCTGATGAACTGCTTCGCGATCGCGTGCAGCCTCGGGCTGCAGTACGGCGTGCCGCTCGAGGAGTACGTCGACGCGTTCACGTTCACGCGGTTCGAGCCCAACGGCATGGTCGCCGGGCACCCGAACATCAAGATGTGCACGAGCATCATCGACTACATCTTCCGCGAGCTCGCGGTGAGCTACCTGGGTCGCAACGATCTCGCGCACGTGATGCCCGAGGATCTGACCCCGGACACCACGGGTGACGCCGCGGAGGAGATGCTGCCGGGCGTCGACTACCGCGACGAAGAGGTGATCGACGAGCGCATCGTGACCCCGGGTCCGCTGAAGCTGTCGGCGACCTTGCCGAAGAGCGCGGGCTTCATCTCGGCGCAGTCGATCGAGTTCGAGGATCGCACCGCGGCGCCGGCGTACGCCGAGGCGGGCTACGCCGACACGGCGGCGCGACCGGTGCGCAGCAAGCACGGCAACGGCAACGGCAACGGCCACGACGCGGAGGTCGAGGAGCCGGCCCGTCGCAGCGAAGAGGTGCGGGCCGCGGTCGCGCTGTCGGCCCAGGTCTACAAGGCGAAGCTGCAGGGCTACGAGGGCGATGCCTGCCCGAGCTGCCAGAGCTTCACGATGGTGCGCAACGGGTCTTGCCTCAAGTGCAACACCTGCGGCAGCACCAGCGGTTGTAGCTGAGCGAGACCGCGCGCTATCCTCGCGGGATGCTCGAAGAGCTCTCCCGCGAGGATCGCCTGCGCCTGCTCGAGTTCGTGTGCTCGTTCGCGTGGGTCGATCTCGAGGTGCGCGAGCAGGAGCGCGCGTTCGTGATGCGGATGGTCGCGCAGCTCGGCATGGCCGAGGACCAGCCGCAGATCGAGGCGTGGCTCAAGCGGCCGCCGCCCGCGGCCGACGTCGATCCCACGCGGGTGCCACGAGAGCACCGCGCGCTGTTCCTGCACGCCGCGAAGGCGACGTTCAAGTCCGACGGAGAGTTCGCCGAGTCGGAGCAGGAGTACTTCCAGATGCTCGAGCAGCTGCTCGTCTGAGGTCCGCATGCACACGCGTCGTCGGCTGCTCGCGACTGTCCTGTCGATCTCGGCCTGCGGCGACGGCGGCAACTCCGTCGACGACGATGCCGGCGATCCCACGACGACGGAGAACCCGAGCAGCACCGCGAGCACGCCCGGCACCACCGTCAGCGACAGCGTGACCGAGAGCGGCGACGCGTCCGGCACGGTGTCGACGACCGACGGTACCGACAGCGCCGACACCACCGCCGGCGAGACCGAGGAGCCGCCGCCGCCCGACTGCGACGGGATCGGCCCCGCGACGGACGAGCTCGGCACGACGCCCGGCGAGGCGACGCTGATGTCGCCGACGCTCGAGCACATCACGGCGCAGTGGCTGGTCGAGGGCGACAGCAACGAGAACGGCGCAGTCACGGTGCGGTGGCGCGAGGTGGGCGGCACGTGGCACGAGGGCACCACGCTGCGACGGACGCCGGCCGGCAGCGTCGAGGGCTTCGACTGGCCGAACAAGCACGCGGGCACCGTCTTCGGGCTGTCGCCCGGCACCGACTACGAGCTCGAGCTCGCGCTCTCGGATCCCGACGGCGGCTGCGAGATCCGCACGCTCGAAGCCTCCACGCGCCCCGTGCCCGCCGCGATGGACGGCGCGCCGGTGATCGCCGTCGATCCCGGCAGCTTCCCCGCCGCGCTCGATGCCGCGGTGCCGGGCGACATCCTCGAGCTCGCGCCCGGCAACTACGACACGTTCACCGTGTTCGTCGACGGCACCGAGGACGCACCGATCGTCATCCGGGCCGCGGGTGACGGCGTGATCATCGACGGCGAGGTGCGGCTCGACGGTCGCTCGTACGTCATCGTCGAAGGGCTCGAGGTCCACGGTCAGATCAAGTTCAACGACGCGCTCGGCCTGTCGTTCGTCCGCAACCACGTCATCACCGAGGAAGACGGCATCGTCACCAAGACGCGCAGCGAGAACCTCTACATCGCCGACAACGTCGTCGAGGGCGCGACCGTCTGGGCCGAGGGCTCGCTGGGCGTCGACGGCGACAACATCGGCGAGGGCATCGAGGTCACCGGTCCGGGCCACGTGATCGAGCACAACCGCGTCAGCGGCTTCCGCGATTGCATCTCCTTCATCGAGGACGACGGCGCGGTCGATCAGCACAGCATCGACGTGCTGGGCAACGATCTGTCGGTGTGCCCCGACGACGGCATCGAGGCCGACTTCTGCTTCCACGACTGCCGCATCGTCGGCAACCGGCTCACGAACGTGTTCATGGGCATGTCGTCACAGCCCGGGCTCGGCGGGCCCACGTACTTCATCCGCAACGTCGTCTACAACTCCGCGTTCCAGTCGTTCAAGCTGCAGCGTGGCAGCGTCGGCGACGTCGCCTGGCACAACACGATCGTGAAGATGGGCGACGCGCTCAGCACGTACACGACCGATCCGTTCTCGCGGCAGCACTTCCGCAACAACCTGTTCATCGGTGGGCCCGGGGCCGCGTACAACGGCTACGACAACGGCGAGGGCGACGTGATCGATCTGTCGGCGGCGATCGACGTCGATCTCGACTACGACGGGTACGGATCCACCGCCGGCATGTTCACCGGCAACGTCGGCGGTGTGTCGTTCGCGAGCCTCGCCGAGCTGCAGGCGAACACGAGCGAGGCGCACGCGGTCGAGCTCGATCTGTCCGTGTTCGCGGCCGCGGTGCTCGTGCCGAGCGCCGCGTTCCCCGAGCTCGTGCCCGCCGATCTGCAGCTCGCGGCCGGCAGCGCCGCGATCGATGCCGGCGCGCCGATCACCGGCTTCGCCCACGACGGCGCGGCGCCGGATCTCGGCGCGTACGAGCTCGGCAGCGCACCACCGGTCTACGGGCCGCGGCCATGAGCGTGCGCGCGTCGTGCTGGCTCGCGCTCGCGGTGCTGCTCGGTGCAGCGGTCGGCGGCGCGTGCCACGACGAGCCCGAGCCGTGCGGCAACGGCACGTGCGTGTGCCCGGTCGAGCACAGCTGCGACGTGCCCTGTGCCGCGCCGCCGTGCCACCTCGACTGCGAGGAGAGGAGCGACTGCACGGGCGAGTGTGCGAACGGCGACTGCACGTGCCGAGTCGGAGCAATGTGCGCGTTCGAGTGCGCCGCGCCGCCCTGCCACGTGAAGTGCGAGGGCGATCATCCGCGCTGCGACGGCGCGTGTGCGAACGGCACGTGCAGCTGCGGGCCCGACAGCACGTGCGCGTTCGTCTGCGACGCGCCGCCGTGCCACGCCGAGTGCGAGGCCGGCTCGACGTGCACGCTGGCATGCCCCAGTGGCTACGGCATGGGCTGCGACTTCACGCGCTGCGCGGCGGGTGAGCCCACGGTGTGCGACGACGGGCAGACGGCGAGCTGCGGCGCGCCGTGCCCGGGGTGACGGCTCGTCACGCGCGCGCCAACTCGTCGCGCAGCAGCTCCGCCAACCGAGTTGCCACCGGGCCGGCACGGCCGTCGCCGACCGGGGTGTCGTCGATCGCGACGACGGGCATGACGAGCAGCGAGGTGGCCGCGATGAACACCTCGTCGGCGCGGGCGAGTCGCTCGCGATCGATCGGGGCCTCGTGCCACGCGATACCGGCGGCCTCGGCTGGAATGCGCAGCGCAGCCATGGTCACACCGGGCAGCAGCGTCGGCCCGGCCGGGGGCACCACCACCGCGCCGGCTTCGACGATCGCCACGTTCGAGGAGCCGCCCTCGCGCACGAGCCCGTCCCGCCCGATCCACAAGACCTCGTCCGCGCCGCGGTCGTGCGCGAGCCGCTTGCCCAGGACCGAGGGCAGCAGCATCGTCGTCTTCAGATCGCAGCGCGCCCAGCGAGGATCCTCGGCGCTCGCGAGCCGAACGCCCTTCGCCACGCGTGCGGCGTCGGGAAAGACGTGGGGCATGGCGTACGCGAACAGCTCGGGGGTCGCGACGCCGAGGTGCGCGCGCGGGCCGGCGCCGCCGGTGAGCTGCAGGTAGAGCAGGCCGTCGTCGATGCCCTCGGCGGCGATCAGCGCCTCGGCGATGCGGGTCCACAGCACGGGGTCGACGAGGGTGTCGGCGAGCCCGAGCACTGCGGCGCCGCGTCGCATTCGAAGGGCGTGTGCTTGCACGAGCTTCGGTTTGTTGCACGAGAGCGGCAGCACTTCGTAGAGGCTCTCGCCGAAGAGCAGGCCGCGATCGCCGAGGGAGACGTGCGCATCGGCGAACGCGATGACGCGGCCGTGCTGCCATGCGTGCTGCGGGAAGGCTGCCAAATCGGTTGCGCCGATGATGCCCGAGGTGGGGCAAATCGGCACTCGACGGTGCTCACACCCGGGCCCCCAACCTGGTCTCGCTGGGCACATCGGAGGCGCGTCGGTGCCGAGAATTTTCCACCAGTCGATCGCAACCCGGACGGTTGCAGTGCTCGCTCGGGCTGTGGGACCATCGTCGAGCGTCGGCGACGGGGTCACTCCCGGTTCGCCCATCTGTCGTTCGAACGAGTTGAAAACCAGCGAAGAGCGACGCGATTTTCTTCGCGTAAACGCGGATGCGGAGTGCATCCGAAGTCATCGAGTCGCGACAATCGACGGGTCACCAGAGGGAGACGAGGGAGACATCATGAGCGATCAAGTGGCAACGAGCGTGGGTAGTCGATGGGTGGGTCTGGCGGGCTTGGGTCTGCTCTGCGGAGTCGCACTGACTTCCGTGCAGGGCTGCGATCCGACGGAGGCCAGCGAGAAGATCTGCGGACCCTGCGGCAGCATCGCGACAGGCCAGCTGTCGATCTCCGGCAACGCCAGGCTCGATGGCTTCTTCACGGCGGTCGCCGACTTCGGCAAGGCGACGGCGTCGATCCAGGCGGGCTTCGAGGCGGACATCCGCGCCCTCGCCGAGATCTACGGCATGGCAGAGGGCGAGATCGACGCGGACTTCATCAACGAGCTCAAGGCCGCCATCCAAGCCGACTTCGACGCGAACGTCGAGGGTGGGCTCCGCATCGTCTACAAGCCGCCGCAGTGCCAGGCCGACATCAACGTCGCCGTCGAGGCGCAGGCGAGCTGCGAAGTGAACGCCGAGTGCGAGGCGATGGTCGACCCGGGCGAAGTCTCGGTGAAGTGCGAAGGCAAGTGCGAAGGCAGCTGCTCCGCCGGGTGCATGGGTGAGGTCAGCTGTCAGGGGCCGGCGGTCGGTGCAGAGTGCGATGTCGGCTGTGAAGGCGCATGCGAGCTCTCGGCCGCCATCGAGTGCAACGGCACATGCCGCGGCGAGTGTAGCGGCGATTGCACCGCACGAGACGAAATGGGTCAGTGCCAGGGCGCATGCGACGGTGAGTGCATGGGCACGTGTGAAGCCCAGGGCATGGCGATGTGCAATGGTACGTGCCACGGCGAGTGCCACGCGATGGCGATGCCACCGAGCTGCGAGGGCGAGGTGAAATGCCACGCGCAGTGCATGGGCGAGTGCAGCGGTAGCTGCGAGGGCAACTTCGAGCCGCCTTCGGCATCGGCGAGCTGTGAGGCGTCGGCCGACTGTCAGGCGCAGGCGTCGGCGCAGGCCGAGGCCAACATCAGCTGCACGCCGCCGTCGCTCGACTGGGAGTTTGCGTTCCGCGCGAACGTCGACGCCGAGGGCCAAGCCGCGTTCGGTGCACGACTGGGCCAGCTCCGCGTTCGCGGTGCTGCGATCGTGCAAGGCTTCGCGCGCGCCAAGGCGCTGATCGATGGCGAGATCGACGGCGAGGTCGTGTTCAAGCCCGCTCCGATCGCCAAGCTCACCGCCGAGGTGCAGGGGCTCATCAGTGCTGGCGTGTCCGGTGACCTGGAGATCGCCTCGGGTCGTCTGCCCTGCGTGATCCCGGCGTTCCAGGAGGCGGGCGAGGTGCTGGCGGGTGTGGCCACCGAGTTCGGTGGGTCGCTGGCATTGCAGGCCGACTTCACCGTGTCGCTGCTGCAGATCGGCGCCTGAACTCGGCGCAGCGATCGCCCGGCGAGGGCCGCGTTCCCGATGGGACGCGGCCCTTCGTCGTTTCATCGGGTCGGGCGCTGCCACGCCGCCACGTGGTGCGGGGCGGCGTCCACGATCCCCTCCGCCGCGATCGGTGCGCCCGTGTGCTGCGCGAGCGGCAGTACGCCCGCCCAGTGGGGCAGCGCCAGGTCTTCTTCGTCGTCGATCGGGCCGCCCGTGCGGATCTTCGCGGACACCTCGACGAGCGGTACGCGCAGCACCGCCGTCGCCACCAGCTCCGCTTCGTTCGGGCCTCGCGTGTGCGGCCTGCGGCCGGGCACCAGGTGCTCGACGATCGCCGCCAGCGCTTCGAGCTTCTCCGCGCGGTCCGTCACCAGCTCGCTCGTGCCGAACACCATCACCGCGCGGTAGTTCATCGAGTGGTGCATCGCCGACCTCGCGATCACGAGCCCGTCGAGGAGCGTCACCGTGATGCACAGCGGCTGGCCGGCCTGCTTCATCAGTCGTGAGGCCGGCGCGCCGTGCAGCAGCAACGACTGTCCGTCGCGGGCATACGCGGTCGGGATCACCACCGGGCCGTGGGCATCCGTGAAGCCCACGTGGCACACGAGGCCCTCGTCGAGGATCGCCTCGATCTGCGCGCGATCGTGGCTGCCTCGGGACGCGCGGCGGTGGAGCTTCGTGCGGGCGGTCGGCGGGAACGTGTCCATCTCGGCTCGACCGTGGTCCGGAATTGGACTAGCGTCATGGTCCACTTCGGAGAAATCGCCTAGGCCATTGCATGTCCCGCTGGCCGCTGCAGCTCGAGCTCGACCGCCAGACCGGCACCCCCGTCTTCGCCGCCATCGCGCGCGCGATCGCGGCGCAGGTGCAGCGCGGTCGCCTGCGCGCCGGCGATCGTCTGCCGAGCACGCGCGAGCTCGCGACCCAGCTCGAGGTGCACCGCAACACCGTCGTCGCGGCCTACCGCGAGCTCCTCGCCGAGGGCTGGATCACGAGCGGGGTGGGGCGCGGCAGCTTCGTCGCCGAGCAGCTCGCCGACACGCCTGCGCGCCGGCGCGAGCCCGTCCACGCGCCCGAGCGCATGGGCTTCGCGCTCCCGCCTTCGCCGCTGCGCAGGGGCCCGCTCGGCGCGCGCGAGACCATCGACGATCCGCGCGTCATCGGCCTGCACACCGGCCTGCCGGATCCATCTTCGTTCCCGCGCGAGGCGATCGCCCGTGCGTACCGTCGCGCGCTGCGTGATCGCACCTTGCTCGGCTACCGCGATCGCCAGGGCCATCCGCGCCTGCGCGCCGCGTTCGCGCAGATGCTCGCGAGCACCCGCGCGCTGGCCTGCACCGCCGACGACGTGCTCGTCACGCGCGGCAGTCAGATGGCGCTCGATCTCGTCGCGCGCACGCTCGTGCGCCCCGGCAGCGTCGTCGCCGTCGAGGGGCTCGGTTATCGGCCCGCATGGGACACCTTCGCGGTCGCGGGCGCGGAGCTCTTGCCGATCCCCGTCGACGCGCAGGGCCTGCAGGTCGATGCGCTCGCCGCCGCGCTCGCGAAGCAGCGCATCGCCGCCGTCTACGTCACGCCGCACCACCAGTTCCCCAGCCTCGCCACCCTCGCGCCGCAGCGCCGGCTCGCGCTGCTCGAGCTCGCACGCGCGCATCGCTTCGCGATCGTCGAGGACGACTACGATCACGAGTTCCACTACCGCGGTCGCCCCGTGGCCCCGCTCGCGAGCCTCGATCGTCACGGCGTCGTCGTCTACGTCGCGACGCTCTCCAAGGTGCTCGCGCCCGGCCTGCGCATCGGTTGCGCGATCGCCCCGCGGCCGCTGCTGGCCGCGATGACCGAGCTGCGCGAGCTCGCCGATCGCCAGGGCGATGCGCCGCTCGAGGCCGCGCTCGCCGAGCTGCTCGAGGACGGCCTCGTGCAGCGCCACGTGCGACGCATGCGTCGCGTGCACGCCGAGCGTCGCGAGGTGCTCGCGACCGAGCTGCGCCGTGCGCTCGGCAGTTCCGTCCGCTTCGAGCTGCCCGGCGGTGGCATGGCGCTGTGGCTCGACGTCGACCCGGCGATCGACGTCGACGCATGGGTCACCCGCGCCCGCGCGCAGGGCGTGCGCTTCGCCCCGGGCTCGGCGTTCGACTTCGAGGCGCGCGCGCTGCCTCACGCACGCATCGGCTTCTGTGCCCACGCACCCGCACGGCTGCGCGAGGGTGTGCGTCGCATGGCCGCCGCGCTGCCGCGCAGGCGCTTGCACGCTCGCACGGCGCCTTCCGCGTCGTGACCGAACTGCGACTCGCGGTCGCGCAACCGCGACGTTTTCCCCGCGGGCGATCGGCTAGGGTCCGCCCGTGCCCGTCGCGATCTTCTTCGCCTCGCATTGGCTCGGCGCGGTGTTCTTCCAGAGCTTCTTCCAGCACCGCTACGCGGCCCATCGCATGTTCACGATGAGCCGCGGCTGGGAGCGGTTCTTCCACCTGTGCACGTATCTGCTGCAGGGCGCGTCGTACCTCGACCCGCGCGGCTACGCGATCCTGCACCGCGAGCACCACGCGTTCAGCGACACCGAGCGCGACCCGCACTCGCCGCTGTTCCACGCCAACGCGATGCGCATGATGATGCACACGCGCGTTCGCTACCACGCGTACGCGCACCGCGAGGCCGAGCCCGAGCCGCGCTTCCTCGCCGGCGAGTTCCCCAGCTGGCCCGCGCTCGATCGCATCGGTCAGAGCTGGGTGATGCGGCTGGGCTGGGTCGGGCTGTACGTCGGCTTCTACGTCGCGTTCGCGACCGCGTGGTGGCAGTTCCTGCTGCTTCCCTTCCACTTCGTGATGGGCCCGGTGCACGGCGCGATCGTCAACTGGTGCGGGCACCGCTACGGCTACCGCAACTTCACGCTCACCGACGCCTCGCGCAACACGCTGCCGGTCGAGGTGCTCACGATGGGCGAGCTGTTCCAGAACAACCACCACAAGCACCCGCAGCGCGCGAACTTCGGCTCGCGGTGGTTCGAGGTCGATCCGACCTATCAGGTCATGCGGGTGCTCGCAGCGCTGCGCATCATCGACATGCGCTCACGCCCAGAGCGCGCGGCGGCCGAGACGCTCGGCCAGGCGGCTTGACGACCCCAGTCGATTAGTTCACGCTGACGTCAACTAATGGCGAAGGCGAAGACCAAGGCGAAGTCGGAGCGCAAGCCGGTGAAGCTCGCGCCCGGGGCCGGGCGCGAGTACGCGATGGGGCCGCTCACCGCGGTGTTCAAGGCCGACGGCGGCGAGACCAACGGACGCTACTCGATCTCCGAGTGGTGGCTCGAGCCACGCACGAAAGGGCCCGGTGCGCACAGCCATCCCGAGGACGACATCTTCTACGTGCTCGAGGGCACGATGAGCATCCGCGTCGGCACGCGGTGGATGGAGGCGAAGCAGGGCTCGTTCGTGCTCGTGCCCGGCGGCACCAAGCACGACTTCGAGAACCGCACGGGGAAGCGGGCCGGCCTGCTCAACGTGTCGGTGCCCGGCGACTTCGAGCCCGAGATGCAGGGCATCGCCGAGTGGTTCCGTGCGCGCAAGCCCGAGGACGCGCGCACCACGAAGTGAGCGTCACTCGACCGGTGGCGCGGGCTCGAAGGTGCGGCGCAGCGGCAGCTCGGGCAGGAGCAGCGTGATCAGGAACGCGACGACCGCGAAGCCGATGCACACCCGGTAGATGCGCTCGATCGCGATCGTGAACGCCGACTTCGCCGCCGCCACCACCTCGTCGACCCCGTGCAGCGCCGCCGCGTGCTCGCGCTCCAGCGTCGCGAGCGCGCTCGCATCGTCGCCCACCGCGGCGCGCGCGACCTCGTAGTGCTGCTCGATGCAGGCCCGCACCCGCGCGACGTCGAGCGACGTGCCGCTGGGGCCCTCGCCGATCGTCGAGCCCTCGCCCACCAGGAGCTGCCCCCGCACCTCGTCCGGCACGTCGGCCGCGATTGCGTCGAGCTCGCGGTGCAGCTGACTCGCGAGCGTCGTGGCGAACACCGTGCCCACGATCGTGATGCCGAGCGTCGAGCCCATCTGGCGGAAGAACGTCGACGTCGAGGTCGCCGCCCCGATCTGCTGCGCGCTCACACCGTTCTGGATCGCCAGCGTGTAGAGCGGCACGGTGGGCCCGAGCGCGAGCCCGACGAAGATCATCTTGATCGTCACGTCGGTGCGCGTCGAGTCGGGCGACAGCCCGAAGCCCATCACCGCGAACGCGATCGCGAGCAGCACGAGCGTGCCGAGCATCAGCGGCTTGTAGCGACCGGTGCGCGACACGAGCTGACCGGAGACGATGTTGCCGGTCACCACCCCGAGCGTGAGCGGGGTGGTGGTCAGGCCCGAGTCGGTGGCCGAGAGCCCGACCACGTTGACCATGAAGAGCGGCAGGAACACGACCGCCGCGAGGAAGGCCATGCCGAGCACGAACACGCCGGCCGTGCCGGCCGCGAACACGCGGCTGCCGAACATGCCGAGGTCGAGGATCGGGTCGCGTGCGCGCCGCTCGATCCGCAGGAACACGACGAGCCCGATCGCGAACGCGGCGAAGAGCGCGAGGATCGGCGCGGACGTCCAGCCGTAGCCCGACGGATCGCGGGGGTCGCTGCGGCCCAGCGTGAGCGCGATCAGCAGCGGCACGACCGCGAACGCGAGCGCCAGCGCACCCTTCACGTCGATCGACGGCCGGCGCGCGTGCACGGGCCGCAGCGCCGGCATGCGCGCGGCCACGAACGCGATCGCGATCGCGCCGATCGGCAGGTTGATGAAGAAGGTCCAGTGCCAGCCGAAGCGATCGGTGATGAAACCGCCGGCGAGCGGACCGATGACGCTCGACAGGCCGAACACCGCGCCGAACAGGCCGGTGTACTTGCCGCGCACCGCGGGTGGGAACAGGTCGGCGACGACGGCGAACGCGGTGGTGAACAGCGCCGCGGAGCCGATGCCCTGCACGGCGCGGAAGAAGATGAGCGTGCTCGTCTGCCGCGACAGGCCGCACGCGAGCGAGCCGATCAGGAACACGATCATCCCGGTCAGCAGCACCGCACGCCGCCCGAGCACGTCGGACAGCTTGCCCGCGATCGGCACGAACACCGTCGAGGCCACGAGGTACGAGGTGGTGATCCACACGTACATCGACGGCTCGATGTGCAGGTCCTGCTGGATGACCGGACCCGCCGTCGCGACGATCGTCTGGTCGAGCGCGGCGAGGAACAGCCCGAGCAACGTGCCGCCCAGCGTGAAGACCTTGTCGCGCCGGGACAACGCGGGCGGGTCCACGGACGCCATGCTCGCCGTCAGATTGACACCCGCAGGTGGGGCCGCAAGCGGTTCCGCCGCAAATTGGCGTTCGCCGGCGCCGCGTGCTCAGACTCGCGTGGACTCCCCTTGTCGATCCTCGAGTTCAGCGGCGTCACCATGACCTACGCCGACGCGGGCACGCGGACGGCGGCGTTGCGCGACGTGACCTTCGCGGTCGCCGAAGGCGCATTCGTGCTGCTCTCCGGCCCCTCCGGCGCCGGCAAGAGCACGCTGCTCAAGCTCGTGCTCGCCGCCGAGCGCCCCGATCGCGGCACGATCCGCGTCGCGGGTCGCGACATCCATCGCCTGCGTCGTTCGAGCATCCCGTACCTGCGCCGCAACGTCGGCGCCGTCTTCCAGGACTTCAAGCTGCTGCTCGACGCGACGCCGCTCGAGAACGTCGCGCTCGCGCTGCAGGTGCTCGCGTTGCCGCCCGCGGAGGTCGAGCTGCGCGCGCGCCGGGCCCTGCGCTCCGTCGAGCTCGATCCCGAGCTGAAGCGGCCCGCGCGCTGTCTGTCGGGCGGCGAGCAGCAGCGCGTCGCGATCGCGCGTGCGCTCGCCGGCGAGCCCGCGATCCTCCTCGCCGACGAGCCCACCGGCAACCTCGATCCCCGGCTCACCCGCGAGATCCTCGATCTGCTGCAGTCGGTGTGCGCGCGCGGGACCACCGTGCTGGTCGCGTCGCACGATCCGTCGGTGCTCGAGCACGGCCGCGCCACGCACGTGCTCGAGCTCGAGGGCGGACGCCTCGTCGGGGACAGCGCGCCGGTCTCCGCGACCGCGATCGAGCCCACCGCCGACCAGACCGCCGTGATCCCGCGCGACGTGATCGGAGCGCTGGCGTGATCCGGGCGCTGCACGGCCTGCGCTACGTCGTCGTCCGCGGCGTGCGTGGCATGTCGCAGGCGCCGCTCGTGCAGCTGCTCGCGGTCGCCACGATCGCGGTCTGCATGCTGCTGCTCGGCACCGTCGTGCTCGCCTGGACGAACGCGCGCTCGATCGCAGACGGCTGGGGCGTCGACGTGCCGGTCACCGCGTATCTCGTCGACGGCGTCGACCCGGATGCGACGCTCCGGCTCGCCGACGATCTGCGCGCGCGCCCCGAGGTCGCCCAGGTGGCGGTCGTCGATCCCGCGCTCGCGATGACGCGGCTGGTCGAAGGGCTCGGCGACGACGCCAGCGTGCTCGACGGCATCGAGCCCGACGTGTTGCCGACCTCGCTGGAGATCGAGCTGCGCGACGCCGCTGCCGGCGACGCGCTGGCCGAGCACCTGCGGGCCGCCCCCGAGATCGAAGAGGTCGTGGTGGCTGGGGCCTGGGCCGCGCGCGCCCAGTCGCTGCTCGAGACGCTGCGCCGCATCGCGTTCGGGGCCGCGGGGCTCGTCGGCTTCGCGTGTCTGACGATCGTGTGGAGCACGATCCGGCTCGCCGTCTACGCGCGGCGCACCGAGATCCAGATCCTCCGCCTCGTCGGCGGTACCGCCTCGTTCGTGCACGGACCGTTCGTCGTCGAGGGCTTCGTGCAGGGCGCCTGCGGAGCGACCCTCGCCGTCGCGCTCTTGTGGCTCGGGTTCGACACGGTGCAGCCGCTGGTCGGTGACGTGTTCGCGCTCGCGTTCGCATCCGGCAGCCTGCGCTTCTTCAGCGCGACCGAGGCGCTCGCGCTCGTCGGCTTCGGCGCGGCGCTCGGCGTGCTCGGCTCCCGTGCCGCCGTCGGGCGCTACGTCGAGGACTGATGCGCCGCACGCTCGTCCTCGCCCTTGCGCTCGCGTCGGTCGGCATCGGCGGCACCGCGATGGCGGCGCGCCGCGATCTCGGCGTGAAGCTGGTCGAGACGCTGCGGGTGGAGCTCGGGCTCGGGCGCTCGGCGGCCGACGTCCGCCGCGGGCTCGCGGCGCTCGATCGCGAGCAGGCCGCGCTGCAGTACACCGCGGCGCTGCTCGAGCACGCCGGCGACGAGTCGTTGCGTCGACTCTCCGCGTACGCCGAGCGCACCGACGTCCGCGAACGTCGCGTGCGAGAGCGCGGTCGGGCGCTCTACAAGCTCGCGCGCGGCGGTGCGGCGCGGCTCGCCTTCGGGGAGGCGCTCGGTGACGACGAGCGTGGGTCGACGGCCGCACGGCTCGTGCGTGCGCGGGCCCTGCGTGCGCTCGTGCGTCACGACCTCCACGAGCTGGTCTCGCATCGACGTGCCCGGGCGCGTGCGCGCGCGGAGCTGCTCGCCGCGACGCGCGAGCACCAGGCGCTCGCGGCCGCCGACGGTGTGCTCGCGATCGAGACGGCAGTGCTCGAGCGCGCGTCGAGCGTGCTCGATCCGAAGCTGCTCACGGCCGCACGCGCACGCACGGTCGCGTTGCGGCGCGCCGGCTCGAAGGCCCGCGTCGCCGAGCGCGAGCTCATCGCCGCGGTGCGCGACGGTGCGCGCGAGCTCGAGGGCCTGGGCGGCGGGCACCGGCTCGTGCGGCCGGTGCACGGCGCGACGGTCGGTGCGTTCGGTCGCCACCTCGATCGCGTGCTCGCCGTACCTTCGCTGCGCAACGGCATCGAGCTCGCGGCTGCGGCCGACGAGCGCGTGGTCGCGATCGCGCCCGGCCGCGTCGCGCTCGTGAGCGAGCTGCCCGAGTACGGTGGCGCCGTCGTCGTCGATCACGGCGACGGCCAGCTCACCCTCACCGCGCGGCTGTGGAAGATCGCGGTCGCGCCGGGGGACACGGTCGAGGCCGGCACCGAGCTCGGCCGCGCCGCGCCGAAGCCGATCGACGACGGGCTCGGCCGCACCGTGTATCTCGAGCTCCGGCACGGCGAGCGCCCGGTCGATCCCGAGCCGTGGCTCGCACGTGCACGCGCACTCGCCCGGCCCAAGCGCGCCGCGGACGACGCCGCCACGTCGCCGTCGACACCCGCCGACGTCGAGCCGACCGAGCCCGATCCGAGCGCACCCGTCGAGCCGCTGCCCTGATCCTCGCGCGCTTGCCTGGAAGCGCCGCGCAGGCCACCTTTGATCGGCGATGTCGCGGCTGCGTACGTTCGTCTTCGGCTCGTCCTGCTTGCTCGCCGGCGTCGCCCTGGGCGCGTCGCTCTCGCCTGCGCTCGCCGCAGTCGTCGAGCCCGCACCGGCCGACTACTCGCGCTACCAGAAGATCGACATGCTCGCGCGCGCGCTGTCCATCATCGAGCAGCACTACGTGCGGCCGGTCGACGGCGAGCAGCTCGTGTACGCGGCGATCCGCGGGCTCGTGAGCGAGCTCGATCCGCACTCGACCTTCCTCGTGCCCACCGAGGCGCGGATCCTCCGCGAGGACATCGAGGGTGCGTTCGGCGGCGTGGGCATGATCGTGGTGCTCGGCCGCGATCCCGACGGCACGCGCTTCCTCGACGTGCGCGACGTGATCCCGGACGGGCCCGCCGACGATGCCGGCATCGTGGTGGGCAACCGCATCACCAAGATCGACGGCAAGTCGATCGCGCAGTTCCCCGACCTGCAGCGGGCGATCACCACGATCCGCGGCGAGCCCGGCTCGTCGATCAAGGTGACCGTCGACGATCGCGTGCGCGGCACGCTGCGCACGATCACGCTCACGCGCGAGGTCATCGATCCGCCGGCGGTCGAGGTGCGTGCGCTCGGCGAAGGGCTCGCAGTGCTGCGGCTGCGCGACTTCCCCGACAACGCGGCGCGCGAGATGACGGCTGCGCTCACCGAGCTGCGCCGCACCGCCGGCAAGCAGGGGCTGCGCGGCGTCGTGCTCGATCTGCGCGACAACGGCGGCGGCCTGCTCGACGAGGCCATCGGCATCGTCGATCTGTTCGTCGACGACGGGGTCATCGTGCGCACGCGCGGCCGTCGCGGCGCGGTCATCGACGAAGCGCGTGCGCGCCGGGCGGGCACCGACGACGTGCCGCTCGTGGTGCTCACCAACAAGGCCTCCGCGAGCGCCTCGGAGATCGTCGCCGGCGCGCTGCAGGACCACGGGCGCGCGCTCATCATCGGCGAGCGCACGTACGGCAAGGGCTCCGTGCAGGCGCCGTTCGAGCTCGACGACGGCAGCCTGCTCAAGCTCACCACCGCGCTCTACTACACGCCGGCCGATCGGCTGATCCAGGCGAGCGGGATCACGCCCGACGTGCACGTCGGTGCGGCCTCGCCGAGCGTGCTGCCGCTCGGCGACTCCCGCCCCGAGATCTCGCCCGAGCGCGACGCACCGCGTCACCTGCGACCCGAGGACTTCGGACGCGCGAGCCCGGCGACCACCGACGAGAGCCCGGCGGTGCGCGCCGCTGCCGACGATCTGCAGCTGCGCGCCGCGGTGCAGCACCTGCTCGCGTGGGATCGCCTGCGTCCGCGCGCGCGCCGACACTGATGGCCGCGTCGCGCAGCCCGGCCCCGATCGGCCTCCTCGCGATGGTCGCGCTCGCGTGCCTCGGCTTTGCGTTCGCACCGTCGCCGCCGCCTCCACCACCGATGGAGCCGGACGAGATCGCCGCGATGCAGCGCAGCATCGATCGGCTCGTCGCGGACACGCGCGCATGGCAGGCGAGCCGCGGCGATCAGCACCTGCCGTGGGACGAGGCGCAGGGCCACCTCGCGATCGTCGTCGACGACATCGGCCGCGAGCTGCACCTGTTCGAGCAGCTGCTCGATCTGCGCTTCCGCCTGACCTTCAGCGTGCTGCCCGGGTCCGTCTACGCGCCGGGCACACAGCTGCGGCTGCGCGACGATCGTCGCCGCTTCCGCGAGATCCTGCTGCACCTGCCCATGGAGCCCGAGGACCCCGCGCGCATGTCGGAGGGCGACGAGGCCGAGGAGACGTTCCTGCTCGCGACCGACGACGCCGCGACGCTGCGCACCAAGGTCGCGGCCGCGCTCGATCGCGTGCCGGCGGCGGTCGGCGTGAACAACCACATGGGCTCGCGGCTGTCCGCCGATCGCGCGGCGATGGACGCGATCATGCCGGTCTTGCGCGAGCGCGGGGTGTTCTTCGTCGACTCGCGTACGTCCGCGGCGACGGTGGCCGAACGGGCGGCGCGCGAGGCCGACGTCCCGACGGCCGCGCGCCAGGTCTTCCTCGACGACGATCCCGCACCGGCGGCCATCGAGCGGGAGCTCGCGCGCGCCGCCGCGCTCTCGCGCGAGCGCCCGGTCATCGCGATCGCGCACAGCTCACCGGCGCTCGTCGACGTGCTGCGCCGCCGCCTACCACAGCTCTTCGCCGAAGGTATCGTCGTGTACCCCGCGTCGACGATCGTGATGCACGTGCAGAACGCCGGCGCGTCCGGGGCGTTGGTAACCCCGCCCACACGCCCCGGAGCCGCGAGCGCGGCCTTCGCGGCACCCTCGGTGCCCACTCCATGACCGTCGCCACCACTGGTTCCAAGACCTGCCCGGCGGCGGCTATTGACAGCATTTCGCGGAGGTTTCTACCCTCATGGTGTTGATGTCCCTACGCCTCATCATCGAGGATGACGAGGGCAGCACGACCATCGTGCCCCTCGGCAAGGAGTCGATCACGATCGGCCGCCAGCAGGGGAACACGATCCAGCTCACCGAGAAGAACGTCTCGCGTCGGCACGCGCGACTCACCCCCGACGGTGACGCGTGGGTGATCGAGGATCTCGGCAGCTACAACGGCGTCAAGGTCAACGGTCGTCCCGTCGACGCGCGCGTGGTGCTGCAAGAAGGTGACGTCGTCCAGATCGGCGACTACCACCTCGCGCTCACCGAGGACGTCGATCGGCGCTCGCTCAACTACGATCGTCCGCGCGGCGCCGCTGCGAACGACGGCACCGAGCCGATGCTCGCGAGCTCGAGCACCAACCTGCCGCGGCTCTCGCAGGCCGAGCTCGCGGCGCTGTCGTCGGGCCAGCACCCCACCGCGGTCGCACCTCCGCAGCTCATCGTCGACTCCGGGCAGATGCCGATGGCGCGCATGCCCCCGCCGTACGTCGGCGAGGAGCCACGTCGGCGCACCGGCTTGTTCGTCGGGCTCGGGCTCGTCGGCATCGGCACGCTCGTGCTCGCCGGGTTCTACGTGCTCACGAACACCGGCGCCGCGAACAAGGGCCCCGAAGCGGCCGTGGTCGCGAAGGCCGACACCAAGGCCACCGACAAGTCCGCGCCGGCTGCCGAGCCGCAGGCGGTCGCGCCGAAGGCCGAGCCCACCGCGCCCGCGCCTGCCGCCCTTCCGACGCCCGCCGTGGCGCCGCCGACCGATGCGAAGGCCGCCGACACGCCGCCCGCCGCCGACGACGGAGGCAAGGTCGCTGCGCCGCCGCCCGAGTCGGACGACGGCGACGTCGTGGTCGACGAGCCGCCCGACGGCCCGCCCGACAATCCGCCGCCGTCGAAGCCGACCGCTGCCGCGAAGAAGCCGGCCTCGTCGCCGAGCTCACCGAAGAAGCCGCCGCCGGCCGCACCGAAGACGACGCCCACGCCTCCGCCGGCGCCCGCGGTCGATGCCGATGCGCTGCTCGCCGAGGCGCGCACGCTGACGACGAAGAGCCCCGGCCAGGCCTACGACCTCGCGTCGAAGGCCTACGCCGCGAAGAAGAGCCAGGACGCCGCGTTCGTGATGGCGATGGCCGCGTGCCGCATGAGCGACGAGGCCAAGGCTCGCAAGGCGATCGGCAAGCTGAAGGGCGAGAAGCGCGACGCGGCCGTGAAGATCTGTGCCGGCAAGGGCATCACGATCGAGTGAGCGTCAGCGCAGGTCGGCGAGCGCGATCTCGGCGGCGTTGAAGCCACACATGCCGTGCACGCCCGCGCCCGGGTGCGCGTAGCTCGAGCACAGGTAGAGCCCGTCGACCGGCATGCGGTAGCGGAACCACGGGAAGAGCGGGCGGAAGAGCAGCTGGCGGTGCCACGCGTTGCTGCCTCCGCCGAGATCGCCGCCCACGAGGTTCGCGTCCATCGCCTCGAGATCGGGCGGTGCGACGATCTTGCGCGCGAGCACGCGCTCGCGGAAGCCGGGCGCGAGCGCCTCGATGCGCGACTCGACGCGATCGGCGAAGCGCTCGGCGTGCGCGCGCCAGCCCCCGTCGCCGAGCCGCGGTGGCACGCGCGAGTAGGCCCACAGCGTGTGGTTGCCTTCGGGCGCGCGGCTGGGATCGGAGAGGCTCTGCTGACCGATCACGAGGTACGGGTTGTCGGGCAGCTCGCCCCGGCGCACCTGCGCGGTGAAGCGCGAGAGATCGTCGAGGCTGTCGCCGGCGTGCACGACCGCGGCGCGGCGGGCCTGCTCGCACGCCCACGGCACCGGCCCGGACAGCGCCCAGTCCAGCTTGAACGTGCCCCAGCCGCGCGGATAGTCCTGCAGGAACTCGACCATGCGCGAGGGCACGTGCTCGCGCTCGACCATGTCGAGCATCAAGCGACCGACGTCGGTGTCTGCGAGGATCGCCTTCGCCTCGATCTCGGTGCCGTCGTCGAGCTGCACTGCGCACGCACGATCGTCCTTCACGACGATGCGACGCACGCGGGCGCCGAGCCGCAGCCAGCCGCCGTGGTGCTCGAGGTGTCCGACGAGCGCGTCGGCGATCGACTGCGCGCCGCCCTGCGGCACGACGTAGCCGCCGGTGGTCGCGGTCATGCCGAGCATGAACCCGAGCGCGGCACCGAACAGATCGTCGGGGCCGACGTCGACGTGCAGCGCGAGCCCGGGCAGCACGCGACGCGCAGCCTCGGTCTCGAACCAGCGCTCGGCGAGCCCGCGTCCGCGCGACAGGAAGACCGACGCGAGCCGCAGCAGGTTGGTGGGCAGGAGCCGCAGCATCGGCGCGACGGCCGGGAACGAGCGCATGAGCAGCGGGATGACGTGGCGCTCGACGCTCGCGTACCACGTCGCGACCTCGCGCCACTTGTCGCCGTCCTTCGCGCTGCCGAAGTGCCGCGCGCTGACGTCGGCATCGCGGGCGATGAGCGCGTAGCTGCCGTCGGGTGCGGGATGACAGCTCTCGACCGGCGAGGAGCACCAGCGCAGCCCGAACTCGTCGAGGCCGAGGCTGTTGAACGCGGGGCTGAGCGTGCCCCAGGGGAAGAACGCGGCGCCGACGTCGTGCACGAATCCGGGCCTCGTGCTCTGCACCGATCCGACCGCACCGCCCGCGCGATCGGGGTTGGCCTCGAGCACGAGCACGCGCACGCCTGCGCGTGCGAGCACGCACGCGGCCACGAGCCCGTTGGGCCCCGATCCGATCACGATCGCATCGAACTGCATCGCCATGGCGGGCTTCTCTGCTGCGGGACCGTACCGCAAAGCCGGGCTGCTGCGATATGATCCGAGGCTGTGATCCCAGCTCCAGCCGAGGTCGCCCGCGCGGTCGACGTCCTCGACGGGGGCGGCGTGGTGGCATTCCCGACCGACACCGTCTACGGCGTGGGTGCGATCACCAGCTGCGTGGAGGCGATCGAGCGGATCTACCGCATGAAGGGCCGGCCGCGCTCGCGCTCGCTGATCGTGCACATCGAGGGCGCCGACGCGCTGACGACCTTCGCCGAGGAGGTGCCCGAGTACGCGCTCGAGCTCGCGCGCGCGTTCTGGCCCGGGCCGCTGACGCTGGTGCTGCGCAAGCGCAACGAGCTGCCCGGCGAGGTCACCGGCGGTGCCGAGACGGTCGCGCTCCGGGTGCCGCGCCACGACGTCGCGCTCGCGCTCATCCGCGGGCTCGGCGAGCGGCGGGGCGGGCACGCCGGCATCGCGGCCCCGTCGGCGAACCGCTTCGGCGAGCCGCCGCCCGCGACGGCCGAGGCGGTGATCACCGCGCTCGCGCCTCCGGGTGGCGATCCCGACGAGAGCCCGGATCTGATCGTCGACGGCGGCACGTGCCCGGGTGGTGTGCCGTCGATGGTGCTGTCCTGCGTGGGCCCGTGGCCGAGGATCCTGCGACGCGGCGCGATCACGCCGGAGCAGATCGAGAAGGTCATCGGGCGCTGGGTGGATCACTAGCGAGCTGACGCCGCAGCAGCGCGGGATCGCTGGTGGGCTGACGACAGCTGCCGCGCTCGCACACGAACGCCGTCGCCGCGCCGCGTTGCGCCCGCTTGCCCACGAGCGCGGGCCAGCGCTTCACGTCGTCCTCGCCCACGCCGTCCGCCGGGATCCGCAGCAGGAGGATCCGGCCCGCATCCGCGTCGCGCAGCACCGCGAGCAACGCCTGCGTGCCCGCGTCGTCGGGCGCGCCGGCGATCACCACCTCGCGCTGGTCGGCGGTCGCGGCCTCCAGCGTCGTGAGCCACGCGCCCGCGCTCCCCGGTTGCTCCGCGAACACGGCTCCGCGGCGCGCGAGCAGCTTCGTCGCGGTCTCGTCGAGCAGCGCGTCGCCGGTCACGAGCCCGAGCTCGAGCCACAGCGTGGCCGCGAGCGCGCCGCCCGACGGCAGCGCACCGTCGTCCATGTCGAGCGGCGCGGCGGGCAGCGTGTCGCTCGCGTCGCCGTGGCGGAACACGCCGCGCTCGTCGTCCCAGAAGCGGCGGTGGATCTCGTGGGCGAGCTGCGTCGCGACGCGCACGTGCTCGAGCTCGCCGGTGGCCGCGTGCAGGCGCAGGAGCGCGAGCCCGAGCGCCGCGTGATCGTCGAGGAAGCCGGGGCCGAGCCCGCGATCGCCTCGCACGCCGCGCTGCAGCGCGGCACCCTCGCGACAGCGTGCGAGCAGGAACGTCGCGGCGCGGGTGGCCGCGTCCACGTAGCGGGGCTCGTCGAGCCGCCGCCCCGCATCGGCGAGCGTCGCGATCGCGAGCGCGTTCCAGCCCACCAGCACCTTGTCGTCCTGCGCGGGCGCGGGCCGGCCCCCGCGGATCCGCAACAGCTCGGGCACCGCCTTCGCGACGCGCTCGAGATGCCCGCGCGTGGCGTCTTCGCCGTGCGCGCGCACGAGCGCCGCGCGATCGAGGCGCTGCAGCACCGCGCGCCCGCCCATCGAGCGCTCGCCTTCGCCGACGTCGAGCACGAGCGCCACGGATGCGGCGCTCTCGGGATCGAGCGCCGCGTCGAGCTCGGCGCGCGTCCACGTGTAGTAGCTGCCCTCGCCACCGGCATCGTCGGCGTCGAAGCCCACGATGAAGCCGCCGTCCGGGAGCTGCCAGTGCGCGAGCAGTGCGTCGAGCACCGCGCGTCCGACCTGCTCGAGCGCCGGATCACCGAGCACGCGCGCGGCCTCGAGGTAGAGCGCGGCGAGCTGCGCGTTGTCGTAGAGCGTTTTCTCGAAGTGCGGCACCCGCCAGTCGGGATCGACGGTGTAGCGGTGGAAGTCGCCGCCGAGCTGGTCGCGCAGGCCACCGTCGCGCATGCGCGCGAGCGTGGTGACGACGTGCTCGCGCGCGGTCGCGTGCGACTCGTCGGTGCCGCGGCTGGCGAAGCGTAGCTCGAAGCCGACGAGCGCCGCGTTCGGGAACTTCTGCCGCGTGCCGAAGCCACCGCGCACCTCGTCGCGCGTGCGTGCGAGCGCGGCGATCGCTTCGTCGACGCGTGCACGCGTGGGCGCAGCATCGCTGCCGTTGCGCGGGCGCTGCTTCGCGATGCGCTCGAGGATGTCGCGGCCCTTCGTCGCCGCGGCTTCGCCTTGCTCGCGCCACGCCGTCTCGACCTCGCGGGTGACGTCGAGGAAGCCGGGCCGGCGGCCGTCGCCCTGCTTCGGCCAGTAGGTGCCGCCCATGATCGGCACGAGCTCGGGCGTGAGGAACACGTTGAGCGGCCACCCGGTCGAGCCGCCCATCGCGGCGACGGCCTCGAGGTACAGCGCATCGACGTCGGGGCGTTGCTCGCGGTCGACCTTGATCGACACGAAGTGCTCGTTGAGGAACGCCGCGACCGTCTCGTCCTCGAACGACTCGCGCTCCATCACGTGGCACCAGTGACAGGTGGAGTAGCCGATGCTGAGGAAGATCGGCTTGCGCTCCGCCTTCGCCTTCGCGAGCGCCTCGGGGCCCCACGGCCACCAGTCGACCGGGTTCTTCGCGTGCTGCTGCAGATACGGGCTGGCCTCGCCCTGCAGGTGGTTGCCGTCGGCGCGGATCTCCGCGACCGGGCTCGTCGGCGCACTGCTGGGTGCGGGCGTCGGTGTCGGAGCGCGGTAGGGATCGTTGCACGCCGCCGCGAGCGTGACCGCGATCCCCATCATGCGTGCGCGCTGCACGAGCACCTGCGTAGCACTATCCGATCGCGAGCGCGACGTGCAGCGTGGTGATGCCCGGCGGCGCGCACGGCAAGAGCACCGCGCGTAGCCCATCGGCGAGACATGCGGCGAAGCGCACGCGTTCGAGGTTGTCGAGCTTGCCGTCGATCCGCACGTCCTCCACCGTGCCGTCCTTCGCGAGCGAGAGCGCGGTGACGACGTGCAGCGGGCTGGTCAGCGCCTGCGTGGCCATGCAGCGCCGCACCACCCCCGAGGCACGCAGCCGCTCGATCCACGGCTCGGTGCCCGGCTGGATCGGCGTGAACGTGGTGCGCGTACCGTCGAAGCCGCCCTCGTCGACCGCCTCGACGCGCAACCGTCGGCCACGCTTGCCGCTCGGGAAGCGTGCCTGCGAGGCGGCCTCGCACAGACAGGTCGCGTCGGCGTCGCGCGCCTCGTATGCGTCGGTCTCGGCGCTGCAGCGCGAGACCCGTCCGCGGGGATCGATCGCCGCGCGGATCGTCCAGCGCATGCCGACCTCGGGATCGGGATGGGCACACGCCGAGGCCTGGGACTCGATCGCCGCCAGCGGCGCGGAGGTCGGCGGCTTCGCCCACGCACCGATCGCGCTGGGCTCCTCGAAGCGCACCGGTGGTGGATGGCTCATGCCGCTCAGGCCGAGACCGAGCATCCCGAACGCATCGAGCTCGGCCCTGGGGTCGGCGCGCAGCCACGACTCGGGATCCTCGGGGCGCCGTATCGATTGCGACGCGAGGATCAGCGACGTGCCGTCGGCGGCGTTCAGCGTGAGCTGCAGCTGACAGTGCGACTCGAAATCGCAGAGGGCCTCTGCGACCGCGCGCGGGCGGCCGGCGAAGTAGCGATCGACGAGCTCCGCGCGGGTCGGCGCGACGCGACAGCGCAGCCCGTCCTCGAGCACGAGCTCACCGCGCTGCGCCGCGGCCTCGACGCGCTCGAGCCAGTCGATCGGCACGAGCGCACGTCCCTGCGCGATCAGCTTCGTCGCGAGCGCGCGCCGGATCGCGTTCGCCTCGTCGTCGAACAGCACGACGGGTGGCTGATCGACGACGCGCTCGAAGACGATGGCGTCCTCGCCGAAGGGCAGCGCGATCGCGGTGCGCAGCTCGATCGGAGGCTTCGCGGCCTGCGGCGGCGGTGCGGCTGCGTCGATGTCGTGGGCCACCGGCATCGCTGCAGGGCGAAGGGTCGGTGCGTCGATCGGCGCCGGTGCGGGCGCGGGCGCACGCGCACACGCGGCTGCGAGCAGCACGGAAGCGCACGCGAGCAAGCGCATGCGCACGAGCTTGGCACGTTCTCGGCGGCGTCGCGGGTGGGGACGCGGTGGTATCGTCGCGGGATGCGTTGCGGTTGGATCGCGCTGTTCGTGCTCGTCGGTTGTGGCTCCGTCGGCGGGGACGCCGAGGGCGGTGCTGGTGACAGCACGGGCGAGAGCACGGGCACGACGACGACGACCACCACCACCACCACCGCGACGACGACGACGTCGACCACGACGACCACCACGACGGACGGCACCACGAGCAGCGGGGCCGACGAGAGCTCGAGCACGGCGGCCGACACCGGCGGGCCGTTCGTGCTCGAGGCGCACACCGAGCTGGTCGACGGTCGGCTCGCGCTCGACTGCAACCTACCGCCCGCGGTCGACGAGTGCGCGGCCATCGAGGGGGCGCCGTGCGACGACGCGGACGCCGACGGGCTCGCCGATGCGTGGGAGGACGCCGCGCTCGATCGGCTCCGACCGCTGCGTCGGCTCGACGAAGCCGAGAGCCTGGTCGACGACGCCACCACGATCCTCGGCGACGTCGGGCGCGTGTACGCCGAGGGCGATCACTTCCGCATCTTCGTGATGCTCGGCTACCACCGCGACTACGGCAGCTGCGGGTTCTCGGCGCACAACGGCGACAGCGAGCGCGTCGGGCTCGACCTCGTCGCGTATCCCGAAGGTGGGGTCGGCGGCGTGATCACGGTCGGCGCGTACACGGCCGCGCACGAGAACACCGCGACCGATCGCGGCCACGTGTTCGCCGACGCCGAGCTCGGCGAGCTGGTGTTCGCCGCCGATCCGAAGACCTCGGAGCCGCGCTGGGTGGTGTTCGCGTCGGCCGACAAGCATGCGAGCTACGGCTCGCTCGAGCGCTGCGAGAACGCCTCGATGGTGCCGTGCCTCGACGAGGACTGCGGGCCCGATGGCGTCGACGATCCGGCCGCGTACGACCGGCTGCCGGAGGTCGTGAACGCCGGCGAGGAGGCCGCCCCGCGCGTCACCGCGCTCGACGAGCTCGGCTTCGTCGGCGACGACGCGTGGGCGATGCAGGACTTCTGCGGCGGTCAGCGACGCACGGGTTGCACGTCCCCGGTGCGCGAGAAGCTGCTCGTGGACCCGTTCTGAGTCGCCCGTGCGCCCACGCAGCGCAGCTCGGGCGATTCCGATCAAGGATCGCGGGCCGCTCCGCCATAGACTGGCATAGATGACACCTTGGGCTTGGCTGACGTTGCTGGTCTTCGCGCCGGCCTCGGGCGAGATCGCGAGCGAGGCCCCCGGTCCGCTGCCGATCGTCGGCGGGACCGAGGCGGGCACCTGCCAGTTCCCGACCGTCGCGTCGATGCTGGTGTTCGACGGCTCGGCGATGATCTGCTCGGGCACGCTGATCCATCCCCAGGTGGTGATGACCGCGGCGCACTGCCTCCTGCCCGAGTCGCCGATCGACACCGTCGGCTTCGGCGAGCACGCCCCCGAGACGGGCGTGCCCGCGGCGACGATCGACGTCGCGTTCTGCCAGGCGCACCCGGACTGGGAGGCCCAGGGTGCGCACGACGTCGCGTTCTGCGTGCTCGAGTCGCCGCTCGCGCTCGAGATCACGCCGGTGCTGACCGGATGCGAGGCCCAGGCGCTACAGCCCGGCCAAGAGGTCGTCATCGTCGGCTTCGGGACGACGTTCGCGGTCGTCGACGACTTCGGCAACATCGTCGAGAGCGAAGGCGTCGGCCGCAAGCGCTACACCACGCAGACGATCGACTCGCTCGATGCGTTCGCCGGCGCCGTGAACCTCGCCGGCCCGAACGGCTCGCAGTCGGCGTGCTTCGGCGACTCGGGTGGCGGCGCGTTCGTGCGCATGACCGACGGCACGTGGCGCGTGTTCGGCACCGGCTCGCAGCTGTTCGATCCCGGTGGCCTGCCGGGGCCCATCGAGCCCGGGAACGCGTGCGGCACCGGGGCCTCGTACGGCAACGCGTCGCTCGTCGTCGACTGGCTGGAGACGACGATCGGCTTCGACATCACGCCGTGTCACGACGAAGCCGGCGTGTTCGTCGGCGGGCCCGGCTGCGGCAACTTCCCCACCGAGATCCATCACGCGATCGGCGACTGGGTCTCGGGCTGCGTCGGCGGCGAGCTGGCCGGCGGCATGGAGGTGTGCGAGCCGTTCGCGGGTCCGTTCGATCCCGATCCGACCGCCGGCGGCGAGGAGAGCACCGGTGGCGAAGAGAGCAGCGGCGGCGAGGACACCCACGGCGACGTGACCACCGACGTCACGATCACCGACACGATCGGCGAGGTCACCTCGCTCGACGGCGGCGAGGTCGGCCCACCACCGCCCGATCCCAGCACCACGATGCCGCCGCCCGTGCTCGACACCGGCGTCGACGGCACGGCGGGCGAGTCGAGCTCGTCGTCGAGCACGGGCCTCGAGCAGGACGGCGAGGGCTTCATCGGGCGCGGCTGCGGCTGCACGAGCAACCCGGCGCGATCGAGCGGTTGGCTCGCGCTCCTCGGGCTCGCGCTCCTGCGGCGCCGCCGCTCGCTCAGCAGCCCTCTTCGCTGATCGACGACTGATCGAGCGTGCGCACGAAACCCTGCACGCCGAGCTCCTGCTCGAGCGTGCGCGCCGCGGACTCGGCCTCGCGCTTCTCGAGGAACGCACCCACGACGACGTGGAACACGACGTCGTCGCCGGTGAACGACTCGACGACGTGCGCGGAGGCGTTCGCGGAGGGGAAGCCGCCGGCGTCGAAGAAGCCGCTCACGCCGAGCTCGGCGGCGTTGATGCGCGCGGCCAGCTTCTCGGCGGCCTGCAGATCGCGGGAGGCTGCGACCTGCACGGTGAGCGGCACCGCGTGCATGTGGCGCGCGTCCGAGATCGCGGAGCCGGACGCATCGAAGAGCGCAGCGGTGCGCTCGAACAGCGTGAACGCGGTCGCGTGCTCCCAGCCCTCCGCGACGTCCTCGCACGCGCCACCCGTGGTGCAGATCTGCACATAGCCGTGCGTGACGCTCAGCGTCTTGCCCTCGGGCACGAGCGCGTCGATGCGCGCGACCCACTTCGCCCAGTGCCGCGCCTCCTCGGGCGACCAGCGCGCGCGGGTGGTTTCGATCGCGATGACGACCTTGTCCGTGGTGATCGCCATGCCGTCCCAGCAGGCGAGCGCGGTGCTGGGCAGCAGCGCGGGGGTGAGGGCGGCGAAGAGGGCGACGGCGCGGGCGGTGCGGCTCGAAATGCTCATGCGTGCTCGGGAGAGCAACCGCCGTGCCGCGCCCGCCGATCCCCAGGGGTTACCGCCGGTTGGGCCAGGAAGCGCCGCGCGACGCCACTGCGCACGTGTTGTCGCAATCGACACCGCGGACGACATCGACGCTCGAATACATAGATCGCGCGCGCGAGGTGTGGGACGAGCTTCCACGCCTTCGGGCGCCGACCGTCAGGCTGCGCGCAACGGATCCGCGCGCAGCAGGTTGCCGGCGCACGGGCGGACCACGGCCTCGAGCACCGCGCGGCTCTGCGGGTTGTCGTCTCTGCCCAGCGCTTCGTCGAACGTGCGCGTGACCGGCTCGCGCAGCTCGGGATGGGCGGCGAGCGCCCACGCGACGAAGCGCCACGCGAGCTGGGCGTGGCCGCGCTCGTCGTCGGCGATCGTGCGCAGCACGTCGCGCACGACTGGATCGGGCTCGGCCTCGGATTCGGCGAACGCGACCGCGGCCGCGATCGCCTCGCCGATGCAGCCCTCGACGATCGCGTCGCCGACGATGCGCTCGAGCGTGCGAGGTCCGTCGCTGCCCGCGAGTGGGCCCGGCCCCACCGGACGATCGAGATATGCGCTCGCGAGCCCGAAGGCGAGCTCGGTGTGCACGATCTCCTCGTGCATCGCGGCCTGGGCCAGGTGCACCAGCTCGGCGGGCGCACCGATCGCGAGCAGATCGAGCACGAAGCGCGCGAACGAAGCCACCGACGCGTGCTCGGTGAGGCCCGTGCGCGCCCAGTGCTCGCCGAGCCGACGGCGCTCGTCGGCCGAGAGTCGCGCGAGCTCCGGAGTGCGGGGCTTCGACCAGTCGCTGCGCTCGACGGTCGCCGCCACGATCGCCCGCCCGTCGACGATGAAGGGGCGACCGGCGGTGTCGCAGTTGTCCTGGAAGTGGGCGTAGTAGCAGCACTGCCCGTCGTCGAGGACGGGACCGCAGGAGATCGCCGTGAGGGTCCAGAAGCACGCCGCCGGCATCACCTGTTCCTGCAGCACCGTCGCGGCCTCCTCGCACGCGTCGTCGCATTCGCCACACGTGCCCGGCATCTTCGCGGGCTCGCAGTAGCGCAGGCCGAGATCCTCGGCGCACTCGAGCGGTCCCGTGTCCTCGCTCGACGCCTCACCTTCCTCGTCACTCACCACGCGTCCACCACAGCCGAGCGTCGGCGCGAGCGCGAGCAACAACCACGACTTCCACCGCATCGACCCAACCATCGTCTGCCAGCGTAGCACTGGCCTGCCGAGCACGCCAATCGCTCACGGCCGAGGCAGGCGCACGAGCGCGTTGCCGTGCAGCGTGCCGAGCACGAGCTCGTCGCCGATCGGAGTCGCACTCGTCACCGCATGCACGCGGCCGCTCGGATCCTGCAGGTTGTGGCGCAGCTGCCCGTCGGAACCGAAGCCGAGCACGAAGCCGTACGGCGCGGGGATCGGCTGCAGCGCCATCGGGATGCGCGAGAGCGCACGACGCAGCCATGGGTAGGGCAGCGTCGCATCGAGCACGCCGCTGCGCCGCGACGGGATGCCGACCCACAGCGTGCCGTCGTCGGCGAGATCGAGGTTGTCGGGGAAGCCCGGCAGTCGATCGACGAAGGTGTCGCGCTCGCCCACGCGCGGACCGGTCAGCCACAGTCGCGTGATGCGGTAGGCGAACGTCTCCGCCACGAGCACGTAGGACTCGTCCGGGGCCAGCGCCACGCCGTTCGCGAAGCGCAGGCCGTCGAGCGCGATCGTGGTGGTGCCCTGCGCGGGATCGTGACGCAGCAGGCGCCCGGTCGCCTGGTTCTCCATCACGTCGAGCACGCTCTCCTCGACGTCCCAGCGCCGCGAGGCCTCGCTGATCCACACGACGCCGTCCTTCGCGAACGCGAGCTCGTCGGCGAAGCGAACCGCGGTGCCGTCGACCTCGTCGACCGCGACCGTGATCGTGGCGTCGGCGGCGACGCGCAGCACCCCGCGCCGCGCATCCGCGACCCACAGCTCGCCGGTGCGATCGAACGCGAGCCCCAGCGGTCGACCACCGGTCTGCACGAAGGTCTCGATCGCGCTGCCGTCGGCCTGCATGCGCAGGATCCGACCGTCGCGCATGCCGGTGTACCAGCGCCCATCGGGCCCGACCGCGACGTCCTCCGGGCCTTCACCGAGCACGATCGCGACGCCCGTGCCGAGCGCGTCGTTGCTGGCATAGACGCCGTCGAGCGCGGGCGCCTCTTCGCGCGGCCACGCGACCGGCTCGACCTTCGTCGGCCACAGCGCGAGGTAGAGGACGATCGCGAGCAGCAAGGCGCCGAGCGCTCGCAGGATCACGCGACGGCGGGACACGGACGCGAGCATCCCACGAAGGCGGAGGGCTTGCGCCTGGCCGCGAGGGCGTGCAAGCTGCCGCGCCCTCTCTCGGGATCGCGCCCTTGTCGTTGATTGTCGTTCGCGGGCTGAGCAAGCGCTACCGCGTGGCCGAGCGTCGCGCGGGCATGCTCGGGGCGCTGCGCGGCATCGTGTCGCGTCAGCATCGTGTGGTCGAGGCGCTCGCGGGCATCGACTTCACGGTCGAGGCCGGCGAAGTGGTCGGCTACATCGGACCCAACGGCGCGGGCAAGTCGACGACGGTGAAGCTGCTCGCGGGCATCCTCGTGCCCGACGCCGGCACGGTCGAGGTCGCCGGTCGCGTGCCCTGGCGCGAGCGCATCGCCCACGTGCGCGAGATCGGCGTGGTGTTCGGGCAGCGCACGCAGCTCTGGTGGGATCTGCCCGTCGCGGAGTCGTTCGAGCTGCTGCGCCGGATCTATCGCGTCGGAGCGGACGCGCACCGACGCACGCGCGAACGGCTCGTCGAGGCGCTCGCGATCGGCAACCTGCTCGACACGCCCGTGCGCCAGCTCAGCCTCGGCCAGCGCATGCGCTGCGATCTCGTCGCCGCACTGCTGCACGCGCCCCGCGTGCTCGTGCTCGACGAGCCCACCATCGGGCTCGATGCCGTCGCCAAGCTGGCGGTGCGCGCATTCGTGCGCACGCTCGTCGCCGAGCACGAGACCACCGTGCTCTTGACCACGCACGACATGGACGACATCGAGGCGCTCTGCCGCCGCGTGATCGTGATCGACGGCGGACGGATCTTCGTCGACGGCACGCTCGACACGTTGCGGGCGCGCATGGGCGGCGAGCGCAGGCTCGTCGTCGAGCTCGCCGACGAGACCGACGAGCTCGGCGACCTGCCGGCCGAGATCGTCTCCCGCGAAGGTGCGCGCGTGCACCTGCGCTACGACCCGGCGGTGGTGCCGACGCCCGAGCTCGTCGCCAAGGTCGCCGCGCACCCGGGCGTGCGCGACATGCTGCTCGAGAACCCGCCGATCGAAGAGATCGTGGCGAAGCTCTACCGCGAGGGCGCATGAGCGCGCTCTTTGCGATGTTCACCGCGCGCTTCAGCGCGCTCTTGCAGTACCGCGCGGCCGCGCTCGCGGGGCTCGGCACCCAGGTCTTCTGGGGCTTCGTGCGCGTGGGCATCTTCACCGCGTTCTATCGCTCGAGCACCGCGGTGCAGCCGATGTCGGAGGCCGACGTCGTCACGTATCTGTGGCTCACGCAGGCGTTGCTGTTGCTGTTGCCCTGGCGCTTCGACGCCGAGGTCGAGGCGATGGTGCGCAGCGGCGCGTTCGCCTACGAGCTGCTGCGACCGGTCGACCTGTACCTGCTCTGGTACGGCCGCGCGCTCGCCCAGCGCACCGCGCCGGCGATGTTGCGTTGCCTGCCTATGTTGCTCGTGGCGGTGCCGCTCTTCGGCATGGGACTGCCGGCGAGCCCCGCCGCCGCTCTCGGCTTCGTCGTGTCGATCACGGCCGCCGTGCTGCTCTCGGCCTCGATCACCACGCTGCTCTCGGTCTCGCTCCTGTTCACGACCTCCGGACGCGGCGTGAACATGCTCAGCAGCTCGCTCATCAACGTGTTCTCCGGCGCGCTCGTGCCCGTGGCGCTCTTGCCCGGATGGCTCGCCACGACCGCCGAGGTGCTGCCGTTCCGCGGCCTGCTCGACACGCCGTTCTCGATCTGGCTCGGGCGCCTGCCGGCTCCGGCCGCGGCGATCGGCATCGCGCACCAGCTCGCGTGGACCGCCGTGCTGGTCGTGCTCGGGCGCTGGATGCTCGGCCGCGCCGCGGCGCGCGTGACGGTGCAGGGAGGCTGAGCCATGCGCGACGCCTGGCAGCTCTACTGGTCCTACGTCGCCGCCTCGGTGCGCTCGCAGCTGCAGCACCGCGCCTCGACGATCATGTTCGCGCTCGGACAGGTCATCATCACCGGCATCGAGTTCGGCGCGATGTGGGCGCTCTTCGACCGCTTCGGCTCGCTGCAGGGCTGGTCGCTCGCCGAGGTCGCGCTGCTCTACGGGATGGCCAACGTCGCGTTCGCGATCGCCGAGGCGTTCGCACGCGGCTTCGACGTGTTCGATCAGCACGTGCGCAACGGCGACTTCGACCGCGTGCTCCTGCGCCCGCGTGGCACCGTGTTCCAGATCGCGGCGAGCGAGTTGCAGATCGGTCGCGTCGGTCGGCTCGTGCAGGGCGGGGTCGTGCTCGGCATCGCGGCGACCACGGTCGACACCGCGTGGGGACCCCCGGAGCTCGCGCTGCTCGCCGCCGCGATCGTCTCCGGCGCCTGCATCTTCTCCGGCGTCTTCGTGCTGCAGGCGACCATGTGCTTCTGGACGATCGAGGGCCTGGAGATCACGAACACCGTCACCTACGGCGGCGTCGAGACCGTCCAGTACCCGCTGCCGATCTACGATCGCTGGCTGCGCAACCTCTTCGTCTACGTGATCCCGCTGGGGTGCATGGGCTACTTTCCGGCGCTCGTGCTGCTCGGGCGCACCGATCCGCTGGGCTCGCCGAGCTGGTTGCCGTGGGCTTCGCCGCTGGTGGGTATCGCGTTCTTGCTGCTCACGCTGCAGATCTGGCGGCTCGGCGTACGTCGTTATCAATCGACCGGCTCGTGACGTCGGCCGCCTTTGGGCTACGCTCGACGCGTACGTGGAAGTGCGGCCGACCGATCCGTTCGCCGAGCTCGTGTTGCACGTGCTCGCCCACGTCCGTACCCCGGGCCCGCTCGATCTCCACGACGAGCGCTACGTCGCCTGGGCCGCCGCACGCACGCCCGAGCTCTCGCGCGTCAAGGTCCAGCCCGACGCCGAGTTGCTCGCCGGCGCGTGGTCCGATGCCGAGGCCGACGTGCTGCAGGGCTGGACCGATCTGCACCACGAGCTGTCCGGCTTCGTGCGCACCAAGGAGCGCGCGCTCGCGGAGCTCGGTGACGAGGACGTCGACGATCCCGAGCTCTTGGCGCGTTTGCAGGCCAGCTCGCCGGTGTTCACCGAGCTGTTCCACGCGCAGCTCGGGCTGCTGGTGCACTGGTTCGCCGGGCTGCACGCGGTGCACGTCGCACCGGCGCTGGCCACCGCGTGCACGAGCGTCGGCGAGCACTGTGCCAGCGTGCTCGAGCTCGCACCTTCGCTCGGCCGCTTCCGCGTCGAGCTCGCGTGGTCGTTGGGTCCGCGCGTACGCGTGTCGCGGCGTCGCATCATCGTCGGTGCACCTGCGGCGTGGAACGACGTCGACGCCGAGGTGAGCGCGGTGCTGGTGCTGCACGCCGACGCGCTGCGCCGGGCCGGCGCGGAGGATCCCGCGCTCGCGCGTTGGTCCGCGCTGGTCGAGCTGGCCGAGTCGCTGTCGACGAGCTCGAGCGCGGGGGCGCGGCTGCGCGATGCACATGCGCGATGGCTGGCCGGGCTCGAGCTCGCGCCGCTGTGTCGCGCGCTCGCACGTTCCGGTCGCATCACCGCGGCCGACACGGACGCGTTGCTCGACCGCCCGCACGACCGAGGCGATCTCCTCCGCGGCCTCGCGCGCGCACGGAGCTGAGCCCCACGGGCGCCGCCACCGCGTGGCTCGCTCCGCTATGCTGGGCGGCCCGTGTCCGCGCTCGTGCACTTCCATCCCGCCGTGCAGCGGTGGTTCCGCGAACGTCTCGGAGAGCCGAGCGCACCGCAGCAGGAGGGCTGGCCGCGGATCCACGCGGGCCTGAACACGCTCATCGCGGCGCCCACCGGGGCCGGCAAGACGCTCGCGGGCTTCCTCGCCGCGATCGATGCGCTCGTGCGCGAAGGCGATGCGCTCACCGACGAGACCCGCATCCTCTACGTCTCGCCGCTGCGCGCACTGTCGAACGACGTGCACAAGAACCTGCTCGGTCCGCTCGCCGAGATCCGTGCGCTGGACCCGTCGCTGCCCGAGCTGCGCGTGGCCGTGCGTACGGGCGACACGCCGGCGTCACAGCGCGCCGCGATGAGCAAGCGGCCGCCGCACATCCTGGTCACCACGCCGGAGTCGCTCTACCTGCTGCTCACCTGCGACAGCGGGCGCCGCATGTTGTCGACGACCCGCACCGTCATCGTCGACGAGATCCACGCGCTCTGCCGCGACAAACGCGGGGCCCACCTCGCGCTCTCGCTCGAGCGACTCGAGGCGCTCACCGGGCGGGCCGTGCAGCGGATCGGGCTGTCGGCCACCCAGAAGCCGCTCGACGAGGTCGGGGCGTTCCTCGTCGGCACCGGCCGCGCGTGCGAGCTCGTCGACGCCGGCTCGTTCCGTGCGCTCGATCTCGCGGTCGAGGTGCCACCCTCCGCGCTCTCCACCGTGTGCTCGCACGAGCAGTGGGCCGAGATCTACGCGCGCACGACCGAGCTCGTGCTGGCGCACAAGAGCACGCTCGTGTTCGTCAACACGCGCAAGCTCGCCGAGCGCATCTCGGCCCAGCTCGCCGAGCGACTCGGCGCCGAGGCGGTCGCGGCCCACCACGGCAGCCTCGCGCGCGAGCGTCGGCTGGACGCCGAGCAGCGGCTCAAGGCCGGCTCGCTGCGAGCGCTGGTCGCCACCGCATCGCTCGAGCTCGGCATCGACATCGGCGACGTCGATCTCGTGATCCAGATCGGTGCCACCCGCAGCATCGCCACGCTGCTGCAGCGCGTCGGTCGCTCGGGCCACGCGCTCGCGCGCACGCCCAAGGGCCGCATCTTCCCGCTCACCACCGACGAGCTGGTCGAGTCGGCGGCGCTCTTGCGCTGCATCCGGGGCTCGCTGCTCGATCGCACCGCCACGCCGCCGCGTCCGCTCGACATCCTCGCGCAGCAGCTCGTCGCCGAGTGCGTCGCCACGCCGTGGGACGAGACCGCGCTGTTCGACATGCTGCGCCGGGCGTGGCCCTACCGCGGGCTCACGCGCGCCGAGCTCGACGAGCTGCTGCGGCTGCACACCGACAGCGGGCGCCGTTCGCTGCTCCATCGCGACGGAGTGAACGGACGCGTGCGGGCCACGGCGCGCGCGCGGCTCGTCGCGCTCGGCTCGGGCGGGGCGATCCCCGACGTCGCCGACTACCAGGTGCGGCTCGAGCCCGAGGGCACGGTCATCGGCACCGTGAACGAGGACTGGGCGATCGAGTCCAGCGCGGGCGACATCTTCCAGCTCGGCAACGCGTCGTGGCGGATCCTGCGGGTCGAGCCCGGCATCATGCGCGTCGCGGACGCGAAGGGCTCGCCGCCGTCGATCCCGTTCTGGCTCGGCGAGGCGCCCGGCCGCACGCGCGAGCTCTCGGCCGCGATCGCCGATCTCCGCGAGGTGTGTGCCGACGCCACGGCCCACGTCGAGGGCGACGCCGAGGCGCTCTTGCAGATCGGCGTGGAGGCGCTGCTCGCCGAGTGCGGCGAGGGGCTCGGCGTCCCCGCGGCGCAGCAGATCGCGGAGTACGTGCTGGCCGGCCGCGCGGTGCTCGGCACCGTGCCCACGCAGCGCCGCGTCGTGATCGAGCGCTTCTTCGACGAGAGCGGCGGCACGCAGATGGTCGTGCACGCGCCGTTCGGATCGCGCATCAATCGCGCCTGGGGGCTCGCGCTGCGCAAGCGCTTCTGCGTCGGCTTCGGCTTCGAGCTGCAGGCGGCGGCGAACGAGGAAGCGATCGTGCTGAGCCTCGGGCCCCAGCACAGCTTCGCGCTCTCCGACGTGTTCGACTACCTGCACGAGTCGACCGCGAAGGACGTGCTCATCCAGGCGCTCCTGCCCGCGCCCATGTTCGCCACGCGCTGGCGGTGGAACACCCAGCGCTCGCTCCTGCTCGAGCGCACGCGCGGGGGCAAGAAGCTGCCCGCGAACCTCTTGCGCATGCGCGCCGACGATCTGCTCGTGCAGGCGTTCCCGGCCGCCGCCGCGTGCCCGGAGACGCTGCCGGGAGGGCCGATCGAGGTGCCCACCGAGCATCCCATCGTGCGCCAGACGGTCGAGGACTGCCTGGTGGAGGCGATGGACTGCGACGGGTTCATCGAGGTGCTGCGCGGGCTCGCCGACGGATCGATCGAGCGCGTGGCGATCGACACACCGGAGCCCTCGGCGTTCGCGCGCGGCATCCTCAACAGCGCGCCCTACACCTTCCTCGACGACGCGCCGCTCGAGGAGCGTCGCACGCGTGCGGTGATGAGCCGTCGCATCCTCACCGAGCGCGGCGCCGACGAGCTCGGTGCGCTCGATCTCGACGCCGTCGCCACCGTGCGCGAGCAGGCCTGGCCCGAGCCGCGGCACGCCGAGGAGGTGCACGAAGCGCTGACGTGGATCGGCTTCGTCACCGTCGCCGAGGCCGAGCCGTGGCAAGCGTGGCTCGACGAGCTCGTCGCCGCGGGTCGGGTCGTGCGCGACGGCGACCGCTTCTTCGCCGCCCTTGCCCCCCGCGATCCCAAGACCGTGCTCGCCGGACGGCTCGCCGCGCTGGGGCCGATCGAGGTCGCGCCCGGCTCGCCCGACGAAGCGCTGCTGGTGCAGCTCGAGTCCGAGGGCGTCGTGATGCGCACGCGCATCGAAGGCCGCGCGGCGTGGTGCGATCGGCGGCTCCTGGCGCGGATCCACCGCTACACGCTCGATCGCCTGCGCCGCGAGATCGAGCCGGTCACCGCCAGTCAGTTCCTGCAGTTCCTCGCGTGCTGGCAGCACGTCGATCCGGCGCACCGGCTGCAAGGGCCGCGCGGCGTCGCGCAGGTGATCGAGCAGCTCGCGGGCTTCGAGATCCCCGCGGCCGCGTGGGAGGAGCACGTGTTGCCGGCGCGCGTGCAGGGCTACCGCACCGAGTGGCTCGACGAGCTCACCCGCTCCGGCGAGCTGTCGTGGGCGCGGCTGTGGGGCGCCGCGCGTACGCCCCTGCGTCGCACGCCGGTCGCGATCGTGCCGCGCGAGCAGCTCGGCGACTGGATCGCGCTCGCGACCGACACGCTCCGCCCCGAGCCCGGCATGGTCGCGAAGCTGGTGCTCGAGGTGCTCGAGAAGCGCGGGGCCTGCTTCGCGCCCGATCTCGCGCGCGCGATCCGGCAGCCGCCCGACGTCGTCGACGAGGGCCTCGGCGAGCTCGTCGCGTCGGGTCGTGTGACCTGCGATTCCTTCGGCGGGCTGCGCTCGCTGCTCACCCGCACGCGTCGTCCCGGTACACACGATGGGCGGTGGAGCCTGCTCGATCGCGACGCCAGCGAGCCGAGCTCGTCGCTCGCCCCCGCCGAGGTGGTGGCGCGCCAGCTGCTGCGGCGAACGGGCGTGATCTTTCGGCTGACGCTCGCCCGCGAGCGGATCCCCGTGCCCTGGCGCGACGTCGCCCGTGCGTGTCGGACCCTCGAGGCCCGCGGAGAGATCCGCGGGGGTCGATTCGTCGCGGGCTTCGACGGGGAGCAATACGCGCTGCCCGACGCGATCACGCTCTTGCGGAAGATCCGTCGCGAGCGGACCAAGTCGCACGCGATGCCCGAGCTCGATCCTGCCGACCCGCTCGAGCTGCGCGGGATCCTGACGCCCGCGGGCGCCGGTACGCTCCGTCGCGACGCCGAGCTGTCGACACCCACGGCGATCGCCTGAGGCGCTCGGCCGCCGGCGCGGCCCGACGATCGAAAGTGCCCGGAGTCACGCCCGGAACCCCGAATTCGCCGGTTTCGGGCGACCCCGCCGCCGCGCCGCCCTGGCCGCTGGCGCAGCTCGACAGGAGCCGGGGCAGGCCACACGACGTTCCTCCGCTCGCACACACGTTCGAGGAGCGCGGGTGGCCGCGCTTGACACGCTCGGCTAGGAGCACGACCGTGAACGAGACCGAGTCGCGCCCGCTGGACGCGCCGCGCTGTGCCACGGCGTGCTCAGGGCCTCACGAGGCGTTGGGCGCTCAGCGTTTCCCCGATCCCGACTACGCCTATTCCCGAGTGCAGGCGACTCCGCGTTCGCCGAAGCTCCAGGCGCGCGAGGTGAGCGACACGTCCCAACGCGAAAGCGATTCAGCGACCGATCTCGCGGTGCTCTTCGTGGAGGACTCCGAGGGCGATGCGACGATCGTCGCGCGTGAGCTGCGACGCAACGGCTTCGCTCCGGTGTGGGAGCGCGTCGAGACCCCGGACGAGCTCCGCGATGCGCTGAAGCGACGCGCCTGGCACGTCGTCATCTCCGACTCGAGCGTGCCGCGACTCGACCCGCTCGAGGCGCTGCGCGTCACGAAGGAGGTCGAGCCCCAGCTCCCGTTCATCGTGGTCTCGGGCACCGTGCCCGCCGAGCTGGCCGTCGAGGCCATGCGACGCGGCGCCGCGGACTGGGTCGGCAAGGACGCGCTGCAGCGCCTCGCGCCCGCGATCCGTCGCGAGCTCTCGCGGGAGCACGCGTCGGTCGCGATCGGGCATCGCTTGCTCGCCGCCCAGGAGGCCGAGCGCAGGCTGATCGCGCGCTCGCTGCACGACGAGCTCGGGCAGGTGCTCATCGCGCTGCGGATGACGCTCGAGGCCGCCCGGCGCAAGACCGGCACCGCGCGCGCGCGACACGTCGACGAGGCCCTGCAGCTGACCGAAGAGGCGGTCGCGCAGCTGCGCACGGTGTCGGTCGGGTTGTGGCCCACGATCCTCGACGACCTCGGGCTCACGGCGGCGCTGCGTTGGCTCGGCCAACGCGACGGTCGCGGCGAAGGGGTCACCATCACCGTGGACGTCGACGACGTCGAGCGGCTGCCCTTCTCGATCGAGGTCGCGGCGTTCCGCGTGGTGCAGGAAGCGCTCACGAACGCGCTGCGTCACGCCTCCGCGCGCACGATCGCGATCAGCATGCGCGCCCAACCGGATGCGCTGGTGCTCGAGGTCCGTGACGACGGCACCGGCTTCGACATGCACTCCGCGTGGTTGCGCGCGACGGCGGGCGAGAGCCTCGGGCTCGCCAGCATGCGCGAGCGCGTCGCGCTCGTCGGGGGTCGCTTCGAGATCGAGTCCTCGCCTGGCAATGGAACGAGCGTGCGCGCTCGCGTGCCGCTGAACATGGGGTCCTCCGGATGAGCCGCGTGCGCCTGTTGCTCGTCGAGGATCACGGGTTGGTGCGTGCGGGGCTGCGAGCCCTGCTCGGTGCGCTGTCCGAGGTCGACGTCGTGGGCGAAGCCGGCGACGGTGGAGAAGCGCTGCGGCTCATCGCCGAGCTGCGCCCCGACATCGTGCTCATGGACATCTCGATGCCCGGCATCGACGGGCTCGAGGCCATCCGCCGCGCGGCCATCTTGCAGCCGCGACCGAAGATCCTCGTGCTCTCGATGCACGCAGAGACGGCGTACGTGCGCGAGGCGTTCGTCGCCGGCGCGTCCGGCTATCTGCTCAAGGACTCCGAGAGCGACGAGCTCGTCCTTGCCCTCGCCGCGCTCGCGCGCGGGCAGGGCTGGATCAGCCCCGCGGTGGCGCCGGCGGTGATCGAGTCCATCGCACAGCGACCCGCCGAGGCCGAGCAGCGCCCCGGCCTGCACGAGCTGACCCCACGCCAGCGGGAGGTCCTGCAGCTGATCGCCGAAGGCCATTCGACCAAACAGATCGCGCGGCGGCTCGGGCTGAGCGTCAAGACGGTCGAGACCCATCGCGGTCAGATCATGTCGAGGCTGGAAACGCGTACAGTTGCCGGCCTGGTTCGGTACGCCATCCGGGCCGGGCTGGTCGACGACAAGCTCTGATCGCGATTCTTCGGGGGCCGCTCCCCTTGTAGCGGTGGCATCGTCGACCGTAGTGTGTCGGATGGGATGGTCGCGAGCGTCGACAGCCACGGAGCGGGACGCGCCGTCGAGGACGCGACGCGCGAGCGCGGGTTGGTCTGTCGCGTGCGTGGCTTGCTCGTCGCGCTCCCGCTCGGCGACGTGGTCGAGACGATGCGGCCGCTGCCGGTGGAGCCGCTCGCTGCGATGCCGGCGTTCGTGGCCGGGCTCGCCGTGATCCGCGGTGCGGCGACGGCCGTCGTCGACGCCGGCGCACTGCTGATCGGCGACGTGCCCCCGGCGTGGACGCGCTTCGTCACCGTGCGCGCCGGCGCTGCGACGTTCGCGTTGGCGGTCGACGAGGTGGTCGCCATCGCTCCGATCGCGCGCACCACCCTCGGTGAGCTCGCGCCGTTGCTCGATCCGGAGGCCCGAGCGCGCATCGCCGGTGTCGGTGCGCAGAGCGGTCTCTTGCTCGTGCTCGACGCCCTGCGGCTGATCCCCGACGCCCTGTGGGAGCGGCTCGCCGCCGCGGGTGCACGGCGATGAGCGACGATCCGATCGAGCGCTTCGCCGAGGCGATCGTGGCGCGCTTCGGGCTGCGCTTCGACGAAACGCGCAGCGGTTTCCTGGCCGAGGTGCTGGAGAAGCGCGTGGGTGCACGCCCCCAGGACGTCGAGGGCTGGTTGCAGCGCTTCGAGGCCGGCGAGACCTCGGCCCAGGAGCTCGGCGAGCTCGCCACGGATCTCACCGTGGGCGAGACCTACTTCTTCCGCAACCACGAGCAGTTCGCAGCGCTCGACGAGGTGGTGCTGCCGGCCCGCATGGCGGCGCGCTCGCGGTCACGGACGTTGCGCATGCTCTCGGCCGGCTGCGCCTCGGGCGAGGAGCCGTACACGATCGCCATCTTGCTGCGCGAGCGCGTCGTCTCGCGCGGCGAGGGCTGGACGATCGACATCGCCGGCATCGACCTCAACCCGGCCCACCTCCGCCGCGCTGCGCTCGCGCGGTACAGCCCGTGGTCGCTGCGCGAGACCCCCGCCGACAAGCGCCTGCGGTGGTTCCGCAGCGAAGGCAGCGAGCACGTGCTCGATCCGCAGGTGAAGGCGATGGTGCGATTCGCGGAGCGCAACCTCGCCGACGAGGACGCCACGTTGTGGCAACCCGAGGTGTACGACGCGATCTTCTGCCGCAACGTGCTGATGTACTTCGCACCCGAGCGCGCGAGCGAGGTGGTGGCGCGGTTCGAACGCTCGCTCGCGCCGGGTGGCTATCTGTTCCTCGGCAGCGCGGAGTCGCTACGGGGTCTCTCCCACGGCTTCCAGCTCCACCACAGCCACGGCACGTTCTACTACGAGCGCAAGACGGACGGACACGATGCGCCCGCGCACGGCGTCCACCATCGCGAGCATCCCAGCGACGACGGCGCGCCGCTCGTCGCGTTGGTCGACGCCGCAGACTCGTGGGTCACCGCGATCCGCGACGCGTCCGCGCGCATCCGCGAGCTCGTCGAGGAGCGCGCGCCGTCGCCGGCCGTCGCCGAGCCCGACGACACCGCGCCGCGGATGGCGAGCGCGCTCGAGCTGCTGCGACAAGAGCGGTACGGCGAAGCGCTCGCGTCGCTCGACGGCATCGCCGGCGCGGCTGCGCGCGGGGCCGAGGTGCTGCTCTTGCGCGCGGTGTTGCTCACCCATGGCGGCCAGCTCCAGCCTGCGCGCGAGGTGTGCACCTCCTTGCTCGCGCTCGACGGGCTGGACGTCGGTGCCCACTATCTGCTCGCGCTCTGTGCCGAGCGCGCCGGCGAGCTCGATCGCGCCATCGAGCACGGCGAGGCCGCGGCCTACCTCGATCCCGGCTTCGCGATGCCACGGCTCCATCTCGGGCTCATGGCGCGTCGACGTGGCGATCGCGAGCGCGCGCGCCACGAGCTGGCCCGCGCGTTGACCCTGCTCGAGCGCGAGGATCCGGCGCGCCTGCTGCTGTTCGGCGGTGGCTTCGGCCGCGACACCCTCGTCACGCTCTGCCGCGCCGAGCTCGTGGCCTCGGGAGGTGGACGATGAACGACGAGCTGTCGGCCGAGGCGCTGCGTCGGGCATTCGATCGCGCCTTCGCCGAAGCACCCCGCGACGACGCGCAGGCCGGTGAAGAGCTGGTCGCGCTGCAGCTCGGTGGCGAGGGCTATCTCCTGCCGCTGGCCGAGCTCTCGGGGCTGGTCGTGGGGCGTCGCATCGTCGCGTTGCCCACCACCGCACCGGCGTTCCTGGGCGTCGTCGGCATCCGCGGGACCGTGGTCCCGGTCTACGATCTCGGGGCGCTGCTCGGACATCCACGCGCGGAGTCGAGTCCGCGCTGGCTGGCGATCTCGAAGGAACCCCGCGTGGGTTTCGCCTTCGATCGCTTCGTCGGCCAGGTCCGTCGGCCTCGTGCGGACTCGCCGAGCGAGCGAGCGACGAGCGCCCACGTGCGCGAGGCCGTGCGCATCTCGGGAGTGATCCAGCGAGTCATCGACGTGCGCAGCGTGCTCGCTGCGCTGGCAACGAACGCGCGCGCGAGCGCGGAGGCAGGGGGCTAGGCCATGTGGACGTTCGGTAGGAAGATCGCAGCCGGATTCGCGATGGCGTTCGTGTTGCTGGTCGTCGTCGGCATCACCTCGTACCGCGGCGTCGACACGCTGACGAAGTCGAGCTACTCGGTCGCGCACACGCACGACGTCCTCGATCGCATCACTGCGGTCGCCAACCACCTCAAGGACGCGGAGACCGGCCAGCGCGGCTTCATCATCGCCGGCACGGAGAGCTTCCTCGAGCCCTACAACGGCGCGCTCGCGCTGATCCCGGCGACGCTGGCCGACGTGCAGGAGCTGACCTCCGACAACCCGGCCCAGCAGTCGCGCGTGAGCGAGCTCGACCGCATCGCCAATGCGAAGCTGGTCGAGATGCAGCGCGTGATCGATGCGCGCCGCGCCGGCGGCTTCACGGCCGCGCAGACGATCATCTCCGCCGGGGTGGGCAAGCAGCTGATGGACGACGCCCGCCGCGTCATCGGCGAGATGGAGCGCGAGGAACGACGCCTCCTCACCGAACGCGCCGCGGAGGTCGAGGCGGTCGCGAGCACGACCCGTGCGACGATCCTCGTCGCCACCGTCGTCTGCATCGTGCTGGTCAGCATCGCCGGCTACTCGATCACGCGCAGCGTCACCGCGCAGGTCGGGATGGCGGTGCGCAACGTGCAGAGCTCGTCGGCCGAGCTGCAGGCCGCTGCCAACCAGCAGGTCAGCGGCACGAAGGAGCAGGTCGCGGCGATGACCGAGATCACGACCACGATCAACGAGCTGCTCGCGACGTCGCGCCAGATCGCCGAGAGCGCGCAGCGAGTCGCACAGGTGGCCGGCGAGACCGCCCGCTCGGCGAAGGGCGGCACTGGCACCGTGGACTCCGCCCAGGAATCGATCAACGCGATCCGCCGTCAGGTCGATCAGGTCGTCACGTACATGCTCGACCTCGGCAAGAAGTCGCAGCAGATCGGCGTGGTGCTCGACATCGTGGCCGAGCTGTCCGAACAGACCAACATCCTCGCGATCAACGCGACGATCGAGGCGGCGGGCGCGGGCGAGTCCGGGCGCCGCTTCGCGGTCGTCGCCGACGAGATCCGCAAGCTCGCCGATAGGGTCGGCAGCTCGACCAAGGAGATCCGCGGGCTCATCGACGACGTACGCGCCGCGGTGAACACGACGGTGATGGCCACCGAGGGCGGGTCCAAGGCCGTTGACGCGGGCACGCGCCAGTTCGACGAGGTGGCCCTGTCGTTCCGGCGCATCACCGAGATGGTCGTCACCGCCACCGATGCGTCGCGCGAGATCGAGCTGTCGACGAAGCAACAGGCCACCGCCGTCGAGCAGGTGAAGGTCGCGATCTCCAACGTGACGCAGGCCTCGCGCGAGACCGAGACGAGCTCCGGGCAGACCCTGCAGACCGCGGCCCAGCTCAACTCGCTCTCGCGCGATCTCCTGCGCATCATCGATCCGGCCGCGGCCGCGTGACATGGCCGCCGATCCCTACAAGTACTTCCGCATCGAGGCGCGCGAGCTGCTCGAGCAGCTCGGCCGCGACGTGCTGGAGCTCGAGCAGCAGGGCGCATCGCCCGAGCTGCTCTCGCGGATGCTGCGGCTGGCACACACGCTGAAGGGCGCGGCGCGGGTCGTGAAGCAGATCGAGATCGCGGAGATCTCCCATGCGATGGAGGACACGCTCGCGCCGCTCCGCGACGGGGGTGGGAGCGCATCGCGGGCGCAGATCGAGCAGCTGCTCGGTCAGCTCGATCGCATGACCGCTGCGGTCGATGCGCTCGCGCCCGCGCCCCCACCGGCAGCTGTGTCCGAGGGCGCTGCCCCGGTACGTCCCGCGGCCGACGAGGCGATCCGTGCGACGCGCGTCGACGCCGACGAGCTCGAGAGCCTGTTCGACGCGATCGCCGAGGTGAGCACCCAGCTCGGCGCACTGCGTCACTCGCTCGACGAGGTCGAGGCTGCGGCGCGCGCGGCCGGGCAGCTCGCGACGCAGCTCGCCCGCGTGCGTGCCAGTCGGTCGCCGTTGCCGGCGAACGTCGACGCGACCGCCGCCGGCATCGTGGGCACGCTCGTGGATGCGCAACGCGAGGCGCGCGGCAGCGCCGAACGCATGACCCGCGAGCTCGGCCAGCTGCGCGAGACCGCCGAGCGGCTGCGGCTGGTCCCCGCGCGCACCCTGTTCGCCGGGCTCGAACGCATCGCGCGTGACGGCGCCCAGGCGGCCGGCCGGCGTGTCCGCCTCGAGGCGAGCGGAGGTGACGTGCGGCTCGACGGTCACGTGCTCGGCGTGATCCAGCCCGCGCTCGTCCAGCTCGTGCGCAACGCGGTCGCCCACGGCATCGAGCCCGAGGCCGAACGCCGCCGCGCCGGCAAGCCGCTCGAGGGCCGCATCCGGCTCGAGGTCGAGCGCCGCGGCAATCGCATCGCGTTCGCGTGCGCCGACGACGGGCGCGGCATCGACGTCGAAGCAGTGCGGCTGCTCGCAGAACGACGCGCCGGTGAGCCCGTCTCCACCAGCGACCTGTTCACGCTGCTCCTGCGCGCGGGCTCGACGAGCGCCGCCTCCGTCACGCAGCTCGCCGGTCGCGGCGTCGGGCTCGACGTGGTCCGCGATGCCGCGACGCGCCTCGGCGGTGTCGTGCAGGCGCGCACGGAGGCGCAGCGCGGCACCACGATCGAGCTCGTCGTGCCGGTCACGATGTCGTCGGTGGCGGCGCTGCTCGTCGAAGCCGAGGGCATCACGGCCGCGATCCCGCTCGATGCGGTGCACCACAGCACGCGCGTCCGGGCGGCGGAGATCTCCACGACGGCGAGCGGGCAGACCTTGCTCGACGGCGACGACGTCATCGCGTTCCTGCCGCTCGGCGCGGTGCTCGACGCCGGCGCGGGCCCCAGCCATGCGCGTGCGAGCTGGTCGTCGGTGGTCATCTCGCACGGCGACGTCCGGGCCGCCATCGGGGTCGATCGGCTGCTCGGCACCGCGAGCGTGCTCTTGCGCCCGCTGCCTGCACTCACGCCCGCCACTGCTGCAGTCGCCGGCTTGGCGCTCGACGAGGCCGGCGATCCCCGCCTCGTGCTCGACCCCGCCGGCCTGATCGAGCTCGCCACGCGCCCGAGCACCGCACCGCGCGGCGTGGCCCGGGGTCCGCGCGATCCGATCCTCGTCATCGACGACTCGCTCACCACGCGCATGCTCGAGCGCGCGATCCTCGAGTCCGCGGGCTACGAGGTCGCGCTCGCCGTGTCGGCGGAGGACGGGCTCGCGCGCGCCCGCGAGCAGCGCTTCTCGCTGTTCCTCGTCGATGTCGAGATGCCGGGGATCGACGGCTTCACGTTCGTCGAGCGCACGCGGGCCGATCCGGATCTGCGCAGCGTGCCGGCGATCCTGGTGACGTCGCGCGACGCACCCGAGGATCGCGAGCGCGGCCGAGCCGCGGGCGCGTCCGCCTACGTCGTGAAGGGCGAGTTCGACCAGAACGCGCTGCTCCGCACCATCGCCAAGCTGATCGGGGGCTCATGACACCGCGAATCCGTGTCTTGGTGGTAGAGGACTCGCTGACCGTGCGTCGGCATCTGTGCGACGTGCTCGCCGCGGATCCCGAGCTCGAGGTCGTGGGCGAGGCCGAAGACGGCAAGCGTGCGATCGAGCTCTGTCAGCAGCTGCGGCCGCACATCGTGACGCTCGACATGATGCTGCCGGTCATGACCGGCATCGCGGCCACCGAGTACATCATGGCGTACTGCCCGACGCCGATCCTCGTGGTGTCCTCGTCGATGAACCGCGGCGAGGTCTTCCGCACCTACGACGCGCTCGCCGCGGGCGCGGTCGACGTGCTGGAGAAGCCCCAGGGCATCGAGCGCGACGGCGAGTGGGAGCAGCGCTTCGTCTCGGCGGTCAAGCTGGTCGCGCGGATCCAGGTCATCACGCATCCGCGTGCACGGCTGCGTGCGGTCTCGCCCCAGCCGGTCGTGCCCGCGGTGAGCGAGGGGTGCCGCCTCGTCGCGCTCGGTGCGTCGACCGGTGGTCCGGCGGCGCTGGTGCGGATCCTCGCCGAGCTGCCGGCCGGTTTCCCGTTGCCGCTCGTCGGCGTGCTCCACCTCGCGGAGACCTTCGCGGCCGCGTTCGCCGAGTGGCTCGACGGCCAGAGCGTGCACCGGGTGCGCTACGCGAAGGACGGCGAGGCCGTCGCGACCGGCGGCCTGGTGCTCGCGCCCGCGGATCGCCACCTCGTGATCGAAGGCGGCCGGTTCCGCACCACGACCGCTGCGCCACGGCACTCGTGCCGACCGTCGGTCGACACGCTCTTCGAGTCGATCGCGCGGGAATACGGCAGCGCCGCGACGGCCTGCCTGCTCACGGGCATGGGCCGCGATGGTGCGCAGGGGCTGCTCGCGATCCGCAGGGCCGGCGGCTTCACGATCGCGCAGGACGAGGCCTCCTCGGTGGTCTACGGCATGCCGCGCGAGGCGGTCGAGCTCGGCGCTGCCGAGCGGGTGATGTCGCTCGACGACATCGCGATCACCTTGAGTCGCATCGGCGCAGGTGCTCGACGGGAGCGCACGCCATGAAGCAGCACGTGCTCATCGTCGACGACAGCCTGACGGTCCGGATGGATCTGGCCGACACGTTCGGCGCCGCTGGCTTCGAGCCGATCCTCTGCTCGACGGCGGCGGAGGCCCGCGCAGCGGTCGCGCAGCGACGGCCCGCGCTGATCGTGCTCGACATCCGACTCCCCGATGGCGACGGCGTGGACCTGTTGCGCGAGCTCCGGAGCTCGGCCCACGCCGATGTGCCGGTGATGCTGCTCTCGTCGGAGGCGGAGGTGCGCGACCGCATCCACGGGCTGCGCACCGGCGCCGACGAGTACATCGGCAAGCCCTACGACGGCAGCTACGTGATCGCCCGGGCACGTCAGCTCGTGGGCCAGTCGCCGGATCCGGCCGAGCACGAGCGCCGCACGCTCCTGCTCATCGACGACAGCATCACCTTCCGCGAGGAGGTGCGCGCGGCACTGGAGCAGGAGGGCTTCGACGTCACGGTGGCCGGCAGCGCGGAAGAAGGGCTGGGCATCGCGGCGCACCTGCAGCCCACCGCGATCATCGTCGACGGCGTGCTGCCCGGCATCGACGGCGCGACGTTCATCCGTCGCATCCGTCTCGATGCCGTGCTGCGCCGCACACCGTGTCTGCTGCTCACCGCATCCGAAGGTGCAAATGGCGAGCTGGTCGCGCTCGATGCCGGCGCCGACGCCTTCGTGCGCAAGGAGATCGGCATCGAGATGATGATGGCGCGGCTGCTCGCGATGCTGCGCAGCGCGCAGAGCCGCGCCGTCGCCTTCGACGCCGTCAGCGTGCTCGGCCCCAAGCGGATCCTCGCCGTCGACGACAGCGAGACGTTCCTGCAGGAGCTCGCCTCCGCGCTGCAGGGCGAGCGCTACGACGTGGTGCTCGCGCGCTCGGGCGAAGCGGCGCTCGAGCTGCTCGCGGTGCAGACGGTCGACTGCATCCTGCTCGATCTCGACATGCCCGGCATCGGTGGACAGCGCGCCTGCCAGACCATCAAGGCCGCGCCGGTGCTGCGCGAGATCCCGCTCATCATCCTCACCGCCCAGGACCAGCTCGAGACGATGCTCGCGGCGCTCGGCGCCGGTGCCGACGACTACCTCACGAAGTCGTCCGACTTCGAGGTGCTGCGCGCACGCGTGCGCGCGCAGATCCGTCGTCGCCAATTCGAGGACGAGAACCGCCGCTTCCGCGAGCAGATCCTGCGCATGGAGCTCGAGGCGTCCGAGGCGGCCGCGGCCCGCGAGCTGGCCGAGATGCGCGCGAGCCTCGTGGAGGAGCTCGAGCGCAAGAACCGCGAGCTCGAGGCCTTCAGCTACTCGGTGTCGCACGACCTGCGCGCGCCGCTCCGCAGCATCGAAGGCTTCAGCCAGATGCTGCTCGAGGACTACGCCCCGCAGCTCGACGAGACCGCGCAGGGGTACGTGAACCGCGTGGTCGGCTCGGCGCGGCGGATGAGCGAGCTCATCGACGACCTGCTCGAGCTCTCGCGGGTGGGGCGCGCAGAGCTGCGCAATCGCAGCTTCGATCTCTCGGCGCTCGCGCTCGAGGTGGCCGGCGCGCTGCGCCGCGACGACCCGGACCGCGCCGTCGAGATCGAGATCCAGCCGGGCATGATGGCCTTCGGCGATGAGCGGCTCATCCGCTGCGTGCTCGAGAACCTGCTCGGAAACGCCTGGAAGTTCACCGCGAAGGCGGAGCACCCGCGGATCGGGCTCTCGGCGGTCCGCGACGACGGCCGCACGGTGTACACGCTCGTCGACAACGGGGCCGGGTTCGACATGCGCTATGCCGCGCGGCTGTTCGGCCCGTTCCAGCGGCTCCACTCGGATCGCGACTATCCCGGCACCGGGATCGGCCTGGCCACCGTTCAGCGCATCGTCGAGCGGCACGGCGGGCGGGTGTGGGCCGAGGGCGAAGTCGGCCGCGGCGCGACGATCCGATGGACACTGGCGTCCTCCGGGAAACCCCGGGTCGCGGCTGCGGATTGACCTGGCCCCGATCCGGGACACCATCGCGCTGCCGCGGCGCGGTACGCTGTTATCCCGCGCATGCGACTTCGTGCGCTCATCGTCGAGGACGACCCGGCCGACGCGCAGCTGCTCTTGCGGGCACTCTCCCGCGAGGGCTTCGTCGTCGAGCACCGCCGCGTCGAGACCCGCGGCGACATGATGGAGGCGCTCGCGGCCGAGCGCTGGGAGATCATCCTCTGCGACTGGAAGCTGCCGATGTTCGGCGCGATGGAGGCGATCGAGGTCGCGACGACGCAGGGTCGCGGCATCCCGATCCTCATCGTGTCCGGATCGATCGGTGAAGAGGCTGCGGTCGAGGCGCTGCGCGCCGGCGCCACCGATTTCATCAACAAGGACAAGCTGTCGCGGCTGGGGCCGGCGATCCGTCGCGAGCTCCGCGAGGTCGCCGCGCGACACGAGCGCGAGCGTGCGGAGCACCAGCTCCGGGCGATCTTCGAGAACGCGCTCGATGCGATGTTGCTGACCGACGACGAGGGGCGGTTCATGGACGCGAATCCTGCCGCCTGCGAGCTGCTGGGCGTCGAGCGCGAGCGCCTGCTCGCGCTGCGGGTACCGGACCTCGTGCCGCAGTCGCCCGGACGCTTCGCGGGCGCACGCACCGGCTTCGTCACCAGCGGCAGGGAGTCGGGCGTCGTCGAGCTGCGTCGCTTCGACGACGCGCTGCGGACCGTCGAGTACAACGCGATCGCCGGCGTGTTGCCCGGGTTGCACCTCTCGGTGTTGCGCGACGTCACCGAGCGTCAGCAGCTCCGTGCGCGCGTCGCCCTCGCCGATCGCCTCGCTGCGATCGGCACGATCGCGGCCGGCGTGGTGCACGAGATCAACAATCCGCTCACGTTCGTCGCCGCCAACGCGTCGCACGTGCTCGACGTGCTCGAGAGCGGGCGGCCGCTCGACACCACCTTGGGCATCGAGGCGCTGCGCGACGCGATGACCGGCGTCGATCGCATCCGCACGATCGTGCAGGACGTCCGGACGTTCGCGCGGGGCGACGGCGATCGCCTGACCAACGTCGACGTGAATCGCGTGCTCGCCTCGGCGCTCCGCATCGCCGGTGCCCATCTCCGCGGCCGCGCCATCGCGGATCTGCAGCCCGGTGTCGTGCGGCCGGTGCGGGCCACCGAGAGCCGGCTCGGGCAGGTGTTCCTCAACCTCATCGTCAACGCGGCGCAGGCGATGCCCGACCGCGATCCGACGATGAACACGATCAAGCTGCGCTCGTCCACGCGCGCCGACGAGGTCGTGGTCGAGATCATCGACAGCGGCGTCGGCATCGCGCCCGAGCACCTGGCCCTCTTGTTCACGCCGTTCTTCACCACGAAGCCGCTCGAGAGCGGCACCGGGCTCGGCCTGACGATCTGCCGCGACATCGTCAGCTCGCTCGGCGGACGCATCGAGATCCAGAGCGAGCTCGACGTGGGCACCACCTTCGCGGTCGTGTTGCCCGCCGCCGACGAGCATCGCATCGACGAGAAGGACGCCGCCCCGCCCGCGCGCGCGTCGGGCTAGCAGGGTGCGGAAGAACGCGAAGCGTTCTTCCGGACACCCTGCTCCGT
>CAZFKC010000043.1:0-33562 GCA_964519175.1 uncultured Nannocystaceae bacterium
TCGAGGCGGCTCCGCGCGCGTCGTACGGGGTCGCGCTGCCGCGCGCGTGCGAGCTGCGGGGCGCGCTCGAGCTGCTCGCGCCGAGCCCGGCGCGCACGCCCTTGTTCTTCGACCTCGAGACCACCGGGCTCGCCCACGATGCGCCGGCGTTCGTGGTCGGCCTGCTCGGCTTCGATGCCGACGGCACGCCGTGGCTGCGCCAGCTCCGGCTCGATGCGCGCGCGCGCGAGGGGGCCATGTGGCGGGCGCTCGGCGAGCTGCTGCGCGAGCTGGCCCCGCACACGCGGATCGTCACCTACAACGGCTCGAGCTTCGATCGCAGCATCGCGCGGCTCAAGCTGCGGCGCATCGGCGGCTGGGACCCACGGATCGCCGCGCTGTTCGAGGCGCAGCACGTCGACCTGCTGCCGATCTGCCGCCGGCTCTGGCGGGATGGTGCGCTGCCGGATCACCGCCTCGTCACGCTCGAGCGCACCGTGCTGGGCGGCGTGCGCACGGACGATCCGCCCGGCAGCGAGATCGCCCGGCTCGGGGCCGAGTGGCTCGAGGGTGCGCGGGATCCGGCCACGAGCTCCGGGCTCGACGCGGTGCTGCGGCACAACGGCGACGATCTCTGCGGGCTCGCAGCGCTCGTGCTCGCGTGTGCGCGCGCGCTGGTGCGGCCGTCCTCGATCGCCGCTGCGGTCGGTGCCGCGCGCCAGCTGCTGTGCACCGCGCGGCGCAGCGAAGCGATGGTGCTGCTGCGGCCTTGGTGTGCGCGCGAGCTGCCCGATGCACGGCGGCCCGCCACGATCGACGCGGCGCTCGTGCTCGCCCAGCTCGAGCGCCGCATCGGCGAGCCCGAGCGGGCCCACGCGCTCTGGCAAGCGGTGGCCCGCGCGGTGCCGGGCCACCCCATCGCCGCGCTCGCGCTCGCGAAGGACTTCGAGCACCGCCTGCGCGCGCCCGCGGGTGCGCTCGCCGTGCTCGCGACCTTGGCCGATCCCTGTCGCCGGCGATGGGCTCGGCTCTGCGCCAAGCTGGAGATCCCCGAGGCGCCGGAGCGCGCGGCCGCCCCCTCGCAGTGCGTTGCCGTCGATCGCTCGGCGAGGCCGGCCCCGCCGGTCGCCATGCCGGCCCCGCCGGTGGCCATGCCGGGCAGCTGGCGCAGCTCCACCGCCGCGCCGCCGCCGGCGCGGGCGGTCCGCCGACCGGTGTAAGGCGCCCCGCGGCGCCCCGTTCTCGCGAGGTCCACGGCTGACGCGGCCGCATGGGGCTCGCTGCCCAAGGGCCTTCACTCGGGTTAGGGTTCGATCGTGACGGCAACCACTCTGCTTGCGAGAAACGGCGTGGCCTCCGCGTTGGCGCTCTGCCTCGTGGTCCCGAGTGGCTGCATGGCGCTCTCGCCCCAGCTCGCGCCGACCGACTTCGCGGCGCTCGAGCAGATCGACGACCGCGACGAGCGCGAGAAGGCCTACGCCGAGTCGGCGATCTACCGCCACCAGCTCGCGCAGGGCGTGCGCTACACGAAGGGCACGAACCCGAACGCCGAGAAGCGCAGCTGGCAGTCGCTCGACGCGATCCTCCGCTCCGACGCGAGCGCGTCCGAGGCGCTGCCCGCCCGCAAGCTCCGCATCGCTCGGCTGTTCACCGCGCTCGGCATCGCCGCGTCGATCGTGACGATCGCCGGCATCTCCGCGTCGGCGCGCGAAGGTCTCGATCTGAAGGGGCTCGACGGCACCGGCGGCCTGCTGCTGGGCGGCGGCCTCGCGACGCTCGCGAGCGGCATCACGGCCGGCATCATCTACAGCCGCGCGCGCAAGGACTACGATCGCGCGGTCGACATCTACAACGACAGCCTCGGCGTGCGGCTCGGGCTCTACACGCCCGACGGCCGGTACATCGCGCCGCGCGGCGCACTCGTCGACAAGGACGGCTACATCATCCTCGATCAACCCGAGGATCCGGGCGACACGAAGCCCGCCGCGGAGCACGGGCCCACCCCGCCGCCGGAAGAGACCGCCCCGCCTGCCGAGCCGGCGCCACCGCCCGCCGAAGAGACCGCGCCGCCCGCGGAGCCGCCGGCCGATGCGGGCGCGCCCGTGGAGACGCCACCCGCAGTCGCCCCCGGCGCAGCAGCGGGTGGGCTCTTGCAGATGCGGCGCTGACGGAGCTGCGGCGGTTGGTGATCACGCGGCACGCGTGATAGGCAATCGGGCATGCGCCCCGCTCGAACGTGCTCCGCGATCGCGCTGGCATGCGCGCTCGCGTGCGGCGAGACGGTGGGGCCCGAGCGCGAGATCGACGGGCGCCTGCTGTACGAGCAGTACTGCGCGCGCTGCCACGGCCTCGACGGCCGTCCGGTGCCGGAGCAGCCGCAGGCGCGCAACCTCGCCGATCGCCGCATCGTCGACAACCTGAGCGATCAGGCGATCGAGATGATGGTGAGAAACGGTCGCGAGCCGTCGATGCCGGCGTTCCGCGACCAGTTCACCGAGGCCTCGCTGATGGTGCTCATCGCGTACGTCCGCAGCCTGTCGGGCTCGCACGGCACGCACGCGCGTCCGGCGGATCGCGAGCCGTGAGCCGCAACCCGGGCAGGGCGAGAGCACCCGGGCTCGAGCTGGTCTGGCCCGGCAAGTACGACGCGAAGGGACGGCGGGTCGTCGCGACGCCCGCGGAGATCGAGTGGTGCGTGCGCGAGCGCCACGGTGCGCCCGAAGGCGACGCCGACCTGCTCGTGCACGGCGACAACCTCGACGTGCTCGCGCACTGGTGCGCCACGCGGGCCGGCACCGTGGATCTCGCGTACATGGATCCGCCGTTTTCCACGGGGGCGGCGTTCGACGTCGCGACGCGGCTCGGCGAGGGCGATCGCTGGATCCGCCAGCCCGCCTACGACGACAGCTGGCCGGGCGGTCCCGGCGAGTTCCTCGCGATGCTCGCCCCGCGCATCGAGCGGGTGCACACGCTCCTGGCTCCGCACGGCAGCCTGTACGTGCACGTCGATCCCACGAGCGCGCACGCGGTGAAGCTGATGGTCGACGAGATCTTCGGTGCGGGCTCGTTCCAGCGCGAGATCGTCTGGCGCATCGGCTGGGTGTCGGGCTTCAAGACCCGCGCGAAGAACTGGATCCGCAACCACGACACGATCCTGTTCTGGGTGAAGGACCCCGGCGTGATGCGCTTCAACAAGGTGTACGTGCCGCATCCGCCGGGCTACCAGCGCCGCGCGGGCGCACCGGCGCGTGCGCCCGGCATCGCGGTCGACGACGTGTGGAACGCGGGCTCGGCCGACCTCGCGCTCAGCGGTGCGGAGTCGCTGGACTCGATCCAGATCAAGAGCTTCTCGCGCGAGAAGACCGGCTACGCGACGCAGAAGAACGAGAGCCTGCTGCGGCGGATCCTCGCGGCGTCCTCCTCCGAGGGCGAGCTCGTGCTCGATCCGTTCTGCGGATCGGGCACGACGCTGGCGGTGGCCCAGGCGATGGGGCGGCGCTTCCTCGGCTGCGATCGCGGGACGGCGGCGATCCAGCTGGCGCGCGCACGGCTGCGCGGGGGCGCGCGACCGCTCGAGCTGATCGAGGCCCGGCCGGAGCAGCGCGACGACGAAGCGCTCGCGTCGGCGATCGCCGCGCGGATGACCGGACACGGCGTGCCGGCGACGCGCCTGCGGATCTCGACGACGCCGATCTCCGCGTCGGCGATCACGACGGCCGGCAAGCGCGAGCAGCTCGTGGTCGCGCCGGGCTTCGAGCTGCCACTGCCGGTGGCCGAGCAGGGCGGGGCGATCCGCATCGGGCCGTGGGCGCGCGAGCGCGTGCGACCGCTGCAGTTCGATCGCGACGCGATCGCCCGCGCCGACGTCGAGCTGCGTCATGCCGTCGCCGAGCTGCCGCGCATCGTGCTCGAGCTGCGCGCGCTCGAGCTGCGGCTCGTGGAGTACGCGTTCGTCGACGACGCGTGGTGGCCCGACGATCTGCGCGCGGCGAAGCCCGGGCTCGGCGAGCTGGTGTACGAGCTCGCGGTGGACGACGCCAGCCGCGACGGCGTGCTGCGGCCGCGCGTCGTCGCCGGGGCGGACGCGGCAGTCGTGCTGCAGCCGAAGGGCAAGCGCGCCACGGTCACGGTGCAGCTCGTCGATGTACGCAGGCTGTGCACGCGCATCCGCATCGCGCTCGCGCACGAAGGCCGGGCGTGGCGCGTGGAGTCGGCGACCGCGACGAGCTAGCGGGAGATCGCGATGCGGCGATCGCCCAGCACCAACGTCGCGTGATCGGCCGCCACATCCCACTCGAGCAGCGGTGCGAGGTCGGCCTGCGCGCGGTTGGTGAAGCGGGCCCGCAGCGGTGTGCCGCTGCGCTTCGAGGGCACCGCGCACGAGAGCCCGCGCTCGCCGTCCTCGCGCAGCGTGGCGGTGTCGAGCGGCAGCACGCGCCCGTCGTCGAGCCGTACCTGCAGCGCATCGCCCTCGGCCAGCACGGCGTCGACGAACAGCGGCGTGTCGTCGATCGTCACGTAGCACCACTGCTTGCCCAGCGCGACGATCGGCTCGCCGTGCTCGAGATCCACGCCGTCGGTCAGCGCTCGCGCGACGCCGGCGTGCGTGACCAGCTCGTCGCCGAACCACCACGTGCCGCCGGCGGACAGCCGCAGCGGCACGCCGCGGCGCAGGCGCTCGAGCAGCTCGGGATCGATCGTCGGCTCCGTCACGCGGCTCCTCGCCACGACAGCATAGTCCAGCGCGCACGACCTGCCAGGGACGCGGCGCGCCGTTGCCGGCGCGAACCGCCCGTGCTAAGCGCACCCTCGCCGTGAGCCTGGTCATCGTCGAGCACGCCTCGCTGACGTTCGGCAAGAAGACGCTGCTGAACGAGGTCGATCTGCGCATCGCGGCCGGCGATCGCATCGGGCTCATCGGGCCCAACGGCTCGGGCAAGAGCAGCCTCATGCGGCTGATCGCCGGCGAGCAGCGTCCGGACTCCGGCGCGATCCGCATGCGGAAGCAGCTGCGCATCGGCTACCTGCCGCAGGACCTCGACGTGCAGGGCGGGCGCACGCTGCTCGGATCGGTGCTCGCCGCCGTGCCCGGCAAGAGCGAGCTCGACACGGAGCGCGAGCGCGCCGAGACCGAGTTCGCCGCCGCCGAGAAGGAAGGCGAGGAGCAGCGCATCCTCACCGCCGCCGAGTGGCTCGCGGAGATCCACGGCCGCATCGCTTCGTTCGAGCAGGACTACTCCGAGCACCAGGCGCGCCGCATCCTCGCCGGGCTCGGGTTCGCGGCGAAGGACGAGGGCCGCGATCTCGGCGAGCTCTCGGGCGGCTGGAAGATGCGCGCCGCGCTGGCGGGCCTGCTCTTCGGTCGGCCCGAGCTGCTGTTGCTCGACGAGCCCACCAACCACCTCGACATGCCCACCGTGTCGTGGTTCGGCGCGTTCCTGCGCGGCTACCCGGCCGGCTTCGTGCTGATCTGCCACGACCGCGAGTTCCTCGACGAACAGATCGAGCGCGTGGTCTCGCTCGAGCCCGAGGGGCTACGCAGCTATCGCGGCGACTACGAGGCCTACCTCAAGCAGCGCGCCGAAGAAGAGATCGTGCTCGCCAACGCCGCGAAGAACCTCGCGCGCGAGCGCGAGAAGGCCGAGGAGTTCATCGAGCGCTTCCGGGCGCAGGCCAACAAGGCGCGCGCGGTGCAGAGCCGCGTGAAGGCGCTGGCCAAGATGGACGACGTGCAGACCCTGCAGAAGCGCGAGACGATCCGCTTCCGCTTCACGGCCGGCGAGCGTTCCGGCGGCGAGCCGCTGCGCGTCCGCAACCTGGCCAAGTCCTACGGCGACCATGCCGTGCTGAAGAACGTCGACCTCCGCGTCGCGCGTGGCGATCGCATCGCGATCATCGGGGTCAACGGCGCCGGCAAGACCACGCTCCTCAAGATCATCGCCGGCGAGCTGAAGGCCAGCTCGGGCACGATCGAGCTCGGCCACAAGGTGAAGGTCGGCTACTACGCGCAGCACCACGCCGAGACGCTCGACCCGCGGCGCACCGTGCTCGAGACCGTGGCGCAGGGCGGTGATCTGTCGAACACGCGCGTGCGCACGCTGCTCGGCGCGTTCCTGTTCCACGACGAGGACGTCGACAAGCCGATCGGCGTGCTCTCCGGCGGCGAGCGGGCCCGCGTCGCGCTCGCGCGGCTGCTCGTCGAGCCCGGCAACGTGCTGCTCATGGACGAGCCCACCAACCACCTCGACCTCGCCTCGTCCGAGGCGCTGGCCGAGGCGCTCGACACGTTCGACGGCACGCTCGTGTTCGTCAGCCACAACCGCAGCTTCGTGCGCCGGCTCGCCACGAAGATCTGGAACGTCGAGGGCGGCGGCGTCGAGCCCTATCCGGGCACGCTCGACGAGTACATCGATCGCCATCGCGGGCTGGAGAGCAAGCCCGGCAAGCCGACGAAGCAGGCGGTCCCGAGCGTCGCGACGCCGGACTCCGCACCGCGTGCGAAGGCCGAGCCCGAGCCGCCGCGCAACCGCGAGCAGGACAAGGCGCGCCGGCGTGCCGAGGCCGAGGCCCGCAGCCAGCGCAACAAGACGCTCGGTCCGCTGCGCGCGAGGATCGGCGAGCTCGAGGCGACCATCGAGCGCATCGAGGCGGCGCAGCGTCAGCGCAACCTCGAGCTCGCGAGGCCCGAGACCTACGACGATCCGCCGCGCCGACAGGCGCTGCTGGCCGAGTACCAGAGAGACGCCGCGGCGCTCGAGAGCGCCACGAGTGCGTGGGAGCTCGCGACCGCCGAGCTCGAGTCGACGGGCGCGGGCTGAGCGAGCGCGTTACTTCAAGCGCGCGAGCTGCTTGCGCACGTCGCCGGCGTAGCGGCCGTCGGGCGCGAGCGCGACGTACTTCTCGTAGGCCGTGCGCGCCTCGCCCTTCTTCTTGCGGTCCTGCTGCAGCACGCCGATCGTGAGCCAGCAGTCCGCGAGCTCCGCGGCGACCTGCGTGCACTGGGTCGCCGTCTGCAGCGCGGCGTCGGCCTTGCCCTGCTCGAGCTGGATCTGCGCGAGCAACAGCAGCGCGTCGGCGGTGGTCGGCGCGGTGGTGAGGATCTCCTGCAGCAGCGTGCGCGCCTCGTCGAGCTTCTTCTTGCGCGTGCCACCCTTCGCCGCCGAGTAGAGCGAGCGCGCTTCGTCGAGCCGCGCAGCGGTGTCGGCATCCGGCGCCGCGCGGGGCTTGCTGGTCGCGGGCGCGGGGTCGGTCGCGGGGGTGCCGGCCGCGGGCGGGGTGCCGGCCGCGGGCGGAGTGCCGGCCGCGGGCGTACCTGCGGCGGGCGGGGTGCCAGCGGCGGGCGGCGTACCTGCGGCGGGCGGCGTACCTGCGGCGGGCGTGGCCTCGGGCGTGACGGCCTTGCCCGCCTGCGGATCGTTCTTCGGATCCGGCTTCGGCTTGCTGGTCTCGCCGGGCGCGACGCTGCCGGGCCGCACCTCGGCCGCGACGCTCGCTTCGTCGGACGGCGGCGTGGGCGAGCTGGGGAACAGCTGCGCGCGGAAGACCCACGCACCGACGACGACGAGCACGCCGGCCGCGATCAGGATCGGCCGCCACGGGATCGGTCGCGGTGCGGCGGCGAACGCTGCACCGTCGGCCATCGAGCCCTCGCCGAAGTCGTCGGTGGATTCCTCGAAGTCGTCGTCACCGAGGAACGAGCGCTCGAGATCGTTGGCGGCCGGCGGCGGCGGAGCGGGGGTGTCGAACGCACCGGAGACGCTCGACGAGCGCGGCAAGCTGCGCAGCCCCGCATCGACGACGGGCGCGTCGACGGCCCGCGCCACGTCGCTGAAGTCGTCCTCGTCGGTCGGCATCGGCATCGCTGCCGCCGCGACCGGTGCATGGCGATGCGCGGGTGCGAGCTCCGGCGCGGGACTCGGTGCCGACGCAGCGCGCTGCGCCTCGACCTCGATCGCCTGACGGATCGCGGCGGCGCTGGCCTTGATCCGCTCCATCCGCAGCGCGACCTCGTCGAGCGTCGGCGGCGGCTCCATGCGTGCGGGCGTGGCCGGTACCGTCGCACCGCTCGCCATCGGCACCGCCGAGATCACCGGTGTGCCCGTCGCGGTCGTGCTCGCGATCGGGGCCGCCGATGCGCCGTTCGTCGGCGTCGTGCTCGTGGGCGCCGGGCTCGGTCCGGAATCGGCGAGCCACGACGGCGGGGCCCAAGCGCGCGGTGGCGCCTGATCGTCGGCGCGTGCAGCCGTCGGCGCCGCGATGTCGACGCGCGTCACCGCATTCGGATCGACGACGCGCTGCGGGTCCATCGGGGCCGGTCGCGCGGCACCGACGGGTGCGACGATCGTCGAGCTGCGCGACGGAGCGACCGACGTCGGCGCGGCGATCGGAGCCGCGGCGATCGGAGCCGGCGCGGCTGCGATCGGCTCGACGGGCGCCGCAGCGGCGACCACCGGCTTCGGCGCGGCGTCATACGACGGGCGCTGGCTCGGGTCGAGCCATTCGCCACAGTATCGGCACTTCACGGCCGCGTCTTGAATCGGTTCCGCGCAGAATGGACAGGGTTTCACGACGCTTCGACCTTAGCACACGGACTTTCGATCCGCGTGCGAATGGGGGCGAGTGCCGCATCCGGACACGATCCACGGGCGGCCGCATGCGTGCCGTTTCGCCGCGGAAGCGCCGGGCGATGCGAGCGTCGGTGGGGCCGCCATTGCCGGGCCAATGCCCCACAATCGGCCGTTTTGTGGCGATGTCGTGCGCCTGCCTGCGGCGGTGGGACGACGCCCGCGAGGGCGCCCGGCGCCGGCGCGCCCGGGCCGCGCGCACCGATGCCATGGGCCCATCTCGCGCACGCGCGTGCGCCCGCATCGCGTCCACGGGCCTGCGGCTGCTATAGCTCGGGCGCCGGATGAACGGACGCCCAGCGGAGCTGCTGCCCGAGCTCGGGCCCTTGCTGCCACGGCTCGAGCATCCGCCCGCTCGCTTCGCATGGGCACGGCTGCCGACGGCGGTGGAGCGCGCCGACTGGCTCGATGCCGCCGGCACGCGCGTGTGGATCAAGCGCGACGACGCGACGAGCGAGATCTACGGCGGCGGCAAGGTCCGCAAGCTGCAGTGGGTGCTCGCCAATCCCCCCTACGACGGCGACGCGCCCATCGTGTCGGTCGGCGGTACGGGCAGCCATCACCTGCTCGCGCTGGCGCTGCACCTGCAGCCGCTCGGGCGCGAGCTGCACGCGCTCTGCTTCACGCAGCCGTGGACCGAGCACGTGCGCACGAACTACGCGGTGCTCGTGTCGAGCGGCGCACGGATCTGGGCGGTGGGCTCGCGCGCCGCGTTGCCGTGGGCGTGGCTCGCGTACCACGGCTGGCGCCGTCCGCCGCGCGCCGGGGTGTGGATGGCTGCCGGCGCCAGCACTGCGCTCGGCTGCTTCGGCTTCGTCGAGGCCGCGCTCGAGCTCGCCGCGCAGATCGACGCCGGCGAGCTGCCGCGCCCCACCGCGATCCGCGTGACCGCCGGCTCGGCCGGCACGTGCGTCGGGCTCGCGCTCGGGCTCGCGCTCGCCGGCGTCTCCACGAAGCTGCAGCTGGTGTCGTCGGTCGAGCGCTGGGCGTTCAACCGCTTCATGTTCGGGCGCCTGCTCGCAACAGCGCACCGCGAGCTCGTGCGCTGCGGCCTGCCCGAGGCGCGCGGGCGCTCACCCCAGCGCTGGCTCGCCGATGCGGGCGTCGTCGTGGAGATCGATCATGCGCAGGTCGGTGGTGGCTATGGCGTGCCGACCGAGGCCGCGATCGCAGCGCAGCGCCTCGCCGCGGAGCACGGGCTCGCGCTCGAGACGACGTACACCGCGAAGTGCCTCGCCTCGCTGCTCCACGCACCGACCGAGCAGGGCGACGTGCTCGTGTGGAACACGCACGCCGGCAACGATCTGCGCCCGCGCATCGCCGCGGACTGGCGCGAGCGCAGCCCGATCGTCGTGCCGCCCTGAGCCGGGCCCGAGCGCTAGCCGCCCGCGAGCACGCGCTGCGCGATGCTCTTCGCGAGCTCGCTGTCGATGGCGTCCTTGTGCTCCTTCATCAGCAGGCCCATCAGCTTGCCCATCGCCTTCGGACCCTGGGCGCCGAGATCGTGGCTCGCCACGATCCCGCGCACGAGCGTCTCGGTGGCGGCCTCGTCGAGCTTGCTGGGCAGGAACTGCTCGCAGAACGCGATCTCCCACTCGAGCTCGACCAGCGCATCCTTGCCGCGCTCGCCGGCCTTCTGGAAGTCGGGGATCGACTTCTTCAGCTGCTTCACGTACGCCGCGATCACCGACCGCCACAGCTCGTCGTTGTCCTCGGCGCCCGAGCCCGACTTGAGCTCGACCAGCACGCGGTTCTTCAGCATGCCGATGACGTTGAGCGTGCGCTCGTCCTTGTCGCGACGGGCCTGCTTCACGCGGCCTTCGATCTCTTCGCGGATCGCCATGGGCCGGGAGCCTAGCAGCACCGGGGCGGGCTCGCTGCTCGCGGGTGGCTCGGGCTTCGCTGCGCGCTCGCGCAGGCGGGCCGCGGCGCCCACGAAGGCCCGATCGCGGCGTGCCGCGTGCTCGGCGAGCAGCGCGGCCGGGGCCTCGACCCGCAGCGATCGCAGCAGCGTCCGGTTGCCGCGCAGCGCATCGGGGTCGCCGCGACGCAGCGCCGCGAGCACGCGGGCCGCGGCGTCGTCGAGCTCGGCCTCGTCGACCATCACGTCGATCGCACCGTGGGCATGCGCGAGCTCGACCTCGAGCCGCTCGCCGAGCAACACGAGCCGGCGCGTGAGCGCGCCGCCGAAGACCTGCTGCAGCAGCGCGAGCCCCTCGGCGCGATAGACCACGCCGAGCCGTGCCGCCGGGATCTCGAACGCGATGCCGCGTCGCGCGACCCGCAGGTCGCACGCGCAGGCGAGCTCGACGCCGGCACCGATCGCGTGCCCGCGCAGCACCGCGACGAACGTGGCATCGGCCGCGCCGATCGCAGCGACCGCGCGCGCGAGCGGTAGATCGGGCGGCTCACCGCCCTCGCGCTCGGCCAGCGCGGCGAGATCGAAGCCCGCGCAGAACACCCGCGTGCCTGCGCCTTCGAGCACGACGAGCTCACCGCGCAGCGTCGTGCATCGCTCGGCGATCCACGCGAGCGCGGCGGGGCCGATCGGGTTGCGCCGCGCCTCGTCGCAGAGCTGCCAGTGCAGCGCGCCGCCGCCTGTGTGCTCGCGCAGGCCCGGTGCGACGAGCGAGCCCGCCGGGCTCACGGCGCGCCCGATGCCGTCGTCGCAGTGGCGGGCTCGGTCGGGCGCGCACCGGCGGCAGGACGCGAGCCTGCCGGCGGCGGACCACCCTGCGGCGCGCTGCCGGGCGTGCGCGCCTCGAAGTGCGGTGTCTCGCCCGGCTTCGGCACCTCGAGCTCGCCGTCCTCCTGGGCCTTGCGCAGATCCTCGAGCATGCGCGCGGTGGGCGAGTCGGGGTTCTGCATGATCTTGCGGCGCAGCGCGAACGCACGCTTGCGGCGATCCTCGGGCGAGAGCGTCGCAGGATCGGCGGCGAGCAGACGCTGATCCTCCTCGCTGAGCGGCGGCGGAGCTGCCTTCGCGTCTGCTGCCGGTGGCTCCGCGGCCGCCTGCGCGGTCGGTGCAGAGGGACGCGGCGGGAGCTCGCTCGCGTCGGAGCACGTGCACCCCGCGAGCAACACGAAGGCGAGCGACAGCGATGCACGAGCCATCCTCGCGGAGCCTAGCCCGGCGCCTGCGCGCCGTCGAGGCTCAAGCCGCGGATGCCGGCGTGCTCCGGGACGCGCGCCGGATCCCGCGGACGAGCGCCCACGGCACCACGACCAGCAACGCGACGTGCAGGAGCCCGAGCACCGGGCTGACGCGCATGAGCGGGAAGAGCGGTGCGTTGCGCCAGTCGCCGAGCACCTGCGCGGTGCCGGAGACGAACTCGATGATCGCGCAGACGAACCCGAAGCCGGCGAAGACCGAGGCGGGCAGGCGCGGCGGCGCAGCGACGATGCGCAGGGCGACGAGCGGCGCGACGGCGAGCGCCCACAGCAGGTGGAGCGTGCCGGAGTCGGCGAGCCGCACGAGGAACTCGGGCCCGACGATCGCGAGCGCGAGCACGCAGTGCAGCCCCACGAAGACGCCGAACTCGCCGAGCAGCGCGGGCAGGCGCACGACGCCGCGGCCCGAGGGCGCATCGCCGGCCGGCACGCGGGCCATCAGCAGCACCTGCATCGGCATCACCATCGCGGCGAGCGAGACGAACGCCGCTTCGGGACCGCCGAACGTCGAGACCGCGAGCAGCGTGAGTGCCGAGAGCACGATGGAGCCGACCAGCGCCTCGCGCCGGCGCAGCGGCGAGACGAAGCGACCGGGCACGCGGCGCTCGGCCGCGCGCAGGGCGAGCGCACCGACCACCAGCGATGCGATCGCGGCCGCGAGGAGCCGCCACCACAGCCCGGCGTCGTCGACCTGCACGTGCATGCTGCCCACGAACGTCTCGCGCAGCCCGCGGACGAGGCCGCCGCTCGGGAGCATCGTCATCACGGCCGCGTCCGAGCGGCTCACGCGATCGAAGCCGAGCGGGATGCCGGCGCACAGCCAGGTGCCGAGCCCCGCGAGCAGCGTGATGCCGATGGCCCCGGTCCCGCGGCGGCGACCGGCGAAGAGACCGACGACCAGCGCCAGCATCGTGGCCGCCCATGCGCACGGCACGAGCAGCGCGAAGAACGTGGCGAGCTCGAGCACGTCGCCGACGAGCACGCCGGCCAGCACCGCGAGCACGAGCTGCGGCACCGCGACGATCGCCACGGGTGCGAGCGCACCGAGCACGAGGCCGAGCGCGATCTGTCGCGACGAGAGCGCGGTACCGGCGACCGGCTGCAGCGTGTTGTCGTGGGACTCCTGCGCGACCGCGATGCCGGTGAGCACGGGACCGACGACGACGAACAGCACGAGCAACGCGGCGCCGGCCAGCAAGCCGACCAGCCGCACGGCCCAGCCCACGCCGAGCGGCGAGGCGTAGCGCTCGAGCGCGGGGATGCCGCGCGCGTCGACGATCCGGCGCAGGCGCTCTACCTCGGCGCCGCTGTCCCAGGCGAAGTTGCGCGCGCGCATGCGCGGGGGTTCGTGCTCGCCGAGCAGCTGCGCAGCACGGCGGTGGAGCTCGCGGTCGTCCGGGTCGATCAGCTCCTCGACGCCGATGGCATCGACCGCCTGGCGCAGGGTGTGCCGCGCCTGCATCGCACGGTCCGCCATCGCGCCCGCGGCCACGATCGTGGAGCCGCGCTCGAGCATCGACTCGCGGTCGCGACGCGCCCGCTCGTACGAGGCATCGTCGTCGACGATCACCAGGAACTCGCGGTGCTCGCGTTCGTACCGGTGGGGCTCGAGCTGCAGGTCCTCGCGGATGCCCCGCTCGAGCTCGCCGTCGCCGAGCGCGAGCCAGCTGCCGAGCGTGCTGCCGATGAGCGCGAGCACGAGGGCGAGCACGGCGAACCGGCGCGCCCTGCCGCCGCGCAGGCTGCGGGTGACGAAGGGCAGCGCAGCGATGCGGAGACGGGCGAGCGGGGAGCGGTCGAGTGGCGGCATGGGGCGGCTCCGTTTCAGTTCACGCGGTCTTCGGAGATGCGATCGTAGACGTCTTCGAGGCGGCTGCGTACGCGACTGCAGGTGACGACGCGGACGCCGGCGGCGCACAGCTCGGCGAGCAGCTCGGCCATCGCGGCCTCGTCGCGCTGCCACTGCAGCGAGATCGCGGGCAGGCCCTCCACGACGCTCTCGGACTCGACGAGCGCGTGGTGGCGGGCGAGCACGGCGGCGGCGAGCGGTGCGCCTTCGGGCATCACGCGGAGCTGATACACGAACCGCGCCACCTCGTACCGCGAGATGATCTCGGTCACAGGTCCCGCGACGACGATCTGGCCGCGCTGGAGGATCGCCACTTCGTCACACAGATCGTCGAGCTCGCGCAGGATGTGCGACGAGATCAGCACGGTCACCCCGCGGGCACGCACGTCGGCGAGGATGCGGCGCAGGTCGCTGCGGCCGCGGGGGTCGAGCCCGTCGGCGGGCTCGTCGAGGATCAGCAGGCGCGGCTGGTGCAGCAGGCAGCGCGCGATGAGCAGGCGCTGCCGCATGCCCTTCGACAGCTCGCCCGCAGGCGTGTCGGCCTTGGTCTCGAGCGCGAACGTCACGAGCACCTCGTCGATCGCCTCTGCCAGCGCGCGCGCCTCCATGCGGAAGCACTGCCCGAAGAAGCGCAGGTACTCCCGCGGGGTGAGCTGCCGATACAGAGGATTGCCGTCGCCGAGGAAGCCGATGTGGCGACGCAGAGCCTGCTCGTCGGCCCCCGCCGCAGGCAGTCGACCATCGTACACGATCGAGCCTTCGCTCGGTTCCATCACCGTCGCGACCATGCGCAGCGCGGTGGACTTGCCGGCGCCGTTCGGACCGATGAGCCCCACGATGCTGCCCGAGCGCACCTTCAAGTCGACGCCGCGCAACGCCCAGCCGAGTCCGTCGTAGCTCTTGCCGAGGCCGCGCAGCTCCACATCCATGGCGCCCGCTAACGTACCAGCTTCGTCGACGATTCCGAGCCGGCCACCGTGAGCGGTCGAGATCCGTGCATGGACGGCGCGAAGGGCGGCCCGACGAACGCAGCCGCGGCAGCGGACCGCATCGGGCCATCGCAGAAAAAAAGACGGCCGCCCCTTGGCCTCGTGGCACCAGCTCCACTACCTTGAGATGGTGGCTCTCTTCGCGGCGCGTGGACGGACTGGTCTTGGTGGAACGGCGGCGGTGTGGGGGCTCGGCGTCGCCGTGTTGCTCGCGGCGGGCTCGGGTTGCGCCAGCGCCCGTGGCCGCACGTACGGCGATGTGACCGTCCACGAAGGCGCCGATCATCCGCGCGGCGGCAACACGGCGCAGCTCGGGCGCTCGCGCCAGGCGATCGCGGTGATCGAGACCGACGTCGGCCGTGGCATGGGCTTCGTCATCGACCCGCGCGGCTACGTGATCACGAACCGCCACGTCATCGAGGACGCCGACCACATCGAGTCCGTCTCCTTTCCCGACAGCGAGCCCGCGCGGAGCTACGAGAGCATCCAGGTCGTCTACACCGATCCGGAGCAGGACCTCGCGCTCTTGCGCATCAAGACCACCGACACGCTGCCCTACCTCCCGCTGGCCACGCGCAAGGTGCTCCCGGTCGGTCGCTACCTGCACGAGCACGACGCGGTCACCACGTTCCGGCGCGGCGACGAGAAGGGCGGCTGGCTCTCGCTCGATCACGGCACGGTCGAGCGGCTCGCGGTCTACAACCCCGCCGCCGGTCCGGGTGCGTTCGTCGGCGTGAGCGCGGCAGTGCAGCGCGGCCAGAGCGGCGGACCCGTGCTCGACGAAGCCGGTCGTGCGGTCGCCGTGGTGACCTGGACGTGGCGCGACAAGGACGGCGGCTTCGCGATCCCGATCGCCGAGGCGACGCGCATGCTCGAGCAGAAGCCCGAGCTCGACGACGCCGAGTCGCAGGTCGAGCGTGCGACCACGCGCTCGCGCCAGTTCCTGGGTGCGCTCGGCCGCGGCGACGTCGACGGCGCGCGCCGGCTCACCTCGCCGAGCTTCGCCCGCAAGGTCCGTGGCGAGGCGGTGTCCGCGATCTTCGGTGCGATCGAGCACGATGGGCTGCCGGTGCTGCAGGGCTTCGTCGCCGCCGTCGAGTCGCTCGTCGACGCCGAGGAGCTCTCCGGTGACGATGCCTACGACCGGTTGCGCGAGATCGTGTCGCGCACCGGCACCGAGGCGTTCCGCACCGAGCTCGGTGTCGATGCCGGGCTGCCGCGCGGACAGGTGGTGTCGTTCTTCTACGAGCTCGGCCAGGCCTATTACGCCGCGCGCTCGTTCGGCAAGGAAGCCCCGGGCGTCGCGCTCGAGTCGGCGCTGCGCCGGTTGCAGACGATCGACGCGGCGCGCACGTTCGCGCTCTCCGACACGATCGAGACGCTCGCCGGCACCGCCGTCGAGATCGAGAACGTGGAGCTCGTGCCGGCGGCCTACCAGCCGCGGGCGATCGTCACGCTGCGCGGCGTGAAGCCGCGCAAGCTGCCGGGCCAGCTCCCCGGCCAGCAGCCAGGCAAGCAGGGCGTGATGACGAACCTGGGTCCGGACGACCAGCACATCTCGGTGCACATGCGGCTCGAGTGGGGCGACTGGTACGTCGCCGCGATCGGTCGCTCGGCGCTCTCCGACGTACCGGGATAGCTACTCGTCCGCGTCCTGACGACGATCGACGACCGGTGCGTCGAGCTTGCGCACACGCACCACGGTGCCGAGCTCCTCGGGGTGCGTGAACGCCATCGCCCAGCCGGGCAGCGGATCGGGCGTCGTCATCGCGTAGACGAGCCGTGCATCCTTGGCCGACAGGTTCACGCAGCCATGGCTCGTGCGTCGGCCGAAGCGGTTGTGCCAGAAGGTGCCGTGCAGCCCGTAGCGCTTGTGGAAGAACTGCGCCCACGGCACGGCCTCGACCGAGTACGGCTCTTCCTCGCCGGGCTGCGAGTCCATCGTCGAGGTCGACATCTTCGACTTGATGCGGAACACGCCGGTCGGCGTCGGGTGCTTGTGGTTGCCGCTCGCGATCATCGTGACGAACAACGGCGTGTCGCCGAGCATGACCGCGAGCGTCTGCTGATCGAGCTCGACGTCGATCCACAGCTCGTCGTCGGCGATGCGCTCGGGCGGCGCGGCGGGGAACCACCGCCGGATCTCCTCGGCATCGACCCAGCCCGCGTCTTCGCCGGCCACCGCGATCCAGTTCGTGCCGCGCCGTCGCGTGACCTCGTCGCTCACGAACAGCTCGGCCTGGTTCACGATGCGCGCGACCAGCTTCGCGTCGACGTGGGGCTCGGCGCGGATCGAGGCGTGGGGCCACGTGATGCTCCACGCCAGCCGGCGGTCGTCGGGCAACGGCTCTGCGACGACGTCGTGGCCCGCGAACGCGCTGGGCTCGAGCCGGCGCACGTCGGCCTCGCGCACGACGCGTGAGCTGGAGTCGACGAGCAGCGTGCCGTGGCTCGACGGACGGCGCCGCTCGAACGCGTAGTCGTGCTCGAGCACCAGCACGTCCGCCGGTGGCTCGCCGGCGGCGAGCGAGGCCCGCGAGCGCCAGCGTCCCGCGGGTGGGGCCTCGCCCTTCTTGCTCTTGCGGCTGAGCCGCGCATAGAAGTGCGGGGTGAGCTGGCCCTTCGCGAGCACCGGCAGCTCGATCGGCGCGCGCTTCGATGCGCTCGTGCGCTCGAGACACGCCCATGCGCCGCGGCCGACTCGCGCCCAACCAGCGCCGCGGCACTCGCCATCGGGGCCGCGGATCTCGAACACCGCGAAGCTCTGCCCGTGCGGGAGCTTGCCGCGGAACGCCGACGTGAAGCTCGGCTCGGCGTAGATCATCGCGGCCCGATCGGCGCGGCGGATCTCGAGCGGCTGCGCCTCCGCGGCTCCACGCACCATCAGCGCGCGTGCGAGTGCATCCTTCGCGCCGCCGTGATCGACGGCGCCGAGCCGCACGGCTGCAGCACGTGCCGGCGCAGCTGCAGCCGGATCGGGAGCGGGACGATCGCCGTCGGCGGCCGCGTCGTCGTCGGTGTCCGCGTCGCCCTTCGCGTCGTCGCTCGAGCTCGCCGCCGGCGCATCGGCATCCGGCACGGCCTCGCTCGCGCGCGCGATCGCTTCGGGCTCCTCGGCATCGCACGCGACGGGCGTCACGAGCGCGATTCGGAGCAGGTGGCGGCGGAGCATCGGCACGGCGCGTATGCCATACTCCAACGCGCTCGATGGCACCGCAACAAAGCTTCCGCGGCACCCCGCGATACATCGTCTCCGAAGAGCTCGGCACCGCCGTCGACGTGGCGGTCCACCTCGGGCGGCCCTTGTTGGTCAAGGGCGAGCCGGGCACCGGCAAGACCCTGCTGGCGATCAACCTCGCCGCCGCCCGCGATCTCCCGCTCGAGCGCTGGCAGATCAAGTCGACCACGAAGGCGACCGAGGGCCTCTACACCTACGACACCGTGAAGCGCCTGCACGACAGCCGCTTCGGCAGCGGCGACGTCGGCGACATCTCGCGCTACATCGAGCTCGGCCCGCTCGGGCGCGCGTTCGAGCGCTCGAGCCCCAGCGTCGTGCTGATCGACGAGGTCGACAAGGCCGACCTCGAGTTCCCCAACGATCTGCTGCACGAGCTCGACACGATGAGCTTCACGATCCCCGAGACCGGCCGCACGGTGGCCGCGACGGTGCGACCGATCGTCATCATCACCAGCAACAACGAGAAGGAGCTGCCCGACGCGTTCCTGCGCCGCTGCGTGTTCCACTTCATCGAGTTCCCCGATCGCGAGCTGATGCAGCGCATCGTGAAGGTGCACCACCCCGACGTCGACGAGCAGCTGCTCGCGGGCGCGCTCGAGGCCTTCTACCGGCTGCGTGCGACCGAGGGTCTGCGCAAGCCGCCGTCGACCAGCGAGCTGGTCGACTGGCTGTCGGCGCTGCGCTTCGCCGGCATCGAGCCCGCGAAGCTGCTCGGCGCGGGGCTGCCCTTCCTCGGCGCGCTGCTCAAGAAGGAAACCGACGTCGACACGGTGCTGCGCAAGGCCCGACGCGGAGCGGTGGGTAGGTAGATGTTCCTCGACTTCTTCTTCGCGCTGCGCCAGCGCGGCGTGCCGGTCACGACGCACAACTGGCTCGCGCTCGTGCGCGCGGTGAAGGACGGCCTGCACGAGCAGACGCTCGGCGGCTTCTACCAGGTCGCGCGCTGCCTCTGCTGCGCCTCCGAGACGCAGTACGACGCGTTCGACCAGGCGTTCGCGCAGGTGTTCCACGGCGTGGAGGCGGACGGCGAGAAGATCCTCGCCGAGCTCGAGGCCTACCTGCGCGACCCGAAGCAGCTCGCATATCTCGATCCTGCGCTGCGGGCCGCGATCCAGTCGCTCGATCTCGAGGAGCTGCGCAAGCTGTTCGCCGAGCGGCTCGCCGAGCAGAAGAAGCGCCACGAGGGCGGCAACCGCTGGATCGGCACCGGCGGCACGTCGCCGTTCGGGCAGGGCGGCATCAATCCCAGCGGCATCCGCATGGGCGGGCAGGGCGGGGGCCGCAGCGCGCTCGCGGTCGCGGATCAGCGCCGCTTCCGTGCCTACCGCAACGACCTCGTGCTCGACACGCGGCAGATCGCGGCGGCGCTCCGCAAGCTGCGCAAGATGGCGCGCAAGGGCGACGAGCAGGAGCTCGATCTCGACGAGACGGTCGATCTCACCGCGCGCAACTGCGGCGATCTCGAGCTCGCCTTCCGTCCGCCGCGCAAGAACGACGTGCGCGTGCTCCTGCTGATGGACGTCGGCGGCAGCATGGATCCGTTCGCGCAGCTCGTCGGTCAGCTGTTCTCCGCAGCGACGGCGGGCGGTGGCTTCCGCGAGCTGCGCTCGTACTACTTCCACAACTGCGTGTACGGCCGCGTGTACGAGGACGCGCTCTTCACCCGCGGCATCGCGACGCCCGATCTCGTCCGCGATCTCGATCCGAGCTGGCGGCTCATCTTCGTCGGCGACGCATACATGCATCCCGGCGAGCTGATGATGTCGTCGGCCGACTGGTGGCAGGGCGGCGGCGGACCGGTCGGGCTCACCTGGCTCGCACGCCTGGCCGATCGCTTCCCCTACGCGGCGTGGCTCAACCCCGAGCGCCCCGACATCTGGGATGCGCCGACGATCGCCGAGGTCCGTCGCGTGTTCGCGATGTTCCCGTTGACCCTCGAGGGGCTCGGCGACATGGTCGCGCACATGCGGCGGCCGCCCGCACCCGCGCGCACGCAGCTGGTGCATGCGATCGCCCGCGGCGAAGGGCTCCCCTACGGAAAACGGGTGGATTACTGAAGGTAGGCGGATGCAAGGGCGGCGGCGATCGTGCTAGATCGGCTCGCATGTCGACCCGCACGCTCGTCGGATCCCTCGCGCTGTCGCTCGCCTTCGTCGCGTCTGCCTGCAAGAAGGAAGAGGCCAAGGACACCAAGGAGACGAAGGACGGCAAGGACGCGAAGGACGGCAAGGACGCGAAGGACGCCAAGGACGCGAAGGACGGCAAGGCCGCGAAGGACGACGCCGGCGAAGAAGGCACGCTGCAGGTCGCCGACGGCGATCAGGCCGTCGAAGGTCCCGTGCCGCCCGACACCAGCGCGGTGTTCTTCGGGGTCGAGGGCGCGCTCTATCCGCTGGCGTGCTTCGACAAGGACAAGAAGAAGATCCTGCCCGGCGCCGACTGCATGAAGATGGTGCCCGCCGGCACCGACGTGCGCATCGCGTCGAAGTTCTCGTCGTTCAACAAGAAGGCCGGCGAGCCCACCGAGCCGCAGTGCCTGGGCGGCACCGGCAAGAAGGTCGCGATCGCGGTCGAGGGCATCACCGAGGGCGCCGACTTCGTGTACGGCACGTGGCCGCCGTCGGCGATCAAGATCGTCACGCGCAGCGGCGACGACACCACCAGCCCGCCGAAGACGGTGCTGAACGAGAGCGACAAGGACCAGATCGTCGCGGCGATCAAGGCGGCGGGCGCGAGCGGCGAGACGACGATCGACCAGGTCGCCGAGGCCGACCTCGACGGCGACGGCAAGGCCGAGAAGATCGTGACCGCGCACATCCCCAACCCGCAGATCGACGAGAGCTACGTCTGGTCGGGTGTGTTCGTGGTGCGCGGCGGCGACTTCGGCAAGCTCGAGCTGGTCGAGAAGAACCGCAACAAGCCCGACAGCTTCGAGCTGCGCGGCACGTTCGATCTCGACGGCGACAAGTCGGCCGAGCTGTGGATCCGCCGCAGCAGCCAGGACGGCAGCGCGGGCGATCAGGTGTTCACGGGCCCGGGCGGCAAGTGGACCGGCATCGGCAAGTGGAGCTGCGGCGCCGAGTGAGTCGCGCGCGACAGCGGGCCGCCCGGGCGAAGACGCTGCGCCTGGTCGCGATGGCCGCGCTGGGCGCGGGGGCATGGTTGCTGCGGCGGCGCATCGCGGCGCGGATCCCCGGCACGCATGCGCGGCTGCAACGGCGCGCGGCGAAGTCGGACTTCTTCGAGGGCGAGGCGACGCGGCTCGTCGCGGTCGGGATCCCGGATCACTGCAGCGCGCGCGTGTGGCTGCGCAGCGATTGCACCGGCGCCCACACGCTGCTGCTCGAGCGCGCCGACGGCGAGCTCGTGCACCGCGGCCGCTTCGAGGTGCCCGAGGATCCGGCGTGCGATCGCACTACGTCCGTGCGGATCCCCGGCGACATCGGGGCAGCAACGCTCGCGCCGCACACGAGCTATCGCTTCGAGATCCACGCCGACGACGGCACGTTCATCGGTGCCGGCCGCTTCACCACCGCGCCGCAGGGCGAGCACGATGCACCCGAGCGCTTCGCGATCGCGCTCGCGAGCTGCCACCAGCCGTTCGCCGACGACGGCTCGATCCAGCCCGGCGCGACCGAGGTGCTGCAGGAGCTGCCGGAGCTGCTCGAGCAGCACGGCGCCATCGGCGTGCTGCTGCTCGGCGACCAGATGTACACCGACCTGCCGGCCGGGCAGTCGCTCTTCGACGACGCGGCCTTCGCACGCGTGGCACCGCCCGGGCGCAAGACGGTGCTCGAGTGCTCGCGCGCGGAGGTGCGGGCGATCGTGCAGCGGCGCTATCGCGTGTTCTGGAAGGTGCCCGCGTTCGCGCGCCTGCAGGCCCAGTTCCCCACGCTCTGCATGCTCGACGACCACGAGCTCGTCGACAACTTCGGCACCGATCCGGTGCACCGCGAGGAACGCTGGCGCACGTTCGCGGCGGGCGCCCTCGATGCGTTCCACGACTACCAGGCGCTGCGCTCGTGTGATCGCCCGCGCCCCGACGAATTCAGCACGCGCTTCGCGTGGGGACCGGTCGCAGGGCTGGTGCTCGATCTCCGCTCGCAGCGCATCGCGCTCGAGCAGCGCATCGAGGTGCTCGGCGAGGCGCAGTGGCAGAAGCTCGATCGCTTCCTCGACGAAGAGGTGCAGCGCCCGGTGCTGATGCTGGGGCTTTCGGTGCCGCTCGTGCACGCGGCCGAGTGGGTCGTGGCGAGCGCGGGGATTCTCGCACCGCGCGGCAGCGCAGCGCACGAGCAGTGGTCGCACCCGCACCAGGCCGGCCAGCGCGACCGACTCGTGCATCGCCTGCTCGAGCACCGGCGGCGCGCGCCGCAGCAGCGCATCGTGCTGCTCTCCGGCGACGTGCACGTCGGCACGGTGTGCGAGCTGCGGATCGCCGACACCGCACCGATCTTGCAGGTCGTCTCGTCGGCGCTGACGAACTACGAGAACGTGCTGGTGCGGGCGGGCTCCAGCGAGTCCGCCGAGCTGGCGCGCGAGCTCGAGACCGCGGCGGGCGTGCGCTGCGAGGCGAAGCTGCTGTCGGGGCTGCCCGAGCTCGCGGCGAATCCCTATCGCCGACTCAACGCGGGCATCGTCGAGGTGTACCGCGAGGGCAGCGGCTGGCAGGTGCGCGTCCGGCTCGTGGGGCACGAGGGCGACGAGCCCCCGTACGCGCGCGTGGTGTTCGACAGCGGACGCTGGCCGACGTAGCGCGACACGGCCGTCCGCGACACGCGACGCGTCGGCGCAGACGAACGCGGCTCAACGCTTTCTCGCGAGCGCGACGTCGCCGAGCTCGGTGGCCGTGCCCGATGCGAGCAGCGCGGGCAGGCTGCGCGTCTCGAATCCACCGGGGGCGAGCACGACGATCGAGACCTCGCCCGCGGGGCCGGGCACGTCGAACGTGCCGTCGGCGTCGGACTCGTTGCGTGCGCCTTCGATCGCCGAGTGCAGGCCGCCGCCCTTCGACGCGATCGAGACGAAGGCGCCGGGCACCGGGCCGCCGTCGGCATCGACGATGCGCCCGCGCGCCCGCCCGCGCGCGACGACGTTCAGGACGACGCCCGAGGTGGTGCCGCCGGCCGGCACCGTCGCCTTGGTCGTCGCAGTGCCGGCGATTGTCGACGCCTCCACCGTCGCCTCCCCGCGCGCGAGATCCTCGATGCACCAAGCGCCGCCCTTCGCGACGAAGCGCTGGCGCACGAGTCGATCGTCGGAGCTGCGCACCGCGATGGCGAGCTCGCTCGCGAGCTCCGCCTCGCCCGCCACGATCACCGTGCCGCAGAGCGTGCCGCTCGCCGGCAGCGCCACGACCACGTCGCCGCCCGTCTGCGCCGCGACCAGCTTGCCCGCGACTCCTCCCGGTGTCTCCGCACGTACCGCGTACCGCCCCGGCACGAGCCGATCGATCGTGAAGCTCCCCGCATCGTCGGCCCAGCCCGCAGCGATGCGCTGCCGTTTCGGCTCGCCGAACCAGTCCGGCATCTCGTCGGCAGAGAGCACGACGACGCGTGCATCGCCCATCGGCGCGCCGTCTTCGTCGACGACGCGGCCGCGCAGCGTGCCGTCGCGGCGCGCGACCACGAGGTCCACCATGCGGTCGCCCGGCGTCTCGAGCTCGACGAGCAGCGCGTCCGCGAAGGTGGCGTCGTCCACCGGCTTGCCCGCCTCGCCGGGCACGCCCTCGCGAAATCGATGGCGCCCGGGTACGACGTCGAACCGCGCGATGCCGTCGGCACCACTGACTCGATAGCCGCCGCCGCGTGCCTCGTCGCGATGGAGCACCTCGACCTCCGGCACGATCGCGCCGCTCGCATCGACGGTGCGAACCTCGAGCCACGAGCTCGCGGACGCCGTGAGCTCGAGGTCGAGGTCTGCGGCGGCGATCGTGACCTTCGCGGGACTCGGGAGGTCTCCGTGGCCCTCGGCACGCAGGTATAGGTCGTAGGTGCCCGCCGGCAACGGCCCGAGCTCGAACCGGCCCTGCCGATCGGTGTGCGCGTCGTCGGCGACGTCGCTGCCGTCGGGCGCGGGCTCTCCGCGGGTCGCATACAGCGATGCGAGCGGCACCGGGTCACCGCCGGGCCCGAGCAGTCGACCGCGAACGAGGACGCCGGCCCGTCGCGTGACGCTCCAGCTCTGCTCGAGCAGCGACTCGGCGCCGAGATCGACATCGAGCTCGAGCGGCATCGCGTCCGGACACTCGATGACCAGGCGCAGCTGCGTCGGCGGCAGCCCGCCCAGCTCGAGCGCACCTTCGCCGTCGGCGCGCGAGCTCTCGAGGACGTCGCCGACGACGTCACGCACGAGCGCCCGTGCACCCGCGCAGGCCGCACCCCCGTCGGCGAACGCGACGATGCCTTGCACGCGACGAGCGGGCCGCACGGCGATCGTCAGGTCGCGCTCCGCGTCGCCGATCGCGAGCAACACGGGCCGGGATGCGAGCCCGGCCCACTCGCCGCTCTGCACCATCGGGTGGTGCCGACCCGGCGACAGCCCGCGCAGCTCGAAGCGACCCTCCGCATCCGTGATCGTCGCGGGCTCGTCGGCGACGCTGCGATACGCGACCATCAGCGGTGCGCGCGAGATGACGGCGACGCCGGCGACCGGCCTGCCCGTCGCTTCGTCCACGACCGTACCCACGATCGTCGCCTCGGGCGTGAGCTCGAGCTCGAGATCCTGGCGCGCGGGCCAGTGCAGCTCCGCCGCGCCCGACGCGTAGCCGTCGGCGTGCGCGAGCAGCTCGGGCGCCGCCCTCGCGTCGAGCCAGAGCTCGAAGCGGCCGTCGGCGTCGCTGCGTGCGAACGTGGCGGTCGCGACGTCGTCGGGTCGCACGAGCGCACCTTCGATCACGCCGCCGGTCGCGTCGAGCACGGTGCCGCGCACGAGCTCGCCGCCCTTGCGCAGCAGCATGTCGACGCCGCCGCGGTTGCGGCCCGCGACGAGCCGCACCCGCTGGTGCGCGTCGGAGAGCAGCGCCTCCACGTGCTGCGGCGCCGTGGTGGCGAGCGCGTAGAGCCCAGGTGCGAGCCCGTCGATCCGATACGCACCTCGAGGATCGGCGTCGACGCAACGAGGCGGGGCAGGGCGTAGCTCGCGTCGCCGCTCCTCGATGCACACGCGCGTGCCGGGCACGGCGGCACCGTCGATCGTCGCCACGCGCCCGGCGATGCTGCCGGTCCGGCCGCCACCCGGGAGCGCGGGCTCCTCGTCCGGCGGATCCTCCGTGGACGCGTCGCGCTCTGCGACGTCGCGCTCGCCGCCAACTCCGTCCGGCATCCCCGGGCGGCCACCGCCGGGACCCGTCGCACGACCGATCGCGAGCCACAGCAACGCGCCGAGCCCGACGGCCACGATTGCGCCGAGCACCAGCTTGCGGACCGACACGCGCAGCACCGCGAGGCCGAGCGCAGCGAGCACCGCAGCGATCGCGCTCGGATCGCGGGACAGCGCGGACGGCAGCAGCGCGAGCCATGCCGCATGGCGTTCGCCGTCGACGATGTCACGCAGGCGTGCGCGCACCGATCGCACGCGCGCGTACGCCGTGTTGACGTTGATGCCCAGCGCCTCGGCGATCTCCGGGCCCGTACGGCCGTCGACCTCGGACAGCAGGAAGATCGCGCGGCCGTCGTCGTCGAGCTCGTCGAGGAAGCGCGCCAGCACGATCGTGGCCTCGAGCACGGCCTCGCGACGGGGACCGTCGACGTCCGCGAGCAGCTCCGCGACGGCGTCCTCGCGGCGCGCGCGTCGACGTTGCGCGCGACGGTGGTTCGCAGTGACGCGACGCGCGGCCTGGTAGATCCACGCCCGCAGACCGCCGGCTTCGCCGTCGTCGTCCGCGAGCCGGCCGAGGTGGCGCAAGAGCACGACGAAGACCTCCTGCGCGAGGTCGTCGCGGTCGGCATCGGGCACGCCGAGCTGGGCGAGCGCGCCGCGCACGGTGCCGCGATAGCGGGCATATGCGGCCCCGAACCGCGGATCGTGGCGGCGGAAGCTGGCGGTCGAGGCGGGGGGCGGCGCGCGCAAGACGAGATCGAGCATGGCGTGCACGACCACTGTCCGCAACGCGCACGGATCCGTGATTCGGGCGGTGGCGCGGCCTCACGCGGGCCGATCACGATCGCGATCACGGAATCCCCGTGATCCGGACAGGCGCCCGTCGTCAGCTCTTGCCGCGCGCCTTCGGTACGAGCGACTGGCGCCTCGCCCCCTCGGGCGGCTCGGCGGCGGCGACGATCTTCGCGATCACGCCCGCCATCTTCTCGTCGCTGCACTCGCTCGTGCGCCACGACAGCTGCCGCACCCGGCTCCAGCCGGGCAGGAATGCCCAGCGTAGCCCGTCGTGCGTGCTCCACAGCGCACCGTCGACCCCCGGCACCGGCGTCGACTTCAGCGACTCGTCCTTCGCGACGCGCTGCAGCTTGCGGTCGTGGGTCTCGGCGGCGGCGGCCGGAGTGTCGCCGGGGAGCGTCGACATGCGGAACCACGAGCTGGTCTCGCCGGCGCGATGGAAGTAGTAGCCGCAGGTGTACTGGAACGACTCGCCGAGATAGAGCTCGAAGCCGCACGCCTCGCGCACGAGCTCCGCGTCGAAGCCGAGCTCGCTCTTGCAGCACTCCGGCTTCGGCAGCTCGGGCGCGAACAGCCGACACTCGCCGTTGCTCTCGTCGGGCTTGCCACTGCCGAGCCCGACGGTGGTCGTGGGCTCCTCGGCCTCCTGCTGCACGCGCTTCGCGAGCGCATCGGCGGCGTAGAGATCCTCGCCGTCCTTGACCACCCGCGGGTCGTCTTCGGGCGCGGGCTCGACCGCCTTGGGGCGCGCGGCGGCGACGTCGACCTGCGCGGGGCAACCGGCCGCCAGCGTGACGGCGAAGAGGAGCGCGGCACTGCGCGATGCGATGCTCGTCGGGCTCATCGAGGGCGAGTCTTACCGCCTCCGGCGCGGCCTCGCCAGCAGCATGGGAAGCATCGCGAGCCAGGCTGCGCGCGGTGTCGCAGGTCCGCAGCCGCACCCCGAGTCCGCCGGCGGATCGGGCGGCGGATCGACGCCCACCTCGACCTCGAAGTCGAGCTGCGACTCGTTGCCGGCCTCGTCCGCGACGACGACGTGGAACTGCCACGTGCCGACCGGCAGGTCGACGACGTCGAAGCCGGGCTCGACCGTCTGCTTGGCATCGGCCGGACGCGCGCCGTCGCCGTACCACGCCCACATCGCGTACTGCTGCGGGTGCAGATCGTCGTCGAGCTCGAGCACGACCTCGAAGTCGCCGGGCACCTGGAAGTACGCGCCGTCCTCGGGCTCCGCGAGTCGGATCGTCGGCGCGATCGTGTCGACGTACGGCGCACCGAACAGCCCGGTGAGCACCGCCGTCGAGTTCTGCCGATCGCCCTGCCCGCACAGCTCGTCGTTGAGATCGGGGCACGACTCGCCGCCGGGCAGGAGCTCGGTGTCCGCGACGATCTGCAGGCACTCGTCGTCGAACGCGGTCGGCGTGTTGTTGCCGCTCGGGAACATGATCTCGCCCTCGAGATCGACGTGGTCGAGACCCCACGTGTGCGCCGCCTCGTGGAGCGCCGTGGTCGCGCCCGCGGTGATCCAGCCGGCGAGCTCGCCGTCGAGGTGCGCGAACGCGATCTCGTTCGGGTTCTCGTCGAAGCAATCGCCCGACGGCGCGCTGCCCAGCGCCTCGTACTTTTCCTCGGTACCGCCGTAGACCACCATCGTGTAGTCGACGTCGGCGGGCGGACGCACGCCGGTGATGCGGATCCCGTAGGCATCGGCGTGTCGTCGCATCGCCTGCAGCACCGACACGCGCGCGGTGAGGTCACCCGAGAACGGCGGGATCGGATCGTGGTTGTACCAGTGACAGTTCTTCTTGCTGTTGCTGGGGTTGCAGTCGCCGAGCTCCACGCCGTCGAAGTTCACGAACAGCACCGTGTTCGCGCCGGGCGTGCGGCGGAACGTGGGCTCGTCGTTTCCGTAGCGATGCGCGGGGGCGGGCGGCAGCGGAGCGTCGAGACGATGGCGGGGCTCGGCCGGGGCCGCGATCGTCGCGGCCGCGAGCACGAGCGCGACCGCGCTCATCGCCGTCGCCTCCGTGGACGGCGTGCGCAGCCGAGCACGAGCAGCAGCGCGAAGGGCGAGGTGGTCCGCCCCGCGAGCGCACACGTGGGCTCGCTGCCGTCCTCGATGATCTCGTTCTCGTCGTCGCTGGGCAGCTCGCTGCCCTCGGGCAGGATCGTGAACGACACCGTGGCCGAGCCGACGTTGCCCGCTTCGTCGGTGATCACGACCTTGAGCTCGTAGTCGTCGGGCGGCGCGTTCTCGATGAGCAGGTCGAGATCGATGTCGCTGCGCGGCTCGCTGATCGCGACGTCGCCGTCCTCGGTGACGATGAACAGCTGGATGTCGTAGAACTGCGGATCGAGGTCGTCGGTGATCGTGCCCAGCAACGGCACGGTGATCGGCAGGACGTAGCTCTCACCCTCGACCGGCGAGGTGATCTCGAGCTCGGGCGCCGAGGTGTCCGGCACCGGCGCGCCGAACAGGTACCGCATCTCCTGCCAGCTGTTCTGGAAGCCGGTGTCGCAGAACTTGGTGTGGATCTGGTTGCACGCGCCCGGCGTGGGCTGGAGATCGGTGTTCGAGACGATGCGGTGGCACTCGTCGGTGAAGGTCTGGTGCAGCCCCGAGCTCTTGAACGGGTTCAGCACGTCGAACTCGGCGTCGACGTGCTCGAGGCCCCACGTGTGTGCGGCTTCCTGCAGGATCACCGTCGAGCCGGTGTTCGAGGTGTCGAACGCCGCGCAGAAGCTGGTGTCGTTCGCGTGGACGTCCTCGCAGTCGATGTAGGGCGCGATGCCGGCGAAGTCCTGCGGGCCGAGGTCGCCGTACATGACCATCGTGTAGTCGACGTCCTCGGGCGGACGCTCGACCACGACGCGCACGCCGAAGTCGGCCAGCGTCTTGCGCGTGGCCTGCAGGATGGAGATCCGCTGGGTCTCGTTGCCGCGGAACGGACCGACGTAGCCGTCGAACAGATCGGCGAGTGTGCTGCAGTTGAGATGGGCCTGGTTGCCGCACCCGCCCACGAGCACCCCGCCGTCGAAGTTGACGTAGAGGATCTCCTGCGTGCCCACGGCCCGCGGCCGCGCATCGGCGGTGAGCGGCGCGGGCAGAAGCGGCGGAGTCCACGGCGCGCGCTCCGGTACGGAGCTCCCGAACGCGAGCGCCAACGCGATGGACCACATCCGCGATCAGGCTAGCACGGCCGGCGCCGCCGCAGCGCGAGCAACGCGAGCAGCGGAAGCGCAGCGAGCCCGGTCGGCGCCTTGGTGTCGGTCGCGCATGCGCAGCCCTTGGGCTCCTCGCCGCGCTCGCCCCCGGTCTGGCCGCCGTCGCTGCCGCCGCTGCCGCCCGATGCGGAGCCGTCCTCGTCGTCGCCCGAGTCGTCGTCGGACGGGCCGTCGTCGCTGCCACCGTCGGTGCCGACGCCGTCGTCCTCGCCGCTGTCGTCGGCGCCGTCGTCGGTCGTCGGGATCTCGGAGCCCTCGACCGTGATCGTGATCTCGTCGCTCGCGGGGTTGTCCGACTCGTCCTGCGCGTCGAGCCGGATCGTGTACGTGCCGTTCGGCAGCCCCATGATCGGGAAGCTCAGCTCCGCCGGGCTCGCGAACGCACCGTCGGACGGCGGGATCAGCTCGGGGTCGTCGTGGTTGATGATGCTGATCGTCGTGTTGATCACCGCGGGCAGCTGGTCGTCCTGCAGCCCGATCTCGAGGTCGAACGTGCCGCCGTCGATCACCGCACCGTCGGCCGGCGCGATGATCCCGACCGCGGGCGCGGCGGTGTCGGCCACCGAGGGCCCGAAGATGAGCAGCAGCTCGGCGTGGCTGTTCTGCTGGCTGTAGCTCCCGCACGCGTCCTGGTGGTGGCTGCAATCACCGGACGTGGGATTGAGCTCGGTGTCGGCGACCACCTGATAGCACTCGTCGCGGTAGGTCTTGTTGGTGCCCTGCGTGGTCGGGTAGAGCAGATCCTGCTGCTCGTCGACGTGGTCGAGCCCCCACGTGTGGGCCAGCTCCTGCATCATGACCTCGGCGATCGCGTCGGCCGACTGGCTCACCTCGAGCGTGAACGAGGTCTCGCCGCCGTAGTTGTCCCAGCAGTCGCCTGCGGGCGCGATGCCGGCGAAGTCGGGGCTGCTGCCCTGCCAGTTGCCGACCATCTCCATGTCGTAGTCGCCGGAGCCGGGGCGGTGATCGGTCACCGTGATGCCGAAGTCCTCGACGCGCTTGCGCGCGACCTGGATGACCGCGGCGCGGTTGGCCGCGTCGCCGCCGTAGGGCAGCACGGTGCCGCCGAAGATCGTGGTGCAGTTGTCGTGCGGATCGTTGTTGCCGCACGCGTTCATGTTGCCGCCGTCGAAGTTGACGAACAGGATCTTGCTGCCGAGTCGGGCGGGGCGCTGGTCGTCGACGATCGCGGGCTCGAAGTCGGGACGCGGTGCGCGGACGATCGGCAGCGCGTGCGCAGCCTCGTCGATCGGCTCGCTCGCGTTCGGGTCCTGCGGCGTCACGAGGCGCGACGACGCGGGCTCGGTCGCGGCGGCAGAGGTCGAGGCGAGCGCGAGCAACAAGGCGAGGGGGAGGCGGGAGCGGGACATCGTCGGTTCCTCGAGGTCGTGGTTCAGTGCAGGCGCCGGCGGCGGGCGAAGAGGCCGACCAGCGCGAAGAGGCCGAGCCCGAGCGGCGGCGTGCGCTCGAGCGTGCAGGCGCAGCCGGCCTTCTCGTCGGTGACCTCGCCGGGTCCCGTCGAGCTCGTGCCCGCGTCGCCGGTGTCGTCGCCTTCGGCGGAGCTCTCGGTGGCCGGGGGCCCGCCGTCGCTGCTCTCGCTCGCCGAGGTCGCGCTGCCGCCGTCGGTCGTGCCGTCGGCGGAGCCGCCGCTCGTGTCCGCCGCGGCGTGCATCATCGTGAAAGTGATCTCGGCCTCGGCCGGGTTCGCGGATTCGTCGGCAATTGCGACGTGCACCGTGTACTCGCCGTCCGGCAGCCCGTCGATCGGGAAGCTGAGTTCGGCGGGCCCGGCGTACGCACCGCTGAACTCGGCGGGCATCGCGAGCGCCGGCGAGTCGAGCACGATCTGGGTGTCGGTGACGACCGGCGACTGATCGTCGGCGATGCGGATCACCAGGTCGAACTTGCCGCTCTGCTGCGAGCCGTCGGCGGGCTCGACGATCTCGACGGTCGGCGCGGTGGTGTCGGGGATCGACTCCCCGAAGATCATCAGCAGCTCCTGGTAGCTGTTCTGCCAGCCGGAGTCGCAGAAGTTCGTGTGCACCTGGTTGCAGTAGCCGTTCGACTCGCTCAGCATCGTGTCCGACACGATCTTCCCGCAGTCGTCGTTGAAGGTCTTGTTGCTGCCCGACGTGGTCGGGTACAGCAGATCGGTCTGCACGTTGACGTGCTCGAGCCCCCAGGTGTGCGCGGCCTCCTGGAGCACGATCTCGGCGATGCCGTCGGCGGTCTGCGACGACTCCAGCGTGAAGCTGAGCTCGCCACCGTTGCTGTCCCAGCAGTCGATCGTCGGCGCGACGCCGGCGAACCCCGGCGACTCGCCCTGCCAGTTGCCGACCATCTCCATGTCGTAGTCGCCGTCGTCCGGGCGCAGGTTCGTGACGGTGATCCCGAAGTCCTCGACGCGCGCACGGATCACCTGGATCACCGACGCGCGCTTCGCCTCGTCGCCGGAGTAGGGCAGCACCGTGCCCTGGAAGATCTGCGAGCAGTCGTTGTGCGGGTCGTTGCCGCAGCCGCCGTTCAGATCGCCGCCGTCGAAGTTGACGAAGAGGATCTTCGCGCCGAGCCGCTGCGGCGGGCGCTCGCTGCCGAGCCCGACGGGCGAGGGCGCATGCGGGGGATCGATGGGGATCGCGAACGCGGGATCGTCGATCGCCTCCGGGGCTTCGGCGGACGCGACGGGCTGCGGAGCAGCGAGCACCGGGAACGCGGTGAGCAGCACGAGCGGCAGCGATGGCATGGACGACCTCGCGGGCGACGGGCGTTGGCGGCGGCCGTCAGGGGGGAGACGGCAAACCGCGGCCACTGTAGCGGCGAGGCCCTGCCGCGAAAAGGCAGGAAAGGCCTCTTCGTTAGGAATCAGCGCGTCGTGGGCCGTTCGGCGCCACCGCGGTCCGTGAGGTTCGGCACGAATCGAGGTCCGCTGGGCTCAGCCCGCCGGCACCGTCGCGCAGCCGAAGCCGATGAAGATCTTGGCCATCGCGAAGCCCTGGATCGTGTCGCAGGTCTGCGAGCACAAGATGATCGTGGTCGGGTTCGCGGGGTCGTCGTAGTACCAGCCGTCGGTCACGCCCATGCACGCGGCCGCGTTCTCGACGTAGCCGATCTCGAGCGGCACACCGCCGTTGTCGAACTCCACGTTCACCTCCATCGGGTCGAACGTCTCGCCATCGGGCGGATCGGGGATGTCGAACTCGCAGGCGATCGCGGAGCCGGCGATCACCTGCTCGGCGACCGCGTCGAAGATCGGCTGGAACTCCTGATCGCAGAGGTTGCCCCAGACGCCGCCGGTCTGATCCACGAGCTGGTGGTGCACGAGGCCCGCCGCCGCCGAGATCGCACAGCAGTGGCTGGCATTGCCGTCGATGCACGACGTCACGGGATCCTGCAGCGCCGCGATCGCGTGGTAGTAGAACGGCGAGTAGCTGGGATCGAGCCCGGTCCACATCGTCGTGAAATCGGCGGCCGACAGATCCGAGTTGTCGTCCGAGACCATGATGATGTGCTTGGACGCCGTCTGACGCATGACCGGCGCGAAGTCGGGGTGCGCGGCGACGAGCAACGAGAGCCCGTTCGTGCTGTCGACCTCGGTCGGGATGTGCGTGTAGAGCGGCGGGTTGTTGTCGTCCGCGGGACATCCACCGTTGCCGAGCGGCGGATCGAGACAGATCCCGTGGCCCACGTTCGGGTACGACGACAAGAGCACGACGTGCGCATCGATGTTCGCCAAGAAGATCTGGCTCGAGAACATGTTCAGGTAGGCCTGCACCGCATTCGCTTCGAACTCCATGCTGCCGGAGTTGTCCACGACGACGATGATGTCGGCGGGCTGGAGGCCGACCATCCCTTCCTCTTGGATCGCCGCACACTCCTCACCGGTGCCGCCGCTCGTGACGTCGGCACCCGCGACGTCGAGCTTGCCGATCTCCGAGCCCGACTCCGGATCGAGGGTCTCCTCGCCGGTGCCCGGCTCGGTGCCGACGGTCGTCGACGGCGACGTCGCGCTCACCGTGGTGCCGATCGTCGTCGCGGTGCCCTCGTCCTCGCGCGGGGCAGCACAACCCGCGGCCGTCGTCGCACCCAACCACACGGCCATCGAGATCCGCATTCGTTCCATGGTCCGCTATCCCCCGTGCCCCGCCCGCGATGATGCCGAGTGGGCCCCCCTAGGACAACGTCGGTGGCGCGATGCCGAGCCCCGTCGGCCGTGAGCGAGCGCGGAGTGGCGCGGCCCCATGGATCCGGAAATCGCACGGACGACCGGTGCCTAACGTGGTTCTCGCACGAACCAACGAAAAGGCCCCCGAGGTCGGGGGCCCTTTCGATCGAAGATCGTCGCGACGGCCGTCGCGAAGGCCGTCACGAGGGC
>CAZFKC010000043.1:33662-54816 GCA_964519175.1 uncultured Nannocystaceae bacterium
GGCTAGTGCAGCCAGCGCTGCGGCTCTTCGCCCTCGGCGTCCTCGCCCTCGGGCTCCGCAGCCGCCTCGGCCTTGCCGCGATCGCGCTCGCGGAGCAGTGCCGCGAGCACGAGCCCGAGGCCCGCGGCCCAGAGCACGACCAGGAAGGCGATCCAGTACGGCGACGCCTCCATGCCGACGAGCAGCGGGCTGCCCGACGACTGCGTCATCGCGACGTGCTCGACCTCGAGGTTGTACACGCCGGCCGTGAACGCGAGCTGCAAGAGCACGAGCACGCCCGCGAAGATGAGCACGCGATGCCGACCCTCGCGCTTGCGCGAGGCGAGCAGCAGCGCCGCGACCGTGGTCTCGGCGATGAGCAGACCCTGGGCGATCGTCGCCCACATGATCTCGGACTTCTCGCTGCCGAGGCCCGAGCGCTGCAACACGAGCGAGTAGGCCCCCGCGAGCGCCACGGCGGTCAGCACCACGAACACCTGGAACCGACCGAACGCGCGCCGCACCTCGCTGCCGCTCGTCACCGCTGCGGCACGGGCCGGACGCACGAGGCTCGACACCAGCAGCCAGCCGAGCACCGGCATGAGGAAGCCGGTCGCGACGAAGGTGATGAGGTTCACCTGGTCGTAGGTCTGCACGTTGACCTGCTCGGAGAGATCGAGCACGGCGAGCGCGCTGCAGCCGACGCTGGCGAGCCCGAGGATCGCGCCCTCGAGCGGGCGGAAGAGCGGAGCCCAGGGCTGCTCGACGCGGCGGCGCCACGAGAGCAGGCAGAGCACGCCCAGCATCATCTGCGCGGCGATGGCGTAGACGAGCATCGGATGCGACATCTCGGTCGCCGCCGGCGAGCTGAGCAGCTGCGCGTAGGGTAGGCCCGAGAGCGAGACGGTGCTCGAGAGCACCGCGGGCAGGGGCCCGAGCAACAGGCCCGTGGAGGCCATGTCGCCCACGACCATCACCGAGCCGATGGCGCCCGGCAGCAGCACGCCGAGCCCGAGCAGGCCGCCCACGACCATCGCGTTGACGCGCTGGCCGAGCGCGTCGCCGAGGCCGATCGCGGTGAGGTGCGTCGCAGCGGACAGCGCGACGAGCACGACGAGCAAGGTCGCGGTCGCGACGAAGCCGGCGGTGATCGCCAGGAGCACGCCCGCGATCGCCACCATCGCGATGCCCGCGACGAGCGCGAACACGTTGGGACCGATGGTCATCGCCATCGCGAGGTCACCGGCCGAGAGCCCGGTCATGCGCAGCACCGGCAGCGTGCCGGCCTCGCGCTCGCGGGCGGTGGTGGTCGCGGTGACGGTGGGGCCGACGACGATGAGCAGGATGCTGCCGAGCAGCATCAGCACGCTGCCGAGCAGCTGCAGGCGCACGTCGGTGGAGACCGGCGAGCGATAGCGAACGGAGGGCTTGGTGATCGCGATGCGCTCGGCACCGTCGAGCAGCCACGCGCCGTACCACACCGATGCGCCGGCGTCCTGCACCGCGCGGGCGAGGTCGGCCACCTGATGATGGGCGAGCGCCGACAGATCGGTGCCGACGTCCGGCATGCCGGACTTGCGCGCCGCACCGATGAGCGTGGTGCTGCCGTCGTCGTCGAGCAGGTCGTCGTCGCCGGTCTGCACGGCGAGCCAGCCGGCCACCGCCATGCGCTCGGCGTAGTCGGCCGGCACGTCGCGTGCGGGCAGCAGGTCGGTCACGAGCTCGACGCGGCTGCCGACGCCGGTGCCGAGATCCTCCGGGTCGCTCTCGCGGCTACGGATCTTCTCGACGCGGGTGCGGAGCTCCTGCAGCGTCGCGCGCTCGACCCCGATCGACTCGAGCACCATGCGGCGCTGGTCGATGCGCGGCTGGGGCACGCCGTCGCGGGTCAGGTCGCAGCCACCGATCCAACCGATGCCGTCGAAGTCGATCGCGCGGCAGTCACCCGGGATGTCGGGCATCGACACCTCGAGCGGCCACACGAGCCGATCGCGGCGGCCTTCGATCGAGGTGAGCGGAGCGGGGCGCAGATCGACCGCGGCCGACGACAGCGCCATGCGCAGCGCGATCGTGTCGCCCTGCAGCGCGCCGTTTCTCGGGTTCAGCTTCGCGTCGCCGACGAGCTTGGTGGCCTCGTCGAGCTTCGCGAGGCCGTGCCCGATGCGGCGATCGAGCTCGTCGAGGATCGCCAGCCGGAGCCGACGCTCCTGCGCGAACTTGGCGTCGACGCGGGCCTGCTCGCGATCCTCGTAGGAGCACGCCGGGCCCCCCGGAGCGCCGCAGACGGCCCAGGCACTCTCGATGCCGGTCGACACGCGGAGCCCGTGGGCCTCACGACTGTCGATCTGCGTGAGTGCCGAGATGCCGAGCCACGACAGGCCGGTCAGCACCAGGACCGTCACCACCGCGGAGACGAGCTTGGTTCGGAGCTCGCGGCGCAGGAACGGCCGAAGACGGAGGTACAGGGGTTGGCGCATGGTTCGCTCCTTGGGGCACCGCAGGGCTCGAGCTTCTCGTCACGAGCGAGGACGAGGGACATCGAGCATCCCTCATTGTTCCACAGAACGTCGCGAGTGGCTCCCCCATTCGGGGACGAGTTGCCCGCGGCTTCGTCGGGGGCTCGAACGCACCACGGCGGGGTTGGATTTCACCGAAAGTGTCACGTCGCGCCGCCGGTCTCGTGCCGGTGTGGCGCGGGTATGGCTCCACTTCGTGCACGACGTTCGGGGGTGCGAGCGAAGGTGCGACTGCGTTAGATTCCCGGGCCCATGGATCGGTCCATCGATAGGCCCATCGACCTCGCGGACGACATTCTGTCCGGCCTGCCCGCCGAGGTCGCAGCCTCGCTGCGCCGCTGGGCCACCGATCCGCGCTACGCCGACGACCGCGCAGCGCTCGCCGAGCTCGTCCTTCGCGTGCGCAGCGGGGAAGACGGCGCACGCGCCGAGCTCGAGGATGCATTCAGCGGGCCGCTGCCGATCGGCACCGGTGGCCGGCGCGGTGCGGTCGGGGTCGGTCCGAACCGCATGAACCCGACGCTGGTCCGCGAGACCGCGCAGGGGCTGGCCGAGCTCGTCGCCGCCGAGGGGTCCGCACGCAAGGTGGCGATCTGTTACGACACACGCACGCACAGCCGCAGCCTCGCGCGCGCGGTCGCGGAGCAGCTCGCGGCCTGCGGGCTCGACGTGCTGCTCGTGGATGCGCCGCGGCCCACGCCCCAGCTCGCCTACCTGGTGCGCACGCGGGGATGTGGGGCGGGCGTGGTGATCTCGGCGAGCCACAACCCGCCCGGCGACAACGGCATCAAGGTCTACGGGCCCGACGGCGCCCAGGTGCTCGGCGAGCGGGATCGAGCCTTGATGGTGGCGATCACGGCGGCGATGGACCGCCCGCTCGTTTCGCCGACCGCCGCGTCGGCGCAGCGGATCGAGGTGCTCGCGACCCCCGAACAGCTCGCGAGCGTCGACGGGCCCTACCACGAGTTCGTGCTGCGCCAGGGCGTGATGCCCGGCGATCTACGGGCCAGCGGCCTGTCGATCGTGTTCACGCCGTTGCATGGAGTGGGCCACACGGCGGTCGTGCCCGTGCTGGCGCGGCGCGGCCTCGACGTCGACGTCGTCACCGCGCAGCTCCCCGACGGCGGTCGCTTCGGCACGGTCGAGAGCGCGAACCCGGAGGTGCCCGACGCGCTCGCGCTCGCGCTGGCGCAGGCCCGTGCGACCGGCGCCGACCTCGTGATCGCCACCGATCCCGACGCCGATCGTCTGGGCGCCGCCGCGCGCACGCGAGACGGCGCGATCGAGTTCATCGACGGCAATCGCACCGGCGTGCTGATGCTCGATCACGTGCTGCGCCACGCGTCGTTGCCGGCCAACGGCTGGGTGCTGAGCACGCTCGTCACGACGCCGCTCGCGGCCACGCTCGCACGCGCCGCGGGCGTGATGGTCGTCGACGATCTGCTGGTCGGGTTCAAGCACCACGCGGGCATGCTCGCGGAGCACCCGGAGCGCACGCTGGTGTTCGCCACCGAGGAGTCGCACGGCTATCTGCGCGGCGACGACGTGCACGACAAGGACGGGGCGATCGCGGCGCTGCTGCTGGCCGAGTGCGCGGCCTCGGCGAAGGCGCAGGGGCGCACGCTCGACGACGAGCTCGATCGCATCTTCATGGCGCACGGCTACCACCGCGAGCGCACCGCCAACCTCTATGCCTACGGGGCCGCGGGGCGCGAGGCGATCGCGACGCTGGTCGCGACGTGGCGTGCGACCCCGCCGACCGAGGTCGGGGGCCTGGCGGTCGAGTCCATGGAGGATCGGCTGCAGCCGCGCTCGACCGGCAGTGCCACGCGCGATCTGCCGAGCAACGTGCTGTCGTTCGAGCTCGCGGCCCCCGGCGGGCTGCGGTGTCGGCTGGTGGTGCGGCCGAGCGGCACCGAGCCGAAGGCGAAGGTCTATGCGCTCGGCCGTGGCCCCGCGAGCGCCGATGCGAGCGCGCTCGCCCGCGTCCGCGCCGACGTCGACGCGCTCGTCGATCGCGTGCTCGAGGATGCGCGCGCGCGTGCGGAGCAGATCATGCGCGGGGGCAGCTGAGCATGTCGCGGCGCGTGGTCACGCTCGGCGTCCTCGCCGTGCTGCTGGCCGCGCTCGCTGCATTCGTGCTCGCCCGCGGCGGTCCGCGTCGCGCCCCGAGCTCGGCACGGGTCGCCGATCGCACCGCCGACGCCGACTCCGAGGGGGGCGGCGCCGACGGAGTGCGTGCACGCAGCAACGACTCCGCGGCTCGTCACGTGCGTGGTCGCGTCGTCGATGCGCACGGTGAGCCGGTCGACGAGGGCACCGTGTCGCTGCGTTGCCTCGACGACGACGACGAGCCGGTCTCGCTCGGGCCCGCGATCGTGCTCGACGAAGCCGGCGCGTTCGAGGCGCCCGGCTGCAACGGAGTGGTGTGCGCCGAGCTGCACCATCCCTCGCTCGTGCGCGCGAGCGCGTGGGTGCTCGAGCCGGGCACGCCCGCGGAGCTGGTGGCCGGCACGTTGCCCCGCCTGGTCGGCACGGTGGAGGATCCGCGCGGGGCCCCGGTCGCGGCCGCGCAGCTGTCGTTCGTCGCCGCGGACCCCGGCGAAGAGGGGCTCGTGCCGACGGCGGCGCGGGCGACCACCACCGACGAGGACGGCGCCTTCGCGATCGCGCTCGTGCGCCGGCCGCCGTGCGATCCGTGCACCGAGGCGAGCCCCGGCTGCGACGAGGCCCCGCTGCCCTGGGTCTCGCGCCTGGCGGTGGTCGCCGTCGCCGAGCGCTTCGCCCCCGCGCGCGTGGAGATCGAGCTCGACCCCGAGGGCGATCCGGCGCCGCTCGAGATCCGGCTCGCGCCGCCGGCCGACACGCTCTCGGGCACGCTCACCGACCCGCGCGGCGAGCCCTATCCCCGCGCGCAAGTGCTTGCACGCTCGCAGCTGCGCCCGAGCGAGCAGCACCACAGCGTGCCGGTCGGCGACACCTTCGTGTTCGAGGCGCTCGGCGACGGGCCCTACGACCTGCGGGCGCTCCAGGACGGGGTCGAGCTCGCGACGGCCGCGGGGGCGCTGGCCGGCGAGGACGTGGCGCTACATGGTGTTCGCGTCGCGTCCGGGCCCGACGTGATCGTCGAGGTGCAGCAGGGCGGGCGGCCGCGCGCCGACGTGGCGGTCGACGGTGGGCCGTTCCGCGGCGCGCGGACCGACATGCATGGGCAGGTGCGCGCCGAACAGGCGATGCCGGGCGATTACACGCTGCTGCTGCGCCCGAGCGGAGGGCGAGGCTCGCGGCATGCGATCACGATCGAGCCGCTCGATGCAGGCGCGCCCGGACCGGGCGCGCCGGCCCCGACGCGCATCGAGATCGAATTGCCGGCGGCGCCCCAGCGCTAGGCGTACCCGACCGCCCGCCGAGCCCCCACCCTGATATGCTGCCGGTTCGTGAGCGTCCCGAGCCAGACCCGGGCGGGGTCGGGCGCACTTTCCGACGGCTTCCCCCAGCTCTTCGGCAAGTACGTGCTCGTGCGTCCGATGGCGCGTGGCGGCATGGGCGAGCTGTTCCTCGCCGCCTCGGGTGATCGCGGCTTCGAGAAGCCGTGCGTCGTCAAGAAGGTGCTGCACAACCTCGACGACGCGGGCGTGCATCGCCGCTTCCTCGACGAGGCCAAAGTCGTGGTGCGGCTCAACCACGCGAACTTGGTGCAGGTGTTCGACGCGGGCCGCGTCAACGACGAGTACTACCTCGCGATGGAGCTCGTCGAGGGCAAGGACCTGCGGGCGGTGTGGAACCGCTGCGCGCAGCTCCATCGCCGCATCCCCGTCGACGTCGCGATCTTCGTCATCCGCGAAGTGCTGCGCGGGCTCGACTACGTGCACGACGCGATGGGCCTCGATCTCGTGCACCGCGACATCTCGCCGCCCAACCTCTTGATGGGCTACCGCGGCGAGATCAAGCTGACCGACTTCGGGCTGGCCAAGAGCGCGATCAAACGCGAGATGACGAGCCCCGGCGTCGTGTTCGGGCGCTACAGCTATCTGTCGCCCGAGCAGGCCAAGGGGCTGCCCGCGGATCGGCGCACCGACATCTACGCGTGCGGCATCGTGCTCTGGGAGCTGCTCACCGGCCGGCAGCTGTTCCCCTCGAACAACCGCACGCACCAAGAAGCGCTGGCGGCGGTGCGCAACCCGATCGTGCGCGCGCCGTCGGAGCTCGTGCCGGGGATCCCCGCGGGGCTCGACGACGTCATCCTCGCGGCGCTGGTCTCCGATCCGGCGCAGCGCTACCAGACCGCGGGCGAGTTCCGGGCGGCGCTGTCCGAGATCCTCGCGCGCGACTACCCCACGTGCGACGTCGATCGCATCAGCGAGTTCATGCGCGACATCTTCGCGCGCGAGTACAAGATCGAAGCGCGCGACTACGCCCAGCTCGCCCAGCAGGACTTCAGCGACCTGCGCTCGCGCGCGACCATCGAGAAGAGCGAGGCGATCAGCATCAGCGACGTCATCGCGCTGGAGAGCGGGGGGCCGCGGCGCGGCCACTCGACGATCCCGCTCGGCGAGTCCGACATCGTCGAGCTCGATCTGCCCGGCGCGCGTCCGACCGAGCAGCCCACCGCCCGCTCGCTCCGCGAGTCGGCGCAGAGCTGGGTCGGTCGCGTGGTCGCGCAGCGCTACCGCGTCGATGCGCTGCTCGGCATCGGTGGCATGGGCGCGGTGTTCCGCGTCACCCACCTCGCGCTCGGCAAGCCGTTCGCGCTCAAGGTGCTGCACGCGATCTACACGCGCGACGCCGACATCATCACGCGCTTCCAGCGCGAGGCCCGGGCCGCGACGCAGACGGGGCACCCCAACATCATCGACGTGCTCGACATCGGCACGACCGACGAGGGCGACGTCTACTTCGTGATGGAGCTGCTCGAGGGTCAGCACCTCGCGGCGGTGATCAAGCAGCAGGGGCCGCTCGCGATCCGCCGCGCCGTCCACATCGCGCGGCAGATCTGTCGCGCGCTGGCGGCTGCGCACGAGGTCGGCATCATCCACCGCGATCTCAAGTCGGAGAACGTGATCCTCACCGCCCGCGGCAAGGATCCCGACTTCGTGAAGGTGCTCGACTTCGGCATCTGCAAGCACGTGAACGCCGACGCCTCCACGACCTCGCCGGGGCTCGTGATGGGCTCGCCGGACTACATGGCGCCGGAGCAGGGCGCGGGGCTCGACGCGACGATCGCCTCGGACGTCTATGCGATCGGCTGCATCCTGTTCGAGATGGTCTGCGGGCGCCTGCCGTTCGAGGGGCGCAACGCGATCGACGTGCTCATGCAGAAGGGCGCCCGCGAGGCGGTGCGCGCGACGTCGTTCCGCACCGAGGTGCCCGAGCCGCTCGCCGACGTGATCGCGCGCTGTCTGTCGCGCACGCCGGCCCTGCGTCCGCCGTCGATGCGCGCGCTCGAGTACGAGCTGACGCGCGCCGTCGACGGCCGCGCGACTGCGGTCGCGAACGTGCTCGGGCTGCAGGGCGCGGGCGACTCGCTCGACGGCGGGCGCGTGCCCGACGATCCGTCGCCGGCCGCGTCGGCGAGCTTCCATCGCGCCGCGATCGCGGCGATCGACGGGCGGCCCGCGGGCTACGTGCCGGTCGAGCGCACGGTGATCGGTCCCGCCCCCCGTGCGCCCGGCTCGAGCCCGACGCTCACGACGACGGGCGCGACGCAGATCGTCGCCGCGCGACCGAATCCGGCCGCGGCCGCGGCGAAGGCGATGCTGTTCGTGGCGCTCGGGGGTCTGCTCGCAGGCGCAGCCGCGCTCGCGATGCGTCCGGACCTCTTCGACGACGAAGCGACGCGGCAGGCCGCGGCGGACGACGAGCCGATCGGCGAGACGCCGAGTGCCGTGCCCGCGGAGCCGGGCAAGCCCGACGAGCCGAGCGCGAAGGGGCAGAAGCCCGAGCCGGCGGTCGAGCTCGACTCGCCGGACGCGAAGGCGGAGCCCAAGCCGGACGCGAAGGCCGACCCGGACGCGAAGGCCGTCCCGGGCGCGAAGCCGGAGCCGGACGCTGCGCCGAAGGAGGAGGGGCCGACGGCCGACGAGCTCGTCGCCACCGCGCAGGCGGCGATCGAGGCCAAGCACTGGCGCGAGCCGGCGGAGGGCAGCCTCGCGCTGACGCTCAGCAACCTCGCGATCATCGCGCCCGGCAATGCGGCGATCGGCAAGCTGCGCCAGGCGGCTGCGGACGCGCTGCTCGTGCCGGCCCAGGAGGCGCTCGAGCGCAATCGCTACGGCACGGCGGGCGAGGGCTTCCGCGATCTCGTCGCGGTGTGGCCCGAACATCCCGAGGCGCGCGCGGGGCTGATCGAGGCGGTGTTCGGCGAGGCGCGGGCCTACAAGCGCAAGCGCGATCACCAGCACGTGCTCGCGCTCGCGGACGAGCTGCTCAACCTGGATCCGGGCGACTTCCGTGCGCTGGTGCTGCGCGCGGAGACGTTGATGGCACTGCGCCGCTACGCGGAGGCGAAGAACGCGTTCGGCGAGGCGCGGAAGATCAAGCCGCGGAACAAGGACGTGAACAAGGGCTTCTGGAAAGCGGCGACGTTGGCGAGGAAGACCGGCTAGAAGAAGATCAACGTCACCAGCACGAAGCACGGGATCAGGAACGCGATGCTCCATCGCATGTAGCCGAAGAAGGACGGCATCACGACGTTTTGCTCCTCGGCGATCGCCTTCACCATGAAGTTCGGGCCGTTGCCGATATAGGAGTTCGCGCCCATGAACACCGAGCCGCACGAGATCGCGGTGAGGATCGCGAACGGTACCTTCGTGCCCTCGACGAGCGTCCCGGCGAGCAGGCCCTTGTCGGTCATGCCGCCCGCGGTCTCGAAGAACACGAGGTAGGTCGGCGCGTTGTCGAGGAAGCTCGACAGCACGCCCGACGCCCAGAAGAACTTCGCCGGCGTGTCGACGCCGAGCTGCTCGCCGTTGGCCTGCAGGAAGAGCAGCGCCGGGATCATCGTGAGGAAGATGCCGATGAACAGCGCGGCCACCTCGACGATCGGGCCCCAGGAGAACGCGTTCTTGTCGCGGATGCCCTTCGGCGACGTGAGCTGCGAGCCCAGGCAGCACCCCACCATCGCCGCCTCGCGCACGAAGATCCCGTGCTCGTCCTTGATGAAGGCCGCGCAACCCACGATGCCGAGCAGCCACACCAGGTTGATCATGCCCTCGAGCCGCAGCGGGCTCGCATGCGCGGCGTCGGCCTTGCGCACCTCGGCGGTCTCGCGGCCGTAGAAGTGGCGATCGATCATGAAGAACAGCACCAAGAGGATGCCGGACACCATGCCCATCTGCGGCCACAGCGAGAGCGTCCACAGGAACGGCACGCCCTGCAGATAGCCGAGGAAGAGCGGCGGATCACCGAGCGGCAGGAGCGAGCCGCCGACGTTCGACACCAGGAAGATGAAGAACACCACGATGTGCACCTTGAAGCGGCGCTCGCGGTTGGCCCGGAGCACCGGGCGGATGAGCAGCATCGAGGCGCCGGTCGTACCGATCACCGAGGCGAGCAGCGTGCCCACGGCCAGGAAGGTCGTGTTGGAGGTCGGCGTGCAGCGCAGATCGCCGGCGAGGTAGATCCCGCCGGAGATGAAGAACAGCGCACCCAGCAGCGTGATGAAGCTGGCGTACTCGTGCATCTTCACGCCGAGCTCGGCCGTGTTGTGCTCGATCGCCACCAGCCAGAACACCGGGTAGACCGACAGCGCCAGCCCGAAGATCAGCTTGTTCAGGTTGCTGTGCCAGAGGTGCTCGAGCTTCGTCAGCGGGATGATCGCGATGCCGAGCAGCATCGCCACGAAGAACCCCACCATCCACGCGGGCGGTGCGTGATGGGCACCGCCGCCGCCGCTGGCGAACGCGAGTCCGGGCGCGAGCATGGCGGAGCCACCGGCGAGCACGGAGACGAGGCACAGCGAACGAGGACGGCGATGCTCCAGCATGGGCGCTCCACGAGCGCCCGGCACACGGACGCCAACTCAGCGCATCTTACGACCGAGGTGGGCGCGGCGGCTAGGGCATAATGGCCGCGCGGTGATCGACGCCCCGACGGCTTTGGGTCGAGAGCAGCGATGGGGTGCGGGCCCCGATGCCATCCACCTCGAGTGGCCCGCGCTCGAGCGCGAGCTACGGGAACGATTGCACAGCCCCGCGGCTGCGAGCGCCGCAGACGTCGATCCACAGTTCGAGCCGGCCGCCGAGCTCGAGACCAGCCGCGCGCGGCTCGAGGAGCTCGACGAGCTCGAGGCGCTGCTGCGTGCTGCGCCCGATCTGCAGCTCGGCGCTCGGTTGGCGCAGGTCCACACCGTGGCCGAGCCGCTCGCGCTCGCGGTGCGCGGCGTGGTCGTGGCCGTGGAGGATCTGCTCGCAATCGCCGATGGGCTCGCGGTCGTCGTCGCCGTCGCCGACGTGCTCGACCGGAGCGACGAGCGCGGTCGGCATCCGCGACTACGTGCTCGGCTGGCGCCGAACGGCGGCGCGCTCGATCCCCCGCGGCCACTCGCGGCCCGGCTCGTGCGGGCGATCGACCGCGATGCCGGCAGCGGCGCGCCGGGCCTGTCCGACGCCGCGAGCCCCACGCTCGCATCGCTGCGCGAGCGCGTGCGCAGCGTGCGGGCGACGCTGCGGATCGCGGCCGAGCGACTGCTGCGCAAGCCCGGGCTCGCGACCGCGTTCGGCGACGGCTACGTCACCGAGCGCGACGGCCGCGTGGTGCTTCCGGTGCGCAGCAGCGCGTTCAGCCAGAGCGGCATGCCCGGCACGGTCGCCGGGATCATCCACGACGCGAGCCAGACCGGACAGACCCTCTTCGTCGAGCCACATGCGCTGGTCGACGAGAACAACGCGCTGCGCAGCGCGAGTCTGGCCGTGCGCGCCGAGGAGCAGCGCGTGCTCGCAGAGCTCTCGCGCGCCGTCGCCAGCGAGGCCCAGCGGATCGCCGAGGGCATCGCCGCCATGGTGCGACTCGACGTCGTGCATGCACGGCTGTCGCTCTCCGCTGCGCTCGGCGGACACACGCCGCGCCTGTGCGAGCCCGAGCGCGATGCGGTGCTGCACCTGCCGTCGGCCCGGCATCCGATCATGCTGTTGCGTGGTCGCGAGGTCGTGCCCAACGATCTGCACATCGCGGTCGGTGCCGCGCTCGTCGTCTCCGGTCCGAACGCGGGCGGCAAGACCGTCGCGCTCAAGACGCTCGGGCTCTGCGTGCTGCTCGGCCGCGCGGGCGTACGCCTGCCCACGGCGCCTGGCGCCGTGCTGCCCGTGTTCCGCACGCTGGTGACCGACGTCGGCGACGATCAGTCGATCGCGCACAACCTCAGCACGTTCTCTGCGCACATCGGGCACGTGCGCCGCGCGTGCGAGGCGGTGCGCGCCGACGGGCCCGGCACGCTGGTGCTGCTGGACGAGGTCGCCGTCGGCACCGATCCCGAGCAGGGCGCGGCGCTGGCCGAGTCGGTCGTGCGCGACCTGGTCGAGCACGGCGCGACGGTGGTGGTGACGACGCACTACGAGCGCCTCAAGCTGCTCGCGCACGCCGAGCCCGGACGCTACGTGAACGCGGCGGTCGGCTTCGAGCTCGCGACGTTGCGCTCGACGTTCCGCATCCACGTCGGCATCCCCGGCAACTCCAGCGCGATCGCGGTCGCGCGTCGGCTGGGCCTGCCCGACGACGTGCTCGAGCGCGCGAACGGCATGCTCGACGATGCGCGCGTGAAGATCGATGCGTTGCTCGCCGAGGTGGCCGAGACGCGCGAGCGCATGGCGGTGCGCGAGGCCGAGCTCGCGCGCGAGCAGGCCGCGGTCACGGCCGCGCGGCTGCGGCTCGAGGCGCTCGCGAAGGACGAAGAGGAGCGCGCGTCCGCGAAGCTGGCGCGTGCCCACGCGGCTGCGGCGGCGGAGCTGCGCGGCCTGCAGGTCGAGCTCCGCGACGCCCGCAAGGCCCTGCGTCGCGACTCCGCGGCCGCGATCGAGGACGCGACGGGGCTCGCGCGGCGGGCCGACGGCGAGGTCGATCGCAAGCGACCGAGCGCGCCGCCCGTGGCCGGGGCGCCGCCCGCCGAGCTGGCTCCGGGTGATCGCGTGCGCATCGAGAGCATGGGCGTCGAGGGCGAGGTCGTCGCGATCAAGGGCGAGCGCGTGACCGTGCAGCTGCCGAACGTCCGCACCACGGTGTCGCGCGAGGAGCTGCGGCCGCCCGGTCCGCGCGAGCGGGCGCGACCCCGCGAGCCCGCGCGGCCCCCGACCAACGACAGGGCCGCGAAGCACTTCGGCGTGGACGCGAAGCCGGTCGACCCGGGGCTCGACGACGTCGTGGATCTCCGCGGCGCACGCGTCGACGAGGCGTTGCCACTCTTGGAGAGCTTCCTGGCGCGGGCGGTCGAGGACGATCAGGAGGTCATCGTCGTGCGACACGGCCACGGCTCCGGCGCGCTGCGCAAGCTGGTCCGCGAGCACCTGCCGCGGCTCGACCACGTCGTGCGTCACCGACCGGGGCTGCCCGCTGAGGGCGGCGACGCCGTGACCGTGGTATGGGTGCGAGGATGAGTCGTCGGTGGTTGGCTGCCGCGTTGGGACTGCTGCTCGCGACCCCGCGGCAAGCGCTGGCGGGGCCCAACGAGGGCGAGCCGCGGCCGATCCACCGCGACACCGATCGCGTCTACACCACGGTCGCCGGCGAGCCGGACGGCGCGGCGACGGTGATGAACCCCGCCAACCTGGGGTTTCTGCGCGGCGTGAACGGAATCGTCGATCTGGCGTGGACGCGGCCCAATGCGTATCGGCGCGGCAGCGGCGTCGGTGCGTTCATCGGGATCCCGCTGCCGCTGCAGCTCGCGTCGCTCGGCTTCGGCTACCAGTTCCTCTATCCCTTCACGCCGGGCACCGACGTCAGCGAGACCGCGAGCCCACAGAACCGCGACGATCCCTACAGCAAGGTCACGTTCGCGCTGGCGGTCCCGTTCATGCGGTGGCTGAAGCCGCAGTGGGCCAAGAACCTCTCGTTCGGCATCAACTACTCGCGGCTGGTGTCGGCGCAGAACTTCCACGCGTCGCGCGTGAACCAGGTCGACATCGGGGCCGCGTGGTGGCCGTTGCGGTTCCTCGCGGTCGGGTTGATGGCGCGTGCGATCAACGTCCAGCACACCGGCCCGGATCGCAGCGTGACGCAGTCGTACGTCTTCGATCCGGAGCTCGCGTTCCGCCCGCTGGGCACCAAGGCGCTCGAGCTCGCGATCGGAGCCCGCATCGCACCGATCCGTCAGGACACGGCGCGGTGGAACACCCACGTCGTCGATCCACGCGGACGCATCTTGCTCAACCTGAAGGGCGTGCGGCTGTTCGCCGAGGCCGAGCGCTTCCGCTTCTTCCCGATCGACGTGGCCGGCGGCGCCGACCCGCGCGATGCCGTGAAGATCACCGCGGGCTTCGGGCTCGACTTCGGGCACTTCGGGTTCCTCGGCGGCGCGAGCACCTCGGCCGGCGGTCCCAGTGCGTTCTCGGCCGACGGCGGCGTCGCGCGGCTGCGGGTGTCGCAGGAGCGCTACGAGAGCGTCGTGATCGTGCGCCCGCGCGTGGTCACCAAGCTGCAGCTCTCGAAGTACTCCGGCGATCGCGGCATGTGGAAGCTGATCGAGGAGATCGACGACATCGCGGCGCGCCGCGGCGTCGCGCTCGTCGAGACCACCGGCATGGCGCTCGGCTACGCGCAGCTCGAGGAGATCCGCGAGGCGCTCCTGCGCGTGCGCGCCCGCGGTGGTCGCGTGGCGGTCTACATGCAGGGCGGCAGCCTGCGCCCGTACTTCCTCGCGGCCGGTGCCGACCGCATCATCGCGCACCCCAACGCATCGCTCGAGCTGCTCGGCATGCGAATCCAGCGCTTCTACTTCGCCGATCTGCTGGCGAAGCTCGGCGTCAAGGCCGAGTTCGTGCGCGTCGCCGAGTACAAGGGCGTGCCCGATCAGTGGGAACGCAACGCGCCCAGCGAGCCGGTCGCGACCCAGGGCAAGCAGATGGTCAGCGACATCTGGAACCACGTGCTGCGCACGGTGGCCCGCGACCGCGGCCAGGATCCGATGGTCGTGAAGGACTGGATCGACGACGCGCCGATCGTGGCATCGGCCGCGGCGCGCGACGGCATCGTCGACGAGCTCGCGTTCCCGGACGAGCTGGATGCGCGGCTCGAGCACTGGCTCGGCCGCAAGATCCGCATCGAGCTGCCCAGCAAGCAGAAGGAGCACGTCGAGTCGTACGGGCTGCCGCCGCGCATCGCGGTGCTGCAGATCGAGGGCGACCTCGTCGACGGCGAGAGCCTCACGATCCCGCTCGTCAACCGCAAGATCGCAGGCAGCGCGACGCTGACCAAGCAGATCGAGCGGCTGCGCAAGGACGACGGCGTGCGTGCGGTGGTCGTGCGCATCGACAGCCCTGGCGGCTCGGTCCGCGCGTCCGACGAGATCGCCCGCGAGCTCGACCTCACCCGCAAGGTGAAGCCGGTCGTCATCTCGATGGGCAACGTGTGCGCGAGCGGTGGCTACTACGTCGCGACCGCGGGGCAGTACATCTACGCCGATGCCACGACGGCGACCGGTAGCATCGGCATCTTCTATCCGAAGTTCGATCTCTCGGGCCTCGCCGAGAAGCTCGGCGTCGGCATCGATCGCTTCGACTTCGGTGACCGCGCGGGGCTGCGTTCGCTGTGGAAGCCGTACAGTGACGACGAGCGCGAAGCGGCGCAGCGGGACATCGAGGAGGGCTACCGCGAGTTCACGCGCCGGGTCGCGCGGGCACGCAACATGAACGCGAAGCAGGTCGACGAGGTCGCGCGCGGCCGCGTGTGGAGCGGCGTGCGAGCGATCGAGGTCGGGCTGGTGGACGACTACGGTGGGCTGCGCGAGGCGATCCTGCGCGCGCGCGCGATCGCGGGGCTGCGACCGGACGAGGGGCAGGTCGTCCTCGTGCCCGATCCCAAGGGACCGCTCGCGAACCTGCGTGCGCTGCTCGGCTTCAAGCTGCCGAACCCGCTCGCGGACGGGCTGGGTGGCAACGGCCCGGTCGGCGGTCTCGCGATGCAGGGCCTCGGCGCGTTGCTGCCGACGCCGATGCTCCGCGTGCTCGCGCTCTTGCCCGTGTCGCTGTGGTACGGCGACCGCCCCGGCGCGCTGGCGCTGGCCGAAGAGACCTTCGTGATCGAGGGCTGACGCGGAGAAACGCCGGCGCGTGCCGACGCGGCGGTGAACGACGATCGTGAGCAAACGGGAGCGTGTGCTCGTTGCCGGGCGCGCGTCGACACGCAGCCTCGGCGGCATGTCGAAGTTCAGTCTCGAATTCGTTCCCGTCTCACGCGTGCTCGCGACCGTCGCCGCACTACTCGCCTCGTCGGTGGCTTCGACCGCTCGCGCAGCGCCGGGTGACGACGACGACGCCGGCGTCGAAGGGCCGGCCGCAGCGCCTTCCACGGCCACCGGCACCACGGGCACCGAGATCACACCACCGGCGGACGATGGCGAGGAGGACGGAAGCGCGGACCGGCGCGACGTCAACGGCGCCGAAGACACGCGGCTGCGCGTGCACGTCGACTCCGAAGCGATCGGTGGGGCGTGGAGCCGCGTCGAAGGCACCGCCGACAATCCCGCGCGCGACACGATCTCGTTCGGAGCCGGGCTCGCACGGCCTTCGTTGCTCGACAACGGCGCCGCCGTGTTCTCGCGTCCGATGTTCGGGCTCGGGCTCGGCTACGTGTTCTCGGACGATCGCGCGATCATCGGTGCCAAGCTGTCGGTGACGGTCGACGGCTACAACCTCGACGACAACACGAAGACGATCGCGGTCGGTGGCCGCGTGGCGCCGTACTTCCAGTGGATGTTCCGCCCCGAGCGGTGGTTCCGCCCCTACCTCGAGGCGCGCATCGGGCTCGGCGGCAGCGCGGCGATCCGCGACGTCGAAGGCATGGGGCGCGCGAGCGGTCAGGTGCTGTACCCGATGGCCGGCGCCGGCGGCGGCTTCCACATGTTCCCGCGCGACTGGTTCTCGATCGATCTCGGGCTCAACGTCGACTACGCCGCGCCGTTCTCCCGAACGACGTATCGCGACGACGCGCAGACCGACACCGAGTGGGACAAGACCGCGGACGTGGTCAACTTCGGGATCTTGATCGGCATGTCGACCTGGTTCTGAGCCGCCGCGCTGCGGATCGGGTGCGTGTCGCGGGGCTCAGGCCTGCGCGTGCACGCGCGCGATCGCAGCGAGCAGCGCGTCGAGCTCGGCGTGCGCGAGCAGGTAGGCGACGTCACCCATCGTGACCGCGAACGCGGGGGGCACGGGCAGGACCTCGACGAGCGTCGGGCCCAGGCCCGCGACCAGCTGCGCTTCGCTCTCGGCGTAGGTACGGGTCGCGCGCCGACCCGCGTGCGCGACGTAGCGGTGGGGCCGGACGCCGCTGTGATCGCAGGGCGCCCCCACGAGGACGGCGGCCCAGAGCGCGTAGACGTCGAGCCCGCACGCGTGGCCCATCATCTCGGTGGTGTAGCCGCCCGGCGGACGCAGGTTCAGCTCGAGCGCGACGAGCGTGCCGTCGTCGCGGACGAAGAACTCGACGTGGAAGAAGCGCTCGCGCAATCCGAATGCCGCGATCGCGCGACGGCCCTGCGCGTCGACGGCGGTCGGCACGGCGCGCAGCGAGTAGTAGTGGCCGTCGAGCTGGCCCTGGCGCACCTCCATGATGCCGCGGTCGTAGACGTGCGACATCGCGAATACGATCGCGCCGTCGCGGTCGACCAAGCCGTCGAACGTGACGATCTCGCCGCGCACGAACTTCTGCACGAGCAGGTCGGGGCGAGCGACGGCCAGCGCGCGCTCGAGCGCCTCGCGATCGTCGACCGAGAACGTGTCGGCGGCGCCGGAACCCAGCTCCGGCTTGAAGACCAGCGGGAAGCCGTGCAGGTCGGCGAATCGGCGCACGGCGTCGGGGTCGTCGTTGCGGATCGAGATCGGGGTCTCGATGCCGGCCGCCGCGAACCGCTCGGCCATGCCGAGCTTGCTGCGGAAGCGTCGGACGTCGCGGCTGCCGAGGCCCGGCACGTCGAAGTCGTCGCGCAGTCGACCCTCGGCATCGAGCCAGTGCTCGCCGTTCGAGTCGAGGCGATCGATCGCGCCGTGTCGCTCGATCAAGCCCGCGACCGCGGCGCGCAGCTCGGCGTAGTCGGCCATCCCGGGGACGAACACGTACGCGTCGAGTGCGGCCCTGGCCTCGGCGCCGAGCTCGGACTCCGGTGCGTCGCCGATGCCGAGCACGGTGACGCCGCGCGCCTTCAGTGCGACGCAGTAGCGGTACGCGTTCGGAGGGAACGCGGGCGAGAGGAAGAGAACGTTCACGTCGCGCTGCGCAGGTGGTAGGCGGTCGCGTTCCACAATCGGAACGGCTTCTCGTCGAGGCGCACGGGCGCGAGCCCGACGCGTGCGGCGAGCTCGGCGACCTCGGCCGCCGCCTGCTCGCGCGGATGCGAGTAGGAGTAGTCGAGCACGACGAAGTCGCCGCCGGGTCGGAGCACGCGCGCCGCCTCGGCGAACATCCGCAGGCACGACGCGCGACCGGAGCGGACGATGTACGGGAACGAGTCGACCGCGAGCACCAGATCGAGCGTGCGATCCGCAGCCAGCGCGAGATCGTGGCCGTTGCTCTGCCACACACGCACGTTGGCGAGGCCGGCGGTGCGCCGCTGGGCCGCGGCGACCATGCCGGCGGAGATGTCGATGCCGACGATCGAGCGCAAGAGCGGAGACAGCGGCAGGAGCAGGCGGCCGATGCCGCAGCCGATCTCCAGCGCGTCGCGTCGAGGATCGAGCACGCCCCACGCCGCGAGCACGCCGACGATCTCCCGGGTCCCTTGGGCGAGCAGGTCTTCGTCGCCGAGCGAGTACAAGGCGACGCTCGCGGCTTCGGAGCACCCGACGGAGTGATCGAACAGCGCGCGCGTGGCCGCGATGCTGGCCTCGGCGCTCGCGGCCGCAGCATCGGTGTCGAGCCCCGTGCGCAGCATCTGCGTGATCGTGGCGCAGCCGCCGGCGTGCGCGCGCAGGAGCACGAGCAGCCCGTCGATCACGTCCGCGGATGCGCCGCTGTTCGCGACGGCCTCGGCGGCAAGGCGCGCATCCTGGGTGACGAGCAGCAGCCGCATCACGCTGACGGGCGCCGAGGCCTCGCCGCGTGCGTAGCCCTGCACGACGCGCTGCGCCCGCTCGTCCACGCCGTCGACCTGCACTGCTCGCGGACTGCAGCAGCCCGAGCCGCGAGCAAGCGAATCAGCGGCGGATCGCCGCGCGGGCCCGACCGAGCCGACTCACGATCGCCGTTCAAGCCACCCGCCGAAGTGAGCCGAGCACGGCCACGGCGGGTGTCGCGAAGACCCGAGTCGAGCCGTCGGAGCTCGACTCGGGCGGAGCGTCGCCGCCTACTTCAGGTTCTCGTTCGCGAAGTCCCAGTTCACCAGGTGATCCAGGAACGCGTTGATGAAGTTCGGGCGCGCATTGCGATAGTCGATGTAGTAGGCGTGCTCCCAGACGTCGAGCGTCAGGATGCAGCGCTTGCCGTCCTTGAGCGGCGTGTCGGCGTTGCTCGTGGTGACGATCGCCAGCTTGCCGCCGTCTTGCACGAGCCACGCCCAGCCGGAGCCGAAGCGACCCGTGGCCGCGGCCGCGAACTCGCTCTTCCACTTGTCGTAGCCGCCGAAGTCGCGCTCGATCGCGGCTGCGACCGCGCCCTTCGGCTGACCGCCGCCCTGCGGCTTCATGCTGTTCCAGAAGAAGGTGTGGTTCCAGACCTGCGCGGCCTGGTTGAAGAGCACACCCTCGGTGGTCTTGATCAGCTCCTCGAGGCTCTTGCTCTCCTCGGGCTTGCCCGCGACGAGCTCGTTGAGCTTGTTGAGGTAGGCCTGGTGGTGCTTGCCGTAGTGGTAGTCGAACGTCTCCGCGCTCATGTGGGGCACGAGCGCGTCCTTGGCGTAGGGCAGCGGGGGCAGCGTGAAGCTCATGGTGGCCTCTTTCTCGGAGTCGTCCGGCCGCGCCGCATGGCGGGGACCGGGGAGCCGCGGATGCTGGCACGAGCAGGTTGGGGCTGCAATCAGCGACGGCGCTCTTGCAGGACGGTCCTGCGTCGTCCGAGCGGCCGAGACCTCGCGCACGTCGCGGCCCGGTGCTAGCGTCGCTGTCGTGACCCCAGGCGGGGACCGGGCATCACGCTCGGCCGCGACCGAAGGCGGGAGCACCCATCGTGAGTGACAACGAAGTGAAGTACGGCCGGCCCAGCCGCGATCACGGGCCCACCTCGATCACCGATTCTCGCAAGCCGATCACCGTTCCCGAGATCCGCGCACGCAAAGGCGGCGTGCCGCTCGCCATGGTGACCGCGTACGACGCCACCTTCGCCCGGATGCTGGACGAGGCCGGGGTCGAGATGCTGCTGGTCGGCGACTCGCTCGGCATGGTGGTGCAGGGCAATCCCGACACCCTGGGCGTCACCGTCGACGACACGATCTACCACTGTCGCGCGGTCGGCCGCGGCGCGCGCTTCGCCCACATCGTCGGCGACATGCCGTTTCTCAGCTACCAGGTCACGCCCGAGGAGGCGGTGCGCAATGCCGGGCGGATCCTCGCCGAGGGGCGCGCGCACGCGGTGAAGCTCGAGGGTGGCGCCACGATCGCGCCCACCGTCGCGCGCATCGTCGCCGCGGGCATTCCGGTGATGGGCCACGTCGGGCTCACGCCGCAGTCGGTGCACGCGATGGGTGGCTTCCGCGTGCAGGGTCGCGACGACGATGCGGCGCGTCGCATCCTCGCCGACGCGCACGCGGTCGCCGACGCCGGCGCGTACGCGCTCGTGCTCGAGGGCATCCCCGGCGAGCTCGCGGAGCGCATCACCGCCGAGCTGACGATCCCGACGATCGGGATCGGAGCGGGCGTCGGCTGCGACGGCCAGGTGTTGGTCTGCTACGACCTGCTCGGCATGACCGCCGATCTGCGGCCGAAGTTCGTGAAGCGCTACGACGAAGGCTTCGCGCGCGTCGTCGCGGCGGCGAGCGCCTTCCGCGACGAGGTCCGCCGGCGCGAGTTCCCCAGCGCCGAGCACACCTTCGCATCGCGCAAGCGCCCGGTCTCCGTCGCCGGCTGAGCCGCGACCGAGAACTACCCGCACTCGGGGCAGTTCGCGTCCCCGCAGTCGACGACCGCCTGCGAGAACTCGTTCTCGCCGCACTGCTCCTGGCAGTCCGACGGCGTGTCGCCGCCGGTGACGCACACGAGCAGGCACAGGCACAGCGCGTCGGTGATGCAGGCCTCGAGCTCCGGACAGCACGAGGCCTTCGCACACGTGGCGCAGGCTTCGTCCTGGTCGGTGGGATCGCAGACGCTCGGATTGCCACCGCTGCTGTCCGTCGCCGCGCTCGTCGCGGAGTCGGTGTCGGTGGCACTGCCGCTCGCGGAGTCGGTGTCGCTGACATTGGTGCTCGCGGAGTCGGTGTCGCTCGCGGAGCCGCCGCCCGAGCTGCTGCCCGAATCGCTCGCGCTCGCGCTCGCGGAGTCGGTCGCGCTCGCGGAGTCGGTCGCGCTCGCGGAGTCGGTCGCGCTCGC
>CAZFKC010000043.1:54916-79817 GCA_964519175.1 uncultured Nannocystaceae bacterium
CGGAGTCGGTCGCGCTCGCGGAGTCGGTCGCGCTCGCGGAGTCGGTCGCGCTCGCGGAGTCGGTCGCGCTCGCCGAGTCGGTCGCACTGGAGGTCGGCGTCGTGGCCGATCCCTCGGCGGTCGTGTCGGCGGTGCCCGATTGCGACGCGCTCACCGACGCGCTCGCCTGCGTGCCGCTCTGCGAGTCCGTCGCGGACCCGCTCGTGTCGCTGCTGCCGTCCTGCGACGCGCTCGAGCCCAGGCCTTCTTCGACCCCGGCGCAGCCCATCGAGGCCAGCACGCCCATCACCACCACCTGCTTCGTCCAAGTCATCTGCTTCGTCCAAGTCATCTGCTTCGTCCAAGTCATCCGCTTCGTCCAAGTCATCCGCTTCGTCCAAGTCATGTGCATGCCAAGTCTCCGAGTCCTCCACTTTGTCGCGCCAGCGCCTGCACGCCAACAGCCGGCGCACGATTCCGTGGGGGACTCTGCCGCGCGCGCCCACCCGGCGCGCCGCGGACGCGCGGGAGCGCGCGGCTCCGCGTCGGTGCGCGCGGAATCGAAGGGAGTGGGCTACCCTCGCGGTCGCGATGTCGCTCTCCCCCGAACAAGAATGGACGCTCGTCGCCTGTGGCCTCGTCGCGCACGCCGACGGGATCCTCGAGGTCGGCGAGTGGGATCAAGTGCTCTGGATGCTCGACGATCGCCTCAGCGACGGCGACGCGGAGCGCTGGCTCGACGTGCTCGCCGATCGCTCGGCGCTCACCGCCAAGCTCGAGGCGCTCCCACCGGTGCCGCCGTTCTTCGCCGAGACGATCCTCGAGCGGGCGTGGCGGATGGCGCTCGCCGACGGCCGCGGCAGCGACGAGGAAGCGGCGGTGCACGACGACCTCGCGCGGCGGCTCGGCGTGGCCGCGAGCGAGGCGAAGACCTGGCGCGAGGGCTGGCGTGCGCGGGCCCGCCAGCGCGCGGAGAGCGTGGCGGCGTTCGCAGCGAGGCTCGCGAACGCCGACGGCGTGGCCGAGAGCGGTGAGCGTGCGGAGTTCGCCGACCTCGTCGAGCGCTTGCCGGTCGACGACGATCGCCGACCCGTGCTCGCGGCGCTCATCGACGCGCCCCCGGCGATGGACGAGATCGTCGGCCGCTTCGCCGCGCTGCCGCCCGAAGAGCGGGGCATCGCACTGCTCTCGCTCGCTCCCATCGTGCGCTCGTCGTTCGCCGGCGACCTCGAGCGCGAGCTGTTCCTCGAGCTGGCCGAGCGCGTGGCCGTGACGCGCGACGAGGCCGAGCGCATGCTCGAGCGCTGACGTGGCTGCCACGGCGCACGCCGAGCGCATCGGCCCGACCGCGCACTACACCGCGTACGTGTGGCACCGGCTCGGGCTGCCCTACGCCGATCGGCTGTCGACGCGCACGGGCGCGCTGATCTACTGGGCCGGGTTCGCGCTCGGCGAGTGGACCACGCGCGTGCTGCCCGGCGTCCCGACGATGCGCGACTACCTCGCGTACCGCCACCTGCTGATGGACGCGGTGCTCGAGGAGCTCGCGCCCGATCGGCTCGTGGAGCTCGGCGCCGGGCTCACCCAGCGCACCGTCGAGTGGGCGCTCGATCGCGAGGTCGACAGCGTCGACATCGATCTGCCCGGCATGATCGAGGCCAAGCGCGCCGCGCTCGCGCGGCTGCCCGCGGATCTACAGCCGCGCCTCGCCGCGAACCACACCACCGTCGCGGCCGACGTGCTCTCGCCGGGCTTCGCCGACGTGCTGGACGAGGCGCTCGCCGGCGCCCTGCGCCCGGCGATCGTCGCGGAGGGGCTGGTGAGCTACTTCGATCTCGCGGGGCGCGAGCAGCTCTTCCGCGCCGTGGCCGAGGCGCTCGCGCGCGCTGGCGGCGGCGTGTTCATCGTCGACCTCCATACGCAGGCCGCCCAGGCCAGGGTGGGGCGCGCGACCAAGGTGCTGCGCTCGGCGATCCGCGTGCTCACGCGCCGGCGGCACGCGCTGGATCCGTTCGTCGACGAGGCGGCGCTCGGTGCAGCGCTGCGCAGCGCGGGCTTCGATCGCTGGCGCGTCGTGCCCGCCCGTGAGCATGTGGCCGCGAAGCCCGAGCTCGCGCGCGTGTCGTCGCCCGCGCTCGTCGTGCACGCGACGGTCGAGCGTCGCTGACGCTACGGCACCCAGGGCAGGATCGCGTGCGGCTGTCCGGGCTCGAGGAAGACCAGCGACAGCGGTAGCTTCGCGAGCGCGGCGTCGAGCACGGGCGGCAGCGCGAGCTCGGCCTTCGCCTTCGCACGGCGCCGCGCCATGCGGGTGGACACCGTGGGCTCGCGGCCGCGGCGCTGCAGGCCGAACGCCTCGAGGATGATCTCGACGAGCGTCACGCGCCGCGGCAGCACCCTTAGCTCGAGCTGCATGCCCTTGCGGACGTTCGCCTGCTTCCGCAGCTCGCCGAGCGCATCGTCGAAGCCGCCGAGCCGATCGACGAGCCCGAGCTTGCTGGCCGCGGTGCCGGTGTACACGTGACCGCGCCCCAGCTCGTGCACGCGCTCGGTGGTGAGCCCGCGCCCGTCGGCGACGCGCTTGCGGAAGAGATCGTAGGTGTGGCGGATCGAGGCCTCGATGCGCGCGCGCTGATCGTCGGTGTAGGGATGCCAGGGCTGCGAGATGTCGGGGTTCTTGCCTTGCTTCGTCGTGACGGCGGAGATGCCGAGCTTCGCCAGCAGCCCCGACAGGTCGGGATGGATCGAGATGACCCCGATCGAGCCGGTGATGGTGAGCGGGTCGGCGAACACCGGCTTCGTCCCCATCGACACGTAATATCCGCCGCTCGCGGCGACGTCGCCCATGGAGACCACGATCGGCGGGGTGAAGCGCGGCTCCTTCTCGTGGGCCTCGCGGGTGAGCTGCACCTCGCGCCAGATCACGTCGGACGCGAGCGCGGACCCGCCGGGGCTGTCGACGCGCAGCAGGATGCCCTTGCAGGCCGGGTCCTCGCGCAGCTCTCGCAGCGTGCGCACGATGGTGTCGCCGCCGACGAAGCGCAGGCCGATGAGCGGGATGAAGCGGCTCTCGCCGTCGATGATGGTGCCCTCGACGAGCACCACGGCGAGATAGGGCGCGTCGCCCCACGTGGGCTGATCGTGGCGGGTGTCGTCGAAGCGCTTGTACTCGACGTCGGCGCCGATGACGTCGGAGATGCGCGCGAGCAGCTGATCGCGATAGACCACCTCGTCGACGAGCTTGGCCTCGACCGCGGCCTCGGGGGTGTGCGGCGCACCGTCGAACAGCTCGCGCACGCGCTCGCGCGACAGTCCCCGTGCGCGGGCGATGTCGCCGACGACCCGCGAGTACACGTCCGACTGCAGTGCCGTCTCCTGCTCGCGCGACGGCGCGGTGGGGCCCGACTCGGTGAACGGCTCGCCGGCGGTCTTGTACTCGTCGATCTTGATGACCTCGGCGCGCACGCCCAGCTTCGCGAGCGCATCCTTGAAGTAGAAGCGCGTGGCCGAGATACCGTAGGTGTCGAGCGAGCCGGCGGTGTGGATGAAGATCTGCTCGGCCGCGCTGGCCACGTAGTACTCGGCCAGCGACGCGGCCTCGAGGTAGGCGAACACGTGGCCGCCCGCGTTGCGCACGCGGATCAGCGCCTCGCGCAGCTCGTGCTGCGTGGCCCAGGCGAGCTTGGCCGACGGGTGCACGACGAGCACGCTGCGCTCGCCGGCCCGTTCGGCGCGCTCGAGCCGCTGCAGCATCTCGACCAGCGAGGTCTCGTCGGAGAGCTCGCCGAAGTCGATGCGCTCGGCGTCGACGCGCCGCGCCCAGTACACGCGATCCTGCCGCTGCGCGGAGAGGTGGGCCTCGAAGCCGACGCCGTCGACACCGTCGGAGATGCCCGCGTGCAGGCCGGCGCGCGCGCGCACGAAGTCCCAGCCGAGCTCGAGCGCCACTGCGCCGCGCACGGCCTTGTCCGTGCGCACCGCCTGCAGGGTCGCGGCGTCGAGCACGGTGGTCTGCACCTGCTCGACCTCGCCGAGCAGCGCGATGCCGCGGTGACGCAGCGCGATGCGACCGCGGGGGAACAGCCCCTGGGCGGCTCCGACGTTGCGCAGCGGCTCGCCGGGCTCGGCGCGCGCCAGCACCGAGCGCACGCCGCCGGCGAGCTCGAGCATCCGCGTGCCGAGCGGACGCACCGCGACCTCGGCGACGAGCGACGCCTCGGAGCGGAAGTCGGCGCCGCGCAGATCGCCGGGACCGAGCCGCGCCACGACGCCGACCGAGCCGTAGTTGCGGATGCGGTACATGACGCCGAGATCGAGATCGGGCCGTCGCAGCCACTGGTTGTCGCTGCGGATGCCGGAGAGCGACATGCCGAACGAGCCCTTGCTGCCGAGGCCGCCGGCGACCGCCCACGTCAGCTTCGTCGCGCTCGGATTCCGATCCCCCGCGAAGTCCTGCAGGTTGCCGCCGAGCCCGGGCTGCACGAACTGCGCACCGAAGCCGAGCGCGAGCCCGAGCCGCAGGTTGGCGGCGACGAACGCACCGACACCGCTGCCGCGCACGAAGTTGGAGACCGCCTGGTAGCCGAGCAGCGCGAGGTCGAAGGTCGGCGCCGCGCTCAAGAGCGCGGGGTTCAGCTCGATGCTGGTCGCATCGCCTTCGCCGGAGTAGTCGTGGATCGGGCGATCGACGCCGTCGCTGATCGTCCGCTCCTGCGCCTGGGGGGGCGCTGCTGCGGCGACGGGCGCGGCGGTGACGATCGCGAGGGCCAGGCCGAGCGCGCGTCGCTGGGGCGCCTGCACTACTGGATCTCCTCTTGCGGAATCACGTCGACGATCGCGAGCACGTAGCGGACCTCGAGGATCCGCAGGCTCTCGTCCCACGGCACCGTGACGCCGCGTTCCTTCTCGAACAGCACGTTGGCGCCGAGCGGCACGCCGCTGACGTTGGTGCCGAGGCTCGGACGCGCGTCGTCGTCCTCGTCGTCGGCGTCGTCCTCGGCCTCGGACTTCGGCATCGTGCGCGCGACCTCGACGACCTCGCCGAACAGCGCGGCCGCGTGTGCATCCTTCACGCCGGCGGGCAGGAACAACCCGGCCTCGGAGCGGTCGGGCGATTTCAGCACGCGCACGAGCACGCGCGGACCGAGCGGACGGATGTGCCGCGATACCTTGGGTGCAGGCTCGACCACGACCGGCTCGCTCTCGGGCTCGTCGGGCTTCGATTTGGGGCGCTCGGGTCGCGTCATGCGTGCTGCCGATCCGGATCCAGCGGGAGGTCGGCCGCGATGAGCGTACGCCCGGTCGAGCCGGTGACGGTGACCTCGACGAGCTCGCCGGCCTGGCCGAGCGCGAGCGGGACGAGCACCGGGTGGAAGTGGGGCGTGCGGCCGACGCGACGATCGCCGCGCTTCGCGGGGCCGCCGAGCAGCACCTGCGTGCGCGTGCCGATCGTGCGCGTGAGCGAGGCCCGGGTGTGCAACTCCTGCAGGTCGATGACCTCCTGCAGGCGCCGACCCTTGATCGCGTCGGGCACGTCGTCGTCGAGCTTGCGCGAGGCCTGCGTGATCCCGCGGTCGCTGTAGCGGAACATGAACGCGCTGTCGAAGCGGACCTCGTCCATGAGCGCGAGCGTCTGCGCGTGGTCGGCTTCGGTCTCGCCGCAGAAGCCGACCATGATGTCGGTGGACAGCGCGATGCCGGGGATCGCGGCGCGCAGCCGGTGCACGAGCGCGAGGTAGCCGGCGCGATCGTAGCCGCGGTGCATGCGGGCGAGCACGGCATCGGAGCCGGATTGCAGCGGCAGGTGCAGCTGGGGCATCACCTTCGGCAGCTCGGCCATCGCCGCGATGACGCGGTCGGAGAAGTCGCGCGGGTAGGGGCTCGTGAAGCGGACGCGGGCGATGCCGTCGACCTCGGCGACGGCGCGCAGCAGGGCCGCGAAGTCGACGTCCTCGTGGCGATAGGAGCTCACCGTCTGGCCGAGCAGCATCACCTCGCGGTAGCCCCGCGAGGCCAGCGATCGCACCGCGCGCAGCACCTCGCGCGGCGGCACACCGCGCTCGCGCCCGCGCGTGTACGGCACGACGCAAAACGTGCAGAACTTGTCGCAGCCGCGCTGGATCGTGACCTGTCCGCTCACGCCGTCGTCGTCGGGGATCCCGTCGAGCCCCTCGTAGGTCTCGTCGCGATCGAGCGTGACGTCGACGACGCGCTCACCGGCCTGCGCGCGCGCGACCGACTCGGCGATGTTGCGGTAGCTGTCGGGCCCGGCGACGAGCCCGATGTACGGCGCGCGCTCGGCCACCTTGTCGCGCAGGTGCTCGGCCATGCATCCGGTGATCCCGATGACGAGCCCCGGGTTCTCGGCGCGGTGACGCAGCAGCTGGCTCGTCCGACCCCAGACGCGATCCTCGGCCTTCTCCCGGATCGCGCAGGTGTTGATGAGGATGACGTCGGCGGACTCGGGCGCGTCGACGCGCCGGTAGCCGGCCGCGCGCAGACGCCCGAGGATGAGCGCCGAGTCGGCCTCGTTCATCTGGCAGCCGAACGTCTCGAGGTACACGCGTGCGCCGGCCGGCTCCGCATGCGGCGGGGCTTCCGGCTCCGGCCGCGGCAGGCGGATCCGCACGAGTGGCGTCACGGCGGCGGCATCTTCACGCGATCGGGGCTGCGGGTCCAGCCGCGACGTGCTCGGGCGACGTTTGGGGTCCGGGCGGGTCCTGCGCGAGCCGCCCGGCTTTGCCGCCGCCCCGATGTGTGCTTAGAATCCGCGCACCGTGAACCGGGCACCGGGCGCTCTGGCGTCTGCCGAGCCCAATACGTGGAGAGTCATGCGCCGAATCCATTCGCTGATGTTGTGTTGCTTGCTGCCTTGCTGGGCTGCCGCCGCTTGCTCCGATCCGCCGAAGCCGGAGAAGGCGCAGGACCTCGAGAAGATCCAGCCGAAGGAAGGCAACGAGGCCGGTGGTGCCCTCGGTGCGATCCCCGAAGGCCCGGTCGCGACCGTCAACGGCGTCGAGATCCCGAACGCGACGTTCAAGGAGATCTACGACCTCAAGGTCAAGAAGTACGCCGACCGCGGCAAGGAGATCCCGGCCTCGGCCGATCGCCGCTACCGCAAGTCGATCGTCGAGCGGCTCATCTATCACGAGGTGCTCAAGCAGGAGGCCGAGAAGCTCGGCGTGAAGTACGACGAGGCGGCGCTGAAGGAGCGCGAGGACCAGCAGAAGCGGGGCATCCGCGACTGGGACAAGCACCTCGAGCGGCGCGGCGAGACCGAGTCGAGCCTGCGCGAGATGTACGTCGCGGAGCTGCGCGAGAAGGCGATCCTCGACAAGCTCGGCAAGCTGAAGGTCACTCCCGAGGAAATCGAGGAGGACTATCAGAAGATCAAGGGCAACTGGAAGTCGGACCAGCCGCGCGTCCGCGCCTCGCACATCCTGGTGCCGATCGGTCCGCAGAAGGCGGGCGCCGATCCGCACGCCGAGCCCGGCGCCGCCGCGACTCCGGAGAAGGGCCCCGAGGGGACCGACGAGGAGAAGAAGAAGTGGGAGGCCGAGGCGAACGCGAAGTCGGACGAGCTGTACAAGGCCGTCACCGCCGCGGGCGCCGACTTCTCGGCGATCGCCAAGGACAAGTCCACCGGTCCCTCGGCCGCCAAGGGCGGTGACATCGGGATCTTCACCGCCGATCGCATGGCGGAGGAGTTCAGCGAGGTCGCGTTCAAGATGAACGTCGGCGAGATCAGCAAGCCGGTGAAGACCAAGTTCGGCTACCACATCATCAAGCTCACCGGGAAGTGGCCGCCCGGCGAGCTGCCGAAGGAAGCGCTCGAGGATCAGATCATCAGCCGCCTCGAGCAGCGCAAGCTGCACCAGGGGCGTCGCGAGCTGAAGGACGAGCTGCTCGGCAAGTACACCGTCGTCGACAACGTCGCGGCGACGCTCGGGCCCGAGCCGGAGCGCAAGGGCGGCGGCAAGAAGGCGGTCCTCGATCCGGGCGACCGCAAGAACGCGCTCGAGCGCCGTCGCGCAGCCGCCGAGGCCAAGGGCCCCGCGGGTGCCGACGCAGCGGACGCCGAGCCGGACGCGAAGGCCGACGCCGACGAGCCGGAGTGAGGTCGTCCCCGCCGTGCGGCGGATGATCGAAGGAGGCGCTCGCCCACGGCGAGCACCTCCTTCGTGCGTTCAGGAGCTCGATCGCAGCGTGTCCTTCAGCCGCTCGCGGAGCTCGGTCTTCTTGAACTTGCCCGCGGACGTGCGGGGGATCGTGTCGAGCACGACGTAGGCGTCGGGCAGCCAGTACTTCGGGAAGCGGGGCGCGATGAAGGCCTCGAGCTCGTCGACGCTCGCGGTGCAGCCCGGCTTCCACACGATCGCGGCGACCGGGCGCTCGCTCCACTTGGGGTGGGGCACGCCGACGACTGCCGCTTCGCGCACGGCCGGGTGACCCATGAGCGCATTCTCCAGCTCCTGCGATGCGATCCACTCTCCGCCGGACTTGATGAGGTCCGCCATGCGATCGGTGAGCTGCACGAAGCCGTGCTCGTCGATGTGCGCGACGTCGCCGGTGCGGAAGAACCCGTCGTCGGTCCAGCGCTCGGGCGTGGCACCGCCGACGTAGGAGCTGGCGATCCACGGGCCGCGGATCAGCACCTCGCCGCTCGTGCGTGCATCGTGGGGGACGTCGCCGTCGTCGTTGCGCACGCGGACCTCGACGAGCGGCGGCGCGACACCCTGCTTCGCGCGCAGGCGATAGCGCAGCTCGTCGGGTGCGTCGGCGAGCTCGGGCGGCAGGCGGGAGACGAGCCCGACCGGCGAGGTCTCGGTCATGCCCCACGCGTGCAGGAGCTGCATGCCGTGGCGATCGAAGTCGCGGATCATCTGCTCGGGCGCCGCAGAGCCGCCGACGACCATGCGCACCCCGGGCACGAGCTTCCACCGCGTGGGCTCGGCGTCGAGGGCCTCGCGGATCGTCATCCAGATCGTGGGCACGCCGGCCGCGATCGTCACGCGCTCCTCGGCCATCAGCTCGAGCAGGCTCGCTGCGTCGAGGTGCGGGCCGGGCAGCACCTGCTTCGCGCCGACCATCGCCGCCGCGTAGGGCAGGCCCCAGGCATTGACGTGGAACATCGGGACGACGGGCAGCAGCGTGTCGCGGCGTCCGAGCTCGAGCGCGTCGGGGAGCGCGGTGACGAGCGAGTGCAGCACCGTGGAGCGGTGGGTGTAGACGACGCCCTTCGGACGGCCGGTGGTCCCGCTCGTGTAGCAGGTGCCGCACGCGTCGGCCTCGGCGAGCTCGGGCAACGCGGTGCTCGGGTCGGCGCTGGCGAGGAGGTCCTCGTAGTCGCGCATGCGCTGCGCGTCCGGAGCTCCGCCGCCGACCACGACGACGTGCTCGAAGCGCTCGCGCGCGGAACACTTCTCGAACAGCGGCATGAGCACCGCGTCGACCAGCACGATGCGCGCGCCGCCGTCCTCCGCGATGTAGGCGATCTCGTCGGGGTGCAGTCGCAGGTTCAGCGTGTGCACCACGCCGCCCGCGAGGGGGATGCCGAAGTACGCCTCGAGGTGCGCGGCGTGGTTCCACATCAACGTCGCGACGCGATCGCCCCGCTGCACGCCGAGCTGGACGAGGGCGCGCGCGAGGCTCGTGGCACGCTCGGCCACCTCGCCGTAGGTCGTGCGGTGGATCGATTTGTCCGCGCGGCGCGAGACGATCTCGATCTTCGGGAACTCTCGGCGGGCGCGGTCGAGGATCAGCGACAGCGTCAGCGGGGTCTGCATCATCGTGCCGGGCATCGTGCCCGATGCTATGTCAGAGCATCGGGCAGGGGTACGGGCACGGAGCGGCGCCTCGAGCCGCTACAGGAACGTCCCGCCGATGTGCAGGCCGAAGATGGTCTGGTGCACCATCGCGATGTCTCGGTCCGCGGGGCGGCGCTGACAGGTCGTCGTGTTGTCGCGATCGCGGCAGAGCTTGCCGTGTCCGTTGAGCAAGAGGTCGACCTTGGCGCCGATGAAGATGCGACGCGCGACCCAGATGTCGATGCTGGGCGAGATCAGGAAGGAGAAACCCTGCGAGTAGTCCTTGTCCTTCTTGCCGCCACCGCTGACGGTGAACGCCTGACGAGAGAAGCCGGGACCGACGCCGAGCCCGAAGTCGAAACGCCACACCGGCAGAATCGGCCGCACGACGCCATAGATGCTGTGCTGGTAGGCGCGCTTGTACTCGTTCGCGCCCGTGATCTCGTACTCGGTGTTGAAGAACCCGAGGTTGTACTGCGCTCCGACGTAGATCCACGGCTTGAGCCGGTAGCCGAGCTCGGCGCCGAGCCCGAACGACGGCTTCGTCTTGCCGTCGATCGTGATGCCGCCGTCTTGGATGTTGTCGCGGGCGCACTTCGATTGGCCAGGGATGCAGGCCGAGCCACCCAGCATCACGCCCCACTGGCCGCCCTTGCGGGTGACGTTGGGCTTGGCCTCCGCGGTCTGGGTGACGGCGAGGCCACCGGCGAGGGCGAGGGCGGGCAGGGCGAGGCGAACGATGGACGAGTGCATGGAAACCTCGGAGCACGCTGCGATCACGGATCGCGGCGTGGGCAGCATAGACGGCCGTGCTGGGCGAAGGTATTCACGGACGAATCGGTGGACGAGGCGCAGACCACGGCGCGGAGCCCGTCGCGGCCATACCCCGGCAGTGCGCTGAAGAATCACTGCCGGCCTCGACGGATGGGGCCGCCCGCGCTAGCCTCCAGCCCCGCAAGCGGCGATCCGCGATAATACGGTGACTACCAGGACAAACGGATGACCCCGCTCGAAGAGCTCGAGGAGCAGAGCATCTACATCTTCCGGGAGGCCAACCGGCACTTCCGCCAGCTCTGCATGCTGTGGTCGATCGGCAAGGACTCGACCGTGCTGCTGTGGCTCGCCCGCAAGGCGTTCTTCGGGCACGTGCCGTTCCCGCTGGTGCACATCGACACGAGCTTCAAGGTGCCGGCGATGATCGAGTACCGCGATGCGCTCGCGCGCAAGTGGAAGCTGCAGATGGTCGTCGGACAGAACCGCGAGGCGCTCGCGGCCGGCATGAACCACACCCACGGGCGGCTCACCTGCTGTCGTGCGCTCAAGACCGAGGCGCTGCTCCACACGCTCGACGGCTCGTGGCCGCGCATGCGCATGGGCCCCGACGGCATCTATCGCGAGGACGAGCGACCCGAGCCGTACACCGGCGTGATCGTCGGCGCGCGTGCCGACGAGGAGGGCAGCCGCAGCAAGGAGCGCTACTTCTCGCCCCGCGATCACGTCGGCGACTGGGACGTCGCCGAGCAGCCGCCGGAGCTCTGGAACCAGTACAAGACCGACTTCGCGCCGGGGACCCACGTGCGCATCCATCCGCTGCTCGACTGGACCGAGATCAACATCTGGGAGTACATCGAGCGCGAGCAGATCCCGATCATCGACATCTACTTCGACGACGGGACTGGACACCGCTATCGCTCGATCGGCTGCGAGACCTGCACCACGAAGATCGCTTCGACCGCGACGACCACCCAGGAGATCCTGGTCGAGCTGCGCAAGACGAACGTGCCCGAGCGCGCCGGCCGTGCGCAGGATCAGGAAGAAGCCTACGCGATGGAGAAGCTGCGTCGCGAAGGGTACATGTGACGATGGACGTCCCCGGCAACGACGCGCTCGCGCAGCGCGAGACCATGCACATCGTGATCGTCGGCCACGTCGATCACGGCAAGTCCACCCTCGTCGGGCGCCTGCTCGCGGACACCGGCGTGCTCGGCGACGGCAAGCTCGAGAAGGTCCGCGCCACCTGCGAACGGCAGGGCAAGGTGTTCGAGTACGCCTTCCTGCTCGACGCGCTCGAGGCCGAGCAGGACCAGGGCATCACCATCGACGCCGCGCGGGTGTTCTTCCGCACCGCGGCGCGCGACTACATCATCATCGATGCACCCGGGCACATCGAGTTCCTCAAGAACATGGTGACCGGCGCGGCGCGGGCCGAGGCCGCGGTGCTGCTCATCGACGCGAAGGAGGGCGTGCGCGAGAACAGTCGCCGGCACGGCTATCTGCTCGGCATGCTCGGCATCCGGCAGGTCGCGGTCGTCGTCAACAAGATGGACCTCGTGGGCTTCGACCGCGATCACTTCGCGGGCATCGAGCGGGAGTATCGCGAGTTCCTCGCCGAGGTCGGGATCACCCCGCAGTACTTCATCCCGATCGCCGCGCGCTCCGGCGACAACGTCGCCGCGCGCAGCACGGAGCTGCGCTGGTACGACGGGCCCACGGTGCTCGATGCGGTCGACGGCTTCGCGAAGCAGCCCGCGCTGACGCACCTGCCGCTGCGTCTGCCCGTGCAGGACGTCTACAAGTGGGGCCATCGTGGCGACGATGCCCGCATCATCGCGGGCCGGGTCGAGACCGGCAGCCTGCGCGTCGGCGATCGCGTGCTGTTCTCGCCGTCGAACAAGACCGCGACGGTGGCCTCGATCGAGCGCTGGAACGCGCCCGTGCCCGAGCGCGCCGATGCCGGTCGCTCGGTGGGCGTCACCCTCGACCAGCAGCTGTTCATCGAGCGCGGCGAGGTGCTGAGCCATGTCGCGCAACCCCCCGAGGTCGGCAACGCGCTGCGCGTGAACCTGTTCTGGCTCGGCAAGCGTCCGCTCGAGGCGGGCCGCACCTACAAGCTCAAGCTGGCCACGGCGCAGACCGAGGTGAAGCTCGAGCACGTGCATCGCGTGCTCGATGCCAGCGACCTGCAGTCGCACTCCGACAAGCCGCGCGTCGATCGTCACGACGTCGCCGATCTGGTGCTCCGCACCCGTCACCCGATCGCGTTCGACCGCAACGTCGACAACGAGGTGACGGGTCGCTTCGTGATCGTCGACGGCTACGACATCGCCGGCGGCGGAATCGTGCGCGACCTCGTGCCCGACGAGCAGCACGAGCTGCGGCAGCAGAGCCGCTTGCGCGACATCGAGTGGGTGCGCGGCGACATCTCGCCCGGCCAGCGCGCGAAGCTGAACGGCCACCCCGCGACCTTGGTGATGCTCACCGGCGATCATGGGGTCGGCAAGCACAAGGTCGCGCGCGCGCTCGAGGTCCGGCTCACCCGCTCGGGTCACCACGCGTACCTGCTCGACGGCAAGAACGTGTTCCTCGGCATCGACGCCGACATCGAGCTCGACGATCGCGACGAGCTCGTGCGGCGCTTCGGCGAGACCGCCCACATCCTGCTGGATGCCGGCTTGCTCGTCGTGTCGACCACGAACGTGATCGGGCTCGCGGATCACCGCGTGATCCAGACGCTCGTCGCGCCCACCACGGTGCTCACCGTGCACATCGGCCCGCCGGGCGAGCATGCCGACGGCGCCGATCTCCGCTTCGAGGCCCCCGCCGCGGTCGACGCCGTCGTCGAAGGCATCCTCGAGCAACTCGGCCGCCAGCGTCGACTCCGCCGCGGCTGAGGCCCCCCTGCGCAGCGGCGCAGGATTGCACAGACACCCGCCTTCGGACCTACTCCGTTCGCGCGCCGCGTCGGCGCCGACGGAGGTCCGAGTGGCCAAGGCTGCGAAGAAGAAGGCGAGCGCCGAAGGTGGCGCGAAGAAGAAGACGACGCGCAAGAAGAAGGCGGCCGCCGAGGCCGGCTCGCGCGGGATCGCGGCCGACGAGATGGCGGCCGCCGGAGCTGCGGCCGAGCTCGAGAAGAGCGTCGCGGAGGACGGCGGCGAGGTGCTGGCGAGCTATCGCGATCCGCTGGGTGGCCACACCACCCTGTTCGCAGCGCTGCCGATCGACCGCGTCGAGCCGACGCCGTTCCAGCGCGATCTCTCCGCCGCGCACGTCAAGCGGCTCGGCGAGGTGATCGACAAGCTCGACTGGTTCCTCGATCCGATCGTCGTCGTGCGCAACGACGAGGGCAAGTACCTCACGCCGAACGGCAACCATCGCCTGTCGGCGATGAAGAACCTCGGCGCGAAGTCGATCGTCGCGTTGCTCGTGCCCGAGTACGAGATCGCCTACAAGATCCTCGCGCTCAACACCGAGAAAGCCCACAACCTCCGCGAGAAGGCGCTCGAGGTCATCCGCATGGCGCGCTCGCTCGCGGAGCTCGACCCGCGCCCCGAGCAGGAGTTCGCGCTGGAGTTCGAGGAGCCCACGCTCATCACGCTCGGCGCCTGCTACGAGCAGCGCGGACGCTTCTCCGGCGGCGCGTACAACCCGGTGCTCAAGCGCGTCGACGGCTTCCTGGCCGAGCCGCTGCCGCAGGCGCTCGAGATCCGCGCCGCGCGGGCGCAACAGGTGCTGGAGCTCGACGACGCCGTCACCGAGGCGGTCGAGCGCTGCAAGGCCAAGGGGCTGGAGAGCCCGTACCTGCGCGCGTTCGTGGTCGCCCGCGTCAATCCGCTGCGCTTCCGCAAGGAGGCCGGCGGCGACTTCGACGAGACGATCGCCGCGATGACCAAGGCTGCGAAGGCGTTCGATCCCGGCAAGGTCAGCGCGGACCAGCTCGCGACGGCCGGCGGTGCGCCCGACGAGTCCTGATCAGAACTCGTAGCCGACGGTGTAGTCCACGCACTGCGCGTCGGCGTTGTCCAGGCGGATGAACACTTGCGCGGAGTCGTCCGTGCCGCCGGTGCAGTTGAAGTCGTCGAGCTGGATCGTGCCCATGCCGCAGCACCCGGGCCGACCCGCGGGCGACTGCGCGAGCTCGCTCTCCGCGGGGCACTCGAATTCCACGACGGCGATGCCGTCGCTGCACTCGAAGAACTTGCACATGCGGAGGCCACCGTTGGCGCTGAGCTCGCGGCCGGGGGCGACGCCGGGCGGCAGCCCGAAGTTGTCCTCGCCGGAGTACCTGAACCAGTCGACGTCGTCTTCGTGGTCGAGCGTCGCCGCGATCGACCCGGGATCGTCGCCGTCTCCGAGGGTGCCGAGATCGACGGCCGCGTCCTCGCTCTCGTTCGGCTCGTAGCCGTCCACCGCGCAGTTCTCCAGCGCCTCGCACACGTCGCCGACGCAGACGGAGTCGCTGTCGCACGCACCGACGTCGCACGGGCAGCCCTGCATGCCGGCCGGGCAGGGCTCGCCGCTGCTGCTGCTGTCGACCGCCGCGGTGCTGCTGCTCTCCTCGGACGAGCTGCTCTCCGCCGGCGTGCTCTCGCCCTGCGACTCGGTCGTCGTGGGGCTCGTGCTCGACGACGTCGTCTCGCTCGACGTGCTCGGATCTTCGTCACCAGTGGACGAGCTGGTGGAGTCGGCGCTGCCGGTGCTCGGCGCATCCGAGCCCGCGCAGCTCCACGACACGCACGCGACGGAGGTCAGGGCGAGTAGCTTCAGTCTCATGCGCCAGAGGGTAGGGCAGCTCGCGCGCGAGCCCAACCCCCGGGCATGCGTCGATGCTCACGGCGTGAGCACGAGCATCGCTGCACCGTCGGCGAGCGCGAGCGCGACCGAGTGGGTGCCACGGAGCGTGCTGCCGGTCTGCGGCGGCTCGGCGCGGTGATCGGGGCCGTGCGCCGCGTCCAGCCGACGCGCGACGTGGGCGCCATAGAGCACCAGCATCGCCCCGACCGCGGCCTCGAGGCGCATCGGCGGGGCCCCGCGCTCCGGCTGCACGTGGAGCGCATCCGCGAGCGCGCGGGCGACCGCGCGATCGACCGACAGCGCGATCGTGCACCCACGCGGGCCGGTGATGATCGTCTGCGCGTGGTGGTCGTAGGCCGTGCCGTCCCAGATCCGGGGCACGCCGACGCGCACGGGCGAGCCGAGCACGCGAGCGAGCATGCGCGGGAGGCCGTCGACGACGAGCTCGATCTGCTCGCGGATCTCGTCGGCGATGCCCTCGCCGTCCGCGTGCGCGCTGCGCTCGAACTCGCCCAGCCGCGTCTCGACCTCGGTCGCCGACATCAGGTCGAGCTCGACGAGCGCGTCGGACAGACGCAGGTTCTCGAGCTGCTGCTCCCAGGCGAGGTGCTCGATCCGGGCGGCGGTCGAGCGACCGACGCCGAGCGCGATCGCGATCTCGCCCCAGCGGCCGTCGACGTGGCGTTGGAGCTCGTTGATCTCCTCGGCCTGCGCCGCTGTGACCAGGCCGTGCGAGACGGCGAGCTCGCCGATCGACGAGTTCACCGCGCGCATCAGGGCCAGCGCCTCGCGCAGATCCGATGAGCTGATGAGCCCGAGATCGACGAGCCACTGGCCGAACAGGCGCGGCCGTCGCGTCGTGCGCCGCGGGCTCGAGCTGGTCGATGCGGATGTGGGCGTCGGGGGTGCGTGCGCGACCATGGGGCACGTGGGCCATCGGCGAACCCGGTGGCCCGCTTGAGCCCTGGCGCGCGCGGCGTTCCGGAAGGGGACGGCGATCCGATCAGCGCGCCCAGACCACGAGGCCCGACTCCGCGTGCCAGCCGGCGACCGAGCTGCCGTAGCGCGACTCGATCGACGCGCGCCGGATCTTCAGCGAGGGCGTGAGCATCCCGTTCTCGACCGTCCACGGGTCGCCGACGACGACGAGCTTGGCCAGCCGCTCGTGTTGATCGAGGCCGTGGTTGATCTTCGACACGTGCTCGGCGAGCGACTCGCCGAGCGCAGTGCGCTGTGCCGGATCCTCGGCGGCGCGGCGGGCCTGATCGGACAGCACCACGATCGCGAACGGCTGCGGCCGATCGCTGCCCGCGACACACACCGCCTCGATCGCCTCGTGGAGCAGCAGCTGGTTCTCGATCGGCGCGGGCGCGACGTACTTGCCCTTGCTGGTCTTGAACAGCTCCTTGAGCCGCCCGGTGATCTTGAGGCGGCCCTGCTCGTCGAGCGACCCGAGATCGCCGGTGTGCACGAAGCCGTCGGCGTCGAGCACCTCGGCGGTGAGCGTGGCGTCCTTGTAGTAGCCGAGCATGTTGCCCGGGCTCTTCACCAGGATCTCGCCCTCGTCGCTCAGCTTCTGCTCGACGCGCGGCTGGGGCCGGCCGACGTAGCCGACGCGCACCTCACCGGGTCGCGACATGTGCGAGTACGAGGAGTTCTCGGTCATGCCGTAGCCCTCGAGCAGCTCGAGCCCGAGCGCGCGGTACCACGCGATGAGCTCGCCGGGGATCGGCGCGGAGCCCGAGCCGGCGAAGCGCACCTCGGCGAGCCCGAGGTTCACCAGCACCTTCTTGCGCACGATCGAGCGCACGATCGGGATCTTCAGCAGCAGCGCGAGCTTCTTCGCCGGCATCTTCGCGAGCACGCCGGACTGGAAGCGCTGCCACAGCCGCGGCACGCTGACGAACAGGGTGGGCCGTGCGCGCTTGAGGTCGTCGACGAAGCGGTCGACGCTCTCGGCGAAGTACACGTGGAAGCCGACCAGCATCGCGTTCATCTCGACGAGCGTGCGCTCGAGCGAGTGTGCGAGCGGCAGATAGGAGAGCATGCGATCGTCGTCGCGCATGCCGAGCTCGTCGATGTAGCCCTGCGAGCTGCACAGCGAGTGGAAGCTGTGCATGACGCCCTTCGGCACGCCCGTGGTACCGGAGGTGTAGATGATGGTCGCGAGCTCGTCGGGCTTGCGCCGCACGTTCTCGCGCAGCGGCTCGGTGCGCGCCACGAGGTCGGACCACTGCGGCACGTCGAGCTTCGGTGCGAGCGGCAAGGCGATGCGCGGCAGCTCCTCGGGTACGCCCGGCGCCATCGCGTCCCAGCCGTCGAGCTTGCCGACGAACACGAGGCGCACGTCGCCGTGCACGAGGATCTGGCGGATCGTCTCCGCGGTCAGCACGGGATAGAGCGGGACCGAGACGTGACCCGCCATCCAGATCGCGATGTCGGCGAGGAACCACCAGGCGTTGTTCTTCGCGAAGATCGCGATGTGGCTGCCGGCCGGCAGCGCCAGGCCCTTCAGGTGGGCCGCCATGCGGCGCGCTTCGTCCATCGCGGCGGCGAACGAGAGCTCGCGCAGCTCGCCGCCGGGCAGCGGCTGCGTGAGCCAGATCCGCGCGGCGTGGGTGCGCTCGTGCTCGTACAGCCGATCGAGCTGCGTGAAGTCGGCGGTCATCACCAAAACGTTCGCACATCCGCGCCCCGGTGAATCCATCGGCGCGCACATGCGTTCTAGCGATCCGCGCGTGGACGCTTGACGAGGGCTGCCCGATGCCCTTACTCTGCGCGACCGATTTTCCCCGCCCCGGAGGAACCACCCGAGTGAGTGAGCCAGCCACACCAACGACTTCGAACCGAACGGTCGCGCACGCGACCGGGGTTCGCGGACGTGGGGTCGGCGCGCTTCGCTCGTTTGGGTGAGCGGGCCGACCACGCGTCCGCGGACGCGAGCTTCGGGTCAGACGAGCTCCCGCGACATTCGCGTCGCGACGGCGGGAGCAGGGCCGCGCCAAGCAAGGCGACCTCTCGGATGGGAGCGGTCGAGCGCGGGCCCCGGTGCTCCACGTCCATCGACGGAGCACCTTTGGGATCGATCGCAGCTCGCGATCGATGACCCCTCCTTGCCGTCGACGAACGGACCATGACGCGGGCCAGCCGGACCGCCCTGACGGGCGGCCTCCGGTGTCGGCCCCGAGCCGGTCCACCCGTGGTTCGCGTGGTGCATCGAGGACGAGGCGACCCGTGCGATGGAGCATGCGGCGGATGGGCGAGAGCCTGCCGCGCTCCCCCTGCACGACGCCGAGGCCGCGATGCGACCGACCCGGTCGCCGAGGACCACCCCTGTCGAGGACCGGGGCGGTGCGAGGATCTTTCTGCGACACTCTCGAGCCGCGTCGTGCGACTGCTCGAGCTCTGGCAGCGACTGCAAGCGAACGAGCACGGCGCGGACATGCTGCCCGCCCTGCGCGAGCTCGCTGCGCTCGACCTGAAGCAGCGTGGGCCCTGGCTCCCCGCGCTGGTGTCGCTGCTCGGTGCTGCCGACGCCGAGCTACGTGCCGCGGCGATCGCTGCGTTCGCCGGCACGAACGGCGTGCCCGGCCTGCGCCGCATCGTCGCTGCGCTCGACGACGACGACGAACGAGTACGGCGCGCGGCGATCGCTGCGCTCGTCGTCTCCACCACGACGACCCCCGCGCGCTGGGCCCACGCGCTCTTCCACCGCCGGCCGGAGGTGCGTCGAGCCGCAGTGATCGCGGCGCCCGAGCCCGCGCGCTGGATGTTGGCGTGGGCCCGCGCCGACCCCAGCCTCGCCGCGCTCGTTCGCGACGCACCATGGCCCACGGATCCGCTGCCCCTCGTCGCCGATCTCTGGCGCCGCGGCGCGCTCGCGCCCGAGGAGGCCGCGACGGCGCTGTGCATCGTCAACGTCGAGCAGCTGCGGCTGTATCTCTCGCTCGGCGATCGGCGCGCGCCGACCACCGTCCGCGGCTTCGGCGAGGCGGCGCTCGCATCGTCCACGCTGCCCGGCGCGGTCGGGCTCGATGCGCTCGATCCATTGCTCGAGATCCTCGCGCGTGCCGGCGAGGCCGGCCGCGCCGCATGGGGCACGTTGCTCGATGCGCTGCTGGATCCGGCCGCGCCCGATCTGCGGCTGCGCGGAGCCGTGTCCGCGTGCGTCGTCGCCGAGCGCGTGGGCTGGACCGAGTCGCTCGCACGCCTCGCCCTCGTCGCCGACGCGCGCTGGCTCGCGTTCGGTTTCGTGCCCGCCGACGTCCGTCGAGCCGCCGCATCGACCGTGTGGTCGCACCGACCCGCGATCGTGGCGCCGCAGGACGAGCTGCTGCGCAGCTTGCTGGGCAGCGCGTTGGTGCGCGACGACGCGGACCGGCCCGAGCTGCGCACCGCCGCCGCGATCGCGTCGCTGCTCGGCGCGCGCCGGCTCGAGGCGCTGCTCGACGCCTTCGGTGAGGAGGCGCTGCTCGAGCGCATGGGCGCCGACCCCGAGGCCTGGGACGCGGTCTGTCGGCTGCCGCTCGAGCCCGATCACCTCGTGTGGCTGGCGCGCCTCGCCGAGCTCGACGTCGAGCAGCACGCACGAGCATGTGCGCTCGCGATCACGCGATGGCTGGTGGGCGAAGCCGAGGCCGACGCGGCGATCGAGCTCGCGCTACAGAGCGGCGGCGTGGCGACGACGGTGGCGCTGCTCGATCGACTGGAGCAGCCCGGGCACACGCTCGCCCGTGAGCACTGCATGCGGCTGGCCAGGACAGTGCGCGGCGTCGCCGGCGACGAGCTCCCGCGCGTGCTCGACGTCGCCGCCGCGCGTTCGCACGAGCACGAGCTCGCGCGTGCGCTGCTCGCCGTGGCGATCGAGCACGACGACGCCGGCATGCTCGATGGGTGGGTAGCAGGCACGGACCCCGCCACGCGACGGGCCGCGATCGTGTGGCTGCGCGACGTGCTCGCGCCCAGCCCGATGCTGCTGGAGTCGCTCGCGCAGCGCTGGCGCGAGCACGAGGACGCCGAGCTGCGCGCGTTCTCGGCCCGGACGCTGCGCCCGCAGGCGCCACCGCCCGCGCCGCGCGCAGACGTCGTGACGATCGGACGGCTCGCCGACGCGGTCGCCGATCGCATCGCGACCTGCGAGCTCGCGGAGCTCGAGCAGGCGCTCGGCCCCGCGCTCGCGCTGCCGAGCTTCGGGCTCGCGGCCGCGCTCGCCCGTCGGCCGTCACCGCCCGCGCCGCAGCTCTCGGCGTGTGCTGCCCTGCTCGCGTGCGTCGACGGGCTCGAGCCGGTCGCGCGCGAGCTCGGTCGCTTCGGGCGCGACGACGAGGGCTTCGACGAGGCGCTGCTGCACGCCGCGCTCGCGCTGTGGCGTGGCTCCGACACCGTGCCGCCGCTGGTCGATGCAGTGCTCGTCGCGTTCGAGCGCAACGCGGTGGGCTTCGCGACGTGGCTCGAGGCGGAGGAGGGCGGCGTGTTCGGTGCGCTGCGCAGCCTGCTCGAGCTGCCGTCGTCGTGGGTGCGTCGCACGTGCTGGCACGCCGCGGCGCAGGTGATCACGGGCTGGTCGTGGCGCAAGGCCCACAAGCGCGTGGCCGCGGGGGCCGACGACGCGGCGATCGACATGCTCGCCTCGGTGCTCGACACCGAGGTCGGCACCGCGGCCGCGCGCATCCTCGTCGCGTTGCAGCGCACCCGGCTCGTCGACGTCGAGCGCGTGCGCGCGCGCGTGCTCGGGTTGGCGCCGGCGTGCACGCGCGAGACCCTGCACGCGTTGTCGTCGTGGCTGCCCACGGCGGGGATCCGGCCCCGCGATGCGGCGCCGCGCCGAGTCTCGCCGGCGCTGCCTGCCGACGAGCGCAGCGAGGCGCGCGCGAGCAACGACGTCGACGCGCTCGCGCAGCTATGTCGCACCGCTGCCAGTGCGACGGTGCAAGCTGCGGTGGCGCGGCTCGTCGAGCTCGGCGAGCGCGGCTGCGCGGCGCTGGCGGGGCTGCTCGTCGAGCACGAGCTCCCGTTCGTCGAGCTCGTGCGCGAGAGCATCATGCGCTGGCCCGAGGGCGCCGCGCTCGCGCGGCTGCGCATGTCGGTGGACGACGACGCGCTCGCTCCGGCGCGCCGCTTCGGCCTCGCGCTCGCACTGGCCCGGCGGGGCGAGCCGCGTTGGGCACTGCGGGCCGTGGAGCTCGTGTCCGGGCCGATGCCGCGCTGCGTCGCCGCGGAGGACTGGCAGCGCCTGCTCGACAGCGGTGTCGCCCAGCGCGAGCTCGTCGAGCGGGCGCTCGCGGCCAGCGACCCGTTGCTCGTCGATCCGGCCGCGCGCTGGGTGCTGGCGTTGCCGCGCGGCGACGCCGAGCTCGACCGGTTGCTGCGCAAGCTGCTCGGCGAGGGGAGCGCGGCCAGCCCTGCGCTGCTGCGCGAGGCGGCGCTGCAGCTGTTCGCGCGCGGCGATCGCTGCGCGTTGCCGTGGTTGCTGGGCTGGGCGCTCGACGCCGACGTGACGGTGGACGACGTGCGCAAGGTGCTGGGCACTGCGCTGCCCCGCGACGACGGTACGCTCGCCGAGCTGCTCGTCGACATCGCGCTCGAGGGCGGCGCCGCGGCGACGAGCGAGGCGCGGGTGGTGGAGCTCGTGCAGTGGGCGCCGCGACCCGTCGAGGACGCCGCGCTCGCGCGCCTGCTCGTCGACGGCAGCGACGCAGCGGCACGCAAGCGCATCGTCGCCGCGCGCATGTTCATGGGCGGCCGCGGTGCGAAGCTGCGCGAGCTCGCCTCCGTGTTCGCCTGGGGCGTGATGCGGGGCCGCGAGCTCACGGGGCGGCGCTTCTCGATCCACATCACGCCGAAGCGCGAGCAGTGGGGCTACACGCACATCGGCAGCGCGGCCATCCACGTCACGCCGCTGCCGATCCTGACCGGTGCGCGGCACGGCCGCGACATCGTCGAAGGGCTCGTGCTGCACGAGATCGGGCACCACGTGTGGCACTCCGGGAAGCCGGCCGCGCGCGTGTGGAAGCGTGCGCAACGCGAGGGGCTGTTCCAGCTGCTCAACCTCGTCGCCGACGAGCACCTCGAGCGCAACCTCCGCTCGCTCGACGCCGACTTCGGCGACCGCATCAAGCGGCTCGATGCGCACGCGTTCCAGCACGCGGCGCGGGAGCTCGAGGTCGACGGCCTCCTGCGGATGCTCGGTGCCGGGGCGCTCGCGGTGCTCGCGGAGATCGGCCCGCAGGTCGCGTACGCCGACACCTGCCTGCGCATCGACAGCGGACGCCTGCTGGCCGAGCTCGACCGCGTCGGGAACTCGTTCGCCCGCTTCGTACGGGCGCTGCGCATGGGCCTGGGCAACCGCGCCGGCGACCCGAAGGTGAACGCGGCGCTCGCCTACTTCGGCGTCGGGTTCAAGGCGCTCGACATGCACGGGCTCTACCGCGTCACGCGTGCGCTCGCCGAGCTGTTCGGCGACGAAGCCAGGCTCGCCAACGGCTTCGGCGGACACGAGTCGGTCGAGTGGAACGAGCGCGATGCCGAGGTGCACGGCGACGGCATCGTCGATGCCGACGTGCAGCGCGAGGTCGAGCGCATCCTCGAACCGCCGAAGCCGACGAACCCGAGCGGTGGCGTCGGCCGGCTCGCGATCAACGTCGGCGCCGCGGCGGGCTACAAGAAGATCACGAAGGTGCAGCCGCTGGCGCACGACCCCGCGAAGCACCGTGCCGTGGCCGATCCCGTGCGCCGACACGCGTTGCGCCTGCGCGAGACGCTGCAGCGGCTCGGGCTCGCGCATCGCCGCGTGAACGCGCGCCTGCGTGGGCACACGCTCGACCGCACGCGCGTGCGCGCGCTGGTCACCCGCGGCGATCCTCGCATCCTCCGCGCCCGCGAGCTCCGCGTCGCGAGCGATCTGTTCCTCGGCGTCATCGTCGACTGTTCGGGATCGATGAGCGGCGCGAACCTCGAGCGCGCGCGGATGTTCGCCGTGCTCGTGGCCGAGGCCGCGCGCGGCCTGCCGGGGGTCGAGGCGCGCTTCTACGGCTTCACCGACACCGTCATCTACGAGGCCGGCGACGCGCAGCGCTGCGCAGCCAGCTCGCTCGAGTCGAGTGGCGGCAACAACGATGCCGCGGCGCTGGACCACGTCGCGCGCGTGGCCGCCGGCTCGCTGCGTCGCGCCAAGCTGCTCGTGATGGTCAGCGACGGTCTGCCCACCGAGTGCTCGGTGGCCGCGCTACGCGGCGTCGTCCAGGAGCTGACGCGTCGCCATCGCATGTGCTGCGCGCAGGTGGCCGTACGCGCGCTCGACGAGATCTGTTTCCCGCACTACGTGTTGCTCGACGACGCCAACCTCGACGCCGCGGTGCGGCGCTTCGCCGAGCTGATCGGCAAGCTGGTCGGGCGCGCGCTCGCGATTTGAAGGAGGACGAGATGACCGGACGCAAGTGGAAGATCGACGAGCTCAAGCCCGGCATGACCGGTGAGACCACGTTCTGGCCCAACCCAGTCGAGGGCTCGGAGTTCCCGCTGCGCTCGACGCACTTCGACGGCCGGCGCGCGCCGAAGGTCGTGCTCACGCGCGACCCACGGGTGATCGCCGGTGCGCCGTGCCTCGTGCGCATCACCGCGATCACGAAGCCCGATCGCGACGACCGCGGCACCATCGAGGTCGAGTGGATCGGCGCCGCGCCGTTCCGCATCGAGAGTGTGTGGCTCGATCCGGTGGTCGCCAAGAAGCTGCAGGTCCTGCTGCAGAGCGGGCTCAACATCCTGCTCGATGGCCCGCAGGGCTGCGGCAAGACCGTGCTCGCCCGCTCGATCGCCGCGAGCCTCGGGCTGGAGTTCGTGTTCTTCAACTGCGGCGCAGTGGTCGACGCGAGCGATTTCTTCGCGACCATCCAGGTGCGCGCGTCCGCGAGCGGCACGCCCATCACCGACTTCGTGAAGACCGAGGTGCTCGAGGCGGTCGAGGACGCGACGGCGCATCCGGAGCGGCGCTGGCTCGTGTTCCTCGACGAGCTCAACCGCTGCCAGGAGAGCGCCCGCAATGCGCTCATGCCCGCGCTCGACAGCACGCGTCGGGTCTTCCACCCGATCGAGAACCGCTTCGTCGCGATCCCCGACAACGTGCAGTTCATCGCGGCGGTGAACCGCGGTCGCGAGTTCAGCGGCACGTTCGGCATCGATGCCGCGCAGCTCGATCGCTTCGCGCCGCTGCAGATGGACTATCCGCCGCCGGAGGAAGAGGTGAAGATCCTGCTGAATCGGCACGACGAGGTGCCGAGCAAGCTCGTCGAGGATCTCGTGGCGGTCGCCGACGCGATCCGACGCGCGACCGATCTGTCGGCGAGCCTGTCGGTGCGCGCGACCGAGGAGGCGTGCGTGTACCTCAAGCACCCGCTGTTCGCCGGCGATGCGCGCAGCGCGGTGCCCGAGGTGCTGAAGAGCTCGTTCTGCGGCCGCTTCCAGGGCCGCTGGAGCGACCCGAACACCGACGCAGGCGCCGTGTGGGCCGTGGTGGCCGGGCGCCTGCGCGAGCTCGGCTACAAGGTCGC
>CAZFKC010000044.1:0-78310 GCA_964519175.1 uncultured Nannocystaceae bacterium
GCCGTGGCGAAGCCACGGCGGGCTCGTCCGCACTAGCTCTGGTCGCGCCTCCGGCGCTCCTCCTCGTGCGCAGCAGCCCGTGCTCGCGGTCTGCCGTGGCGAAGCCACGGCGGGCTCGTCGATCGTCAGTCGGTGAGCCGCTCGAGCTCCGCCTCGGCCGCGACGCGGAGCTCGTCGATGCCGTGCGTCTGGGCGAGCGCGCGGGCCTCCTCGGCGTCGCGCCGCGCTTCGGCGAAACGGCCCACGCGATGGAGCTGATCGGCGCGCTGCAAGAGCGCGAGCGGCAGCTCGTCGGGCATCGCATCGCCGGCGGTGCGCACCACCTCGACCTGCTCGGCGAGCACCGCGAGCGCATCGCGATCGCGATGCAGCGCAACGAGGGCCTCGGCGCGGCCCGACAGCGCGAGCCCACGGGCGTGGCCCGAGCTGCCGGGCAGCTTCGCCACCAGTGCATCGGCGCGCTCGTAGCTCGCGAGCGCGTCGGCGAAGCGATGCTGGGCCATGCGCACGCGCCCGAGCCCGACCAGCGGATAGAGCAGGTCGGGATGTCCGTCGGGATACATGCGCTCGAGCAGCTCGACCGCGCGCTGGAATCGCGTCGCCGCGGCATCGTGGATGCCCTGCGCGAGCAAGTCGTCGGCGATGTTGCCGAGACAGGTCGCTGCACCGCCGTCGTCGCCGGCCCGCTCGAAGGCCGCGAGCGCGAGCTCGGTCACCGCGATCGCCTCGTCGACCCGCCCGGCGCGACCGAGCGAGACCCCGAGGTTGGTGCGCGCGTGGGCCACGGCGAGCGCGTCCTCGCCCATCGTGCGCCGCAGGCCCTCGACCTCCGCCTTGAACAGCTCGACTGCACGCGCGTGCTCGCCCGCCGCACCGAGCACTTGCGCGAGCGTGCCCCGCATCGCCATCACCCGCGGGTGCTCCTCGCCGAGCGTCGCGGCGAGCTCCGCGATCGCGGGCTCGAGGGTACTGCGCGCGCGCGCCAGATCGCCGCGATCGAACCAGCTCTTGGCGAGGTTGTGGCGCGTGCTGGCGCGCACGCTCACCGCATCGGGATCGTCGGCGACACGCGCGAGCGCGCCCTCGAAGGTCGCGATCGCCTCGTCGTAGTGCGCCGCGTGCAGCTGTGCCGACCCGAGCGCGTTGTCGATCCGCACCAGCGCGAACGGATCGGCATGCGCGCCGCGCCGTAGGCTGGCGCGCGCGAGCTCGGCCCAGCGCACCGCGTCGGGCAGCGAGCGATCGTACTGGCCTGCGAGCCACGCGAGGTCGGTCGCGGCGTCGACGGCCGTCTCGTCGTGACCGATGCCGATCGCGGTCCACAGCGCGGGCTCGAGCAGGCCGCGGGCCTCGTCGAGGGGCCCCAGCCGGAGACGGATGCGCCCGGTCAGCGCGAGCGCCTCGACGAGCAGCGGGGGATACTCGAGGCGATAGGCCTCGGCCAGTGCGGGCTGGGCCAGCTCGAGCGCCTCGGGATGGCGCCCGGCATCGAACAGCACGCGCGCGCGTGCGAGCTCGGTGCGTGCGGCCTCCACCGGCGCAGCGAGGCTCGGGTCGTCGAGCGGTTCGAGCGCGGCCTCGAGCGCCGCCGGGTCGCCGCAAGGCGCGAGTGGTCGCAGCTTCGCGAGCAGCTCGAACGCGTGATCGATCGCGGACTCGTCGCCGCTCGCGAGCAACTCGGTCGTGGCCGCGAGCCCCACGCGACGCGCGTCGAGGCAGGCCATGCGGCGATCGAGCAGCGCATCGCTCTGCGTGCCGGTGACATGGTTCGCGATGCAGGCGTCGCGGTGCATCGCACGCCACTCGGCCGCGTAGCCCTCGAGCCAGGCGTCGACGTGGCCGAGCGACGCCGCCGCCCACGGACGAGCGCTCGTGCCGAACGCGTGCGCGATCGCGGTGCGCACGGATGGGTCCCAGGCCCCGGCCAGGGCCTCGGCATCGTGCTCGCACAACCCCGGCTCGGCCGCGAGGCGCACGGCGAGCGCAGTCGCACCGACCGCCGTGAGCGCGGCACCGCCGAGCGCGATCCGAGACGTGCGCGATCGCGAAGGCCCGCGCGCGAGCGTGCGCGCGAGCTCGTCCATCGACGCGAAGCGATCCTCCGGATCGAAGGCGAGCCCACGCAGGACCACCGCGACGAGCCAGCGCGGCACGGCCCGACCTCGCTCGGGGATCCGAGCGCCGCCGCGCTTCGCCGCGAGCAGTCGACGCGCATCGACGTGGAACGGTCGCACGCCCCACAGCGCCTCGAAGAGCGCGACGGCCAGCGCGTATTGATCGGCAGCAGGCCCGACGTCGCCGCCCATGTGCTGCTCCGGCGCCATGTAGGCCGGGGTGCCGACGACGCGGCCTTCGGCCGTGAGCGCGGTGGTGTCGAGATCGAGACCGGGCGCCACGAGATCGCTGGCGCTCTGCTCCGGCCGCGGCAGCTCGAAGCTCGAACGCGCGACCCCGAAGTCACCGATCTTCACCGCACCGTCGTCGCCGACCAACACGTTCGGCGGCTTCACGTCGCGGTGCACCAGCCCCGCCGCGTGCACCTGCGCGAGCCCGCGAGCGACCGCGATCCAGGTCGCGACGATCTCCGGCACGGAACGCTGCGCTCGCCGGAGCCACGCGTCGAGATCGACGCCCTCGACCAGCTCCATCGCGACGAACACGTTGCCCTCGTGGAGGCCGACCTCGTAGACCGACACGACGTTGGGATGGGAGATCCGCGCGAGCGCACGCGCCTCGGACAGCAACCGCGCGCGCGCGGCCTCGGCACGCTCGGCCGACAGCGCACGCGGACGGACGAGCTTGATCGCGACCGCGCGGTCCAGCTCGGGGTCGTGGGCGCGCAGCACCACGCCCATGCCACCGCTGCCGATGGTGTCGAGCACCACGTACTTGCCCACGTGCTGGCCCACGTGCTGGCCCACGTGCGTGTGGGTCACGGCACGCCGGCTCCGCCGCAGCTGGCCCGCACGCGCGCGCTCCACTCCGGCACGCGCTCGATCGCGAGGAACGCCGTCGCCTCCGCCTCGGCCTCTTCGGTACGGCCGAGCGCGCAGAGGATCGCGATGCGCAGCGCCATGCGGCGATCCGCGTCGATCGCCGGCGTGCGCGCGGCGTGCTGGTCGACGAGCTCGAGCGCGCGCACGGGCGCGGTCGCGAGCGCGGCTTCGGCATCGTCGAGCAGCGTGGCCGCGTCCGCTGCACGCGGAGCGGGCTCCGCGATCGGATCGGGCTTCGCGGTCGGTACCGTCGCGGCGCTCGGGCTGCTCGGACGAGCGGGCAAGGACGGCGCGGTGGCGGGCGACGACGGGCGCAACGCGAACCAGGCGCCGCCGAGCAACGTCGCGACGATTGCCACCGTGACGACGATGCGCAGCTGCCCGCGCGCGGGTGCGCTCGCGACCGCCGGCACCACCGGCGGCTCGCTCGAGCGCTCGGTGTCCGCAGTGACGCGCGAGATCACCATGCCCCAGCTGTCCTCGACCACGACGTCGGGGGGCACGTCCTGGGCCATGCCGACCTCGACCAGCCGACGTGCGCGCTCGCTCAGCTCGTCATCCACGGCAGCTCTCCTTTGCGTTGGGTCAGCCAGCGCTCGAGCGCCTCGTCGAACGCGCGCCGTGCCAGTCGCAGCCGCGAGTACACGGTGTTGAGCTTCGCGCCGGTGAGCTCCGCGATCTCCGGCGCCGTCATCTTCGCGACCTCGGCCATGACGAAGACGCTGCGCTGCTCCTCGTCGAGGCGCATGAGCATCTCGTCGAGCACGCCGACCGCCTCGACCCGCGAGAGCCGGCGATCGGGGGCCGTGGGCGGGCGCCCGGCCTCGACCTGTTCCTCGCGGCGCGCCCGCGCCAGGCCCCGCCTGCGGTGCTCCTGCATGACCCGATAGGCGATGCCGAAGAGCCACGTGGTGATCGCCGAGCGCCCCTCGAATTCGCCGAGGCGGCGGTGCACGACCACGAACACCTCCTGCACGAGGTCGTCGACGTCCGCGTCGGGCACCCCGAGCCGACGCACGCTCCGCCACACGAAGGTGTGGTGCTCGCGGTAGATCGCCTCCAGCTCGGGGGCGACCACCTGCGCAGCGCTGGGCGAGGTGATCGACATGGGATCCGGTGTATCACCCTTGTCACGGGCACGGCACGACGTCGGGGCAGGTGCCGTCGTACAGGCGTGACCACGTCTGCGTGCAGCCCACGACGTCGAACGAGTTGGTGTCGACGAGGTCGACGGTGTAGTCGTCACGCCAGCCGCGATCGATGCCGTTGCTCGCGCTCGCGGCGATGATGGTGTTGGTGATGAACGCACCCGGCGGCACGCCGAACACCCGGATCGCCGCGTCGTTGATGGACACGCCGGGGTAGGGGCACGAATTCGAGCCGCTCACGCTCGCCCCACCCGCGTACTCGATGTCGACGTAGTCGATGCGATCGACCGCGGCGAGCGTGCTGCCCAGGTAGACGCCGAGCCAGTCGCCGGCCGCCGGGCTGTCGGAGGCCGAGGTGAGCAGGATGCGATCGTCGGGGCTGCCCACCGCCACGAGCGCGCCCGTGGCCGGCGCGTCGGAGGACGCGTGCTCGATCGTGAGCACGCCGTCTTGCTGGAACTGCAGCTCCACGCCGGGCTCGATGGTGAGCACCGCGAGCCCACCACCGTTCGCCTGCACGCGCAGATCCCCGACCTGGCCGGGCAGCCCCACGAAGTACGGCACGCCATGGTTGCGCATCGTCGCGTCGAACGTGATCGCCTCGGTGTTCGAGGTGGTCAGCACGATGCGATCGTCGGCGTTGCCGACGTAGGTGCCCGTCGGAATCGTGCCGACCATCGTGGCCGACGCGCTGATCGGGTGCGATGCGCCGCCCGTGATCGTCAACCCCTCCGAGTCGGCGGTCACGCCCCCGAAGCCGTCGAGGCGCAGGCCGGCGGCCTCCGAGTCGCGGATCTCGACCGAGTGCAGGCGCAGCACGTCGGTGGGCATCGTCGCGCCTGACGGCGCGCTCGCGAAGAGTGCTCCCGTGAGATCGGGCAGGCCGTTGCCCACTGCGCCACCGCCGTCGAGCACCGTGTAGAAGAGCTGGGCCTCGCCGCCGATCAAACGGATCGTGCTCCACCGCTCGGGATCGAGGCGCTCGATGACGACCGGCGCGTCCGCGTTGCCGTCGGCGACGAGCGATCCACCTTCGCCGATCGTCAGCGTGAGGTTCTTGCCCAGCTGCACGCGCGCACACGCCTCGATCAGCACGGGTGCGTGGATCGTGAAGTCGTACGGCACGAGGTGCGGGCTGCCGTCGGCGGTCCACACCTCGGCCGCCTCGACGTTGTTGCCCGGATGCATCGTCGGTCCCGAGGTGGGCGCGGGGCAGTCGGTGGGAATCGGGCCGTCGTCGGTCGAGCCGTCGCTGGAGTCGGCCGCGCTGCTGCTCGACTCGTCCGGTGTCGAGGTGGTCGTCGCGCTCGTGGCCTCCGACGAGCTCTCCGCTGCGCCGCTGTCGTCGTCCGGCTCGGGCGTCTCGCCGCCGATGACACACGCGTTCGAGAGGGCCGCGAGCGGCAGGATGCGAAGCCAAGGGCGGGTCATGGGCGGTCCAGCGCGCCGGTCGAGGCGCGTCCTGGAGGTGAGTGACAGCCGCCCCCGCGGTTCCGTCAGACTATTTTCGGGAAGTCAGCGCGGATCGGCGCAGCAGCGGAACCCGGTCGAGTAGTCCCAGTGCGACACGTCGTGCGCCGTCGTGGCGTAGAGGCAGCCCGGGCCGTTCAGCACCGTGTCGACGAAGAAGCCGCCGCGGAACGTGCCGGCCGGATCGGAGGTCCACTCGTGGAGGTTGCCCATCATGTCGAGCACGCCGTCCTCGCTCGCGCAGCCCGGATGCGCGCCGCCGGTCTGCACGCCGTCGGGGATCTGGAGGATGCAGGGGTTGCCGAGCTCGGAGTAGATCCACGACTCGCTCGTGCCGAAGTACTCGATCGCCGGATGGCGCGCGCGCGCGTCGTTGCACACGCCCGGCATCGCGGCGTCGCCGTAGGGATACGTGTGGCCGGCCGCGCCCTGGCAGGCGCGCAACCACTCGTCGTCGTCGCAGAGCCGCTTGCCGGCTTCCATGCACGCCGCGCTCGCCGACTGCTGATCGATGTAGCCCTGCGGCACGCCACCTTCGAGCGCCACCGCGCGCACGCGGACGCCGTCCGGATTCCAGTACGGCGAGAACGAGCCGAGCACGGTGCCACTGTCGTCGACGCGCACGAGCGAAGCCTCGACGCGATCGATGCAGAACGTCGCGATCGCGATCATTCCGTCGGGACAGCCCGCATCGCCGGGCGGCTCGACGAGCCCCTCGTTGGGCAGGGGCATCGCGTCGGGATCGCACGCGAGCGCAGGATCGCTGCAGCATTGCACGTCGGCGTCGCCCGGGCAGAGGCCCGCGGTGCGCTCGAGCCCGCGTGGGCACTCGGCGCTCGGCAGGCACAGGCCCGCGGCGCCGTCCTTCGAGCACTCGATGGCCTCGGGCAAGCAGCACTGGAGCGACGGCGGTCCGTCGCCGCAGCCGCCGAGCCACGCGAACGCCGAGCTTGCACACGCGGTCACGTCGACGCACTCGCCCACGGCGCCGCTCAGCATGCATGCCGAAGGTGGTGCATCGCCGGTCGACGAGCCGTCGGAGCTGGCACCGTCGCTGCTGGTGTCGGCCGCCGTGCTCGTCGACGTCTCGCTCTCGGAGCCGACGCTCGTGGACGTGGTCGCGCTCGTGTCCGCCTCGCTCGAGCCGGGCGCAGTCGTCGTGGTCCCCGCCGCAGCGTCGGTCGGCTCGCCGCGAGGACAGCCGAGCAGCAGCGCCGCCGCGCTCGCACGCGCTGCTCGCATCACGTGCGCAGCATAGCAACCCGAGCCGTGCTATTGCAGAGGAGGTGACCCTGCCTCCCGCGTTCTACGTGCGCGACGGCGAGCGCCTGCTCGCCACCGAGCTGACGCGTGGCCCCTGGAACGCGCAGCTGCAGCACGGCGGTCCCCCGGCCGCGCTGCTCGCCGGCGCCATCGAACAGGCCGAGCCCGACGCCGAGCGCTTCCTCGTCACGCGGCTCTCCTTCGAGTACGTGCGTCCGGTGCCGCTCGCGGCGTTCACGGTGCGCACCGAGATCGTGCGCGCGGGACAGAAGGCCCAGCGCATCACCGCATCGCTCCTGCTCGACGGCGTCGAGGTCATCCGTGCGCATGGCCTGCGCCTGCGTCGCTCGCAGATCCCGCTGCCGTCCCCGCGCTGCCCCCGGCACTCCGCACCGCGTGGGCCCGCCGGGCTCGAGCCCTGGCGCTTCCCGTTCTTCCGCGAGCGCGTCGCGTACCACTGCGGCGTCGAGGTCCGCATCGCCCGCGGCGTCTGGGGCAAGGGCCCGACCACCGCGTGGATGCGCCTGCTCGCGCCGCTCGTCGATCGCGAGCCCACCTCGCCGCTGCAAGCGCTGGTCACGATCGCCGACGCCGGCAACGGCGTGTGCCCGGTGCTCGACCCGCGCGAGTACAGCTTCGTCAATCCGGACATGTCGATCCACCTCGATCGGCCGCCCATCGGCGAGTGGTTCGCCCTCGACGCGCGCGCCACCGTCGATCCGATCGGCGTGGGGCTCGCGCAGAGCGAGCTCCACGATCGCGATGGGGAGCTCGGACGCGCGTTGCAGAGCCTGGTCGTCGAAGCGAAGACGGGCGCTGGCGCGGACGACGGTGACGCGTCTACGATTCCGAAGTGAACGTCAGGCGTCCACCGGACCCGGGTGCGCCCGGCAGGCCTGCGCCGCAGCACCACGCCGGGCCGCCGGCGCCCGGCGGCTATCCGGCGCCGCAGGGCGCAGCGCCGCAGGGGCCGTGGCCACAGCAACCGGCGCAGCCGCAAGCGCCCTACTACCCGGGCACCCCACCGCACGGCATCCCGGCCGCGATGCCCGAGCACGCCACGCCCGTGCCGGCCACGCTCACCGGCTTCGCGCGCGTGAAGGCGGTCGCGGCGAAGTACGGCCGCATGCTGTGGTGGTTCCACTCGTTCTACGCGCTGGGGCTCGGCGCGTTCGTGGTGATGTTCGCCGCGAAGGGCTTCGACCACGCGCGCTTCCTGACGATCTCGCTCGCGCTCGCGTGGGTCGTGCTCATCCTGTTCTTCCGACTCTTCGGCAGCGGCTCACGTCAGGCCGTCGAAGGGCGCGGCGCGAAGCTGCGCTTCTTCGTCATGACCTACGTGCTGAAGAACATGTACCAGGGCATGTTGTTCTTCTTGCTGCCGTTCTACTGGAAGTCGATCACGGTCGGCTCGCCCAACCAGTGGTTCATCGTCGGGCTCGGCCTGTGTGCCGCGCTCGCCACGCTCGACGTCGTCTTCGATCGCATGCTGATGAAGTGGAAGATCGCCGCGTCGGCGTTCTACTTCTTCACGCTGTTCGCGTGCCTCAACCTGGTGATCCCCGCGCTGTTGCCGAACACGCGCTCGGCGATCTCGCTCACCGTCGCGGCGGCCGTATCGGCGCTCGCGTTCTGGACGATGCACGTCCCGCTCAAGATGCTGGGCAAGCCGCTCGGCGCGGGGCTGCTCGTCACGTGGACGACCGCGAGCATGACCGGCGCGTACTTCGGTCGGCACGCGGTGCCGCCGGTCGCGATGAGCCTCGATCACGGCGGCGTCGGCCCGCAATTGCTCGACGACGGCCGGCTCGCGATCGAGGCCAGCTCGCTGCACGTCTCGCTCATCCACGACCTCTACGCCGTCACCTACGTGGTGCTGCCCGGTGGCAAGGGCGATCGGCTCTTCCACATCTGGCACAAGGACGGCGCCGAGGTGCAACGCTCGACCGACGTCGACATCCATCCGTACGGGGCGAGCGGCCGCATCCGCGTGCAGAGCAAGCTCGCCGCCGAGAAGATCCCGGCCGAGAAGGCGGGCGACTGGTCGATCGACGTGATGACCGAGGACGGCCAGCTCGTCGGCCGCGTCGCGTTCACCGTCATCGAGTGATCAGCCGCCGAGGCACGCGAGCACGCTGGTCACGATCTTGACCACCTTGCCCGCGACGTCGCCGACGACCTTCGCGGCGTCCATGATCCCCTGCGCCGCGAGCTCGTACCACTTCTTGCGCGGCGCCGGAGCCAGCGCCTCCTGCGTGAGGACCTCGAGATCGCGCGCGCACTCGCGGGCCTTGTCCTCGGGCAGCCGCTTGGTGAGCTCGGCGACCTCCATCGCGAGCTGCTTGAGGTGCAGCCGCAGCTCCTTCTGGTCCTCGCCGGCCGAGGCCTTGTTGAAGCTGCTCTGGATCTGCTCGGCCACCACCACGTCGCCGTGCACCACGTTGTGATCGCCGAAGTTGATGCTGTACTGGTGCATGGTGACCTCGTTGGTGTTGATGAAGTAGACCGTGGACGGCGCGGGCGCGCTCTTCATGATCGCACGTCGCACGCGCTCCGCGACACTGCGGCGGGCCTGCTCGAGCTGACCCATCAGACTGGTGCGCAGGCCCTGCTCGACGAGCTCGTCGTAGTCCTGCGCCGCGGCGAGCAGCTCGCCGCCGTCGAGCCCCCACGGGCGGCGGCGCTCGAGCATGCGCATCGCACCCTGCAGGTAGCGCTGCAGCGTGTCGGCAGCGGGATCCTTGGGGAGGATGGCGAGCCGCCCGAGCGCGAGCGCCCGCAGCACCGCACGCAGCGACTCGCGCTCGGCGTGCATGCGCATCAGGTGGATCCGCAGCCGCCGCGCGACGTCCTTGTCGCCCCGGCGCGCGCCGAGCAGCGTCCACGTGCGCAGCGTGTGTCCGCAGCTGCGCACGCGCGCGTGGTGCAGCGACAGCTTCGCGGCATCGAGGCCCGCGACCGCGCGTGCACCGGCAGGCAGCGCATCGAGCTCGCCGAGCTCGGCATCGACGAACACGAGCGGCTCGCCCGCGACGATCCACGGGTTGCCCGCGAGCGTCTCGGTGGTGCGGGTGGTCGCGCGCGCGAGCGCGTCGGCGAGCGGGGCGCCTGCGGCTGCGAGCGCGTGCACCGGGCCGCGGGCATGCGGTGCGATCGTCACCGGCAGCGCGGTGACCCACGAGAGCAGCGCGCTCGGGCCGACCCCGAGCGGACGATCGCGCGGGCCGGTGGGCCGCAGCGACACGCCGATCTCGACGCGCGCGCTCGGCCCCGGCGCGCACAGGAGTCGACGGAACGCGCACGCCGCTGCCACGCGCCGCGTGCCCTCGAGCTGCGGCCCCGGCGAGAAGCGCGTGGGGAAACGCAGCGCTCGCGCGGCGCTGCAGAAGTGCTCCTCGCCGACCCACGGATCGATGCCGCCGCGGCGGCGACGCTGCACCACACCGAAGCCGCGCACGAACTCCCGCTCGGGCTCCACCACCGGCCACGGCGGCACCGCGAGCCGGCCGGCCCCGCCGGGGACGAACGGCCTCAGGTCACAGAGTGGAAACTGGATCGCGACGAGCACGTGGACGGGAACGAAGGGCGAGCGAGCCGGGTGGGCTCGAGCACGCCGGAAGAAAAACCCCCCGCCGACGAACGTTGGGGGGACGGGCCGCACTGGGCGGCACTCCGCGTCGCGGACGGGTTGTGATCGGATGTCGCGCCCGCCCGCGTGGAAGCCCTCGGCGTAAAGGCCGCGGCCTCTTGTAGCATGGGCGAAGGTGGCCCGTGAAATGAAGCGAGTGTCGCGGCTCTCGCGGCGGCAAGCGACCCGCTTGCTGCTCGCGGCGCCGCTCGGTTGCGGCGTGCGCATCGACGCACGCCCCGACGAGGTGGACGTCGGCTGGCGCGCGCTCGACCCCACGCGTGCGCTCGCCCGCATCGCGTTCGGATCGTGCTGCGATCAGCGGCGCAGTCAGCCGATCTGGCGGCCGATCGTCGCACGTGCGCCCGAGCTGTTCCTGTTCATCGGCGACAACGTCTACGCCGACGCCGAGCACGAGTCGCGGCTGCAGGCGGCGTACGACGAGCTGGGCCGCAGCCCCGGCTTCACGTCGTTGCGCCGCGGCACGCCGGTGATGGCGGTGTGGGACGATCACGACTTCGGGCGCAACGACGTGGGCGCGGAGTATCCGCTGCGCGAGGCGTCGCAGCGCATCATGCTCGACTTCTTCGGCGAGCCCGCCGACTCGCCGAGGCGCACGCGCGCGGGCGTGTACGACGCGAAGGTGATCGGGCCCGTGGGGCGGCGCGTGCAGATCGTGCTGCTCGACTGTCGCTACCACCGCTCCGCGCTCGTGCCCGCGGGTCCGGGCGTGATGCGCTACCGGCCGAACGACGATCCCGACGCGACGGTGCTCGGCGCCGAGCAGTGGACGTGGCTCGCCGACGTGCTGCAGCAACCCGCGGAGCTGCGGCTCGTCGTGTCGAGCTTCCAGGTGATCGCCGACGAGCATCCCTTCGAGAGCTGGGGGCTGTTCCCGCGCGAGCGCGAGCGGCTCTACGCGCTGCTCGCCGCGACCCCGGGCGTGATCCTGCTCTCCGGCGATCGCCATCGCGGCGAGCTGTCGAAGGTCGAGCATCCCCCGCTCGTGTATCCGCTCTTCGAGCTCACCTCGAGCAGCCTCAACCTGCCGCTGCCCGGCGTGGAGCCCAATCGCTGGCGCATCGGTCCCCAGGTCGAGGACGCGAACTTCGGCTGGATCGGCATCGACTGGGAACGCGAGCGCGTCGAGCTCGCGCTGTTCGGCGACACCGGCACCGCGCTGCTCGAGCACCGCGTCGAGCTGGCCACACTGGTGTAGCATCGCGCTCCTGTCGGCCTCTCCCAGCGCGCGCGACGACGAGCTGTGGGGCCACCCCAAGGGGCTGTACTTCTGCTTCTCGACCGAGCTGTGGGAGCGCTTCTCGTTCTACGGGATGAAGGCGCTGCTCTTCTTCTACGTGACGAAGTACCACCGCTTCGACGACGACGCGGGCTACCTCTTGCTCGGCACCTACGGCGGGCTCTGCTACGCGCTGCCGGTGATCGGAGGCCTGCTCGCCGACCGCTGGCTCGGCATGCGCAAGGCGGTGGTGCTGGGCGGGTTGCTGCTCTGCCTCGGTCACTTCGGCATGGCCTACGAAGGCGGTGCCGCGACGGTCGTCGACGGCGTGGTGGTCCGCGACGAGCTCGCGATCCAGGTGTTCTATTTTTCCCTCGCGCTGATCGTCGTCGGGGTCGGCTTCCTCAAGCCGAACATCTCGACGATCGTCGGGCGGCTCTACGCCGACGACGATCCGCGTCGTGATGCCGGCTTCACGATCTTCTACATGGGCATCAACGTCGGCGCGTTCGCGTCGAGCGTCGTGTGCGGCTGGCTGGGCGAGACCTGGGGCTGGAACTGGGGCTTCGGGGCCGCCGGCGTCGGGATGCTGCTCGGGCTGGCGGGCTTCCTCGTGGGGCGGCGTCACCTGCACGGGCATGCCGAGCCGCCCGACGTCGCCGTGCTGGCGCAGCCGCTCGCGCTCGGGCTCTCGCGCGAGCGCTGGATCACGATCGGCGCGGTCGCGATGGTGCTCGCCTCGTGGCGCGTGCTGCAGCTCGAGCTCTCGATCTTCGCGAGCGGCACACTCACCGCGACCGAGCTCGTGGCCCTGGCGATGACGGTCGCGCTCGCGGTGTGGCTGTTCCGCTTCCTCGCCCGCGAGTGCACGCCGGTGCAGCGCGATCAGATGATCGTGCTCGTCGTGCTCACGGCCACGAGCGTGATCTTCTGGGCGCTCTACGAGCAGACCTACGGCTCGTGGAACGCGTTCTCCGATCGCGTGATGAACCGCGAAGCGTTGGGCACCGAGTGGAGCGCCGCGCAGCTCACCGGGCTCGGCGCGCTGTACATCTTCTTGCTCTCGCCGATCTTCGCGTGGGTGTGGCCCCGGCTCGCGCTGCGCGGGCGGAACCCGAGCACGCCGGCGAAGTTCGGCTGGGCGCTCGCGCTCGCCGGCGCTTCGACGGCGGTGCTCGCCTGGGCCGCCGAGCACCCCGGGGCCGACGGGCTCGCCGGGCTGTGGTCGCTCGTGCTGGCCTACTTCGTGCTCGAGCTCGGCGAGATGATGCTCTCGCCGATCGGGCTCGCGGCCGTGACCACGCTGTCGGTCGCGCGCGTGGTCAGCCTCATGATGGGGACCTGGTTCCTCGCCTCGGCGTTCGGAGAGATCCTCGCCGGTCGCTTCGGCACGATGGCGGCCATGCCCGAGTCGACGAGCACACCGGTCGCGCTCGCGACGTATGCGGAGCTGTTCTGGCTGCTGACCTGGATCGGGCTCGGCAGCGGCGTGGCGCTGCTCGTGCTCGCACCGGTGCTGCGCCGGCGGATGCACGGCGTGCACTGATCCGGCGGGCGGCGCCCGACCGATGTGATCCGAGCCATTGCCGTGGCGGCCGAGGCAGTGTTCACTCGGGGGATGCCTTTCCGCTCGCGCTCGCTCGTCCTCGCGCTCGTGCTCGCTGCCTGTGCGTCACGAAAGGACGAGCCCGCGACGACGCCTCCGCCGGCGCAGCCAGAGCGCGCGCCGGACTTCGACGAGGGCCACACGTTCGTCTCGACCGCGCACAACGAGCAGCCGCGCGCGCAGGCCCAGCAGAGCGGCGGCCCGAGCACAGATGCCGCGTATGCGGTCACCACGGTGGAGGCCGCGAAACAGCTGGCGGAGACCGCGATCGCCGACCATCTCGATCCGAAGAAGACCTGGAAGACCTCGCCCGTGCTGCCCGCGGCGTGGCCGGCGAAGGAGCGCGCCGTGGTGTTCTTCTTCTATCCGATGGCTGCGAATCCCCACAACATGACGCACTACCAGCTGTTCACGCCCAGCTACCGCGTGAAGGTGTCGCTGGCCGACGGCGCCACCTCGATCGACGAGCTGGGCAAGGGCCGCGAGCTCGGCACGTTCGAGGACAAGCGCGCCTCGTCGCTCGAGCGCCGCGAGCTCGACATCGCGGAGTCGTCGCTCGTGCAGCAGCTCACCGGCGTCGCGGTGGACGACGCCGACCAGCCCTACTGGGGCTACCTCAAGTTCATCCACGAGCACCCGAAGCTCGGCAAGGATCTCGAGAAACGCTCGCCTGCGTTCCTCGGCTGGGTCCGCAAGCGCTACGGGAAGTGAGCGGCGCGCTCGCGCATCAGCGGCGGCCGACCGCGACGAGCCGGCGTGCGCCCGGCCCGTAGGGGCGACCGTCGACGTCGCCGTAGAGCTGCACGTCGGAGAGCCCGGCCCAGTTCATGAGCTCGCGCAGCTCCTTGCCGGAGAAGAGCGTGTGCTCGAACTTCACGCGGTCGACGCGGTCGCCCTGCGCGATGATCCACTCGGTCTTCACGCGGCACCAGTCGTCGACCACCTTCACGCGCTGGATGAGCAGCGCGCCGTCGCGCTCTTCGATGGGCGGGCTGTCGGCGTGCAACCGCTCGGCGAGCGCCTCCTTGCCGAGCGTGTCGATCACGATCGTGCCGCCCTCGGTCATCGACTCGACCATGTTCTTCAGCGCGCGCATGTCGTCGGCCTCGTGCGCGAAGTAGCCGAACGAGGTGAACAAGTTGATGACGAGGTCGTAGGCGCCGGGCCGCACGAAGGTGCGCATGTCCTGCGCGACCCACTCGACGCCGACACCGGCGGCGTCGGCCCGGCGGCGGGCCTCGTCGAGCAACCACCCACTGAGGTCGACGCCGGTGACGGTGAAGCCGTGGCGCGCGAGCGGCACCGCATGCCGGCCGGGGCCGCAGCAGAGATCGAGCGCACGACCCGAGCGCACGCCGGTGAGCGCAACGAGGGCATCGACCTCCGCCGACGCGCGCTCGAACAGCTCGTGCGAGAAGAGCACGGGGTAGATCCGCGCCCAGAAGTCGTCGTCCGCGTACCACTCGGTCATCTGCGGCGATCGTGCCACAGGCTGCGCGAAGTTGCCGACACCTGACCGTGACCGCCGATCGCCCACGAGCGCGCTATGCTGCATGGCGAGTGACTGCGATGAGACGCCGACAGTTCCTGCGTGCGAGCTTGGCGACGGTGAGCGGTTGGGGGCCCCTCGCGGGGCTCGCGTGTGGTGGCGACGAGCCACGGCCCGAGGTCCTCGACGGCCGCGAGCTGTTCCCCCAGTCGGTCGCGTCCGGCGATCCTCGCGAGGGCTCGGTGATCCTCTGGACGCGCGTCGAGTCCGACGCCGACGAGGTCGAGCTCGTGCTCGAGCTGTACTCGGACGCCGAGCTCACGAAGCGCGCAGAGTGGGACGACGGCATGTACACGTCGGTGATCGCCAGCTCCGACCACGATCACTGCGTGAAGGTCCGCGTGACGGGACTCGAGCCCGACACCGAGTACTGGTACCGGTTCATCGTCGATCACGAGGGCGACCCGCGTGCGAGCCAGACGGGCCGCTGCCGCACCGCGCCCGCGGCCGATGCCGATCGCCCCGTGCGCTTCGCGTTCGTGGCGTGCCAGGACTACGGCGGACGTTGGTACAACTCGTACGCCGACATGCAGCGCCACGAGCTCGACTTCGTGGTGCACCTCGGGGACTACATCTACGAGACCGCGGGCGACGAGGGCTTCCAGGGTGGTACCGCCGAGCGCAACGTGATGTTCGCCGACACCGCCGGCGTGCTCGAGATCTCGCGCGGCGACGGCTCGAGCTTCCAGGCCGCGCGCTCGCTCGACAATTATCGCCAGCTCTACAAGCTGTTCCGCTCGGACACCGCGCTGCAGCGTGCGCACGAGCGCTGGCCGATGCTGGTCATCTGGGACGACCACGAATTCTCCGACGACTGCTGGGGCGCGACCGCGACGTACACCGACGGTCGGACCGACGAGCACGATCTCGATCGCCGCCGGGCGGCCGATCAGGCGTGGTTCGAGTACATGCCGGTCGACTACGAGGATCCGGAGTTCGAGTACGACGCCGCCGCGGTGCCACCGGACGACATCCGCATCTGGCGCGACTTCGTCTTCGGCAAGCATCTGCACCTCGTGCTCACCGACCTCCGATCGCGGCGCTCCGACCACCTCGTGCCCGAGGACGCCTACCCCGGGGCGGTCGTGCTCGACGAGGGGCAGCTCGAGGCGAGCGGTGGCGTGCCGGCCGACGCGGCCGCGTACATCGCCGACATCGACGCGCTCGACGGTGGCAGCTATGCAGGCGAGCTGCGTGCGGCCGCGATGGCCGCCGGCTATCCGGTCGAGCGCATCACGGGTGCGATCTCGGTCGGGTGGATCAACGCGGTGCTCGAGGATCGCGGCAGCGCGCTGACCCCGATCGACGAGACGATGCCCTCGCTCCCGCGCGGGATCTCGTACCGCGACCTCATGAAGGGCAGCCTGTGGGGGCGCATCGGCTCGCGGTACCTCGTCGCGCGCGATCCGTTCGCACGCGTCGCGGCGGCACGCTGGCAGGAAAGCGGCGGCGAGAGCGAGCAGGCCATGGGCGCCGAGCAGCAGCAGTGGTTCCTCGACACGATGCGCGGATCGAGCTCGACGTGGAAGGTGTGGGGCAACGAGTTCTGTCTGATGCCGCTGCAGATCGATCTGCGCGCGCTCGGCGTGCCGGCCAGCTTCCAGCGCATCTTCCACCTCAACGTCGACGACTGGAACGGCATGGGCAACCGGCGCGACGAGCTGTTGCGCGAGCTCTCCACGATCCCGAACGTCGTCGCGATCACCGGCGACATCCATGCGTTCTTCGCGGGCACGCCGGGTGTGACCGGCGACGAGGGCAAGAAGATCGTCGAGCTCGTCACCAGCTCGATCAGCTCGCAGCCGCTGCAGCCGCTCCTGCAGAACCAAGTCGCCACCGATCCGGTGCTCAGCACCGTGAGCGGCGCCGATGCGCTGGCCGCCGCGATCCGCGATCTGCTGCAGCTGCAGAGCGGGCCCAACGCCCACCTGGCGTTCGCCGACGTCGTCTCGCACGGCTACGCGGTGGTCGAGGTCGACGCGGCCGCGCTCGTCGCGATGTTCTACGCACACGCCGGTGACGACGTGCTGGTCTCGCACTACGACGATCCGAACCTCGCCGGGCTGTTCTCCGCCACGCGCTTCAAGGTCGATGCCGGCGCGCCGGAGCTGTTCCAGGACTTCGGCGGCACCTGGAAGCGCTGGGATCCCGCGTCGCGCACCTGGGTCTGAGTCGGCTCAGCGCGCCAGCGGATCTTCGGGCAACGGCAGCACGTGCGTGTCGAGCCACGCGCGCAGCTCCTGCGCGCGCTCGACCGCCGGCTTCGCGCTGACCCGCAGCACACGCTCGTACGCGCGCTCGACCAGCGCCACGGCCCGAGGGCGGTCGTCGTCCAGCTCCCAGAGCAGCATGCCGAGCTGGGCACGCGCGTCGATCTGCTGCACCGAGTCGTCGTCGTCGGGCACGCGGGCGAGCGCCTCTTCGAGCACCCGACGCGCGCGCTCCAGCTCGCCGCGCTCGCGCAGCAGCGCCCCGAGCCGAGCCGCCGCGTTCGTGTCGTGGACCCCGTCGTCGGCGTGGACCTCGGCTTCGACCTGGGCCGCCTCCACGAGCACGCGCTCGGCCTCGTCGAGCTGTCCGCTCGCCTGCAGCTCGCGACCGAGCGAGGTGAGCCCGGCGGCGAGCGTGCTGCGCTGCCCGACCGCACGGCGCACGCGCACGACCTCGCGGAACAGCTCCGCCGCACGTGCATGATCGCCCTCGATCGTGAACACCATCGCGATGTTGTGCAGCATCGACGCGCGCGAGCCGTGGACGTCGGGCAGCGCGCGATTCACCCGTTCGATCGTGTCGTCGGCCAGCGCGACCGCCTCGTCGTAGCGCTCGAGCATGGCCAGCGCCGTGGCCCGCAGCGCCTGCGCCTCGAGCGTCGAGGGATCGTCGGGCCCGAACGCGGGCAGGTAGATCGCGATGATGCGGTCGAACGCAGAAAGGGCCTCGGCACCGCTGGCCTGCAGCAGCGCGTCGAGGCCGATGAGCCGCAGCGGCTGGGCGACCTGCGGATGATCGGGACCGTACGCGCGCTCGGCGAGCGTGAGCGCGCGCAGCTGCAGCGCCGTCGCATCCTCGTGGCGGCCGAGCGCGCGCACGATGAGCGCGTACATCGAGAGCGGCTCGACCAGCTCGGGATGATCGGGTCCGAGCGCATCCTCGAGGCGCGTCACCGCGGCGGCGTAGTACGGCTCGGCCTCGAGCTCGAGCTCGCGGTTCGCATACGTGTCGCCGTAGGCGATCAGCGCGCGGCTGATGAGTCGTGCGTCGCTGCCGTCGCCCTCCGCGAGCCCCAGTGCAGCGCGGCTCAGCCACTCGGTGCGGCTCTTGTGTCCGCCTTCGCGCGCGATCACAGCGGCCAGCTCGAGCGCGGCGCGCCCCGCCGAGCGATGATCGCGGTGCACGAGTGCGTCCTCGAAGCCCTGCTCGAGCAGCGGTCGCGCTTCGTCGGCGCGGCCCTGCACGAGCAGGATCGCGCCGAGCTGGATCTGCGCCTCGACGACGACGGGCTCGTAGCCGGTCGCGCTCGCGTCGGCACGCGCGGACTCGGCGATCGCGAGCGCCTCGGGTAGCCGACCCGCGCGGGCCTGCAGCTGCGCCTGCTCCAGCCGGGCTCGAACCGCGGCGACGTCTTCGCGCGCGTCGGCGCGATCGGGCGGCGGCACGCGCTCGCGCAGGGCCGCGACGTCGGCGCAGCGCGCGAGGGGCGGTAGCCCACCGGCCACCTCGACGGCGCGCTGCGTGAGCGCGGCGTCGGCCGTCGCGAGCAGCTCGATCATGGCGCCGAGCTCCTCGCGATGCGCTCGCAAGCAGCTCATCCGCAGATCGAGCGCCTCGTCGGACTGCTCGTGTCGGACCTTGGTGGCCTCGCACGTGTCGCGATGCATCGCGGTCCAGGCCTCGGCCTGGGCGTCGATGGTGGCGGTGACGCGCTCGATGGTGGTGAGCGCGTACGAGGCGTCGCTGGCCCGCAGCGCCTGCTCGACGCGAGCACGCGCAGCGGCGTTCCACACCTCGTCGAGCTCGGCCTCGCTGCCGGCGCACGGCGGATCGCGGCGTGACCACGCGAGCGCACCGACGAGCAGGACGCCGGGCACGGCTGCCATCGCCCAGCGCCGACCCGGGCCCGCGCTCGCGCGCTCGAGCGCGGCGAGCAGCGCCTGCATGTCGGGCCAGCGCTTCGTGGGCTCGCTGGCGAGGCCCTGCGCGAGCACGGCATGGATCGCCGACGGAACGCCGGTGCCGGGTACGGGGCGCGGCGGCCCGGCCAGCTTCGCCGTCGCGAGCATGCGGGCGTCGCGGCCGGGGAACGCGACGCGACGGTAGAGCGCCTCCCAGAGCGCGACGCAGAACGCGTACTGATCGGTGCGCGCGTCGATGGCCTCGCCCAGGTGTTGCTCGGGTGCCATGTACGCCGGCGTGCCGACGACCGTGCCGTGGGCGGTCAGCGTCGCGCCGAGATCGCGGCCACCACCTGCGGAGTCGAAGGCCGCGAGCGAGGAGTCGTGCGCGAGCGCGTCGGGCAACGGCTCGGCGTCGCTCTCACCGACCGCGCGCGCGAGCCCGAAGTCCATGACCCGCGGCCGTCCGTCCTCGCCGACCATGACGTTGCCGGGCTTGAAGTCGCGGTGCACGATGCCCTGCGCGTGCGCGGCCGCGAGCCCACGCCCGGCCTGCACGAACATCGCGAGCACCTCGCGCCAGCCCGCACCGCTCTTCGCGACCCACGTCTTCAGGGTGTGGCCGCGCACGTACTCCATCGCGATGAACAACGTGCCGTGGTCGATGTCGACGTCGTAGATCGACACGACGTTGGGATGCGAGAGCAGGGCCATCGCCTTCGCCTCGCGCAGCATGCGGGCGCCGTCCGTCTTCGCACCGCTGCGCAGCCGCAGTCGCTTGAGCGCCACCTCGCGCCCGAGCTTGGGATCGTAGGCCCGGAACACGCGGCCCATGCCGCCGGCCCCGATCTCGTCGATCACGAGGTAGCGGCCGATCTCGGGGCCCGGCTCGACCTCCTGCTCTTCGGCGTCCGGCTGCGACGCGCTGCGGGGCTCGACGATCGTGCGCTGCAGTTCCTGATCGCTGCCGCTGTCCACCGCCGATGGATGATAGCGGTAGACTCGACCGATGCGAGTTGCGCTCACCGTCCGTGACTTCATCGACCGCGCGGAGCTGGTCTATGGCGATCGCATCGGGTTCGTCGACGAGCCCGACGGCCACCCGTGGCCTGGTGCCGGATGGGGCGCGCTGAGCTACCGCGAGGTCGCGCGGCGCGTGCGGGCGTTCTCGGCCGGGCTCGATGCGCTCGGCATCGCGCCGGGCGAGCGCGTCGCGATCGTCGCGCACAACTCCGCACGCTGGCTCACCGCACTGTTCGGTACCTGCTGCGCGGGCCGAGTGCTCGTGCCGATCAACTTCCGGCTGCATGCGCACGAGATCCAGTACATCGTCGAGCACAGCGGCGCGCGCGTGCTGCTGTTCGATCCCGAGCTCGAGGACACGCTCGCAGCCGTGCGTGTCGAGCAGCGCTTCGCACTGGGCGCGAGCAGCGACGAGCAGCTCTTCCGCTTCGATCGCGAGCCCGTGCCCGTCGAGCTCGACGAGGACGACACCGCCACGCTGAACTACACGAGCGGAACGACGGCTCGGCCGAAGGGCGTGCAGCTCACCCACCGCAACCTGTGGATCAACGCGACCACGTTCGGCTGGCACATCGGCATCAGCGATCGCGATCGCTTCCTGCACGTGGTGCCCAGCTTCCACTGCAACGGTTGGGGCATGCCGTTCGCGATGGCCGCGATGGGCGGCACGCAGGTCGTGCTGCGCAAGGTCTCCGGCCCCGAGATCCTCCGCCGCGTCGAGGCCCACGGCATCACGTTGATGGGCGGCGCGCCGGCCGTGGTGAACGGCCTGCTCGACGCCGCGAAGAACTGGCCGGGGCCGATCCCCGGCAAGGGCACCACGCGCATCCTCGTCGCTGGCGCGCCGCCGCCCACCAGCACGATCGAGCGCGTCGAGACCGAGCTCGGCTGGGAGGTGATCCAGCTCTACGGGCTCACCGAGACCTCGCCGCTGCTCACCATCAACCGCGGTCGCGAGGAGTACGAGCTGCTCGACACGGCGGGTCGCGCTGCGAAGCTCGGTCGCGCCGGTGCGCCCGCGCTCGGCTCGAAGGTGCGGATCGACGAGCACGGCGAGGTGCTCGCGCGCGGCAACACCGTGATGGCCGGCTACTGGAACGATCCGGCGGCGACCGACGCCGCGATCCGCGACGGATGGTTCCACACCGGCGACGGCGGCACGATGGACGACGAGGGCTTCGTCGCGATCTCCGATCGCAAGAAGGACGTCATCATCACGGGCGGGGAGAACGTGTCGTCGATCGAGGTCGAAGACTGCCTGTCGTCCCATCCCGCGGTCGCCGAGGTCGCCGTGATCGGCGTGCCCGACGAGCGGTGGGGAGAGACGGTCAAGGCGCTCGTGGTGTTACGGCCGGGAATCGAAGCCAGCGAGGCCGAGCTCGTCGAGCACTGTCGAGCCAAGCTCGCGCACTACAAGTGCCCGAGCTCGATCGAGCTGCGCAGCGAGCTCGCCCGCACCGCGACGGGCAAGCTGCAGAAGTTCGTGCTGCGTGCGCCCTACTGGGAAGGACGAACGCGTCAAGTGAACTGAGTCGGCCCGATCTCGGCCGGAACGACGTCCTCGTGCGGAATTCCGCAGCGCCGCGCTTGCCCTGAATCCCGATTCACGCTAATGAACCGGCGTGAACGAGTCGGGGGAGCGCGTCCGTACGCGCGAGCGCGTCGGCGCGGCGAATCGCGAGCTCTATCGCGAAGCGATCCTCACCGCCGCCGCGGACGTCTTCGGTCGGCTCGGCTACGCGCAGGCGAAGATCGCCGACATCGCCGACGCGGCCGGCATCGCAGCCGGCACCGTCTACAACTACTTCGAGAACAAGGATGCCGTCTTCGCGGCGATCGTCGAGCGCGGGCGGCTCGACATGGTGCAGCGCCTCGACGCCGCGTCGACGAACCGTCGCGGTCGTGCGCGCCTCTCGGCGGTGCTGCTCGCGTTGTTCGAGGCCCTCGACGAGCAGGCCTCGATGTTCCGCGTGTGGCTCGAGGTCTCGGGCCTGCCGGGCGCCTGCTCGGATCGCTGCGAGGACGGCGGCCGGGCCGACGTCATGACGCGGCTCGAGCGAGCGATCGACGAGGCGATTGCGCTCGGTGAGCTCCGCGTCGACGTGCCCGCCGACGAGCTGACGATGTATCTCGCCGGGTCGCTCAATGCGGCGATCCTGCGTTGGGGCGCGCAGCCCGAGCCGCGCGCCCCCTTGCGCGCACAGGTCGAGCGCGCGTTCGAGGTGTTCTTGCACGGAGCGGTGCAGCGATGAAGCACGAGATCCACATCCCTCTCGCAGTCGCGCTCGTCGCGATGCTCGGCAGTGCTTGCACGACGAAGGAGACCGGCCCCGAGCTGCCGCCGGCGCAAGGCGACGAGGCCCCCGCAGGGCCGGTGGTCCCGCCGCTGCCGTCGACGAACGCGCCCGTGAGCGAGCGCGAGCGGCCGCAGCGGTTCGTCGGCACCACCTACGCCGACGACAAGGTGCAGGTCGCGGCCGAGGGCTCGGGCACGCTCGCCGACGTCACCGTCGACATCGGCGATCGCGTGAAGAAGGGCCAGGTGCTCTTCAAGCTCAAGGCCAGCACGGCGCGCATCGGGCTCGAGCGCTCGCGTGCCGGCCTCGACGCAGCACGCACTGCGCTCACCAGCGCCAAGCGCGAGCTCGCGCGCATGGAGTCGCTCTCGAAGTCGGGCGCGGTCTCGCCGGCCGCGCTCGATCAGGCGCGCTCGAACTTCGACGCCGCCGAGATCCAGGTCGAGCAGGCCCAGCTCGGCGTCAGCGACACGAAGACCAACCTCGCCGATCGCACGGTGCGCTCGCCGATCGACGGCATCGTCACCGAGCGCTTCAAGCATCCCGGTGAGGCGGTCACCTCGATGCCGCCCACCGTCGTGCTGGAGATCCAGGACCAGTCGGAGCTCGAGCTGCGCCTGCGCGTGCCCGAGGCGTTCATGCGCTACGTCGCGCCGGGTACCGCGTTGCGGGCCCAGTTCCCCGCCCTCGACGTCGAGCGCGAGGTGAAGGTCGAGCGGCTCGGCGCCGAGGTCGATCCGCGCACGCGCACGATCGAGGTGGTGTGCCGGCTGTCCAACGCCGACCTGCAGCTCAAGCCCGGCATGTCGGCCGACGTCGAGCCGCACGGGCCGCCCGTCGGCGCGCTCGCGTCGACGGAGCGGAAGAGCGCCGCGCCATGAATCTCGCGGACGTCAGCATTCGCAGGCCGGTGTTCGCGGCGATGATGATCGCCGCGCTGCTCGTGTTCGGCCTGATGTCGTACCCGAAGATCGGGGTCGATCTCTTCCCCGAGGCCGAGTTCCCCATCGTCACGATCACGGTGGTGTACCCGGGCGGCGACCCCGAGACGATGGAGACCAAGGTCGCCGATCCGATCGAGGAGTCGATCCGCAGCATGGCGGGCATCGACATGCTCACCTCGCGGAGCGTCGAGAGCCTCACGCTCATCATGATCCAGTTCGAGCTCGAGGTCTCGGCCGATCAGGCGCTGCAGGAGGTCCGCGACAAGATCTCCGCGCTCGAAGGCGATCTGCCGAGCGGCATCGATCCGCCGCTCGTGCAGAAGTTCGACATCGGCGCGGCGCCGATCATGTCGGCGGCGATCTCGGGTGCGGTGCCGCCCGGCGAGCTCGCCGAGGTCGCCGACGACGTGAAGGAGCGCATCGAGCGGGTCACCGGGGTCGGCGGTGTCGATCTCGTCGGCGACCAGGAACGCGAGGTCCACATCCTCGTCGATCCCGCGAAGCTCAGCTCGTTCGGGCTCACGGTCGACGACGTCGCCGGCGCGCTCGCGGCCCAGAGCCTCGACATGCCGGCCGGCTTCTCCAGCCAGGGCGGACGCGAGCTCTCGGTCAAGACCAAGGGCGAGGTGCAGACCCCCGACGAAGTCGGCATGGTGCTGCTGCCCGGTGCGCCGGGCACGACGGTGCGCATCCGCGACGTCGCGCAGGTGGTCGACACCGTCGAACGCGCGCGCTCGGCCACCATGCTCGACGGCCAGGCCGCGGTCGGTCTGGTCGTGCGCAAGCAGTCGGGCGCGAACACCGTCGACGTCGCGCAGCAGGTGCGGCGCGAGGTGGCCGAGCTCGCACCGGGGCTCGCCGAGAAGGGCATCACCATCGGCATCCCCAACGACACCGCCGTCTTCATCGAGCACTCGATCCACGACGTGCAGTTCGACCTCATCCTGGGCGCGGGCCTCACCGTGCTCATCATCTTCGCGTTCCTGTCGGACGGCCGCGCGACGTTCATCAGCGCGCTCGCGCTGCCGACCAGCGTGGTCGGCACGTTCGCGGTGATGGACCTGCTCGGGTTCACGTTCAACAACCTGACGATGCTCGCGCTGTCGCTCTCGATCGGCATCCTCGTCGACGACGCGATCGTGGTGATCGAGAACATCCACAGGCACCTCGAGCAGGGCAAGGATCGCCGCCGGGCCGCAGGCGAGGGCACCGGCGAGATCACGCTCGCCGTGCTCGCGACCACGCTGTCGCTCGTCGCCGTCTTCGTGCCGGTCGCGGTGATGAAGGGCCTCATCGGGCGCTTCTTCTTCCAGTTCGGCATCACCGTCGCGGTCGCGGTGCTGCTCTCGATGTTCGTGTCGTTCTCGCTGACGCCGCTGCTCGCATCGCGCATCCTCAAGAGCTCGCACGGCAAGCGCGGGCCCTGGGCGCGCCTCGTCGACTGGCTCATGACCGGGCTGGCCAACGGCTTCGCCCGCGTCCTGCGCGGCGCGCTGCGCCATCCGGTGCTCGTGGTGTTGCTGGCCTTCGCGACGTTCGTCGGGGCCGTGGGCCTGCTGTCGCGCGTGAAGATGGAGTTCATCCCGCCCGAGGACCGCGCCCAGTTCGCGATCCTGGTCGAGACCCCGGTCGGCACCGCGCTCGAGGTCACGCGCGACGTCGTGGAGGCCGTCGCCGCCGACGTGCGCGAGCAGGTGCCCGGTGTCATCAACACCTTCGCGACGGTCGGCGACGTCAACGGCTCCGAGGTCCACCGCGGCCGCATCGAGGTGGGGCTCACGCCGTCGAAGTCGCGCGCGCACAGTCAGCAGGAGCTGATGCAGTGGGTGCGCGAGCGCTTCGCCGGCCAGGAGATCGATGTCACCGTCGAGCAGATCGCGGCGGTCGGCGGCGGGCAGTCGCAGGCGCCCATCCAGTTCGTGCTGCTGGGCGACGACATCGAGGCACTCACGGTCGCCGCCGAGAGCATGGCCACCGAGCTGGGCTCGCGGCCGGGGTTCGTCGACGTCGAGACCACGGCGCGCGAGGGCAAGCCCGAGATCGCGATCGCGATCGACCGTGATCGCGCCGCCGATCTCGGCGTGCCGGTCGTCGCGATCGCCCGCGCGATCCGAGCGCTCGTCGCCGGCGATCCGATCGGCGAGCTCCGCGAGCCGGGCGGCACGTCCGACATCGTGCTGCAGATGCCCGAGGAGCTGCGCAGCCGCATCGACACGCTGCCCAACATCCAGGTGCGCTCGAGCTCCGGTGCGCTCGTCGATCTCGCCGGCATCGTGACCGTGAACCGCGGCGAAGGCCCCAGCGAGATCGCGCGGCTCGACGGGCGGCGGCAGATCACGGTGCTCGCCAACCTCGACGGGCTGGCGATGGGCGAGGCGCAGGGCATCGTCGACGCCGTCGCGAAGGAACAGCTGCCCGAGGGCGTCGACACCCGCTACATCGGCATGATCGAGATCATGACCGAGTCGTTCGGCTACATGGTCGTCGCGCTCGGGCTCGCGATCGTGCTGGTCTACATGGTGCTCGCCGCCCAGTTCGACAGCTTCCTGCAGCCGCTCGCGATCATGGTGTCGCTGCCGCTCTCGTTCGTGGGCGCGTTCGGGGGGCTGTTCATCTCCGGCATGACGCTCAACATGTTCTCGATGATCGGGCTCATCATGCTGATGGGCCTCGTCACGAAGAACGCGATCCTGCTGGTCGACTTCACCAACGCCGCCCGCAGCCAGGGTGCCGACATCATCGACGCGCTCGTCGAGGGTGGTCGGGTGCGGCTGCGCCCGATCCTCATGACCACCGCCGCGATGATCTTCGGCATGCTGCCGGTCGCGATGGCGATCAGCGAGGGCGGCGAGGCCCGGGCGCCGATGGGCGTCGCAGTGATCGGTGGATTGCTCACGTCGACGCTGCTCACATTGGTCGTGGTGCCCGTCGTCTACCTGTTGTTCGAGCGCCTGTCGGGCGCGCGGTTCGTGCGGTGGATCGGTCGCAAGATCGTCGGCGAAGAGCCGGCGCACTCGACCACGTCACCGGCGGAGTGATCGAGGAAGGAGACCCCCATGTTCGTGCTGTTGTCGTTGGTCTGGCTCGCGCCAGCACCGGTCGAGCCCTTGCCTGCGCCCGCGCCCGCTGCGGCGCCGGTCGATCTTCCCGAGCTCGAGGAGCGCGAGGCCCCGGCCTACGAGGATCCGGTCGATCGCGCGCTGCAGGTGGTGCCGGGAGGGCTCACCGCCGAGCAAGCGGCGGCGAAGGCCGGCGAGGTCGCACCGAGCGTCGACGTGAAGCAGGCCGACGTCGATCTCGCGAAGGCGTCGGTCGATCGCGCGGTGTACTCGGCCGTGCCGACGCTCAACCTCTCGGCGAGCTACACGCGGCTGTCCCCGCTCACGATCCGCTTCGGCAGCGGCGCGCTCGTCGGCGCGGCCAACCCCGGTCTGCTCGGGGTCGGCGACTGTCCCGGTGGCCAGGGCCAGTGCGTGGTCGACTCGACGGGCGCACCGGTCGGAGCGGCGTCCTTCCGGATCCCGGTGTTCCTCAACCAGTGGAACACGACCGCGCAGCTGACGGTGCCGATCTCCGACTATGCGCTGCGGCTCGCGAAGGGGCTGTCGGCCGCGAAGCTGAGCCGCAAGGCCGCCGAGAACCTCGCTGCCGCCGAGCGCTTGAAGGTCGAGTCCGACGCACGGCTGGCCTACTACCAGTGGGTGCGCTCGGTGGCGTCGCTCGCTGTCGCCGAAGACGCAGTCGCGCGCGCCGAGCAGCGTGCTACGGACGCGCGTGCACAGTTCGACGCCGGCTCGATCGCGCGCGCCGACGTGCTGCGCATCGAGACGCTGGTTGCCAACGCCCAGAACGCGGTGTTCCAGGCCAAGGCGATGCTCGAGCTCGCGGAGACCTCGTTGGCGACCCAGATGGGCGAGGACGCCGGCAACTACAGGATTGGCGAGGACGTGCTGGCCGACCGCCCGCGCGCAGATCTCGGTGAGGTCGAAGCGCTGGTCGAAGAGGCCAAGCAGAAGCGACTCGAGCTGAAGGCGATCGATCAGAACGTGAAGTCGTTGCGCGACGCGGCGAAGGCCGAGCGCTCGGGCTTCTTCCCGCGGCTCGATGCGTTCGGCGAGGCCGTGTACGCGAATCCCAACCAGCGCATCTTCCCGGCCCAGAACAAGTGGCGCGGCACGTGGGCGGTCGGCGTGCGGCTCACGTACTCGATCAACAACCCGCTCGTCACCAGCGCACGGCGGCGCGAGCTCAAGGCGCAGCAGCGCTCGCTGGTCGCCCAGGTCGAGCAGCTCGAGCGTGGGCTGAAGCTCGAGGTCACGAGCGCCTACCTGGATCTCCAGCGCGCCGAGTCGGCGCTGTCGGCCGCGAAGAAGGGCAAGGAGGCCAGCGAGGCCGCCTACGTCGCGACCTCGGCGTTGTTCCGGGTGGGCAAGGCCACGGCCACCGAGCTCGTGGTCGCGGAGGCGGACCGGGTGAACGCGCGCCTGCAGGACGTCAACGCACGTGTCGATCTCCGGGTGGCCGAGACGCGGCTGCGCTTCGCGACGGGTAACATGCCGCGCGCGCGCAAAGGCAAGTGAGCTCCGGGCCCACCACACGCATCGATCCCCCCGCTGGTCCGTCGTCCGCCCCGAGCGGTGACGACGTGACGTTGCGGCCGGAGACGCCCGCGCCGGAGCGCTCGTCCGCGGCGTCGTCGCCCGCGCAAGGGTGGCGCGGCCGCTTCGTAGGTCGCTTCGTCTTGCTCGAGCGGATCGGCAAGGGCGGGATGGGCGTGGTGTACCTCGCGTACGATCCGGAGCTCGATCGCCGTGTGGCGGTCAAGCTCGTCGCGGCGAGCGACGGCACCGACGACGCCTCCACCGCGCGGCTGTTCCGCGAGGCGCAGGCGCTCGCCCAGCTCTCGCATCCGAACGTGGTCGCGGTGCACGACGTCGGTCGCACCGAAGGCGGCATCTACGTCGCGATGGAGTACGTCGAGGGCGTGACGCTCGGCGCGTGGCTGCGCGGGCGCACGCGATCGCTACGCGAGATCCTCGCGGTGTTCGCGGCTGCGGCCCGTGGCATCGCGGCGGCGCACGACGTCGGGCTCGTGCACCGCGACATCAAGCCCGACAACATCATGGTGGGCCGCGACGATCGCGATGCCGACGCGGTCGGTCGCGTGCGCGTGCTCGACTTCGGGCTCGCGCGCGTCGCCGGGCCCCGTGCCGCCGCGAGCGGCGATCCGTTCGAGGGAGTGTCGTCGCAGCTCGATCAGCAGCTCACCGTGGCCGGCACGATCATGGGCACGCCGGTCTACATGGCGCCGGAGCAGTACGCGGGCCAGCCGGTCGATGCGCGCTCCGACGTCTACTCGCTGTGCGTCGCGCTGTGGGAGGCCGTGCACGGGCAGCGGCCGTTCGCGGGCAGCTCGCTCGGCGAGCTCGCCGACAACGTGCTCGCCGGTCGCATCGTCGAGCACGACAAGGGCGATGCGCCCGCGTGGCTGCGCGCGCTCCTGCGCCGCGGGCTCGCGCGCGAGCCGGCCGATCGCATCGCCTCGATGCACGAGCTCGTCGCGGAGCTCGAGCGCGATCGCAGGCGCCGCGTGCGGATCGTCGGTGTCGGGCTCGGGGTCGTGGCGGCGCTCGGGCTCGGTGCCGCGGTCGCACGTGGGCTCGCGCCGGCGAGCTCGAGCTGCGATGGCTTCGCGAGCACGCTGGTCGACGTGTGGGACGAGCCTGCGCGCACCGAGCTCGCCGAGGCGTTCTCGCGCGAGGGCAAGAGCTACGCGGCGGACAGCCTGCGCGCGGTCGAGCAGGACTTCGATGCGTATGCGGATGCGCTGGTCGCCGCGCGCACCGACGCCTGCGAGGCGACGCGGGTGCACGGCACCCAGTCCGACGAGACGATGGGGCGCCGCATGGCGTGTCTGGATCGGCGGACGCACCACTTCGAGGCGCTGGTCGACGCACTGACGGAGGGTGGGCTCGGCGCGCTGGAACATGCGGTGGCGGCCGCCGATGGCCTGCCCCCGATCGAGGCCTGCGCCGACCTCGAGCGACTGCTGCGCGAAGTGCCGCTGCCGGAGGACCCGCTCGTACGCGAGGAAGTCGCGGCCGTCCGCAACGACATCGAGGCGGCGAAGGCCCGCGCGACGGCCGGCGACTTCGCGGAGCTCGAGGCCGTCACCACGGCGCTCGTCGAGCGGGGACGCGCCACGGAGTACGCGCCGTGCCATGCCGAGGCGTTGCTGCTGCGTGGGCGCTGGCTCAGCAATCGCAGCGAGGGCGATGCGGCGGTCGCAGCGTCGGAGCAGGCGCTGGCGCTCGCAGAGGCGAGTGGGCACGACGTCGTGGTGTTCGAGGCCAGCGTGGATCTGCTGATCACCGAGGGCCGCGTCCGCGGCCACTTCGAGGCCGCGGATGTCTATGCGCGGCACGCCGAGGCCGTGCTCGCGCGACTCGGCGATCCACCCGAGCTCCGCATGTACATGCTGTCGTACATGGGACAGCTTGAGAACGTCCGCGAGCGTCCCGAGCGCGCGGTGCCGCTGCTCGACGAGGCGCTGGGCATCGCGCGCACGCTCGGCCGCGTGCACGATCCTTCGAACGCCAGCATCATCCCAGCGCTCACGAGCGCGCTCGTCGATGAGCACCGACTGTCCGAGGCCGACGAGCTCGTCGGCGAGCACCTGCGGATCCTCGAGGCGCGCGTCGGCGTTCGACATCCGAGCTACGCGATCGCACTCTCGAGCCGCGCGCGTCTCCGTCACGCCGAGGGACGCGACGAGGAGGCCGTGGAGCTGTGGCGGCGCACCCGTGCGCTGTTCGTCGATGGGCTCGGGCCCGACCACTCGAACGTCGCGGCGTCCTACAACGGTGAGGGACTCGCGCTCGTTGCACTCGGTCGCGATGCCGAGGCGGCCAGAGCGTTCGAGCAGACGCTCGCGATCAGCGAGCGGACGCTGGGGCCCGAGCACGCGAATGCTTCGACGGCGCTGTTCAACCTCGGACGTGCGCTCACGCGCGCCGGCGATCCCGAGAAAGGGGCGAAGATGCTGCGTCGTGCGCTGGAGATCCGTGTCGCGAAGCACGGCGCCAACAGCCGACAGGTGGCGCTCACCCACGACCTGCTCGGCGACGCCTCGCTCGCGATGGGTGACGACGACGGCGCGATGGCGGCGTACTCGCGCGCGCTCGCCATCTTCGAGCGCCTCGGCGGCGACGACGAGGCCAAGGCCGCGTACGCGCTCGCCGGACTGTGTCGCGTGGCAGAGCGCCGCGGCGACGTGACCACTGCGCTGACCCGATGTGAGCGCGCGCTCGCGCTGCAGGCCGAGACCGTGGACACGGCAGAGCGCGTCGAGCTGAGATCGATGCTCGCGCGTCTGCTCGTCGGTCGCGACCCGGCACGCAGCGAGGCGCTCGCGGCCGAGGCCCGTGCGCTCGAAGACGGTACACGTCGCTGAGGAATCAACCCGCGCAGACCGTGGTGTCGAAGCCCTCGTTGTTCACGCCGGCCATGCACGACGTGCCGGGATACACCGCGCAGTCGCCATCGACGCTGCACGACGGGAAGCAGTAGGCGTTGTCGTCGCTCGCGACGACGCACGAGCCGTAGAGCGTGCCGGTGCCGTCGCCCACGCAGTCCCAGCCGCTGCTGCAGCCCTGCACGCACCAGCCCGCGCACACGCCCGACTGGCAGTCACCGTCCGCCGAGCAGGGCGCCATCGCGGGCGCGGTACCCGGGCAGTAGCCGCAATCGTCGTGGCACGAATCGCAGGTCTCGTCCGCGCTGCAGACGTCGTCACCGCAGCGAGATTCGCCGAGCTCGTGCACGGTGCACCGCAGATCGTCGGCGACGATGTACGGCTCGCAGCGCCACTCGACTTCGGCACACAGGTGGCCGTAGGCGGCCTCGCAGTCGGCATCGGACCCGCACGACTCCGTCTCGCAGCGATCGGCACACGTGAGACAGTCCCAGTCGGTCACGCACGTGAGCGCCTCGCCACAGTCGGTCGTGGCGCACTCGGCACTCAGCTTCGTGAAGTACTGCGCGTAGCATTCGTCGGCGCCACGTGGCGTGCCGTCGTTCGCTTCGCCTGCACTCTGCGTCGACGACACCGACTCGTCCCCGTGCTCGTCGTCGCCCTCCGCACCGCAGGCGAAGAGCGAGAGCGCGAGGAGGGCGGGCAGACGTGCCCTGCGGGCGGGCGTGCGCGGTGAGCGGGCCATTGCCCACTCATGTGGTCGGCGCCGGGATTTCGATCCACGCGCTCGCGATCGCGCTCAGGCGGCGAGGCGCAATCCTGCGACCGCGTTCGTGACCGTATCGGCGTCGAGCGGGCGCTCGAGCCACTTGCGCATCCACAACGAGGCGGTGTCGACGTCGCCGAACACCCCCATCGGCTGCTCCCGCCGGCTCAGCAGGCCGATGCCCGCGATGAAGCAACGCGCGCCGCAGGCCCAGAAGCCGTCACCCTCGACCACCTGGGCGATGCACGCGAGTTTCGGGCCGAGGCTGCGATAGCAGGCGACGATCGCTTCGCGCACCTTGGCCGGAGGTACCGGCGCCTTGAACTGCGCGACGGTGAGGAACGCGATCGGATCGCGCGATGCCTTCGCGGTGCGCTCGAGCACTCCGGCGACCTCGGCGACGGCCTCCATCGTGACCGCGCCGCGCCACACGACCGCGACGACGGGACCGAGCACACCGACGGAGAAGCCGGAGTGGCTCCCCCAGGTGTCGTCCGCATCGCTCGCTAGATCGGGGTGCATGGCTCGGGTGCTCGCGGGTAGCGACATCATCGACGAACGCGGTTCGCTGCTTGAACGCCGCGAGTGCCGCGGCGGCCCACAAGGGGACTAACGATCGTTCGCCACGCTCTGGCCGCACGCAAGCGGCGATCGCATGAAGCTCGCGTGCGAGAGCTGGAGTTGGTTCCCCTCGGGGCGCGTGCGGACCTCGACGAAGCGTTCGCGCGCTCGCTCCGCAGCTGTTACGGCGTGCACGGCGTCGACGCGGCCGCGACGCCGCTCGCGGAACCGATGCGCAGAGACGTGCAGCTCGTCGTCGTTCGCGACGGCGCCGATGCGCTGCTCGGAGGCGCCCGCGTCCACGGGCGCCGAGGCGCCGCGGGGTTTCCGGCGGAGCGGGCACTGGCCAGCTTCCCGCAGCTGTACATGCGATTCGCCGCACTGGCCCAGAACGGCGCGGCGGAGCTGGCCGCGATGTGGACTGCGCCGGACGCGAAACGGACCGGGATCGCACGACTGCTCGCGCAGGCCGCGATCGCCACGGCGATCACGCTCGGCAAGCGCACCGCGCTGACCTTCTCGCACCAGCACTTCGAGCACGTGCTGTTCCCGATCGGCATGCGCCCGCTGCGGGGCGTGGCACCCGTCGGGTTCCCGAACGCGACCTATCGTTCGCGGGTCTACACCGCCGAGCTCTCGTCGCTACGCGATGCGACCTCGGAGGATCGCGAGCTCATCCACGAGATGGCCGCGCGGTTCTCCGCGGGCACTGCGTCCCTCTCCCTGCAACAGCTCGCCGAGATCGAGTTCGGTCGGCCGAGCTTCACCATCCGCACCGACGCAGCGCCGTTGCGGCGCGCCGCCTCCTGAGGAGCCAGCCCATGAGTCAGCCCATCTCCATCACGCCGACGCTCTCGCACATCCTGCGTGTCGACGCTGCCACCTCGAGCTGCAGCTCGCTGCCGCCGCGAGAGGTGCTGATGTCCCCGGCGGGCAACGCGATCGAGGCGATCGTGCTCGGAGTCGATCGCGAGCCGCTCGCGAGCGTCGTGCTGGATCTCGATCCGGGCACGATGTCGGCGAACACCGGGTTGCCCGTCGCGCAGCTCTCGCAGGTCGCGTGGCTCTCCGACGTACGCCGGGTCGCGGGGCTGGAGGGCGAGCGCGCGCAGAGCCTCGCGCTCTATGCCGCGCTGCAGCGCGCGCGGCTCGAGCAGCGCCACCAGATCGGCGTCACCGCAGTGGACGACTCCACGCCGCTCCAGCGGCTGCTCGGACTCGTCCCGATCGCGGGGCTCGCCGGCGTCGATGCCGATCGTGGTCGCTTCCGCCACTTCGCGCAGCGCGTCGACATCGCGCTCGCGCGGACCTTCGCCGCAGCGCAGTCGGAGGCCGATCCGATCGCGCCGGCCTTCCTCGTCCGCGAGATCGACACGTTCCTGCGCGGCTACTTCGAGCGCATGTGGCAGACGCAGTGGTTCCGTGCGGTCGAGCAGGGGACGCTGACGCGCACGCAGTACGTGTACACGCTGTCGAGCATGCACCAGTTCGTGCGCTACACGACGCGGATCCTCGCGCGCTGCGTCGCGGCCTCGGAGGACTCGCAGCTGCGGCTGCACTTCCTGCGGCACCTGCAGGGCGAGATCAACCACGAGGTCATCATCGAGCGCGACCTCGCGGTGCTCGGCGAGGACGTGGAGTTCGTGGTGGGGCGCATGAGCCCGAACCTCGCGACCCGCAGCTTCATGGCGGCGCAGGAGAGCGCGATCGGATTCCATGGCGACCCGATCCTGCTGATGGCGGCACCGCTGGCCGCCGAGGGCATCTCGGGCCACCTCGATCAGCGCTTCATGGCCGCGCTCCACGCGAACGTGGCGCGCTGGGGCGTGCCGGAGCCGGAACGAGTGACGCGCTTCTACAGCTCGCACATCGACTACGACGGCGGAGACGATGGCCACTGGGAACAGACGATGGCGATGCTCGCGAACCACCTGCGAGACGAGACCGCGCTGGCGCGCTTCGTCAGCATGCTGCGCGTGACCACGGACGCGATGCTGCGCTGCTACGACAGCTGGATCGACGAGATGCCACTCGGGTGAGCGCGGGCTCGAGCGATCAGATGCACGCCCGCGTCTGCGTGCCTTCGACGTCGCGGCAGTGCTCCTCGTAGCCGTGGCAGTCCGAGTCGACCTCACACGCGGGGACGCAGACCGTCGGGTTGTCGTCGGGCCCAGGAACGTTCTTCGCACCGGGTCGCTCGATGCACAGCTCCCCGGGACAGCACGGATTCTCGACGCTGCAGTCGGCGGGCGAGTCGCAACAGTCCTCGCAACCATCCACGGCGGCCTCACACTCGATCATGCAGCCCTCGCAGCCGGCCAAGAGCTCCTCGAGCGTGCTCGACTCGCTGTCTTCGGGCACGCACGTCAGGAAACCGCCGGCACGATAGGTGTAGGAGAACTGCCCGCCGTCCGTCTCGCGACGCGCGGCGGCGACGACGGAGAGCGAGGCGTCGACGTCGGAGTCGAGCTCCCCGACCACGCCATAGTCGTCGATGTCACCACCGGACGCCTGGGCGAGCGCATCGGCGAGACGCTGCTGCGGGTCGTCGCCGAACGCGATCCCGCAGCCTTCGTGCTCTCGGTGGATGACCGCGGTCCAGTGTTGCGGCGTCGGACAAGGTCGAGGCTCGCCCGGCGTTTCCTGCACGAGCCGCAGCGGCTCGGGCTCGTCGTGACAAGCGAACGTCTGCAAGAGCAGGAGCGCCGCGACGAGCTCCAGTTTCGATGCTCGCGTGTGGGTGTGCACGACGGTGCGATCACTAGCGTGCCGACGACGACGCAGCCATGGTCAAACGTTCCACCGTGGAACGTTTGACCATGGCTCGTCCCGGAGCACCGCTGCTAGAACCGGGCGAAACGATGCGCAAGCTCGCAGCCACCACACTCCTCGCGTTCCTCGCCTGCGCCGGCGACGACTCCGAGCAGGGCAGCGACTCGCCGGTCGGGCACTTCTGCGAGGTCGCGGCGGCGTCACCGGGCTGCGATCCGGTGCAGCCGTGCGAGGATCACTTCGAGCAGGGGCGCCTCGCGAACCCAGCGTGTGCGGCGGGCTACACCGAGTTCGCGGCCTGCCTCGCCCAGCTCGAGATCGCCTGCCAGAACTCCTCCGACTTCGCGATCTACGCCACCGGCGACGGGTCGGCCTTCGACCAGTTCATCCAGGTTCTGCCGATCTATCTCTTCTATGTGCGCGACACCGAGTGTCGCGAGATCGGCGAAGAGCTCGAGGGCTGCACTCGGTGCTCCGACGCTGTCGGCTATCCCGATGGTCGCGGTGTCGGCGATACGTGCGGTGCGAGCACGCCGTGCGCTGCCGGGCTCGAGTGCATGGCGGGCATGTGCACCAAGTCGTGCAGCAACGAGGACGACTGCAAGGGCACGAACGCGAACCGCGAGAGCTGTCCGAACGAGTTCAACCTGCGCAACCTCTGCATCGAAGGCACCTGCACGAGCGAATCGCACGTCGACAACGACTTCTGCGCGGCCTACGGACCGGACTGGGCCCCCGCGGGCGCGGGGCTCTACTGCGCGCACTCCTAGTCGCGGGCGAATCGCGTACCGATGGAGAGCACGAGCTCGCGACGCGTGCCGACGCCGAGCTTGTCGAACACGGCGCGGAGTTGATTGGCGACCGTGCGTGGGCTCGTGCCGCGCGCGCGTCCGATCTCGCGGTCGCTCTTGCCGGCCAGCACTCCGCCGACCACCTCGCGCTCGCTCGGCGTCAGTCGAGCGACGAGCTCGGCCGTCGCCGCGGGGATTCCGATCGCGTGCAGCCCCTCGACGTCGAGCGGAAGCGTCAGCAGGCCACCGGCCGCGTCGAGCGTCCGCCAGCGTGCGAGCAGGCCGAGATCGTCGACGCCGAGCTTGTCCAGCGCGGTCTGCAGCGTGCGTGACGCACCCGCGTAGCTGAGGCCGAGCTCGTCGGCCGCGTCGCGATTCGTCCAGCCCGAGAGCACCCGCGCGAGCAGCTGTTGCTCGCGCTCGCTCAAGCGCCTCGGGTCGTGCTCGCCGAGCGGATTCTCCCAGACCAGTACCCAACGTCGACCATCCGAGTCGAAGCGATCGATCACGGTCCAGCCTTCGCGCGAGACCGCGGTCCACGAACCGACGAGCTCGTTCGTGTCGACGTCCCGCACGCGCATCCGCTCGCGGTGGAGGACGTGTGCACGCAACCGAGCCAACGTGTCCGGGTCGACCGCACTGCCGGCATGCGCACAGCGTCCGTCGGCATCGAAGACGGCGTCGGGTGCCTCGAAGTCGACACCGAGCGCCGAGGCGCGCAGCTGGGCTGCCCCCGTGAGGTGCGTCGCAAGCGTGCGCCAGAGCTCCCGCTGCTGCCGACGGATCGGCCCGAGCTCGTCGGTGTGGACGTAGATCCCCACCAGCCCGCCGGGCGACCCAGCGACGACGCACATCAGGTCCACGATGCGGCGTGCTCGCATCGCCCTCTGCAGGCGCGGATGAGCACGCGCTTGCTCGGCCACGCTGACGAGGCCACGCACCCCGGCAGCCTTTGTCCGTTCCTCGATGGATACCTCGGTGTCGACCATCTGATCGTCGACGATCTCGAGCTCGGTGTGCTCGATCCGGGTTCCGTACCGCCAGACGCCGCTCGCCGGATCGCATGCCACGAGCGCCGCGGCGTAGTCGTCGGAGCGCGGCAGCAGTGGCAACGTCGCGGAGGTCACCGCGCGAAGCCAGCTCTGATCGTCGAGATCGAGGCGTTCCGCCGCGCGGAGGAATTGTAGCACCGCACGGCGAGGCGCCGGAGCGGAGCCGCGCGGGCGGCGATGTTCCAGAGCTGCCATCGGGAGCCTCCCCATCATGGTGACGCTGGACCGCGATTCGATCCAAGGGCCGCGAGCGACGAGTCCCGAACGCGGACGCCTCGCTGGCGTGCTGCTCCGCGAGTCCTACAGAACCAAGGTGCTCCCCTCCAACCCTACGGCGAGGCGCGTCCGCGCGCGGTGGTGGATCTGGCTGCTCGCCCCATGGGGCTGCTTCGTGGAGCCGCCGGTGCCGGTCCTCGAGGCAATGGAGGATTCGTCCGGCGTTGCGACGAGCGGCGTCGCGGAGTCCGAGGGTGACGCCGAGACGCACGCGGAGAGCGATACGAGCACCGCAACCGCCGCGAGCGCAGGATCGAGCTCGTCGGACGACGACGACAGCGGCTCGAGCGATGTCGCAATCGACTGCACGCCCGCGCCCGACGGCATCGTCGCCTGGTGGCGAGGCGACGGGGACACGGTCGACTCCGTGGGTGGCGAGCCCGCGAGCGCAATGGGGGGCATGCAGCCCAACGGCGTCGGCTATGTCGGCGAGGCGTTTCGTTTCGACGGCATCGACGACGCGCTCTCGGTCGGCGACTCGCCGGCGATCGCCGCAATGACGTACGCGTTCACCATCGAGGCCTGGCTGCGACTCGACGATCTCGAGCCGCCCGCCGGCGAAGGCGAGATGTCGCTCGGTGACATGGAGATCGTGGGCAAGATGGCTGCCGGCCTCGAGCCCAACGCCGACGGCTGGCGACTGTTCAAACAGACCGACGCGGACGAGCTGTGGTTCTGCGTGGGCGCGACGGGCAACGGCTGTCGCGCCGATGGCAGCAACACCGTGCGCACGGCGGCCGTGGCCGCGGGTGCGTGGATGCACGTCGCTGCGGTGAAGGACGGCGAGCGCATCGCCATCTTCCTCGACGGTCAGCTCGCGGACGACGGCATGCTCGTCGACGCGGTCGACACCGCGACTGTGCCCGTATCGCTGGGCGCCAGCACGGCGGAGCTCGACGCGATGTACGGTTCGTTCTTCTTCGGGATGATCGACGAGCTCGCGCTCTACGACCGTGCGCTGTCGGACGACGAGATCTCGCTGCTCGCGAGCGCCAGCGCGGGCAAGTGCCGCGACTGAGGAGCTGCTACAGCACGAAGCCGGCCTGCAGGCCCACCGACCACGGCCGTGGGAAGTACTCCGAGGGGTCGTAGCCGAGCTTCTCGTCGTCCTTCAGCTGGACGCAGGTGGCGGCCGCGGTGCCGTCGCTGCCGCAGGTCTTGCCGGCGAACGGCACGAGGAAGTCGAAGCGCGGCCCGATCGTGAAGCGCTTCAGGATGCGAAAGCCGATGCCGAGCTGCAGTCCGATCGCGCCGCGGTGCGTGACCTGCAGGTGATCGACCTTGGCGGCGATCGCTGCGTTGCTGGCCTGCACGACCAGACGCTCGCGCGTCTGCAGGTACCCGAGCGTCAGCCCGAACCACGGATCGAAGTTCGTGCTCGCGAGCAGGTGCAAGAGCGAGCCCGCGCCGACGTAGAACATGCCGAGCGTGTTGCGGGCGCTCGTCACGTCGAGCGTGGTCTGCTCGTCGAGCATGATCGAGGTCGGCTTGTCGCGCGGTGAGCCGCCGCCCGCGATCATCAGGATCGGCGCGAAGCGACCGAAGCGGTACCCGCCCGAGATGCTCGACCAGCCCATCGCCTTCAACGAGTCGCAGGCCTGTTGCGTGCAGCCGGCGACGCCGACGCTCGCGATCACCGTGCCGCCACGACGCAACGGATCCGGCCAGCGCTTCTGTCGCGGCGGCGGCTCGGCCGGAGGCGGCTTCACCGGGGGCGGCTTCGTCAGGCGCGTGCCCGGCGGCGTCGACTCGATGGGTGGCACCGTCGTGTCGGGCTCGGGGGGTTGGGGCTCCGAAGCCTCGATCGGGGGTGTGGCCTCGATCGGCGGTGGGCTCTCGACCGGCGGTGGTTCCTCGGAGCTCGGATCGACGGGCGGCGCCGCATCGGCGGGCGGATCACCCGTTTGCGCATCGACCGGTGCATCGGCAGGCGCGGGCTCGACCGGCGGCGCTGGGCTCACGAGGACGATGGCGAGGCAAGAAGCGAACATTTCGTGCAGCGCGAGAGGCTCGCACACGCGCGCCGTGGCCAGCAAGCGCGGAGGGTCCGCGCACCCGGAGCGCGTGCGATCGGAGTAGACTTTCGACACGGGCGCTTCGCTCGAAGGTTGGACTCCGATGAAGCGGTACACGGCGATTCTCGCGATGTCGGCGGCGTGCTCCTCACAGCCGGCCGACGACGATCCTTCGAGCAGCGTGACGCTCACGACCGTCGCCACCGGGCAGACGCTCACGGCGGGCACCACCGACGGACCCGCCACCGACCCCGGCGACGCCACGACGGACGCGGACGAGGGCGGCCCCCACACGAAGTGGGACCTCGGCCCGAACAGCGGGCTCTGCATCGACCACCCGCCCGGCTTCATCTGCTACGGCACGACCGCGATCCAGTGTGACGGCGACGGCAACGCGACGGACGTGATCGACTGCCCGCCCGATCGTTGTCTGCCGGGCGAGGGCTGCGTCGCGTGTCTCGACGGCGAGTACGCGTGCCACGGACCGCGCGTCATGTCGTGCAACACCGGCGGCGCGGAGGCGCAGTGGCAAGAAGAAGAGGTCTGTGACTCGGCGGCGCAGATGGTGTGCGACGCGGGCATGGGCACGTGCATCCCGCTCGCGCCGCTCGGCGGCGTCGCGCCCACCGGCGAGTACTACCAGTACGCGGTCTTCGATCTCACGCCCGACGGCTTCTCGCAGATCTCCGACGTCGACGCCTACGAGGATCGCATCTACTTCGTCGCGATGAACGCGAGCTACGTGCTCACGCTCGGCGCCTACGACGTCACCTTGGTCGACTCCGACGGCGACGGTCAGCTCGAGCCGAACCAGCACCCCGACTATCCCGAGTTCCAGGGTCCGGTCGAGCAGCGCAACTTCACGTTCGTCGGCTCGTGGCCGCTCGACAACCCGGGCGGCTTCCCCAACAACATGGAGGTCTACGCGAAGGCGACCTCGGTGGTGTACGCGGGTCCCAACGGGTTCCGCGAGCTCGACCTCGCGAGCGGGGTCTGGTCGCAGGCGGCGCCGGTGCCCACCTGGCTGAACACCACGCTCTACCAGTGGATGGCGTTCATCGGCTACGACGAGATCAACCAGGTCTGGTACTCGGGCAACGAGTCGGCGCGCCGCGTGTGGCAGTTCGACAGCGAGTCGCAGACGTGGGGCTACGCGTTCGAGTTCCCGATCCTCGCCGGCGATCACATGGACGGCATGGAGGTCGTCGTCGACGTCGACACCGCGACGCCGTACGTCTACGTCTCCGACATGACCAGCAACTTCATCGGCCAGTACCGGCACGATCCGGATCTGGGCTGGGTGCAGGAGAACCTCTTCAGCTACGTCGAGCCCGCGGGCTCGGCGCTCGAGGGCTTCGGCTACGGCGCGCTCGGCCACTTCTGGGTGGGCAGCCTGGCGAACACGTTCTACGAGCTCGGCGGCGGCGACCTGACCGAGTACATCGATCCCGCCGGCTAGCGCAGCTAGCCCGGCGCCGTGAACGTGAACGTGCCCGTGCCCGTCGCTGGGCAGATTGCCCAGCGACGCTGGGAGGCGCTCGCGGCTATCCTCCGCCGGTCATGCCGGAGAAGGCACTCCCCAGCCACGCGCGCGTCGTCATCGTCGGCGGCGGCATCATCGGTTGCTCGGTCGCGTACCACCTGGCGAAGCTGGGCTGGCAAGAGATCGTGCTGCTCGAGCGTCATCGCCTGACCTCGGGCACCACGTGGCACGCCGCCGGCCTCGTCGTCACATACGGCTCGCTCTCCGAGACGTCGACGGAGATGCGCAAGTACACGCGCGATCTCTACACGAAGCTCGAGGCCGAGACCGACGTCGCGACCGGCTTCAAGCCCGTCGGCTTCATCGAGCTCGCCACGGAGAAGGATCGCCTCGAAGAGTTCCGCCGCGTCGCCGCGTTCAACCGCTACTGCGGCGTCGACGTCGAGGAGATCTCGCCGGGCCAGGTGCGCGACCTGTTCCCGCTCGCGAAGACCGACGACGTGCTCGCCGGCTTCTACGTCGCCGGTGACGGCCGCGCGAACCCGGTCGACTGCACGATGTCGCTCGCCCGCGGCGCGCGGATGCAGGGCGTGAAGATCCTCGAGGAGGTGCAGGTCACCGGCTTCCTCACCAAGCGCGGTGCGGTCACCGGCGTCACCACGAAGGACGGCGACATCCAGGCCGAATACGTCGTGAACTGCGCCGGCATGTGGGCGCGCCAGCTCGGCGCGCTGGCGGGCGTGAACATCCCGCTGCAGTCCGCCGAGCACTACTACCTCATCACCGACGCGATCCCCGGGCTCTCGTCGTCGTGGCCGGTGATCGAAGATCCCGCGTCGTACGGCTACTTCCGCGAGGAGGTCGGCGGGCTCATGGTGGGGCTGTTCGAGCCCGTGTGCGCGCCGTGGAAGGTCGAGGGCGTGCCGATGGACTTCGACTTCGGCGAGCTGCAGCCCGACTGGGAGCGCATGGGCCCGTACGTCGAGAAGGCGATGAATCGCGTGCCGATCTCGCTCGACACCGGTGTGCGCAAGTTCTTCTGCGGGCCGGAGAGCTTCACGCCCGATCTCGCCCCGATCGTGGGTGAGGCCCCCGAGCTGAAGAACTACTTCGTCGCGGCCGGGCTCAACTCGATCGGCATCATCACCGGCGGTGGCATCGGTCGCGTGCTCGCGCACTGGATCGTGAACGGCAGCCCCGACGTCGACGTCACCGGCATGCACATCGATCGGCTGCATCGCTACCAGTCGAATCCGGAGTACCGGCGGCTGCGCACGGTCGAGTCGCTCGGCATGGTCTACCAGTGCCACTACCCCACGCGCTCGATGCAGACCGCGCGCGACGCCAAGCGCTCGGCGCTGCACGATCGGCTCGCGGCCAAGGGCGCCCACTTCAAGGACGTGAGCGGGTGGGAAGGCCCCGACTGGTACGCGCCCGAAGGCGAGTCCGCCGATCCAGGCGAGCTGTCGTGGGGTCGGCAGAGGTGGTTTCCGTACTGGCGCGAGGAACACCTCGCCGCGCGGCAGGACGTGATCGTCATGGACATGTCGTTCATGTCGAAGTTCTGGGTGCAGGGCCGTGATGCCGGCCGCGTGCTCGAACGGATCAGCGCGAACCAGGTCGACGGCCCGGAGGGGACGATCACGTACACGCAGTGGCTCAACGAGCGCGGCACGCTCGAGGCCGATCTCACCGTCACGAAGCTCGCCGACGATCGCTTCTGGATCGTCGCGTCCGACACCGTGCACCGTCACGTCGAGACGTGGCTGCGCCGGCACATCCCCGACGATGCGCACGCGTTCGTCACCGACGTCACCTCCGGCTACGCGCAGATCAACGTGCAGGGTCCGCGGTCGCGCGCGCTCATGCAGACCCTGACCACGGCGGATCTGTCGAACGAGGCGTTCCCGTTCCGCACCGCGCGCGAGATCGACATCGGCTTCGCGCGCGTCCTGTGCGTGCGGATCACCTACCTGGGCGAGCTCGGCTACGAGCTCTACGTGCCCACCGAGCAGGCGACGCACGTGTACGATCGCATCGTCGCTGCCGGTGCCGAGTTCGGGCTGCGGCACGCGGGCCTCAAGGCGCTCGCGAGCCTGCGCATGGAGAAGGGCTACCGCGACTATGGCCACGACATCGACAACACCGACTCGGTGCTCGAGGCCGGGCTCGGCTTCGCGGTCGCGCTCGACAAGCCGGGCGGGTTCATCGGCCGCGAGGCCGTGCTCGCGAAGAAGGCCGCGGGGCCGCTGCACAAGCGGCTCGCGCAGGTGCAGCTGCTCGATCCCGAGCCGATGCTCTACCACGCCGAGATCGTGCTCCGTGACGGCAAGCCGGTCGGATACGTGCGTGCGGCCTCCTATGGGCACTCGCTCGGCGGTGCGGTGGGGCTCGCGATGATCGATCCGGGCCACCCGGTCGAGCCCGCGTTCCTCAAAGAAGGATCCTGGGAAGTTGCCGTTGCGGGCACGAGGTTCCCGGCGATCGCCTCACTTCGGCCGCTCTTCGACCCGAGCAATCTCAAAATCAAGTGCTGACGAGATCCGCCATGCTCGCGAGATGGTGGGCAAACCGGCTCGACTCGGCTTCGCGTGTGCGCTCTCGTGCTGCATCGCGTGCTCCACGGACACGCGCGACGAGACCTCGTTCGGGACCTCGCTGACGACGAGCGCCGCGTCGACGGCGAGCGGCAGCGCGGGTGCCGAGAGCAGCACCGCGAACGACGAGAGCGCCGGCAACGAAGTGTCGGACAGCGGTGGTGCGGCGAGCACTGCATCGAGCAGCGGTGCTGCCGAGTCGAGCAGTGGCGAGAACGCGGATAGCTCGAGCTCGAGCGATCCGAGCACCACGATGACGACGAACATGACGACGAGCACCACCACGATGGGTGGCGAGGTCTGTGACCAGTACTGCATGGGCTGCGCGTGTCCGAGCGACATGTGCTCGATGTGCTGCGCGATGCAGGACAAGGTCGATGCGTGCCACCAGGGCATGTGCAGCTGCTTTTGATGCGCCCGGTTGCTCCGGGCCGCGCGGCAGTTGTACCGTCGCCGCGTGAAGCGCCCCTGTGTCCTCGTCACCGCGTTCTGCCTCGCCACCGCGCCGGCCTGTAAGAAGGATCCGGAGCCCGCACCGGCGACGGACGCGAGCAAGGCCACGCCGAGCGCCCCGAGCGATCCGACCAAGGCCGCGCCGAAGCCCGAGGGCACGCCGCCGAGCGCCCCGCCCACGGGCGCGACCCCGACCCCGGGGGCACCGCCGGTGCTGGTGCCGAGCTATGCCGCCGCGCTCGATCCTCTGCTCGAGCTGGTGCCCGCCGGCGCCGAGCAGTTCCTCGTCGTCCGCGATCTCGACGAGGTGCTCGACGACGCGCAGTGGCTGCTCACCGCCGAGGCGGCGCCGATCCTGCGCATCATGGAGCTGAGCCCGTCGCCGGACGAGACCGCACGCAAGCACGTGAAGGACTTCGCGTCCGTCCGCGCGTCGTTCACCACGAGCGGGATCGACTTCACCCGCGGGGTCGTGGTCGTCGGCAACGGTGCGGGCTCCGACGTGCTGCTGTTCGCATCGCCCGATCCCGAGGCGCTCAACAAGCTCTTCGGGACGCTCGGCGGCGAGAAGGAGCAGATGAAGTGCAAGTCGTTGTCGGACGTCGCCGGCTTCGCCGCGTGCGCCGAGAAGGACGACGGCACGCTCGACAAGTACGCCGCGGGCAAGGCCGCGGGCACGCTGCGTACCGAGCTCGGCAAGGCGTTGCCCGGCGTCGACCTCGAGGAAGCGAACTTCCTCGGCCGCTGGCGCGGCGGCGACGGACCCGACGCGATCGCGATCTCGACGGCGCCTGGTCTGTTCGAGGTGCACGTCGCGACGGAGCTCGACGACGAATTCGAGAAGGCCACCGCGGCCGGCCCCGCGCCCGCGCTCGCGCTGGCGCCGAAGGGCGGCAGCTTCGTGTGGGGCCGGCTCGACACCGCGTTCCTCACCAGCAAGGCCGGCGAAGCGCCGGCGATCGTCGGCAACGTCGTCAAGACGATGACCGGCGAGTACTTCTTCGGTGCGCTCGCCGACCCCGGTGGCCTCGCGGCGGTGCTCGGCGTGACCGATGCCGGGCCCGGTGCCGCGCTCGTGCCGATGTTCTCGTTCGTGCAGGATCAGCTGCCCAAGACGCTGCCCGACGGCACCGCGCTGAAGGTCGCGGTCGAGCCGATCGACGTCGGCACCGGGACGAGCGTGCAGACGGTGCACGCGGTCGCGACGTCGCCGGACACCGAGCTCATCGCCAAGGCGGGGCTCGTGCCCGAAGGGCTCGCGTTCGTCGCGGGTAAGTACGCCGCCGCAGTGGTCGGTGCGGACACGAAGGCGGTCGCGAGCCTCGCGAAGTTCGACCCCAGCGGTGCCGCGCCGGTGCTCGACGTACTGCCCGCCGACATGGCGACCGCGCTGCGCGACGGCAAGGCGGTCATGGCCGTGCAGCTCGAGCTCGACGGCCTGCAGAACGCGACGCTGCGCGAGCTCATCACGAAGGCTGCGGAGCGACTGCCCCCCTCGGATCCGGGCCAGCCGGCGCCCGGCAAGCTCATCGAGCTCGGGCTCGCCGTCGCCGCGTCGTTCTCGTCGATCAGCGTCTGGGTCACGCGCGACGGCGGGCCGTCGATCGTGCACGTCGCCGTGCGCAGCTTCGGCGATCCGAAGTCCGACGAAGGCAAGGCCGCCCACGCCGCGGTCGCCGAGGTCGATGCCGGCACGCGCGACGCGAAGACCGTCTACGGCGAGCTCGCGGGCAAGTATCCCGACTCGCCGCGCGCGTTCGCGTATCGCATGCGCTCCGAGACGTCGGCGTCCGCGGTCACGCCCGCGTTCAGTGGGCTGCTGCTCGGTGGCGTGCTCGCCTCGTTCGTGTTGCTCCGCCAGGGGCCGCGCGACGCACCGGCGGTGTCCGCCGTGCCGGCCGAGCCCGCGAAGCCGGTCGAGGCGAAGTGACCCTCGCCGCGCTCGCGGCTTCGCTGCTGTACACGGCGGCGCCTGCGGCCGCCTCGACGACCGACGAGGTGGTCGTGCAGATCCGCGAAGGCGACGGCGCGGCCGGTGCGGCGCTCGGCGAGCTCGTGATCGGAAACGGGGCCGCCGAGCCCCCGCCGATCCGCATGGAGACGCCGGCCGAGGGCGACGCTCGCCTCGGCGCCGCGCGTCAGCGTTGCAACGCGGCGAAGCGACCGGTCGCCGTGTTCTGGCTCGACGTCGCGCGGCCCGACGAGTGGCGCCTCTACGCGCTGCCGTGTGCGGCGCAGCAGCCGTTCGTGCGCGAGATCCCGGTGACGAGCGGCGAAGAGCAGGCCTCGATCGAAGCGCTGTGGTTGATCGTGCGCTCCTCGGCGGCCGCGATGGCGGCGGGTGCCGAGCCGGCGATGGAGGCCGTGGATCCGCGGGCGCTCGAGCCGAAGCCGACCGAGCCCACGCCGCCCGTGCGCGAGCCGACGACGCGACCACCCGAGCGGCCGACGCCATCGCCCGAACGCGTGCGCAAGTGGAGCGTTCGTGCGGGCTATGCCGGCGACTCGCTCGCGCCGCAGATCCCCTGGCAAAGTGGTGTGCTCGCCGGCTTCGCGTACGCGCCGATCCGCTGGCTGCGCATCGGTGCGGGCTACGAGTTCCTCGCGCATGCGCGACTCGACGAGCCCGCCGGCTTCGCACTGTGGCGACACGCCGTCGCGCTCACGATCGCCGGCGTCGCACCGCTCGCGAAGCGCGTCGAGCTCGAGGTCCGCTTCGCGCCCGAGCTCGAGCTGTCGCGCTGGAAGTCCGACGTCTCCGGTCGCGGTCGTCTGCGCGCGGTGCCGCGCCTCGGGCTCGACGCGCTGCTGCAGATCGAGCTCGGCCGCGGCGTCGCCCTCGAGCTCGGCCCCGGCCTGGCGGTCGCGCTCATCGACGTCGACTTCGTCACGTGTGCGACATCGGCGACCACGTGCACGGGCCCCGGTCGAAACGTCGTCGTCGACGCCCGGCGCGTGAGGCCCCGCGCACGGGCGGGGATTTCTGTGCGATTCTGAGTCCCGGGGGGCTCTTCTGGCGAGGTTGTTTCACCCTGGCGCCCGGGCCTGCGTATCGAGGCCTTCGTGGTGCTCTCGCTCGCGATTCCCGCACCGGCCGACGGGCCGGGCGCCTTCCCCGGGTGGGCCTCGTGGCGTCCCCGCGGGACGGCGGCGAGCTCGGGCCCAGACGGGGTGGGGATGAGCCACGACCTCGATCGCGCGCTGATCACCGCGGTGCTCCGCGGGGATGCGCGCGCCGAGCAGACCTTGATCCGTCGGCTCTTGCCGCACCTGCGTGCCGTGTCGCGGGCGATCCTCGGTGCGGGGAGCGACGCCGACGACGGCGTGCAGGTCGCGTTGATGCGTGTGCTCGAGCGCGCAGACAGCTATCGCGCCGACGCGCCGATCGAACGCTGGGCGCGGACGGTGGCGGTGCGCGCGTGCCTGCGGCTCGCGGAGAGCATGCGTCGCCATCGCGCGACCGACGATCCGAACGACGATGCGCTCGGGCTCGCCGAGACCCCCGAGGACGCGACGCTGGTCGACACCCTGCCGGGGCCGATCACCGCGTACCTCGATCAGCTGCCTGCGGCGCAGCGCGAGGCGCTGATGCTGCGCCACGCGCTCGGCTACTCGGTGGCCGAGGTCGCCGAGCTGCTCGGTGTGCCGATCGACACCGTGAAGTCGCGGCTGCTCTACGGGCTGCGTGCGCTGCGTCGCTCGATCCGTCGCGATCAGCTCCCGCGGCTCACGCGAGCGGGCGGGCAGGGAGGTCGCCATGGTTGAGCTCGATCGTGACGACGCCGTGATCGCCGGGCTCGCCGCGCTCGGCGAGCCGGAGCCGATCCTCGAAGACGACCTCGCCCGCGCCGAGCTCACGCTGCGCTCGTTCCGCGACGCGCGACGGCGGCGGGCCTGGGGCACGCGCGCGATGATCGGCGTGGCATCGGCGATCGCCGCCACGCTGGTGATCGGCTTCCTCGTGCCGATCGAGCGCAGCCCCGCGCTCGCGATCGAGGTGACGAGCGGCGCCTTCGAGCTGCAAGCGTCCCAGCTCGCGGCAGGTGACACCGTCCCGACCGACGAGTGGATGGAGGTCGCCGACGCCCGTGCGTGCGTGCGCGTGCAGCTGCAAGAGGCCTGCGTCGAGCCCGGCGGACGGGTGCGTGTGCGCAGCGACGGTCGGCTCGAGCTCGAGCGCGGCCGCGTGCGCGTGGAGCCCGGGCTCGCGGTGAGCACCGAGTACGGCGAGCTCGCGAGCGACGCGGAGCTCGAGCTCGAGCTCGTGCCGGAGTCCGCCACGATCACGGTCCACGAAGGTGCGGCGACGCTGTCGGACGCACGTGGGCAGTCGGTGCTCGAGCCGGGCACGCATGCGCTCGCCGATCGCGATGCGCCGGAGCTCGCACGCGTGGCCCGTGCGCCCGTGCACGCGCCCACCGGGGCGGTCGCGGTGCCCGAGGAAGACGAGCCGGTGATCACCGGGGGCGACTCGCCGCCGGCCGTCGAAGTGGTCGCGCCGCGCAAGGCCACCGTGCGCAGCAACGAGCCCGCGAAGCCGACGGCCGGCGCGGGCGAGATGCTGGCGGCCGCACGCGCGCTCGTCTCGACCGGCAAGCTCGAGCCCGCGGCGCGGGCGTACCAGAAGCTCATCGCCACGCATCCCTCGTCCTCCGAGGCCCGCGCGGCTCTGGTGTCGCTCGGCCGCGTGCAGGCGTCGCGGGGCAAGAGCTCCGCTGCCCTCGCGGCGTTCGAGGCGTACCTCGATCGCGGCGGTGGTGCGCTGTCCGAAGAGGCGCACTGGGGGCGGATCTCCGCGCTGCATGCCCTCGGCCGCACCGCCGAGCGCGACCGTGCGATCGCTGCGCTCGCGGCCAAGCACCCGCGCAGCGTCTATCTCGCGAAGGCCCGCAAGCTCGCGGGCGGCTGAGTCTAGTCGGCCGACTCCACGTCGTCGCTCGCGAACGGATCGACGATGCCCGCGACCGCGATGCTGCGATCCCGGGGCGCGCGACAGGCCTCGATGATCCGCTCGAACTGCGGCGAGCGTGCGTGGTGCACGATGAAGTCGCGCGCACGGGTACGCGCGGCGCTGCTGCGTTCGATGCGACAGTCGACGACGAGGACGAGCGCGCGACGCTCGTCGGAGAGCGTGCCGTCGGGGAACAGCGCCGCGTGCCGCTCGAGCGCGGCCTTGCCCTGCGCCCAGTCGCCGCGGCCGATCGCCGCGCGGGCGCGCTGCATCAGCGTCGCCTCGGTTTCGGCCGCCGCGTTCGCGGTGCGTGGGGCCGCGGGCGTCGGCACGCGGAGTGGCTCCACGGGTGCCGACGCGACCGTGGCGACGACCGTCGGCACGGCGGCGACCAGCGGGGGCTGCGGCTCCGGCGGCTCCGCGGGCACGATCGTCGCCGCGCGCTCCTGGGCGCGTCGCACCGCGCCGACGACCTCGCCGTGCTCGATCGCCGTCGCGTCGTCGGGCGCGACGATCGCCTCGTCCACCGCCTGCTCGTGGCTGCCGTCGTCGAGGAGTCGCACGACGGATCCGCCGCTGGCGAGCTCGAGCCCGAGCACCGCCAGCACCGCGGCGGCGATCGCCAACACGATCACACGCGCCGATGCAGCGACGCGATCGTGCTCGCTGGTGTCGACCAGCACGGCCGGACGCGCGTTGCGAGCATGCAGGCGCGCGAGCACCTGCTCGCGTCGCGCGGGCGACGGCCCGGAGGCGGCACGGTAGGCGGCGTAGAGCGCCGCGCGATCGAGATCATCGGCGGCCATCGGCGCTCCTCTGCTCGCGCGAGCGCAAGCGCTGGGTGAAGCGATCGAGCTCGAGTCGTGCGGCTCGCACGCGCGCGTACAACGTGTTGGGGTTGAGCTCGAGCATCGCAGCCACGTCGACCACCGGCAGCCCTTCGATCTCGCACAGCAGGAACGCGGTGCGCTTGTCCTCGTCGAGCGACTCGACGAATGCGCCGATCAAGGCCGCGGCCTCGCCGAGCACGATCTGATCCTCGGGCGCACGCGGGGCGGTCGGAGGCTCGACGACCTCGAGCCGTCTGCGCTCGCGCGCCAGCTTGCGCTGCAGGTGCATGGTGACGTTGCGCGTGATCCCGGCGAGCCACGGGCGCACCGGGCGATCGGCCGCGAGCGCGTCCTGCTTGCGGCGCACGATGAAGAACACGTCGTGCACGACATCGTCGAGGCTCGCGTCCGGCACACCGAGCGCCCGGGCCACGCGCCACACGAAGTCCACGTGCGCGCGGTAGAGCGCGGTGAAGGAGCGCTCGGTGGTGGGATCTCGCGGGTCCAAGCCGGGGGTCGGGCCGGGCGGCCCTGTCTCGTGGTCTCAGTTTCCCGCCGCGGCGAGGATCCGTGAAGCGATCCACCGGCAGTCGGCAGCAGGGCCAGAACCCCGGATCAGGGCAGGCTGGCGTGGAGACGCGCGATCGCGGGCGCGCCGGCGATCACGCGGGCCTCGTGCGCCGCGAGCTCGTCGAGCCTGCGGTCGACCGCACCGCGCTCCGCCCCGGGCAGCCCGCGGGCCAGCTCGACGTACGCGCCGTGGTGGCGGGCCTCGCACGCGAGCAGCGACTCGTAGAGCTCGACCAGCTCGGCATCCACACGGGCGTCGCCGGCGGCGAGCGCCTCGGCGAGCGCGCGGTGCAGCACCTGCATGCGATCGCAGCTGCGGGCCTCGATGAGCGCGCAGCAGAGCAGGGTGTCGATCGCCCGCGCCGGCTCGTGGCTGCGCGTCGCCTGCATGAGCTCGGCCGCGTACGGGCTGGGCGACAGTCGGCCGAGCTCGTGGCCGCGCCGCCGGATGTGGCCGATCACCTGCTCGAAGTGCTCGAGCTCTTCGCGCGCCAGCCGGGCGAGCGGCACGGCGAGCTGTGCGAGCTCGGGGTAGCGGAACACCAGACCGATCGCGGTCGAGGCCGCCTTCTTCTCGCAGTGGGCGTGATCGACGAGCAGCTCGTCGAGGCAGCCGAGCGCCGCGCGGCCCCAGGCCGGATCGGTGCGCGCATGCAGGTGCAGCATTCGCGGCGCGAGGCTAGCACGGGCGCGTTCGCCGTCGGCATCGCACCTGCTACGCTCTGCGTCGTGCGCGGCCGCATCGCCTTGGCCATCCTCGTGCTCACGACGGCCGGCGCGTGCATCGGTCGCACGGGTGGCCGCGTGGAGTACGTCGCGCCCCGCCGCGAGCCGCCGCCGCTCGTGGTGCCCGGCATCCTCTCCGCGCACTTCTCCCGCGACGACGAGCGCACGCCCGCGAGCGCGGATGCGATCGTGCTCGTCTTCGATCGCGAGCTCGATGCCGCGAGCCTGACCGCGCGCGCGTTCATGGTGGTGATGCGCGATGGCTCGCGCGTCCGTGCGCGCGAGGCCGTGCTCGCGCCCGCGAGCGAGGACGACGAGAACCGCACCGTCACGCTCTGGGGCGACTTCGGCGATCCCCAGCACCGCCCCCCGACCGACGCGGTGATCATCGAGCCGGTGTGGGACGAAGACGGCGGCTCGTTGCTCGGCGCCGCCACGAAAATCGATGCCTTCGACGAGGGCCCGCGCGTCATCGCGGCGCTCGCGATGGGACCGTCGCCCACGCGCTGCCCGGAGTCGGGCCACGTCGTCCGCCTGTACTGGAGCGACGAGCTGCGCGGCATCGCCACGGACGATCTCGCGCGCATCGAGCTCGTGTTCGCCGACGGCACGGTCGCGCCACCGGCGGGCCTCGACGACGACGCCTCGACGGGCACCGACTCGGTCGACGACAACGTGCTCGATCTCTGCGCTGGCCGAGCTGCCGAGCCCCGCGAGCTGCGGATCGCCGCAGCTGCGTTCACCGACCCGTCGGGTCACCCGAACGCAGCCGTGCGGGTCGCCGTGACGAGCCCCGACGCGGGTTGATCGCCCGGCATCCGCCCGGCAAAGTCGGTGCAGCGATGTCGCGCCGACCGATCCGCAAGCTCCTATGTGCCAACCGCGGCGAGATCGCGATCCGGGTGTTCCGGGCCGCGACCGAGCTCGGCATCCGCACCGTGGCGATCTTCAGCCACGAGGATCGCCTCCACCTGCACCGCTACAAGGCCGACGAGTCGTATCTCGTCGGACGCGGCCGCTCGCCGGTCGGTGCCTACCTCGACATCGAGGACATCGTCGCCATCGCACGCGCGCACGAGGTGGATGCGATCCATCCCGGCTACGGCTTCCTGTCCGAGCGCCCCGACTTCGCGGCCGCGTGCGAGGCCGCGGGCATCGTGTTCGTCGGTCCGCCACCGGCGGTGCTCGAGGCGCTCGGCGACAAGACGGCGGGGCGCAAGCTCGCGACGGCGGCCGGCGTCCCGGTCGTGCCCGGCACCCCCGAGGCAGTCGGCGATGCCGCGGCGGCGCGTGCGTTCGTCGAGCAGCACGGCTTCCCGATCATCCTCAAGGCGGCGAAGGGCGGGGGTGGTCGCGGCATGCGGGTCGTGCGGGCCTCCGCCGATCTCGACGACGCGTTCGCCCGCGCGACCTCCGAGGCGCGCGCGGCGTTCGGCGACGGCTCGGTGTTCGTCGAGCGCTACGTCGACCACCCGCGCCACATCGAGGTGCAGATCCTCGGCGACCACGAAGGCGACGTCATCCACCTGTTCGAGCGCGACTGCTCGGTGCAGCGTCGTCACCAGAAGATCGTCGAGATCGCACCGGCGGTGAACCTCGATCCCGAGGTGCGCGCGCGCGTGCTGGCCGACTCCGTGCGGCTCGCGAAGGCGGTCGGCTACCGCAACGCGGGCACCTTCGAGTTCCTCGTCGACCCGCAGGGCGGGCACTACTTCATCGAGGCGAACCCGCGGATCCAGGTCGAGCACACGGTCACCGAGGAGGTCACCGGCATCGATCTCGTGCAGTCGCAGATCCTGGTCGCCGGCGGCGCGACCTTGCGCGAGCTCGGGCTCGCCCAGGAGCGCATCGAGGTGCGTGGCTACGCGATCCAGTGCCGGCTCACCACCGAGGACCCGCTGCGCAGCTTCCAGCCCGACACCGGCCGCATCGAGGTGTTCCGCCCGGGCGAAGGCTTCGGCATCCGCATCGACGCCGGCTCGGGCTACACGGGCGCCGAGATCTCGCCGCACTACGACTCGCTGCTCGCGAAGGTGATCGGCCGCGGGCTCGACTTCCAGTCGGCCGCGCAGAAGCTCGGCCGCGCGCTCGCCGAGTTCCGCGTGCGCGGCGTGCAGACCAACATCCCTTTTTTGCAGAACGTGCTCACGCACCCGCGCTTCCTCGCCGGTCGGGTCGACACCGCGTTCCTCGAGGAGACGCCGCGGCTGTTCCGGTTCCCACGCCGGCAGAACCGCGCGCAGCGACTGCTGCGCTACCTCGGCTCGGTCGCGGTGAACGGTGCGTCCACGCCGGTGCTCAGCTCGGTGCCGCCCGCGAAGATCGAGCCCGAGCTGCCCGCGGTGCCGCACGGCCCGGCGCCCGACGGTTGGCGCAAGATCCTGCGCGAAGAGGGCCCGGGCGCGTTCGCGAAGGCCGTGCGCGCGCACCAGCGCCTCTTGCTGATGGACACCACGTGGCGCGACGCCCATCAGTCGCTCCTCGCCACGCGCGTGCGCACCATCGATCTCGCCGCGATCGCGCCCGCTACTGCGCACGCGATGTCGAGCCTGTACAGCCTCGAGATGTGGGGCGGGGCCACGTTCGACGTCGCGCTGCGATTCCTGCGCGAGTGCCCGTGGGACCGGCTCGAGAAGCTGCGCGAGCTCGTGCCCAACATCCCGTTCCAGATGCTGCTGCGCGGCGCGAACGCGGTCGGCTACACCAACTATCCCGACAACGTGGTCTATCGCTTCGCGCAGGTCGCCTGCGAGCGCGGCATCGACGTGTTCCGCATCTTCGACTGCCTCAACTACGTCGAGAACCTCAAGCTCGGCATCGATGCGGTCGGCCAGGCCGGCGGGGTGATCGAGGCCGCGCTCTGCTACTCGGGCGACGTCGCGGATCCGTCGCGCACCAAGTACAGCCTGCAGTACTACGTGGATCTGGCCGGTCAGCTCGTCGAGCTCGGCACGCACGTGCTGGCGATCAAGGACATGGCGGGCCTGCTCAAGCCGCGCGCCGCCACGCTGCTCGTCGAGGCGCTGCGCAAGCACCACCCCGACGTGCCGGTGCACGTGCACACCCACGACACCGCCGCGAGCGGCGTCGCGGCGATGCTCGCGTGCGCCGAAGCGGGCGCCGACGTCGTCGACGTCGCGCTCGAGCCCATGGCGGGGCTCACCTCGCAGCCGGCGATGGGCGCGATCGTGGCCGCGTTGCAGGGCACGCCGCGCGCGGTCGAGCTCGACCTCGAGTCGATCAGCGGGCTGGCCGACTACTGGGAGCAGGCGCGCCAGCTCTACGCGCCGTTCGAGTCGGGCCTGAAGAGCGGCAGCGCCGACGTGTACTTCCACGAGATGCCCGGCGGGCAGTACACGAACCTGCAGTTCCAGGCGCGGCAGCTCGGGCTCGCCGAGCGCTGGCCCGCGATCAAGCGCGCGTATGCGGCCGCGAACCGCCTGTGCGGCGACGTGATCAAGGTGACGCCGTCGTCGAAGGTGGTCGGCGACTTCGCGCAGTTCATGGTCCAGAACGATCTGTCCGAGCACGACGTGCTCGAGCAGGCCGAGACGCTGTCGTTGCCCAGCTCGGTCGTCGAGTTCTTCCAGGGCGCGCTCGGCCATCCGTACGGCGGCTTCCCCGAGCCGCTGCGCTCGCAGATCCTGCACGGCAAGACCCCGATCGAGGGTCGCCCGGGTGCTTCGCTCGCGCCGGTCGACTTCGACGCGCTGCGCCGCGAGCTGCGGGACGCCCACGGTCCGCACATCCGCGAGGTCGATCTGCTGTCCGCCGCGCTCTACCCGAAGGTGTTCGCCGAGTTCATGGCGTTCCGCGAGCAGCACAGCGACGTGTCGGTGCTGCCCACGCGCCAGTTCCTCGGGCCCATCGAGGTGGGCGACGAGTTCACGGTGGAGATCGAGCAGGGCAAGGCGCTCATCATCCAGCTCGTCGCGGTCGGCGAGCTGCGCGACGACGGCACGCGTGAGGTCTACTTCGATCTCAATGGTCGCGCGCGACCGATCCGCATCCGCGACGAGAAGGCCAGCAAGACGGTGGTGGTGCGCGAGCGGGCGACGCCGGGCGATCCGGGCTCGATCGGCGCGCCGATGCCGGGCGCGGTGGTCGACGTCAAGGTCGCCGTGGGTGCGACGGTCGACAAGGGCACGCCGCTCGTCGTGCTCTCCGCGATGAAGATGGAGACGGTGGTGACGTCGCCGGTCGCGGGCGTGGTCGAACGCATCGCCGTGAAGATCGGCGATGCGATGGCGGCGGGCGATCTGCTGTGCCACATCGGTGGCAAGATCGCCGCGCCGCAGGCGGTCGGCGCGTGAGCGCGACTAGTACGGGCAGACCTGCGAACGGTCCGGCTTGTTCGGTGCGTCGGGCATCGGCAAGATGCCGTTGTGCGGCTGGCTGAAGTAGCCGCCCGGGAACGCCGCGCAGTACTGCGCACGTCGCCGCAGCTGCGGTCCGAGCACGTTCACGAGATCCTGATACGTCGCGGTGGGCAGCTGCTCGTCGCAGATCGTCAGCGCGCCCGAGCCCGGCGGCTGGTGGGTGCCACCGAAGTAGTAGTCGTAGCAGGCCGTGCAGCTGTTGGTCGGGCCCTGCGTGTTCGCGTGGTTCATCCAGTCGTACAGCACGTTGCAGCTGCCGTAGAACGACTCCCAGGTCGAGATGATGTTCTGCGCGCTCGCCTCACCGGCGCTGATGTAGCCGTTGTAGACGAGCCCGACGATGAGCGCGATCGCGAAGTTCGCCCCGAACCGCAGCCGCGTCGAGCACACGCGGTTCTGGCGGGCGGCGATGCGCTGGGCCTGTGCGCGCCCGCCCTCCGCCGCTCGGGTGATCTCGGCCTGCGTGGGGCCGTTCACCGAAGCCTCGAAGATCTGCCGCGAGTGGATGCGCAGCACCTGCCCCTGCGCGTTCACCTCGCGCACGGTCACGAGCAGCTGCGAGGCGCCGTTGTACTCGACCAGCACGTCCAGCAGGATCGGGTTCTTCATCACGTCGGGCTTCGCCTTCAGCTCCAGCTCGTCGTCGGCGAAGAGCTCGATGCCCGTCGTCGCCCACGGATCGTCGCCGGACTCGGAGCTGCCGTCGCCGAGATCCGGAAGGCCTCCGGCCTCGTCGAAGGCCCCGCCGCTGTCTCCGTCGCCGCTGCCGTCGTCTTCGAACGGCGTCCACGGCTCGGGTGTCATCGGTTCGTCGGGGGCCCATTCGTACGCCGTCTGGCAGCCCGCACACGTCGGCGTTCCGTCGTCCGCGATGGCGCAGACCTCGGGCTGTGCCGGTGCGAACTGACGATAGCCGTCGTCTCCGTCTTGCCCACATGCGGTCGCGAGTGAGAGACAGGCAGCGAGGACACTCCGAGCTCCTCGCCGCCCGACCAAGTTCCAGCGTGTTTCCATGCCGCTTGTGGCCGACGAGCAGCGTCCGTCGATCACACGATGGGTGCGACCGATCGAAAGGTCAGCGCGGCTCGGCGCCCAGCAGCACCGTGTGGTCGACGAGCTCCGCGAACAGCGTGGCCGCGCGGGCGAGCTTGTCGTCGTCGAGCGGCTCGCCCACCGCGGCCGCGGCCGCGAGCAGACCCTCGCGCACGCCGAGCTTGCGGACGAGCAGCTGCTCGAGCACCGCGGTGGCCCACGGCGTGAGCTCGAGGTAGCGCACCTTCACCTGCGCGTCGCGGTAGACGAGCAGCGAGGTCGGTCGCTGTGGCGGCGCACTCTCGTCCTCGATCGCCAGCGGCAGCTCGTGCACCGCCCAGCCGTACTGCATGAGCCGCGCGGAGCCGTCGAAGCGGATCGGCAGCTCGAGATCGATCGGCAGCTCGCTCGCCGGCTCGCCGCCCGCGGGATCGTTGCGGACATCGGTCTCGAGCAGCTCGTGGCGCGCGAGATCGCCGAGGAACGGCGGCAGCGAATCGTCGGCCGCCCAGCGTGGTGCCACCCACTCGACGAACTCGGCCGGCACGTCGCGCAGGAAGAAGCTCTTCGACGCGTGCGCCTGCATGAACCCGTCGAAGTCGGCGCGGAAGCCCGGCTTGCCCCGGCGTGCCGCTGCGCGCGGGATGAACTCGCGCGTCGCGACGCGCAGGCGGTTGTGCACGAGCGCGCGGTAGACCAGGATCCGCTCGGCGCCCGCCTTCGCGAGCGCGTCGAGATCGTCGCCGGCGACACCGTGCTGCTGCAGGAACTCGCCGAGGTCGGCACGCATCGCGGCCGGGGCCTCGACGCTGCGGATCGCGGCGTTGAGCGCGACGATCGCGGGCTCGGGCTCATGCGCCATGGCGCACCTCGAGCTCCGGCCGGGCCTGCCAACGCGCGAGCGCGGCCTGGTACACGCGATCGATCGCGGCGACCTCGTCGAGCAACACGGGCAGGGGCGGGATGTTGGAGTCGCGCTCGAGCACGACGGGCTTGGGACCGACGCGCTCGATGACCCACGCCAGCATGTCGCACACTTCGTGCTTCGCTTCGGCCCCGTGGGTGTCGACGATGAGCGTGTCGTCCCACAGCTCGTGGCCGGCGATGTGCAGCTGGATCACGCGCTCGAGCGGGATCTTGCGCAGCCAGTCGAACGGGTCGAAGCCGTGGTTGCTCGCGTTCACGAACACGTTGTTGACGTCGAGCATGAGCCCGCAGTCGGCGCGCTCGAGCACCTCGGTGACGAACTCGGGCTCGTCGTGCGTGGGCGCGCCGGCGTGCAGGTACCAGCTGATGTTCTCGACCGCCATCGGCCGGCCGAGGCGGTCGCGGGCCTCGATCACGCGCTCGGCCACGCGCTTCGCCGCGCGCGAGGTGAACGGCACGGGCAAGAGATCGTGCAAGAGCGCGCCGTCGAGCCCGCTCCAGCACAGGTGGTCGGAGTGCCAAGGCGCCTGGTGGCGATCGAGGAAGCCGCGCAGCTGCGCGAAGTACTCGTCGTCGAACGGATCGGTGCCGCCGAGCGACATCATCAGACCGTGTGTGATGATGTCGAAGCGCTCCGCGATCTTGCCGAGCCGCCGCGGCGCGTTGCCGCCGCGATGCATGTAGTTCTCGGGCGAGATCTCCAGGAACGCCACGCGGCCGTCGGCGTCACCGCGCTCGACGCGTTCGATGAACGCGGCGCGCAGTCCCAAGCCGATGCCCGTCGGAGTCGTGCCCACTTTCTCACCCCTCACGTGAACGAACCCGCGGAAGCCGAAGCCGCCGCGGGTCCGTGGTGTCAGCTTCGAGAAGCCGACGGGAGGATCACTCCGGGGCCTTCTCGCCGCCGCAGGAGCCTTCCTTCTTCTCGCCGCCACACGACCCCTCGGCCTTCTCGCCGCCGCAGGAGCCTTCCTTCTTCTCGCCGCCACACGATCCCTCGGCCTTCTCGCCGCCGCAGGAACCCTCGGGCTTCGCCTCGTCGCCGCCGGCCGCAGCCGGGGTCTCGGTGGCTTCCTTGTCCTTGTTGCAGCCGGTCAGCACGAGGGCGCCGGAGCCGAGAATCGCGAGGGTCGCGGCGATGTCCTTGATCTTGAGCATGGTCTCTGTCTCCTGATTCCGTTGGTATCCGGTCGTTCGAGCGGGGCAATCCGTCGATTGCGCCTGATGTTACGTGCGGGCGCCCAGTCCGGATCGCCGGGGAGCTTCGCGCGCGAACGGCGAAATTCATATACTGAACACCGAGCCAGGTCAAGCTCGAGACGCGTGCGATCGCAGGCGTAGCGCCCGGGATCGTGGGATCGTCGAGCACGATGGTGCCGAATCGGGTCACGCCTCGCAGCGCGCTCGCCGTGCTGCTGGTGCTGACCGCGATCAACTTCGTCAACTACATCGATCGCTACGTCGTCAGCGCGGTCGCGGAGGCGATCGGCACCGAGTTCGCGCTCGAGGACGACGTCACCGGGCTCGTCGGCTCCGCGTTCATGATCGCCTACACGATCGTCGCGCCGCTCGCCGGTTGGCTGGGCGATCGCGTGCAACGTCGGCGCATCGTCGCCGTTGCAGTCGCGACGTGGAGTCTCGCGACGCTGGGCAGCGCATGGGCGCCCGACGTCGACACGCTGCTGGTGATGCGCGCGATCGTCGGGGTGGGCGAGGCCGGCTACGCCACCGTCGCGCCCTCGATCATCGCCGATCTGTTCGCGCCCGCCGAGCGCGGCCGTCGACTCTCGCGCTTCTACCTCGCGATTCCGCTCGGCAGCGCGCTCGGCTACCTCGTCGGTGGAGCGGTCAGCGAGCCGTGGGGCTGGCGCGCGGCGTTCATGGTCGCGAGCGCCCCCGGCCTCGTGCTCGCGGTGATCGCGTGGATGTTGCCCGAGCCCGTGCGCGGTGCGATGGACGAGCCCGGCAGCACGACGCCGCTGCCCGTGCGCGCGGCCTGGAAGCAGATGCGCGCATCGTCGCCGTGGCGCGCCGCCACCATCGGCATGACGCTGATGACGTTCGCGATGGGCGGCATCGCGTTCTGGATGCCGACCTTCATGCAACGCACCTACGAGCTGGGTCCGTTCGCGGCCAACGCCTCGTTCGGCGGGATCACGGTGCTCGCGGGCCTCGTCGGCACCGTCGCCGGCGGTGTGCTCGGCGATCGGCTGCTGCGCCGCCACGCCGGCGGCTACTTCACGGTGAGCGGCTGGGGGCTGCTGCTCGGCGCGCCGTTCGTGCTCGCGATGCCGCTCGTCGACAACCTGGTCCTGGCGCTCGTTTGTGCGTTCTTCGCCGAGGCGCTGCTGTTCCTCAACACCGGGCCGCTCAATGCGGCACTGGTGGCGTCGGTGCCTGTGGCGATGCGCGCGAGCGCGTTCGCGGTCAACGTGTTCTGCATCCACGCCTTCGGCGATGCCGGCTCGCCGGTGCTGCTCGGGGAAGTGTCGAAGGCGACCTCGCTGGGCTGGGCGATCGCGGCGTGTGCGTTGCCGATCGCGCTCGGCGGGTGGGTGCTCCTGCGCGAGGCGAGACGATTGCGTGACGGCCCCGCGTCGCGCGACGCCGAGTAGGACATGCACGCCCTTTCGGGCGCGGGCGGCCCGCGGCAAGATCGGCCGTGCCTTCGACGACGACCGGCGTGACCGCCGATGTCGAGCGCAGCGGTCCGACCGGGGGCTGGGAGAGCGACCGCGGCGAGACGCGTCGCGTGACGAAGACGGAGGCGCCGCTCGTGCCGGTCGCCACCGGCCAGCCGGGCGACACGCTCGGGCGCTACGTGTTGCTGCGACCGCTCGGCGCGGGCGGGATGAGCGTCGTGTGGCTCGCCTACGATCCCGAGCTCGATCGGCGGGTCGCGCTCAAGCTGATGCACCAGGGCGACAGCTCGTTCGGCGCCGGCGATCAACGCCTGTTGCGCGAGGCGCAGGCGCTCGCCCGGCTCTCCCACGTCAACGTCGTGCACGTCTACGACGTCGGCGTGTTCGCCGGGCAGGTGTACATCGCGATGGAGCTCGTCGAAGGCGCGACGCTCCGCGAGTGGCTCTCCGCAGGGCCACGGCCCTGGCGCACGACGATGGCGCTCATGGTGCGTGCGGGACGGGGGCTCGCAGCGGCCCATGCCGCCGGGCTCGTGCACCTCGACTTCAAGCCGACGAACGTGCTCGTCGGCGACGACGGCGAGGTGCGCGTGGTCGACTTCGGGCTCGCGCGCGAGCCGAGCGACGTCGTCGCGCGTCCCAGCGACGATGCGGCGCTGACCCGCTCGGGTCGTCGGCTCGGCGAACGGCTCACCGAGGACGGTGCGGTGCTCGGCACGCCCGGCTACATCGCGCCCGAGATCCTCCTCGGCCGCGCGGCCGATCCCCGCGCCGATCAGTTCAGCTTCTGCGTCACGGTGTGGGAGGCTCTGTTCGGCGAGCGTCCGTTCGCGGGCGAGGATCACGTCGAGCTGCACAAGAACGTGATGGCCGGACGCGTGCGAGAGCCGCCGGCGCGATCACAGGTACCGCGCTCCGTTCGACGCGCGTTGCTGCGCGGGCTCGCGGTCGCCCCCGACCATCGCTTCGCGGCGATGACCGACCTGCTCGCCGCCATCCTCCCGCGCAATCGGGCGCGACCCGTGCTCTGGCTCGGCGGTGCGGCCCTCGTCGTCGCGTCGCTCGCATCGCCGCTGTTGCAGTCCGAAGCCGCGGTCGTCGATCACTGCGGCTCGGTCGAGGAGCAGATCGTTGCGGTGTGGAACAGCGAGCGCGCGGCACGGGCACGCGCGGCCTTCGATCGCACCGGAGCTCCGTATGCCGCTGCGGCCTGGAGCAGCGCGACGAAGCTGCTCGATGCGTGGGCCGAAGAGTGGGCGCACGAGGCCCGCGGTGCCTGCGAAGCGACGCTGGTGCGCGCCGAGCAGTCGCAGGAGACCTACGATCTGCGCCGTGCCTGCTTCGAGGACGGCAGCGCACAGCTCGGTGCCGTCGTGGAGCTGCTCGTGGCCGCCGACGCGACCGTGGTCGAGCACGCCGTGCAGGCCGTGGTCGGGCTGCCGTCGCCGACGCGGTGCGCGGACATCGAAGCGCTGCGCGACGAGGCCAGTACACCGCGCGATCCCGAGACCCGCGAGGCCGCCGCCGCCATCGAGCACGAGCTGGGTCGTGCGCGCGCGCAGCTGGATGCCGGCCGCGTCGTGGAGGGGGCGCGCATGGCCGCCGCGGCGGTGGAGCGCGCGCGCGAGCTCGATCACGCACCGACGCTCGCACGCGCGCTGCAGACGTCGGCGAACGCCCGAGTCGCGAGCGGCGAGAGCATCGCGGCCGTCGCCCACCTCGACGAGGCGCTGTGGATGGCGGAGCGCAGCGGGCTCGATCGCCTGCGCTTGCGCATCCTGCTCGACCAAGTTCACCTCGTCGGCCACGTGCTGCGCGACGGCACCCGCGGGCGCTGGTACGCCGACCTCGCGGACGCGGTACACCGACGCGTCCGCGGGCCCGACGCGGTCAACTGGCAGCTCGTGGTGCAGCGCGGTGTCCTCGCGGCCGACGCCGGAGACCAGGACGCCGCGCTCGAGCTGCTCGAGCAAGCCCTCTCCGCGAGCGAGCGCGACGAGCCGGAATTCGGCAGCTTCCACCGTTCGACCCTGTTGATGAACATCGGCAGCTCGTACTACGAGCGCGGCGACTACCTCACGGCGCTGGACTACTACCGACGCTCGCTGGATCTGCAGCTCGTGCAGCTCGGCGATGCGCACCCGCAGATCGCGGTCGCGTTCGAGAACCTCGCGAACGCGGAGCAGGCGCTGGGCCAGCTCGAAGCGGCGCTCGCAGATCACACGCGGGCCCTGCGGATCCACGAGCGCATCGGGCTACTGTCGGGCAACGCCCACGCGATGTTGCTCAACAACATCGGCGTCGTACTCTCCGGCATGCAGCGCTGGGACGAGGCGGTGCAGTACTACGATCGCGCGCGTGCGTTGCTCGAGCCCGCGGAGATCGACCATCCGATCTACGCGATCGCGCTGTCGAACACCGCCGAGGCCTTGCTGGCCAGAGGTGCGGCTTCGGACGCGCTCGTGCGCTACCGCGATGCGCACGAGCGACTCGCGCGCGTGCTGGGCAACGACCATCCCTATACCGCGGTCGCTGCGACGGGGCTGGGGCTCGCGCAGATCGAGCTCGGCGACTTTGCGGCCGCGCGCGGCCACCTCGAGCACTCGCTCGCGATCCAGGCGAAGGGCGTCGATCCGGTGGCGCTGGCGGAGACGCGCTTCGGGCTCGCACGGGTGCTCGTCGCGACCGGCGGTGACGTGGGCGAGGCGCGTCGGCTCGCCGAGCAGGCCCGCGATGCGCTCGTGGCGGTCGGTGCCCGTGGCGCGGTCGCGCTCGCGCGCGTCGAACGATTCCTGGCCGAGCAGGCACCCCCATCGCGGTAGCCGCGAGCGCTGGCCCCGATCCGCGGCTGCGCGTCCACGCCGGGTGGCGTGTTACGGTTCCCGTTCGATGTCGTATCCGGAAGTCGTGCGAGTGTTCGCGACCACGCAGGTCCCCGACTACGACTGCCCGTGGCAGGCGCGCAGCCCTGCGGACGCGACCGGATCCGGCGTGGTGATCGGCAAGGGCGAGATCCTGACGGGTGCGCACGTCGTCGCCAACGCGACATTCCTGCAGGTCCGCAAGCCGTCGTCGCCCGACAAGGCCATCGCCCGGGTGAAGCGGATCAGCCACGACTGCGACCTGGCGTTGCTGGAGATCGTGGATCCGGTCGGCTTCCTCGACGACATCACGCCCGCGTCGCTCGGCGAGCTGCCCGAGCTGCACGACGAGGTCGCGGTCGTCGGCTACCCGATCGGCGGCGAAGAGATCTCGGTGACCAAGGGCGTGGTGTCGCGCATCGAGGTGCAGCGCTACTCGCACTCCGAGCGGCACCTGCTGGCGGTGACGGTCGACGCAGCGATCAACTCGGGCAACAGCGGTGGTCCGGTGTTCGGCGGCGACAAGGTCGTCGGCATCGCGTTCCAGACGCTGTCCGGTGGCGAGAACATCGGACAGATGGTCCCGACGCCGCTCTTGCGCGCGTTCATCGACGGCGCCCCGCTCGGCCGCGCACCCGACGTGCCGACCCTCGGCATCGTCACGCAGAACCTCGAGAATCCGCTGCTGCATCGCCAGCTCGGGCTGGGGCCGCAGCAGGGCGGCGTGCTGGTGGTGCGCGTCGAGCACGGCGGCAGCGCCGACGGTGTGTTGCGGCCGCGCGACGTGCTGCGCTCGATCGACGGCATGCCGCTCGCGAACAACGGCACCGTGCGCTACCTCGGCCGCCATCGCACGCGCTTCGAGGCGGCGCTCACCGGCAAGTTCGTCGGCGATCCGCTGCCGATGTCGATCACGCGCGAGGGCGTCGAGCTCGAGGTCGTCGCCGAGCTGCGCCCGCGCGTACGGCTCGTGCCACGCCCCGTGTTCGAGGTGCCGCCCGCGTACTTCGTCTACGGCGGCTTCGTGTTCCAGCCGCTGTCGGAGGACTTCCTGGCCACCTGGAACGAGTGGTGGAACAAGGCGCCCAAGGAGTTCCTCTACCTCTACTACTACGGCACGCGCACGGCGGCGCGTCGTCAGGTGGTGGTGATCACGCAGGTGCTCGCGGACGAGATCAACGTCGGCTATGGACACCTGCACACCGAGAGCGTGGTGATGCTCGACGGCCATGTGCCGATCGACATGACCGACTTCGTGCAGCGGCTCAGCGCCGCGCGCGGCATCGTCGAGATCCTCACCTCGACCGGCGCCGTCATCATGCTCGACAGCGAAGCGGTCCGCGCGGCCACCCCACGCATCCTCGCGCGCTACCACATCCCGCGGGATCGCTCGCCCGGGCTCGCGACCAGCCCCGGCTGATCCTCACTCGCCGACGATCTCGCGCCAGCGCTCGGCGCCCGCGTCGGAGAGCGTCGGCCGCCGGGTCACGATGCGCACCGGCGGCGTCTGTCCGGGCGCGAGGACGAGCGTCCACAGCGACTCGGTGCTGCGCGTGCCGACGCCGTAGCGCATGTCGGTGAACGCGAGCTGCTCGTCGTCACCGCGTGCGACCCAGCCATCTGCGAACCACGCGAACCTGCGGAACGCGGCGAGCGTGCGGGTGTCGGCGACGACGTCGGGTGGTAGCTGCGACTCCTCGACGACCGGGCTCGAGCCACCGTCCGTCGTGGTGGTCGCGCCGAACCACGGCGTGCGGACCTCGTCGACGTAGATGCGGCCGCCGGCGCGATAGGCCGTGCGCCACACGAAGTCGACCGGCAGCATCGGGAACGCGTCGACACGCGCCAGCTCGTGGCCGCGCTGCTGCGCGAGGTGCTTGGCCGCCGTGATGGCGCGTGCGTGCAGCACCCCGCCGAGCGCGAGGTACATCGACGAGGCGATCAGCGCCGCGATGGCCGAGCGCGGGCTCGCCCGGCGCTTCGCGAGCCACACGCCGAGCGCGAGCAGACCCGTGTAGATCGGATCGATGATCGCGACGAAGTCCCACGCGACGCGTCGCGACGAGAACGGCCACCACAGCTGCGTGCCGTAGCTCGTGAACGCGTCGAGCAGACCATGCGTGGCGTAGCCGATCGTGGTCGCCGCGAGGATCGCCCAGCGATCGGCGCGGTGCTTGCGGCGCAACAACCAGGGCAGCGCGCAGACGAGCCCGCCGATCGGCACGAACGCCAGCGAGTGCGTGAAGTGGCGGTGGTAGACCAGCGCGAGCGTGGGGTCGTCGCTGCTGCGGATCAGCACGTCGAGATCCGCGGCCATGCCCCCGAGCGCACCGAAGATCCACGTGCGCGGCCCCAGCCTGCGCGCGAGCACGGCCTGCGCCGCGGCGGCACCGAGCAGACCCTGGGTGACGGGATCCAAGCGATGGCTTCCGCAGCGCGGCGTTAGACGCGGGCCAGCGCCGGCGCAGGTGGGAGCTGCCCGCGCGACTCGGTGGTGCCGATCGCGGCGAGCCGCGCGGGGATCCGCGCGACCGCGCGCTCGGTCATCGCGACGATGGTGAGCGAGGGATTCACGCCCGGGTTCGCCGACACGGCCGAGCCGTCCATCACGTACAGCCCGTCGTACCCGAACACGCGATGGTCGCGATCGATGACGCCGGTCTCGCGGCTGTCGCCCATGCAGCAACCGCCGAGGATGTGCGCCGTCGTGGGGATGTTGAACAGCGTCTCGGTGAACAGCGAGAACGGCATGCCCTCGAGCTTGTCGCCGACGCGCTCCGCGAGCTCGGTGGCCTCGGGGATCGAGGCGGTGGGCGCCTTGCCCTCGTCGCGCGTGCTGATCATGCGACCGGTCCACGAGCGACGGAATCGCAGCGTGCCTTCGGCGGTGCGCATGTAGAGGAGGATCGTGGTCTGCTTCGACAGGTCGCGGACGGTCAGCGCCTTCAACACCGCGATCGGGTGCCGCACGATCACCCCGAGGAGCCGCGCGAGCCGCACGAAGACGTGCTCGCCGGGGGCATGGGGCGCGATGAGCAGTCGGAAGAAGCCCGAGCCCGCCGAGAAGCGCACCGGCTCGAGGTGCGAGTGCTCGTCGGTCTGCAGGATGGATCCGATCGCGATGCCCTTGCTGAGGTCCACGTCCTTGCGGCGCGAGATGACGCCGATGAGCGCCTCGGAGTTCGTGCGGATGCCCGCGCCGAGCCGGTCGGACAGCTTGGGCAAGCAGTTGGGCAGGCGCTTGAGCTGGAGCAGCAGCGCGACCGTGCCGAGCACACCGCCGGCGAAGATCACCTGGCGCGCGTTCAGCTCGAGCTGCTGGCGCGAGAGCGGGTGCCGGCCCTGTTGCGCTTCGATCGTGTAGCCCCCGCCGTCGCGCGGGCGCACGGCGGTGACCTCGGTGTCCGCGAGCAGCTCGGCCCCGGCCTTGCGCGCGAGGTAGAGGTAGTTCTTGTCGAGCGAGTTCTTCGCGTCGTGGCGGCAGCCGAGCATGCAGCCGCCGCAGCGGATGCAGCCCGTGCGCCCCGGCCCGCGCCCGCCGAAGTAGGGATCGGCCACCGACTGCCCGGGCTTGCCGAACCAGATCGCGACGTTCGTGGGCTCGAACGCCTCGGGCTGTCCGCGATCGATCGCGATCTGGCGCAGCGCGTCGTCGGTGCGCGTGCGAAACGGCGTCTCGGTGACGCCGAGCATGCGCTTGGCCTCGACGTAGTGCGGCGCGAGCTCTTCCTTCCAGTCGGCGAGGTGCGCCCACGCCGGCGAGGTGAAGAACGACTCCTTCGGCACCGGATGCGTGCACGCGTAGACGAGCGAGCCCCCGCCCACACCCACGCCGGAGAGCACCGTGACGTGCCGGAAGAACGTCATGTTGAAGAGGCCGCGGAAGCCCAGCCAGGGCAGCCACATGTAGCGGCGCACGTCCCAGTTGGAGCGCGGGAACTCGGCCGCACCGAGCTCGCTGCCCTTCTCGACCACGAGCACGCGCCAGCCCTTCTCGACCAGACGCAGCGCCGCAGTGCTGCCGCCGAAGCCCGACCCGATGATCACGAAGTCGTAGTCGTGCTCGGCCATGCCCCGCGCGACCTTAGCACTCCCCGAGAGTCGCGACGATGGCGGTGCCGAGCGCGGGCAGCAGCTCGCACGCCGGCCCGCGCAGCGCATGGCCGCCGGTCGTGACCGCGAGCTCGGCGAACGGGTTGGGCTCGACGTTGACGTCGATGATCGGACGGCGCCGGCGCGCGACGGTGCGCGCGATCTGCTGCGGGAGGTTGGTGGCGCCGGCGGTGCCGACGACCACCAAGAGCGCGGCCTCGGCGGCCGCCGCCATGGCGCTCTCGGCGGAGTAGAGCTCCTCGTCGTAGTACTCGTCGAACCAGAGCACGTGCGGACGCCCGGCGCCGCCGCAGCTCGGGCAACGCAGCAGCGCGAGCTCTTCGGCCGTGAGCGGATCGCTCTTCGACTTCGGCGGGATCGCAGCGGGGATCGGCACGAGCGTCGAGGTGCACGCGCGCGCGCAGCGGTAGAAGTCGATGTTGCCGTGGATCTGCAGCGTGCGCGCGGCCGGGCTACCCGCACGCAGGTGCAGACCGTCGACGTTCTGCGTGACGAGCACGAAGCGGTCGCCGAGCGCAGCGTCGAGCTCGACGAGCGCGCGGTGTCCGGCGTTGGGCGCCGCTGCGCGGCACACCGAGCGGCGCCACAGATACCAGCGCCAGATCTCCTCCGGCATGCGGCGGAAGGCGGCGGCCGTCGCGAGCTCCTGGGGCTGGTAGTTGCGCGAGCCCACCGTCCAGTAGCCCTCGGGCCCGCGGAACGTCGGGACGCCGCTCTCGGCGGAGATGCCCGCGCCGGTCAGCACGAGCACCGAACCGCGATCGGCGAGCGCTGCAGCGATCGTCGCGTGTACCTGCGCGTCCATGCGAGGCATCGTCGCTCGCGTGGCGGCGGCCGTGCAATAGTTCCCGCCCGATGACTGCGTCGCATCTCGATTCCAGCCAGCTCCAACGACTGCGTGCGCTGCTCGTCGCCGAGCACGATCGGCTGCGCGGGCGAGCCGGCATCCCCGACGGCACGATCGTCGAGGTCGGCGACGTGCAGGATCGTGCCGCCGAGGAAGAGCAGTTCGAGCGCTCGATCCGTGTCAGCGATCACGAGCGCGCTCGCCTCGTCGAGATCGACGCCGCGCTCGCGCGCATGGACGACGGCACCTACGGGATCTGCGAGGAGACCGGCGACGAGATCCCGTTCGCGCGGCTCCTGCTCGAGCCGACGACGCGCTACACGGTCGAGGCGCTGCAGGTGCTCGAGGACGAGCGCAAGCGAGCTGCGATCGCCGGCGAAGACGCGGACGACGGCGATCAGCCCTATTAGCTCTGGTCGCGCCTCCGGCGCTCTTCCTGGTGCGGGCAGTCGTGCTCGCTGTCCGCCGTGGCGAAGCCACGGCGGGCTCGACCCGCCGCCGAGCAGCCGTCATTGGTGCGCGGGCAGTCATGCTCGCTATCCGCCGTGGCGAAGCCACGGCGGGCTCGACTCGCCGCTGAGCAGCCGTCAGTGGGGCGACGGCGCGGGGTCGGAGAAGCGCACGCGCACGGCGAGCACCTCGTCCATCGCCCCCAGGAACAGCTGCACGAGGTTCGGATCGAAGTGCTGGCCCGCGCCCGCGCTGAGGTGCGCGACGGCGGCGTCGATCGTCCACGCGCTCTTGTAGGGGCGCGCGCTCGTCAGGGCGTCGAACACGTCGGCGATCGCGGCGACGCGGCCTTCGATCGGGATGTCCTCGCCCGCGAGGCCCCGCGGGTAGCCGGTCCCCGCCCACTGCTCGTGGTGGGTGTGCGCAATGCTTGCGGCGTAGCGCACGAGCTCGGAGTCCGATCCGGACAGGATGCGGAAGCCGATCTCGGCGTGCTGCTTCATGATCTGGAACTCGTCGGCGGAGAGCCGTCCGGGCTTCAGCAGGATGTGATCGGGGATGCCGATCTTGCCGACGTCGTGCATCGGGCTCGCGATGCGCAGCATCTCGCAGGTGTAGTCGTCGAGCCCTGCACGCTGTCCGAGGATGTGGCAGTAGTGGCTCATGCGGTGCAGGTGCGCCGCGGTCTCGTCGTCGCGGTACTCGGCCGCACGTGCGAGACGCTCGATCGTCTCGTGCCGCGCGACCGCGAGCTCGCGTTGCAGTCGCTCGAGCCGGGAGCTCGCGGCCTCGAGATCCGCCGCGTTGCGCTGCACGGCGGTGCGCAGATCGGTGCGCTCGCGCGACAGCGAGTCGAAGTAGAGCTTGAGACGAACGCTGTTTCGCAGCCGCGCCAGCAGCTCGACCTCGTCGAACGGCTTGCCGAGGAAGTCGGTCGCGCCGGCTTGCAGCGCTTCGCGGCGAAATGCCCGATCGTCCATGCCCGTCACGAAAACGACAGGCGTGTGCTCGGTGCGAGGATCGGCGCGGAGCTTTCGGCATACGTCGAGCCCGCTCATGCCCGGCATGCGCATGTCGAGCACGACGCTGTCCACGGGTGCGCCGCTCCACGCGACCGCGAGCGCTTGCTCACCGTCGCCGGCCTGCAGCACGTCGTAGCCCTCGGCCACGAGCAGGCGTTGGAGCACGCGCCGCACGGCCTCGTCGTCGTCGACGATCAACAGCCGGCCGGCGGACACCGGTTCGTAGGCGACGCTTCGCACCCCAGTCCAGCCTAGCGCGGCTCGAGCGTTTTTCGGAAGCTCGATCACGAGGGGGCCTCGGGCCCGATGGCGGGCCCGCTGTGGGTTGGGCGAATCGGGTAGGATGTCTGGCGTGCAAGTGATCCGACGTGCTCGGCGTGGGCGCACGCGGCGTCACCGCGAGGCAAGCCGTGGGACGCACCGCTAGGGTCGGGGCGCTGCTGCTGCTCGCCTGGGCCGGCTCGCTTTCGTGCGGGGGCGGCCAGTCGGGGGCGAGCGCGACGGGCAAGGGGGGCAGCGCGGCCGCACCGATGCCCGCACCACGGACGGCGCCGGCGCCTGCGTCCGCGCCGGTCGTTCCACCGAAGGAGCTCGACGCGCTGCGCGTGCCGGTCGGCGATCGATTGATCGCGATCGGCGATCTGCACGGCGACCTCGCGGCCACACGGGCTGCGCTGCGGCTCGCATCGCTCGTGGACGAGGGCGATCACTGGACGGGTGGCACCACCGTGCTCGTGCAGACCGGCGACGAGCTCGACCGCGGCGACGACGAGCAGGCGATCGTCGACCTCTTCGACCGGCTCCGCGCCGAGGCCGCGAAGGCCGGCGGCGCCGTCGTGGAGCTCAACGGCAACCATGAGGTGATGAACGCGCTCGGCGATTTCCGCTACGTCACCGACGCGGGCCTGCGCGACTTCGACGACGTCGCGGGTGCGAAGCCCGACGATCCACGGCTCGCAGCGCTGCCGGAGCCCGCACGCGCGCGCATGGCCGCCTTCATCCCCGGGGGACCGTACGCGCGCAAGCTCGCGCAGCGCCACATCGCTGCGCTCGTCGGCGACACCGCGTTCGTCCACGGCGGCATCTTGCCCGAGCACGTCGCGACGCTCGCGACGCTCGATGCCGACGTGCGCAGCTGGCTGGGTGGGGGCGCGGCGTCGCCGACGATCGTCGAGCGCGCGATGGACGAAGACGGCCCGCTGTGGACGCGCTTCTACGCGGAGGACGAGAGCCCCGCGCTCTGCGAGCGACTCGGTCGGGCGCTCGCCGGGCTCGGTGTTCGTCGCATGGTCATCGGCCACACCGTGCAGAAGACCGGCATCACCTCAGCTTGCGATGCTCGTCTGTGGCGCATCGACGTGGGGCTCGCCCGCCACTACGGTGGGCCGACGCAGGTGCTCGAGATCCGTGGCGACGACGTGCGGGTGCTCGACGCCGGGGCCTGACGTCGCGCACTCGGAGGCGACGACGATCTGGCCGGCGCGCGCGAGCGCGAGCGCTTCGCAGCGCTGGATCTCCACGAAGCCCTGACTGCTGCGAGGATCGAGCCCGTCGCTCGCCTCCATCGACGCATCGGCAGGGTTGTAGAGCGACGCCGTGCACCCGCGGATCGCCTGCACGAACGCGTGGCCCTTGTAGAGGCCGAGCACCACCTCGCCGCTCGCGTGCTCGGCCAGCGTCGCGATCGCAGCGAGCGCGGCACGGGGCGCGGGATCGAAGCTGCGTCCGTCGTAGATCGCGTCGGCGACGACGCGTGCGAGCTGCCCGAACAGCGCAGTCGAGCGCCGGTCGAGCACGGCCTGGTAGATCGCGCGCAATCCCGTGCCGAGCAGCTCCATGCCGGGCGCCTCGTAGACCCCGCGGCTCTTCGTGCCGATGATCCGGTTCTCCAGCGCGTTGGCGAGCCCGATGCCGGCCGCCCCGCCGATCTGGTTCGCGAGCTGCACGAGCGGCAGCGGTGCGAGGCGCACGCCGTCGATCGCGACGCAGCGGCCGCGCTCGAACGTCAGCACCACGTCGCGCAAGCGATCGGGGGCCTGCTGCGGCCACACGCACATCACCGGCTCGACGATGAGGCACGAGGTCTCGACGTCCTCGAGATCCTCGGCCTCGTGGCTGAGCCCCGCGAGGTTGGCATCGGTCGAGTAGCGCTTGCGCACCACCTTCGCCTCGAGACCCTGCTGCTGCAGGTAGGCCGCCATCTGCGTGCGGCCGGGGAACTGCGCGAGCATGGCCGGGTCGCGCCACGGTGCGTACACGCGCATGTCGGGCGCGAGCACGTTGGTGTAGCGCTCGAAGCGGATCTGATCGTTGCCGCGTCCCGTCGCGCCGTGCACGAGCACCGTGCAGCCCTGGGCACGCATCGCCGCCAGCAGACCTCGCACCGTGACCGCACGTGCGAGCCCGGTGGTGTTCCAGTAGCCGCCGTCGTAGCTCGCCTGGGCCGTGATCGCACCGAAGCACGCCTCGGCCATCTCCGCCTTCAGGTCGACGACCTCGCAGCGCGCACCCGTGGCCTCCATCCGCCGGCGCACGTCGGCGATGTCGGTCTCGTCGGGTTGGCCGAGATCGGCGGTGAAGCAGACCAGCTCGCAGCCCGCTTCGAGCAAGCGCCGCGTCACCGTGCGCGAGTCGAGCCCGCCGGAGACGCAGACGCCGAGGCGATGACCGGTGAGCTCGTGCAGCAGCATGGATGCATGGCTATGCCGGACGCATGCGTGCGAGGCAAGGCTACGGCGCGGAATTCCGCATGTCATGCATGCGTATCGCATCGGAGTGCATGCACGCGGCATGCACTCGATGCAGCTACACCGGCAGCGTGCAGACCCCGAGCGTGGCGTCGTCGCAGCCGAGCGGGGTCGTGCCTTCTTCGAGCCACGGCGTGCAGACCGTGCCAGGGATCGCGGCTTCGCAGGCCGCGTCGTCACCGATCGTGCACCACGGCGCGCAGCAGCCCAGCGAGCCCGGACGACAGCTCGGCAACGCGTTGCCGACGGTGCAGAGCAGACCCGCCGCGCACTCACCGGGGTAGTCGCACGCGTCGCCGATCGCACCCGCACCGTCGCCGACCACCGGTCCGCAGTAGAGCGCCTGGTGCGACGGGATGCAGCGAGTGTCCTCCCCGCAGCTCGGCAGTCGCGGATCACAGCACGGCAGGCACAGGATCAGCACGCCGTCGTTCGCGATCACACAGTGCTGCTCCGGCGCAGGACAGGTGGGGTCGGCGCGGCTACCTTCGCAGAAGCCCACGCAGGTGCCGGCGTTCGTCTCGGGGTCGACGTTCCAGCACATCGCGGCGAGCTGGCAGCTGTCGATGCCGCTGACCGCCGAGCCTTCGACGGTGCAGGGTGCACCGGGGACGCCGTCGCCGATGGGCGAGCAGCGCACCGAGTTCCACATGAAGCCGCCGTCGTTCGCCCACGGCATGCACTTCTCGCCCACAGGGCAGTCCTGCGCCCAGACATCGCAGCCACCTCCGTCGACACTCTCGCTGTCGAACGTGTCGATGAACGACACGCCTTCGTCCACGCCCGTGGTCGAGCTCGACTCGTCGCTCGGCCCGATCGTCGTCGCGCTCGTGCCGGGCGCACTCGTACCGGGCGCGCTCGTCGATGGAGCGGTCGTGCCGGCCGACGTGGCGCTGCCCGAGATCGTGGTGCTCGGCTCGGAGGTGGTGGAGCCCGTGGTCGAACCCTCCTGGTCGACCACCGGTCCACATCCCAGCCAACCCCACGCCGCTACCCACCCAATGCTCGCGCGTACCCTCACGAATACCAAAACGAACATAGCTGGGATTGCTGGTGGCGGCCAGCAGTTTTTTACGGATCGTCGTTCGGCAGCAGTGGAAGGCGGAGCTCGGGGGTCCTCGGCTCGGGCTCGGCGCTCCACGCCGGGTCGGGAGTCGGCGGGGCGACCACGGCCGTGCGGGCGACGGCCGGGTCGAGCAGGTGGCTGGGCTGCACGTTGCGCAGCGCGTTCAGCATCACCGCCCGCACGTTCGGGCTCTCCTGCTCGAGCCCGTCGATGAGCCGCGTCATCGCATCGCGGCGAAGGCCGGTCTGCGATCCACAGAGATTGCACGGCAGGATCGGATAGCCGACCGCGCGCGCGTGCTCGGCGATGTCCGCCTCCGCGCACTCGACGAGCGGACGGATCACGTCGAAGCGCCCGTCGTCCGTGCGGTAGCGGGCCGGCATCGCCTGCAGCCTGCCCGCGTAGAACAGGTTCATCAGCAGGGTCTCGAGCGCGTCGTCGCGATGGTGACCGAGCGCGATCTTCGTGCAGCCCAGCCGCTCGCCGACGTCGTAGAGGATCCCGCGACGCATGCGCGAGCACGGGCCGCAGTAGCTCTTGCCGTCGTCGACGAGCTCGATGACCTTCGAGTAGGTGTCGCGGTGGACGATCTCGAACGGCGCGCCGTAGCGCTCGAGCCATGCGCGCAGCGGCTCGCCGTCGTAGCCCGGCTGGCCCTGGTCGAGGTGCACGCCGACGATGTCGAACGCGAACGGAGCGCGGGCCCGCGCGCGCCACAGCAGATCGAAGAGCGTGTAGCTGTCCTTGCCGCCGGAGAGCGCCACCATCACCCGGTCGCCGGGCTCGATGAGCCGCCACGTCGAGATCGTGCGCGTCATCGTGCGCGACAACCGACGCGTCAGCGGTGACATCTCAGCCTCCGAGCACCGTGACGGTGATCTTGCGCGAGTGCGGGGCCTTGCGGTGCTCCCACAGATAGATGCCCTGCCAGGTGCCGAGATCGCAGCGGCCCCCGGCGATCGGGATCCCCAGCGACGCGTGGGTCAGCACCGAGCGCACGTGCGCCGGCATGTCGTCGTCGCCCTCGTCGACGTGCACGAACAGCGGGTCGCCGTCGGGCACGAGCCGCGCTGCGAAGGCCTCGAGGTCGCGCTGCACCGCGGGGTCGGCGTTCTCGCAGAGGATCAGCGAGGCGCTCGTGTGGTGCACGAACACGTTGCAGAGCCCGTTCTTCACGCCCGCGCCCGCGACGATCTGTTGCACGCGCGCGGTCAGGTCCTGCATGCCGCGGCCCGGCGTGCGCACCACGAACGACTCGCTGGTCACTTCTGGTGCTTCGCCTTCCACTCGTCGTACGGCATGCCGTAGACGATGCGCTTGGCCGCGTCGAGGTCGACGTCCGCGCCACGCTCGGTCGCCGCGGCCGCGTACCACTTGGACAGGCAGTTGCGGCAGAAGCCGGCCAGGTTCATGAGGTCGATGTTCTGCACGTCGGTGCGCGACTGCAGGTGCGCGACGAGGGTGCGGAACGCCGCGGCCTCGAGCTCGGTGGTCTCGTCGGACATGACGACCTCAGAAGAAGATGCCGTGCACGATCGTGAGCGGCTCGCGCTTGATCGTGCGCCAGGTGAAATCGAGCAGCACGCGGTCGAAGTTCTCGCGCGGCAGCTCGTCGAACGTGGCCCGGATGTCGGCGCGCTCGAGCCCGAAGCGGATGAGCCCGCGGCTGTGCTCGATCATCACCGCGTTGCGGAAGCACTCGGCCTCGGCGCTGAGGTTCGGCACCGCCATCACGCGGTGGTTGTAGAGCATGCACTCGTCGAGCACGCGGTCGTCGACGGCCGGCAGCGCCACACCCTTGGTCTCGCGGCGGAACAGCGCGCGGCTGCGCTGCAGGTAGTTCGCGCCCTCGTCGATCTCGCTGACGATGCCGAGGTCGTGCAGCATCGCGATGAGATAGGCGAGATCGACGTCGAGCTCGAGCCCCCGCGCGCGCATGAGCGCCGTCGCGAAACGATGCAGGCGCTGGCAGTGGTTGCGGAAGCCGGCGCCGGGGTAGGGGCTCACGCGCGCGAAGATCTCGTCGGCGAGCTCGCGCAGCGGCGCGGCGCGGACGACGGGCTCGATGCGTGATGGCTGATCCATCTCGCTTCGGGTGTACTCCGCGGCCGCGGCCGGGTCAAACGAGGCGCAAGCTCAGCGCGTGATGCGCCGCACGCCGGTTTCGTCGAGCAAGAGCTCGACGACGAGGCGCTGCATGTCGATGCGACGGCGCTCGGGGAAGCCCATCCACGTCTCGATGCACAGCCCCACGCAGCCGATCGCATCGACGATCACCTCGGTCGACGACGTCGCGACCGGATAGTACTGCGGCGCCCAGCGCTCCGCTTCGTCCTGCAGTCGATCGTTGAGCGCGCCGATCGTGGTGTCGACGATCGGCGGACGCGGCTGGACGCCGTACACGATCGTCTGCCCGAACGACGGCACGACCGCCGGGTCGTAGCGCTTCTGACTCTCGTGCAGCGTGACGACGAGCGCCGGTCGCTCGTCCAGCACGAGATCCATGAAGCGCCGTGCGAGCCGCTCTTCGGCTGCGCCCTCGGCGTTGCCCGGGAAGCAGCGGTTGAGATCGAGTCCGCCGGGCGCCTTTCGCTCGCGCGCGCGGTAGGCCGGCGGGTTCATCACGGGCACGACGATGAGCCGGCCGTGCGTGGGACGGATGCCTTCCTCGAGCAGCTCGGCGAGCGCGTGCACGCCGGCGATCTCGTCGCCGTGGATGCCGGCCTGCACGAGCGCGGTGGGCCCCGGCTCGGGTGCATCGAACACGTGCAGCGCGAGGGTCGGCGCGAACCAGGTGACTCCGGCAGGCAGCGGCATGACGACGTTCCCACGCTACCGCGGGCGGAGCCGCCTGGCTACGATGCCCGCGATGGAAGCGCTGATCCACGCCGCGAACGCGCTCTACCTCGTCTCGTACTCCGTGCGCGACGTGCTCAAGCTGCGCATCGCGACGATCTGCGCGCTCTTCTTGCTGATGCTCTACTACCAGCACAACCAGCTCTGGACGCCGCTCGCGTACAACCTGCTGTTCACGTCGATCAACATCCTGCAGACCTGGCGGCTCGTGCTCGAGCGACGCCCGGTGCGACTGCGGGCCGACGAGCAGCGGCTCTACGACGCGATGTTCCGCAGCCTGCGACCGCGGCAGTTCCTCGCGCTCGTCGCCGAGGGCAGCGTGCGGCAGACGAGCGAGGGCGAGGTGCTGGTCGAGGCCCAGCAGCCGCTCGATCGCCTGCTGCTCGTCACGGACGGCAGCGCGAGCGTCGAGCTCGCAGGGCGCACGATCACCACGCTCGGCGAGGGCCGCTTCGTCGGCGAGATGTGCTGGCTCACCGGCGACGTCCCGCGCGCGCGTGTCGTCGCAGGTGCGGGCTGCAGCGTGATGGTGTGGCCGTCCGCGAAGCTGCGCGCGTTCCTCGAGCAGCACGTCGAGACGCGCACGGTCATGCAACAGCTGCTCGGAGCCGACCTCGCCCGCAAGCTCGGCGCACCGGCGCCGGGCTGACGTGGCATGCTGCGCGCGTGCGCCGTCTCTGCCTCGTCGCGTTGCTCGTCGCGTGTGGGCCCCGTGCAGCTACGCGCCCGCCCACGGCCCCCGCCGATCCGGCCGCACCGGCCCGCGCCGAGGATCCGGTGTCCGAGCGCATCCGCATCCTCGATCGCGAGGGCAAGGACGTGTCGCTCGCCGCGATGCTCGATGCGCTCGCGACCAAGGACGCGGTCTTCCTCGGCGAGACGCACCTCGACGACGTGACGCATCGCGTCGAGCTCGCGGTGCTCGAGGGGCTCGCGGACCGCCGCGGCGGAAAGCTGACGCTGTCGCTGGAGATGTTCGAGCGCGACGTGCAGCCGCTCGTCGACGACTACCTCGCCGGGAAGATCGACGAGGCGAAGCTGCTCGCCGACGCGCGACCGTGGGGCAACTACGGCACCGACTACCGCCCGCTCGTCCTTGCGGCGCGTGCACGCAAGCTGCCGGTCGTCGCGGCGAACCTGCCGCGGCCGCTCGTCATGTCGCTCGCGAGCGAGGGCAAGCTCGCGTGGGAGCGCGCGAGGAAGGAGCACCCGAGCTGGGTGCCGAAGACGGTGCATCCGCCCGATCCGGAGTACTGGGCGCGGGTCGGTCGAGTGCTGCGCGGACACGGCCCCGGTCCGGGTGCAGGTCCCGAGGATCCCACGTGGTCGATCCAGAACCTGTGGGACAACACGATGGGCGAGGCCGTCGCGGACGCGCTGGGCGAGCGCAGCGTGCTGCACGTCGTCGGTGCCTTCCACGTGCAGTACCAGGGCGGCACGCTCGCGCAGACGCGGCTGCGCGCGCCGAAGGCCAGCCTCGCGAGCCTCACGGTCGTGCCCGTCGACGATCTGCGCGCGGTCGAGGCCCGGCCCGAGCTCGCCGACTACGTCGTGTACGCGCAGAGCTACGCGCGCAGCGTCTCGGGCGGCGTGCTCGGGGTGACGACCGCGAGCGAGCTCGACTATCGCCTCGTCCTGCCCGACGGCACCGCCCCCGATGCGGAGCTGCCGCTGCTCGTGTGGCTGCCCGACGACGGCGAGGATCCCAGGGATGCCGCGTTGCGCTGGAAGCTGAGGCTCGGCTCGCAAGCGGCGATCGCCGTGCTCGTGCCGCCGCATCGCCAGCGCGAGCAGGACGGCCGCATCGCCGGGCGCTGGGGGCACGCGATCGGCTTCGCGGAGGATCAGCGCGAGCTCGGCACCGCGCTCGCGCGCATGCTCGAGTTCGCCGGACGCAGGCTGCCGGTCGCCGCCGATCGCATCGCGATCGGCGGGCGCGGTGGCGGAGCAGCGAGCGTGCTGTGGGTCGGGCTCTACACGGACGAGCTCGATGCGAGCCTGCTCGCGGTCGCGCCGAGCTTGCCCCGTGCGCTGCAGCGCGCGGCGATCCCCGAGGAGCAGCCGGGCGCGCGCTCGCTGCTCGTGCTCGACGCCGAGCCCGAGCGCCCGGCGATGACGTCGACGCTCGAGGCGTTCGGGCGCGCGGGGCTCGTCGCGAAGACGCAGCGCATCGACGCGGATGCGCTCGGCCGCGCCGAGCACGAGGCCGCGCGCGCCGCCCTGGGATTGCCCGCGGTGCCGACGCTCGCGGGTCCACCGGTCGCGATCCGCCTCGCTGAAGCGACGGTGGTCGGTCGGCGTTGGGCGCAGCTGTTCGCGACGCTCCTGCACAGCCAGGGCAAGGAGGCGGCGCTCGTCGCCGGCGCGCCGGGCAAGGGCGACGTCGTGCTCGACGAGGCCTGGCTGCGCGAGAGCTTCGTCGGCGGCAAGGGCCTGCCGCGACCCGACGCGGCGTTCGGCGGCGCGACGCTGCTGGTGGTGCCCGCGCGCGCGAGCAAGACGATGCGCACGGCCTGGCTGGCGCTCGCGACCGAGGCCGCGAAGGAGCGCAGCGCGTTCTCGCCGGTGCGGGTGATCGAAGCGCGCGAGCTCGCGAAGGCGATCGCCGAGCTCGCCGCCAAGGGCACGAGCAACGTGCTGGTCGTGCCGATCGAGTTCGCCGCGAGCGATGCGACGATGCGCGCGCTGCAGGAGGCCGCCGGCACGCCGCCCGAGTCGATCGACGTGCACTGGTCGCCGGGGCTGGGCGGTGCCGCGGTGCACCAGCGCGCAAGC